>JABWCN010000086.1 GCA_013359135.1 Pseudobdellovibrionaceae bacterium | reverse complement strand
TTGTGATCAAGATGGGGCTATTAAAAATTTATGCTCAAGAAGTTGGGCTCAAATTTAGGGAATTATTTTTTGGAATTGGTATTACTTGTTTCATACAATTTCCTTTCGATTATCAACATCTTTACGAACAAATTTACGGAACTGGCTATAGGCTGGTTCTCTATATAATTCCATCACCCAGTTGGCCATAATCATTACTACCCGAAAACAGTGGCGTAGCCTCTACCGTAGCTTAAAGCTACCTGAGTCACACCTGATTTAGAGGATAGGAATTTTTAAGCCAGAATTGTTCAATTTTAAAATCTAGATTTTCCTTAGTTTTTGTAAAAATTGTGTAATTGAAACGGGCAATTGGCAAGGAATTTCACTGCTTTTCTGAATTTGCCCGATATTTTTGATTTACCGAAAGTTTTTTTCAAGATTTTGAACGAATGAATCCGCTGTGGATAAATTTCTTAGTCTAGTGACTGAGTAAGACTGTCAAAGTGCTGCTGTGCAAAATTATCTTTGAAATGATGGTGAACTTTAGTTGGCTGGAGTGCGGTAAAAAAATCGTTGTCTGGGCTCCTATCAAAATGGAACAGGTCTAGTTCGATTCCAAACAAAATATTCGATAGGATAAAGAAGCAGAATTGAATTATGACATCAGAAAAAAAACAAAAATTGGCTAACAGAATTTAAAAATAAAGTTGTTTACGAATACTTAACCGGCAATTACAAGGTTAAAGAGCTTGCAAAAAAATATGGTTTTGAACACGATACAACTCGTAAGTGAGTAAAGCTTTTGTCAATTTAAGCCCGCATCCGATCGTGCCACGACTAGCTGATGATGGAATTTACATTGCAAATGAATCAAATTTTTATCGTGTTTTAAAAGCTGAAAAACTAACAGCACATCGTGGGTTATCGAAGCCGAGAGTCGTTGAAAGACCAATGGCTTATGAAGCTACAAAGCCGAATCAGATTTACAGCTGGGATATCACTTATTTGCAAAGTTCAGTGCGCGGACAATTTTATTATTTATATTTATTTCTAGATTTGTTTTCTAGAAAAATAGTTGGCTGGAGTGTGCATGAAAATCAAGACATGGAGTTATCATCAATTTTACTAACAGACATTTGCAAAAAAGAAAAAATCAGTAAGCATCAAATCGTAGTTCACGCCGATAACGGAGGGCCATGAAAGGAGCTAACATTCTAGCAACGATGCAGAAGCTTGGTGTTGTTCCATCATTCAGTCGGTCCAGTGTTAGCAATGACAATCCATTTTCTGAATCGTTATTTAAAACTTTAAAAAATAGAAATGAAATTTATGAAGCAGCAAAAACAAAGAACCCAAGTAGATGGTCAGGAAAAACAAGAAACTGGGCTGCCGTGACAGCTGTCAAATTAAATCCCTTGAAAGAAAAAAATAAATCGATAACAGTAGCAAGGCTTCAGTAGGATAGTTGATCAAACACGATAAACTATCCTCAAATTTTCCGTTGTCGATCAAGGATCTTAAAAACCTTTCAGGGTTAAAAGGAAAATTTTTAGAGCCACGGTTTTATCGTGTAATGAAAGAATTATGGAGTTCGCTTCAAATCGTTGGTTTAGGTGAGGTTGATGATGGTGGATTGCCGTCCTTAGTACATGGATCAACACAGACTATCTTTGAAGACATATGGAAAGCAGCCGCCTCGGCAGAATTGTCAGACGTCTGGATGATGTTATGTGATCTTCCTGGCTTTGAGTGGTTTCTTAAACGCATGATCATGAGTTGGTTGTTCGAACCATGATAAATTTTTAAAAATCAACTCAGCTGAACTTTTTTCTAAGGTTGAGGAATCTTCCATAAAAAAGCATTGTTGTTTCCTGGGGTGATTTGATCACCAAAATAAATGATTCCTGTTGAATCATTTAAAAAAGCTGCGTCATAAATATTGCTAGAAGTAAAAACAGATTGATTGACGATAGAAGAAGCTTTGCCATCAAGTGGAATATACAACAATTGCTGAGGCGAATTACCTTTTGTTGCTGGTGCTAAGCCATTGGTTGGAAGATTAAGATGCCCCATTATGACAAGTAATTTCTTTTGATCATTTGATAGTACTATTTGAAAAAAAGCGTTGGTATCTGAGGCTGTCACAAGAGCAACATTGGCTTTAATACAAGATGATAATTTATTTTTGACGTACACTTCGAGCAATTGACTTGTAGTTCGGAAGGCTAAGGAGCATAAAAGCCATTTACTATAAGCCGCAAAGTACCTTATTCCAAAATCTAAGGGGTCATCACGATAAGAAGCCCTTATGTTACCCTCATTTCTGGCGTCAGCTTCTCTCTACTAAAGTTGCACTGGGAAATTGTAGTCAGGATACTATAGTTCGAATCGAATTAGATGATTGGTAATAATTTCGACCGTTGAAAGATCTTGAGCGAAGGCTATCCAATAGCCTTAGGAGCAAAAGGATGAGACTGGCATTGAAGTTGCGATTTAAAGCTCACATGAAAATTTAAATCGCAACTAGAAGTCAAAAATCTATTTCGCGCAGCTTGTGACCGCACTATTCATCGCATTTGCCGCGCTTTGAGATACGTAGTAACTAGCATATAGCTTTTCTATGCAACCTTGCCCATTTTTCTTTAACTTACTTGCACCCTCTACAGCTTTATCCGCTGCATTTGCTGAATTTAAGCTAATGTAGTATTTTTCATACATATATTTAATCATTTGGAGTTTTCCACGAGAACCTTTTTCAGCACCCTTGGCAGCTTTATCCATTGCATTTACTGCGCTTAATGAAATGTAGTATTTTTCATAAAGAAACTTGGCTACTTCTAAATCAATACCAACTTTGCACACCGCTGACGCCTTATCAGCAGCATTTGACGAGGACAGACTAATATAGTATTTTTGGTAGGCAAAGTCATAACAAGAACCAAACTCACCCTGACTAGAACCTCCGCCACCACTTGATGACGACTGTGAAGTTAATAATTCAATCACTTCACGCAACTTGGCTTCGGCTTCATCGATATTTTCTTGAGATGCTTCTGATGCAAACGCTACGCGTTTTACAGTATTAGCCAACTTCACAACTTTACTCACATCACCTTCGATAGCAAATACCACCTGTACCGCAATTAAACTAAAAATAACTACATGCTTTAACATATCTGTGCTCCTTTTTAAAAAATTTAACCGAGCATAGAGCAAAAGCGACAAACTAGCTAGTGTCGAATTTTATAACAGTTACTAATTACAAAAATACTATAGTTTCGAATTGAATTATAAGATCTTCGCTTTAATTCCCTCTTGCTGAAGGAATTTGCGGATTTGAGGGCCATCTAAAGGCTCTAATCGAAATAGCAATTTATGAATTAGATCATAACTTTCTTCCGCTTTTTTAGAGCGTAAGCCTGTTGTTAAATAAGCTAAGTCATCACTAATTTTAACAAAATTATCAAGTAAGCGGCCCATTTCTTTGTTTTTAGATGTTTTTTCTAACAACGTAAGTGTTTTGTTAAAATTACTTAATAGTTTATCCATTTGCGAGATAATACTTGCGACAGAACCTTCATTTTTGTTCACAAGTTCAATCATTTTACCAGCTAACCCGTAACTTTGAGAAATTAACTGATCAATTCGTGGGGGATCTTCACCCCGAACAACATCTCCGTGACTAAACTCAGGTTGATCTAGTCCTCCCGGAGAAATTTCTAAAAATTTTTCCCCGATTACCCCAGCTAAATTGATAAAAAACTTTGAATCTTAACGGACTGACATCCATGCCTTCTTATCCACAGAGATTTGCACCTGTAGCTTTACCTCTTCACCTGATGTTGGCATTTTATAATCTGGTACTGATCTTCCCCCGAAAAAGTGGACACATAAGTTATGCGACGAGGGCTGTTGTTAATTTTTCATACTCATACTGTACTGGAGTCTTGTAGCCAAGCGAAGAATGTATTCTTTGCCTGTTGTACCAAACTTCAATGTATTCAAAAATCTTACTCATGGCTTCTTCTTTTGTTTTAAAATTTTCCCTGTGAACAAGTTCAACTTTTAATGTATGAAAAAAACTTTCTGCAAAAGCATTATCCCAGCAATTACCCTTACGTGACATACTAGCTCTAATATTGTGCTTTTTTAAATACTCACGATACGACTCAGAAGCATATTGACTCCCTCGATCTGAGTGACCTAGAAGTTCAGCTCCATTCACAACTTGTCTACCCAGGGCCATCGCCATAGCCTTAATAAGGAGATCTGTTTTCATGTGCTCGGCCATCGAAAATCCCACTACTTTTCTAGTGAAGAGATCTAAATAAATACACAAAAATACCCAGCCCTCTTTCGTTGGTATATAAGTGATGTCACTAGCCCAAACTTGATTTGGCTTTGTCACTTGTTCAGTGACATTTTCAACTTTGAAAACTCTCTCCGCTATGGGTAAATCATTATTTGAATCTGTCGTGTGTACCCGATATTTTTTCTTTGCAATGCCTCGAAGGTTTTTTTCTTTCATTAGCTTTGCTACTTTTTTTATTCCACAGGTTTCTCCATTTTCAGTTAATTTGTGATGAATTCTTGGTGAACCATAAGTCCCACGACTTTGCTTGTGAATCTTTGCAATTAACTCACAAAGCACTTCATCTCGCTGTCTTCTTTGTGACGGTGGTCTCTTCAGCCATAAGTAGTATCCAAGTTCAGGCTTCTCACTGCATGCAGGTGTTGCCACCAAAGCCCATGAGCGGGATCGACTCGAAAAAGTTTGTCGGTATATTGCAAGGCCTGCTGTGAGCGAA
>JABWCN010000054.1 GCA_013359135.1 Pseudobdellovibrionaceae bacterium | reverse complement strand
TATTCCGGCGATACTTTTAGTATTAATTTTAAGTTTGATTACTGCTTTTTTTGCAATGAAATACGAAACATTGAAAAAAAAAATTTCTAAATTTTTAATAGTTGGAAACGCAATTCCATTTATAGTGATAGTACCGGTGTTTGCTTATGTTTTTTGTTATCAACTGGAGTGGGTCAGATTTAAGTTTCAGGCCGATAGTTTTAAGTCTTATTTATTTGCCATTTTTTTATTGAGTTTAAAACCGACTTTACAAATGACAGAAATGTTAATACATCGTTGGCAAGAAATTGAACGTGAATTTTTTATTGTGACAGCAAAAAGTAAAGGTCTGACCAGAAATCAGGTCCTTTGGCGGCACTCATTTATAACTTTGGTTCCTTCTTTTTTTAGCTATGCAAACTCGATACTGTTGTTAATGTTATCTGGAAATTTTTTGCTTGAGTCTTTTTATTCTATTCCAGGAATTGGTTTGACGTTTGTAGAATCTCTTGGAAGTCGAGATCTGCCAATAATTTTAGCTTGTGTTATTCTAATAGGTAATTTTTATTTTTTTTTCTATGGGATTTCTAATTTTCTAAAAAACTTATTTTTCATTTATCATGGTCATGAAAATGGAGAAGAAAATGGACAATCAATATGAAAAAAATTAATTATTTTTTTTTCATCATCTGTTTTATAGTGTATCCTTTAATTAATTTGTCTAGATGGAATCAAGTAGATATTCATCTTATTTCTATGACGCCTTCATTTTCATACTGGTCTGGAACTGATTCCTTGGGTAGAGATTACTTTTTAAGATGTATTCAAGGTGGTTTTATATCTTTAATTTTGGGAATTTGCAGCGTTACCCTAGCTCATGTTATTGGTTTTTTAGTTGGGAGTTTAAGTCAATTTAGGTCTTTCTATTTAAAATTTTGGCTTCCTCGATTTAGTGATATTTTAGATATTATTCCTAATTATTTGCTGGTTAGTCTTTTAGCTATTTTTTGGAATCTTCTTTTTAAAAACATAGATCCTGTATTAAGAACTTTAATAAGTACTACTTTCTCCATAGGATTAGTTAACTGGATGAGTATTTCAAGATTAGTAAGGGCGGAAATTACAAATCTTAGGCAGAAGGAGTTTATATCTGTAACAAGTTCCATGGGCGCCAGTCACTGGCATCTAGTTAAGACTCATTACTTTGGGTATCTTTCTCAAATATTAACCATTTCTATGGTACAGCATCTTCCCCAGTTCATACTTACTGAAAGTTTTTTATCCTATATAGGGATTGGGCTTACACCTCCTTATTTGAGCTTGGGTTCGCTCATTGCAGAAGGATGGAGATTAGTGACTACTTCTCCATTACTGTTTTTTACTCCAAGCCTGCTTTTAGTGTATTTATCTTTAAACTTAAGATGGATTCTAACTAAATCAAAGACAGTAAAAATATCTATTTGAAAATAGCCATGAATTTATTACCAGTTGCCTTATTTTAAAATAAGATTTAATACTCTCAGAATGGCTGTTATTCTTGAAGTTCATAATTTGAATATTTCTTATGGTAAAAAGAAAATAGTGGAAAATTTTCATTTAAAAGTTGAAAAAAGTCAATTTGTTGCCCTTACTGGAAGAAATGGAAGTGGTAAGAGTACCATTTTGAAGTCAATTTTAGGTATTATCAAATTCCAAGGACACATCCATCTTAAAACAGATAAAATTGGTTATTTGCCGCAGTCTTATTTACTAGATCGAAGCTTTCCCATTACTGTTTTTGAATTTTTACAGCTAGCTTTTGCTAAAGAAAAAAAAGTTAGTTATGAGCAACAACAAAAAGAAATTACACAAATGTTAGAAAAATTGAAAATTTCTTTTTTAGCAAAGTTGTTTTTAAATGAGCTATCACAAGGACAATTTCAGAAAGTTCTTTTTGCTAGAAGTTTATTAAATTCACCCGAGTTATTAATTCTTGATGAGCCTCTTAGCAATATCGATGAATCTTCAGCTGTAGAGTTAAAAAATTTGTTGAATGATTTAAATCATAAAGGTACCGGCATACTGCTGACAATTCATGACTCTCAATTTGTAAAAGAAAATTGTAATATGATTTATAACTTATCTAGTGATAAAGTTGATGAAAATGGAATCATTGATTTTTGTTTTCATCCTAAAGAAGAAAATTAATTGAGGGGAGAAGACCTTGGAGTTTATATTTAATGATTTATTTTTTTTAGCTCTTCTCTCTTGTATTTTTTTAAGTTTACTTTCTTCTCCCTTAGGAGTTTTTCTAACTTTAAAAAAAATGAGTCTAATGGGAGATGCAATTAGTCATTCTTTACTTCCTGGAATGGCGATAGCACTTATTTTTTTTGGTTTCTCAAGCATCGGTTTTCTTATAGGAGGATTGATTTCTGGAGTTATTATTTTAATTTTGATGCATTTTTTGTCCAAAAAAACAGTTTTTAAAGACGATGGTATTCTTGCGATGATTTATTTGGTAATGAGCTCTTTGGGTATTATTATTATCGCAAAAGCTCAAATTAAAATTGATTTGATGCACTTGTTGTTTGGAAATTTGTTATTGATACCCATTGAGTGGTTATGGCTGTTAGGCTTTATGACTTTGCTTATTTTGCCAGTATTTTATAGTATCAGAAAGTCTTTATCGTTGATCCTTGTTGATCCTGAGTATAGTCGATTTCTTAAGATTAATGAAACTAAGGTAAAAAATATTTTTTATTTTTTGGTTTTGTTGGTTTTAATTCTTTCATTTTATGCTGTTGGAACTATGTTGGCATTGGGATTCATGGTTATTCCGGCGATGATAGCAAAGTTGTTTAGCAAGAATATTAATCAACAAATCAAGACTTCTATCTTGATTTCAATTGTTATGTCTTTTATTGGTATTTTGGTTTCATTTATATATAATATTCCCACAGGACCAGGAATCATTATTTCAGGTGGAGGTATTTTTATATTGGTTTTAATTTTTTCAACCGTTAAAGACCAGATTTTGAATTAAAATGGGATGTGATGTATGATTATGAAAAAACTTAGGAGAAGTTTTGGCTTAAGTATTTTAATTCTTTTATTCTTCATAGATATTAAGCTAAAAGCAGAGACTCTGAGTGTTTCAGAGAAAACAAGAGTTATTTATTTTTCCAACGATTTATTAAAAAATCTAGCACAAGAATTATTAGTTTCAATTAACTTTAAAAAAAGACTGAATTTAAGAAGTCTGATTCCTGAAAGTGCGACATGGCATGAGTACACATTAACTCCAAGAGACTTGAATCAGTTATCAGAGGCTTACGTATTGTTTCTTCTTGGTAAGGACATAGAAGGCTTTAGCAAGCAGCAAATCCAAGGAAAAATAAAAACATTGAAGGTTATAGAACTTAACGAGGAGAAATTACCTTTCAAAGATGATAAAGATCCTCATTACTGGAACCATCCACTTAATTTTATAGTGATAGCCAATGCGGTTGCTAGAGAGTTGATTTCAGTAGATCCAAATTGGCAAAAACAAGTTAATATTAATCTAACTAAAATAGAGAGTGAAATCGTTAAAGTTCACGAATACTATTTGAAGCTATTTGCTGGTTTAAAAGACAAAACCATAATTATTTCACACAATTCGATTAGTTTTTATGGTAAAGCATATGGTATTAAAATTTTTTCCCCAACGGGCTTTAATTCTTTGGATCAGACAATACCAAGCGATTTAATTTCGATTAAAAAAATGCTTAAAGATAACCCTAATATACCTCTTTTCAGAGAGGTGAATTCTAATAACATTTTTTTAGAAAAACTAGCAAAGGATTTAGGCTTGTCAATCAAAGGTGATATCAATGGAGAATCATTGCGAGGCAAGACTTACGAAGCTTTTTTAAAGCAAAATCTTGAAGTTATTTATTCTGCTTTGAAATAGAACTGTAACTTGTTTCAAAGCTCCTACTTAAACTGGGGCGGAGTCCATCCACCAAAAGCTTGTTCAAGTTCTTCTCCGATACTGATGCTCAAGTGATCATACTTAAAAGGAGCAATAACTTGTATTCCCAGAGGCAATTGATCTTTAGACATGCCAACGGGAACTTGGGTTGAAGGATTTTTGAGTGCATTAAATATTCCACAATAAATGAAATCAAATGGAGTTGCAAAAAGCACATTATGCTCAGGGGCAGCTTTTGGCTGAGAAGGAAAAAGCAAAACATTTTCATTATTTAAAAGATTATTAAAACGTTGGCGTAAATTTAATAGCTGTAGTTGAAGACGGATTCTTTCTTGCTGGTGTTGAGAGTTTTGAAAATATTGCTCTTTAGACTTTCCTTGAAATTGATCTAAAATACTTAAGATAAAGTTGGGAAAGGTATGAGGAGATTTACCAAGAATCATTTTTGTAGCTTCTGAAAAAAAATGAATTTTTTTATTAGGAGAAATCAAATCAGAAAAAGACAGTCTATCCATTTGGTTAAGCTCATTGAACCAAAGATCGAGTGCTTTAATAAAAAAATCGTTACTCAACTCTTCAACTTCGTAACCGACTTCTTTAAGGTATTCAGCTGATTTTATCACTTGGGTTTTTACTTCTTTACTGACAGGACTTGCGCCGTGAATCAGAGGGTCTGGGATATAAAAAATTTTTTTTGGTTTTTTAATTTTAAAGTCAAATGTCCATGAACTACATTTAGGATCAATTTGATCTGGTCCCATCATTAATTGTATCAAAGGAAGAAGGTCTTTTGCAGAGCGTGCCAATGGACCGACAGTTGTCATGGGGTATTTTTCATCTGATAGAGCACTGATCTCAGCTTTTGAGTAGGGGAAGTGTCCAGTTAGTGGGATGATTTCTGAGGACGCTTTGTGGGCAAATACTCCACAATAAGCGGCTGGGATTCTTACGCTGCCGCCAATATCACTTCCTAGGCCAAAGGGGCTAGCACCTAGGCCAATAAGAGCCCCCTCCCCCCCACTACTTCCTCCACAAGTTTTTTTTTCGTTATAGGGATTTGAAGTACGTCCATAGACTTGATTATTGGTTTCAAACCAAAAACCAAATTCTGGTACATTGGTGGTGGCAAGGAGTATTGCGCCAGCATTTTCTATACGTTCTACAACGGTTGCACTTTCTGAGTTAATTCTATCTTTATAATAAACACTTCCAGCAGTACTTTTAAAATTTTTAACAGCTAACATTTCTTTACAGGTAAAAGGTACTCCATAAAGGGGAGGTAAGTCTTTTTTTTTGAGTAAATCTTGGCTATATTTTTTTGCTAACTCTCTTCCTTTTTCAAAGTTCATCTCTACAGCTGCATTTAGTATGGGATTGAAGCGTTCTATAAGTTCGACATGAGAGTCAAATACTTCGAGAGGTGATATTTCTTTATTTTTTATAATTTGAGCTGTTTCTATGGCACTTAAGTGATGGAGATTTGAGTGAGTATTCATACGCCATAAATCTTATCATTCAATTAAAAAAAGATTCAACATGTAAAAATGATTTATTGAAGTGAAATCTTTTTTAATAGAAGTTATAAAAGAGATGAGGCATTAATGGAAATTTATGATGTAATCATAGTTGGTTCTGGAGCTGCTGGTGTTTGGGCTGCTGAAGCTTTACAAGGCAAAAAGGTTTTACTTCTTGATGTGGGTATTAAGCCAAAAGTTTCTTATTCAGAGGATTTGCCGTCCTTTTCAGAAATAAAAGCAGAACGGGGAGATCTTGGGCAAAAATTACTCCTTGGAGAGCAATTAGAATCATTGAATAATATTTTTAATGATTATCTTTCGCCGAAACTTAAATCACCCATGATGCGATACATTGTTGATAAACCTAGTTCTTCTCAGTGCCAGATTCACACGAAAGATTTTTCTGCAATTCAAAGTTTTTCTAAGGGAGGGCTGGCGAATGCTTGGGGAGCAGGGTGTTTTCGTTTTAATGACCAAGAGTTGGCTACTTATCCGATAAAGATTAATGAATTAGAACCTTATTATCAAAAACTAACGAAAGAGATTGGTATCGCAGGAACCTCTGATGATCTGGTTCCCTTTTTTGGGAGTACTGAAGAATTATTACCACCTTTGAGCAAATCTTCAGGTTTAAATAGTATTTATAATTTGTATCAAAAAAACGTCATAAACTAAACCCAAAAGGCTTATTCTTTGGACATTCAAGATTAGCCTATCAGGAAGATGCGACAAAGTCTTTAGAGTGTTTTTTAAGTATAAATCCTAAGATTTATACTCCAGCCTTAACTTTAGAAAAACTTGAAGAGCGAAAGGCCATTACTTATTTGCCAGGTTTTTTAGTTTCACATTTTATAGAAAATGAAAAAGGAGTAGAGGTATTTACTAAAAATCTATCAACCAATAATTACGAAACTTTCAATGGAAGAAATTTAATTTTAGCGATGGGAACCTTGAATACCACACGTTGTGTTTTGGCTTCTCTTAAAGATTATGAAACTGAACTGCCTCTTGTTGACAATCCTATTGCCATGATTCCTTTGATAAATCCATTTCTTTTTGGCATGGCAAATAGAGATAAAAACATAATGGGAGGTTTGATGAATTTGATTCTTGAAAGGAATGAGCAGCTTCCTATTCAGGCATCATTGTATAATGTCGGAAATATTTTACTCAGTGATTTGATTATGAGTTTACCTTTGAGTGCCGAAGTTTTACCATCAGCTATTAGAAAAATTATTACTGGCTTATTTGTAGCTCAAGTTTTTTATCCTCAAGACTGTCAACCCCCTTCACGTTTGAAATTAAGAAGAGATGGCTCACTAGAGATTAATTCGCAACAGAAGCCTGGCATAACGCAAGAAGAGCGAAAGTTGATTAAGTTACTCAGAGAATTAAACTTATTTAGCCATCCCATGTTAATACAAAGACCAAATCCAGGAAATGCAATTCATTACGCTGGTACTATTCCTATGCGCCAACAACCTGATAAAAAATATGAATGTGATGCGAATGGATTGCTTAATCATTTTAAAAAAGTTTACTTGGCTGATGCTTCTTTGTTTCCAGAGTTACCAGCCAAAAATCATACATTTACTTTAATGGCTAATGCGATGAGAATCGCTGAGCAACTGAAAAAAAAGATGGGTTAACATGAAAGTTTTAGTATTGGGGGCATCCTCATTTGTAGCAAAGAGTGTATTTAAATATTTTAATAACTCACAGAAATTTGAATTTATAGGCATGCAGAGAAAACTTTTAACAGAGAACACATCTACAACTAATAAAGGTTCTTCGCTATGGGCATTGGGAAACGCAATTCCTGAGAATATCCTAGAATCCTGTGATTGGATTTTTCATTGTGCACATGACTTTAACTCTGCAGAAATTAACCTTGTTGGTGGTCATAAGCTAATACAACAGTTAAAAAAATTTCCAGAAAAAAAAGTGATTTTTATCTCATCTTATTCCGCCTTTGCTGATGCTGATAGTGATTATGGAAAAATTAAGTATCAACTTGAAAATTTATTTTTAGAAAATGGTCATTATATTTTAAGACCAGGACTTATTGTTGGAGAAGGTGGAATGTTTTTTAAGCTATTTAAAAGTATTTTAAAATACCCAATAGTTCCAATCATTGGTCAGGGATTATCACCTATCTCCTATTTGGCTATTAATGATCTTTGTCTTGCTCTTGAATTTATCATGAGCAATAAACCACTAAAAAAAGATTTTAATCTTTTTAGTAAAAACTTTATAAATCAAATAGAAATGGCAAGAGCCATTAAAATCAGTCAGAATAAGAGTTTTTTTTACTTGAAGGTGCCACTGATCATAATTGAGTTGGTTGTTAGCCTTGCTGAAGGTTTAAAAATAAAACTACCTATTTCTAAAGAAAATATTAAAGGACTTAAAAAAAACACTCAAATTTTAAGGGTTTCAAATTTAGAAGATATGGGTATTAAAAACAATTCTAACTTCAGCAACCTATTGTCGACTTTAAAAGTCCAGAGCTAGAGACTTATTTTTTAATTGTGAGTCTTCATGCCTGAGTACATTTTTTGAAAATTTATTTTTTAATCTTATTTAAATTTTTTTTATAAATCCAAAAGCCTTTAGTGATTTTAAATATGGAATGGAAGGTTTGAAAAACCAATTTGATCAGAACAAACTTTTCGTTTCTATGGTTTGAGTAAAATAATGAATAGTCAGGATCAACTTCCGTTAGATAAAATAAAATATGAATCTTTTTTGTTAAGATATTTTTTGAGTTTTTAAGGCGTAAAAAAGCTTCTAATGCAATTAAATCAACATTCATTTTTAGCAAGGAGCTCAATTTTTTTTGAGTCAGCAAATTATTTTCTGAAGCTTCAGCCATAGACACTGCATGTATTTGATGTACTTTAATGTAGTTAGAAGTAATTTGTTTTTTCGCATGAGTTTGAAACAACAACTGATGTAAAAACTGAGCTTCAGCTTCAAGAGATTCCTCAGTTTTGGAGAGCTCCGAGGGATCAGAGCTACTTATTGAATGAGTCATTTTTTTATTAATCAAATTCATTATCAACTAGACGTTAAATCTAAAGAATAAGATATCTCCATCTTTGACTAAATATTCTTTACCTTCAAGACGGTATTTACCTGCTTCTTTTACTGCAGCTTCTGATTTAAATTTAAATAAATCCTCGCAGTGATAGGTTTCAGCTCTAATAAATCCTTTTTCAAAATCAGTATGAATAACACCGGCTGCTTGAGGGGCTTTTGTTCCTGTCTTAATTGTCCAAGCTCGAACTTCTTTTTCACCTGCTGTGAAATAAGTGTTTAGTCCAAGAAGTGTGTATGCTTCTCTGATAAGGCGATTTAAACCAGGTTCAGTTGCTCCAAGAGACGCTAAAAAGTCTTTACGGTCTTCTGGTGGCAATTGTGCAATCTCTGCCTCCATTGCTGAACAAATCATAACTATTTTATTACTTTCCTCTTGGGCTCTTTTTTCGACAGATTTAACCCAGTCATTACCACCTTTGGCAAAATCTACATCAGAAACATTACATGCATACAAAACAGGTTTTGAGGTTAGCAAATGCATGTCTTTATAAAAAGTCTGTTCAGATTCTTCTACAGTCACAGACCGAGCAGGAAGCCCTTTACTTAAAGCTTCATAGACTTTTTTAGTGATTTCATATTCAGCTTTGACTTTTTTATCTTGAGACATTTTTGCTAATTTCTCTGTTTTTTGAAGCTTTTTTTCAACAGAGTCCAAATCCGCAAGCATTAATTCAGTATTAATGACTTCCATATCCCTAAGTGGATCAACACTTCCATTAACATGTATAATGTTAGAATCATCAAAACATCTAACCACATGAACAATAGCATCTGTCTGACGAATATGACTCAAAAATTGGTTTCCAAGTCCTTCCCCTTTGGAAGCTCCTTTTACAATCCCTGCAATATCAACAAACTCAATAGTTGTAGGAACCACAGACTGAGGTTTTACATATTGAGTAATTAAATCCAATCTTGGATCTGGAACTGTTACAACACCTACATTAGGATCAATGGTGCAGAAAGGGTAGTTGGCCGCCTCGGCTTTAGCAGAAGTAAGGGCATTAAATAATGTACTTTTCCCAACATTCGGTAAACCAACGATTCCAACTTGAAGAGCCATAGTTCCAATCTCCTTTATTATTGATTAAACTTGTTTGCTGCTTTATCGAAGCCATCTATAAGAATACTCTCGATAGCTTTTACACTTGAATCTAAGAAATTCGGCAGCTCCGACATTTCTTCAGAATTAAATTTTTGTAACACATAATCAGCAACGTTCATCCCAGGATGGGGAGGTCTCCCAACACCAAGTCTCAGGCGTAGATAGTCACTGGTTCCTAGCTTTGTGGAAATATCTCTAATTCCATTATGTCCACCATGGCCTCTATTTTTTTGAATTTTCATCTTACCAAAAGATTGATCAATTTCATCGTGAATCACAATCATTTGCGTTGATGGAATTTTGTAAAACTGAGTTATCTCCAGGACGGCATCACCAGAGAGATTCATGAAAGTCTGCGGTTTTAAAAAAAACAAATCCTGATTTTGAAACTTGGTTTTGTAAAAAAAAGACTTAAACTCTTTTTTTTCAAGGGAAGTTTTATTGTCCCCTAAAAAAAAATCAACCGCCATAAAACCAATGTTATGGCGGGTGAGTTGATACTGAGATCCAGGATTACCTAATCCAACAATAAGCCACATGCTTATTTCTTCTTATCTCCAGCAGGTTTTGCATCTTTAGCAGGTGCTGCTTTAGCATCCTTGGCAGGAGCTGCTTTACCAGCTGCAGGAGTTGCCGCAGCAGGAGCCGCTGCTGCTTGAGGAGCTGCTTCTTCGTCGATCAAGTTAACAACTGCAATTGTTAATTCCGGAGCTGAAATTACTTTAACACCTTTTGCTAATTGAAGGTCGTTAACGTGAATAGAGTCACCAACACCTAAGTTAGAAACATCAACTGTAATATTATCTGGAATGTCATTAGGAAGAACTTCAATTTCTAGTTCTCTGTTTACGATATTTAACAAACCGCCATCAGCAAGACCGATGGGTTTACCTTCAATTTTAATTTCAACGGAAACTCGTACTGTTTTAGTTAAATCTAAAGCATACAAATCAACATGCACGGGTTTTCTAGATAAAGGATTTACATCTACTGACTTGATAAGAGCGATTTTACCATTAGCTTCAGAAACTGAGCTTTTTAATGTGAAAAGGGTATTATCATATTTACGAGTGTTATACTTGAGAATATCACTTTCGTTTAAAAAAACATTTTGATTTTTAATAGCTCCATAGATAATTCCAGGAATCTTTCTTTCTTTTCTGAGAGCTCTGCAAGAGCTTTTACCAATAGAACGTGCTTCGACTGCTAAGTCATACTTTTGTTTCATATCATCCTCTTTCAAGTACTTTTAAAACAATATTAAAAGTGTTTGTTGTTTAATTGGAACATAGGCTTATTACAAATAAAGCTTAGAATCAAGGTTTTAATAGAGTTTACTCAAATAGTGAACTGACAGAATCATTGCTTGAAATTCTTTTTATAGCCTCTGCCAGGACGTTTGCTACGCTCACGACCTCAATTTTACCCGACTTTTTGGCTTCTTCTGATAAGGGGATGGTATCTGTAACGATAAGTTTCTCAATAGGACTTTCTGTTAGGCGTTTAATTGCAGGTCCAGACAGAACAGGATGGGTAGCTAAGGCCAAAACCTTAGTAGCACCATGCTTTAAAATGGAATCTACAGCCTGAGTTAATGTCCCTGCTGTGTCAACCATATCATCTACTATTATGGCGGTTTTGTCTTTGACATCTCCAATTAAATGAAGGGCTTTGGCTTCATTGGGACCAGTTCTTCTTTTGTCGATAATAGCCATTGACGATTCAATTCTTTTCGCAAAGGCACGTGCTCTTTCTACGCCACCAGCATCTGGACTAACAACAACGAATTGAGAGCCATAGCCATAAGTTTCTCTGAAGGTTCTTGCCAGTGTAGGAATGGCAAACAAATGATCTACTGGGACATTAAAAAAACCTTGGATTTGAGCAGCATGGAGATCTACACAAACCACACGATCGGCTCCTGCAGTAGTTAAAAGGTCAGCGATACATTTTGCTGATATAGGAGCTCTTGGGGCCACTTTACGATCCTGACGAGCATAACCATAATAAGGGATAACAGCTGTTATATGGGAAGCGGAGGCTCTTTTTAGAGCATCCAACATAATGAATAATTCCATGTAGTTTTGGTTTACTGGAGGGCAAGTGCTCTGGATAACAAAAACATGCTTGCCGCGAACACTTTCATGAATTTCAACCTGGATTTCACCGTCGGCGAAGGAGGTAACTCCCGAGTAACCTAACTTGACTCCTGCTGCTTCCGCTACTTTTTTGGCAAGTTCGGTGTTAGAATTCCCTGAAAATATTTTCAAATTCTCCATGGTGACCCTTCGCTAGATTTTACGAAGCAGATAATACATTATAAACAAAATTTTTCAAAAAAATACTCACCACAATGGAAAATATATCGTTAGTGTCAAATTTTTTTATATTTTTCCAGGAACATTTTTAGAGCTAAAGATCTATGAGAGTGCTTGTTTTTGAAACCAGGACCTAATTCTGCCAAAGTTTGCGACTCGCCTTCGGGAATAAATACGGGATCATAGCCAAAACCCATAATACCTTGGGGTGATTTTGAGATTTTACCCCAAAACTCGGCTTCAAAGACCCACTCTTCCCCACTGGGAGTAAAGACGACTAAAGCACAATGAAATTTTGCTTTTCTATCAGAGACATTACGCAAAGTTATCATTTTTAGCAACTTAGTTACATTCTCAGAATCTCTTGCGTGTGCACCAGCGTAGCGAGCTGAATGGACACCAGGTAGATTTCCAAGTCCAGGAACTTCAATCCCTGAGTCTTCTCCAAAGACCCAGTCGTTGGAGCGAACTGCCTTAAGAGATTTGGCTTTGATTCTGGCATTATCTAGAAAAGTTTTACCATCTTCTGGCTTAGGTGTAAAACCTGGGATCATTCCTTGGTGATTGAGTTTTAGGCCTGGAATAGCAGGGGAAAGAATAAGAGACATTTCTTTAATTTTTTCTGAGTTGCCTGTAGCTACCCAAATTTCCATTTCTTTACTCCTTAGATTTTGTTTGAGTGTTAAAATCAGAAAGAATTTTTAAATAATAACTATTCACTTTTCAGCGCAAAAATTTCATGAACAAATTGTTTTTGAACTTCGAAAAGTTCATGACAACCTTTTTTGGCTAGGCTCATCATCAGTTGTAATTGTTCATCAGTAAAGGGAGAAGCCTCTGCCGTGCCCTGAATTTCAATAAATTGCATTTTGTTTGTTAAAACAAAATTCATATCGGTATGAATTTTTGAGTCTTCTTCATAATTTAAATCTAAAAGAGGTGTTTCTTTGTCTAGTCCTACGCTAATGGCTGCGATATAGTTTTTAAGGGGAATAGCCTTGATATCGCCATTTTTTAAAAGTTTTTGCAGGGCTAAACTTAACGCTACAAAACCACCTGTGATAGACGCGGTTCTTGTTCCACCGTCAGCATTGATGACATCACAATCAACAATAATTTGTTTTTCACCAAGAACTTTTAAATCCACAGCAGCTCGCAGGCTTCTTCCAATTAAGCGAGATATTTCTTGAGTTCTGCCTCCGTTAAGTGATTTTTCTCTTTTTATTCTTTGGTGAGTGGAGCGAGGAAGCATTCCATATTCTGCAGTTACCCATCCTTGTCCAGTTCCATAAAGCCATGGTGGAGCTTTAGTTTCAGCTGTGGCCGTGCAAATCACCCGGGTATTGCCAAATTCAATCATCACTGATCCTTCAGCCGAATCAACAACATGAGGGGTGATTTTAATTTTACGTAATTCATTATACTTTCGTGAGTCTTTACGCGAATAATTTAAAAAAGCAGCATTTTGTTGAGACAAGTCTGTCATGATATTTCCTAATGTGTATTGTGGATGATATTAATTCACTATCTAGGTATTTCGGCTTTTTCGTCAAGGGAATTCCCTTGAAACTCAGACTTAGCTGAGAATCTTTGCAAACTAGAGAAAATCTTTTGAGCTACCTCGGATTGGTAAGTTTTAGTCAGAAGTTTTTTATTTTCTTTTGGGTGACTTAAAAAACCAACTTCGATTAGGACACTTGGGACTTCTGTTTTTGTTAAAACATAAAAAGGAGCTTGTTTAATAACTCCGGGCAGTTCTTTTTTTAATTGAGAGCTCAGCAAGAGGCTGCGCTTGATTTTAATATTTTGAGCTAATTCAGATACAATTTTCTTTATATCCTCTTTTTTAGAAAGAGATGCCTGCTCATTTTCTATTGAATTATTGAACAGCATAGAGTCTGTTTTTGAAACTTTATGTACAAAAGAATTTGAATTTTGAGGAGCTTGTAAAAAAAACTCAATCCCTCTGGCTCTTTTGTCTTCTGATGCGTTAGCGTGCAAGCTTACAAATAAATCTGCACTTTGATTTTGACTGACTTCAACTCTTTTTTGCAAACTTACAAATTGATCTTTTTGTCTGGTCATAGTCACCGTGTAGTGATTTTCTTCCAGTAATTTTTTGAGTGCTTTTGAAATATCAAAAACTATATGTGATTCTTGTGCTGGACCATACACAGCTCCTTTATCGTTACCTCCATGTCCAGGATCAATGATGATAGTATAGGCATTGACTGATGTTTTCAAAAAAACACTCATCAATAACAAAAAAAGTGGTCTAATAATAATTTGGGGAAAGCGGTTTTTTGATGGAACTTTGCTATTTATTAAAATGCTATTAAGTCTAAATCTTGAAAATGAAATCATGATTTATTTTCTTATGAAATTATTCTTTGGGAAAGGCCAGAGATAAAAAAGTTGACGACCAGGCTGGGGGGGAGGGTGCCTGGCCGTCATGGGGGGGTTGCTTTATAGTTATTGCAACGGCTGGGCCAAGGTTGTGGGTAGGAATAAATAACGCCATTTCAAAATAAACAGACTTAAGGGAGAAATTCCACTGTTGAATAATTAGACAGGGCTGACGATTGTTGTCTGGCTTCAAAATAAATGGATTTTGCCCGAGAATATAGATAAGTTGTATTGAAAAAGAAACGAAATATAATTATATATTTCTATTATGGAAATGTTTGAACTCCGTTATTTTCTGGCCGTAGCTCAGATAGAAAATGTCAATAAGGCATCCGAATCTATGCATGTTTCTCCTGGTTCTTTGAGCAAGGCCATATCTAGATTGGAAGAAGAACTACAAACACCTTTGTTTTTTAAGTCAGGGAGAGGAATTAGGCTCACGCCAGAAGGTGAGTTGTTAAAAAAGAAAGCTACTCAAATTTTACAGTTAGAAGAAGATGCTAGACTGGAGCTTCGAGGCAAGGAAGCAGGAAGTCTTAATATATATATTTCATCAGAAGAAATTTTACAGAGTTATTTTGGTACCGGGCTTATTGAAAGTATCGAAAAACTATTTCCGCAAGCTAGAATTCAATTCTTAATACGTTCTGATGAAAAAGCAATAGAGCAGGTTATTAATGGAGAAGCCCATTTTGCTTTTATAACTTCTGAAGCTCCATTGGAATTAGAATCTAAAGTAGTTTCGAAGGTCGAGTTTAAAACAACGGTATCTAAGCATCATCCTCTCTGGAAAAAATACACTTCAAATAAGTCAATTCCAGTAGAGGAATTGTTAAAGTATTCTTTTGTGACTCCTGATTCTGCAGTACTTGGGAAAATTACTAAGTCAGATTCTATTGACGGTTGGCGTGACGATAAATTTCCGCGAAAAATTAAGTACAAAGTCAGTGGTTTAAAGCTTATGGAAATATTAATAAGAGACGGTACTGCTTTAGCATATTTACCAGATTATTTTATTAACTCGACAGATCTACAAATTCTAAAAGTGTCGGGATGTCCTTATAGTTGCCACCAAACAGTAAGGTTAATTTGTAAAGATCCAAGCTCTTTAAGTTGGCTTTCAAAACTTTGGCAAGCAATTTAGTAATTAGCCTCCTGGAATTTGTGAGCTAAGATAGTCAAGACCGCCAATGATTGCAGCCACTTGAGCATTGATACAAATTTCTACAGTGACTTTGGGGCTATCTGGGTAAACCTCAGTTGTAGTCGTATAGCTTGCATTGGAAAATGACGTACATAAAGACAGTTTTTTTAGAGGGTAATTGATAACTCCTTGTTGTTGCAGATTCTCACCAATGAGCTTGCCATTTTTGTCCTCAAGAGCGATGTGAGTTACTTTTTTAACTGAGGAAATAATAGCCTTTTGAAAATCAGGACATGGATTTTCAGTATCACCTACTAAATAAAATCCATCTGGAATCTCTGACCAGGGATCTTCGATGGTCCCGTCTCTTAATGCTTTAGTTGGTCTAAAGACGGTATTATCTGTATTTGTGGTTTCGTGCAAATCGAAGTGAGCGAAAATTTCTGGTATGAATACAGACATTGCATTTAAAAATAAAGAACATTCTTCTGCTGGACTATTTATAAAAAAAGAGCGATTAGGATCGATCGTTTGTGGATTCCAACGATTAACTGTCTCATAAGCCCATGGGCTGATACATGGTGCACATATAAAGTTAAACTTATCTGAGTATTTGAAAGCGGCTGTTGTCATAAAAGCTAAGGCGCCATGAACTCCACTTGTTTCATAGCCGTGGACTCCACCAGTGATTATTATTGTTTTTTTTGAAGAATAAAATTTTTTTGATTTAACAAAATACAATGGATAAAGTTTAGGGTTGATCGAAAGGTTACCATAATGGATAACTTCAAAGTGAGCTTGAAGTTTTTCAACTTCAGTTACTACCTCCTTCAAATAGGAGCGTTTGACTGTCTGTTTTTTGAGCCAATCTTCTTTTTCTTTATTTCCCCAAGGAGCTGATACTTTCATGTGATAGAACCTATAATATTAAGAAAATTTTAAGTTACTAGATGTGCAAATGTCTTAAATAGACCAATCATTTTTAAAGCCAAAGTACAAAACTTTGGCTTTTTTTTCTAGAATAGGCCGTTTGATCATTGAATTATTTTTTACTAGGAATTCCATTTTTTCTTGAGTTGAAAGGGGCTCAAATTCCTCTCTTAGTTTCCTATAAGTTAAGCCATGTTTGTTGACAGGTAATTCTCCCAGAAAGTCAGTCCATCTTTTTATATCAGCTAGAGATGGTGGTGTTTTCTTAAAGTCGACGAAATCGAAGTCTGTATTTTGTTTGTTTAAAAAATCAAGGGCCTTTTTTACTGTGGAGCAATTTTTTATGCCGTAAATAGTATACATAACTAATCCTTATTTTTTTGATTTTCTATGGTTTTAACTTCAGACCATAATTGTTCTTTTTGCTTATCTGATAACTTTTCCCAATTCCACTCTTTTGATTGACAGAGCTCCTGGACTTTATCGAAGCGGTTGATAAACTTTTTATTCGCTTTTCTAAGAGCTTGCTCAGGTTCTATATTCATATGTCGGGCCCATTGGGAGAGACTGAAAAGAAGGTCACCAAACTCTTCTTCCATTTTATTGAAACTATTTTGATCTTTGGTATGCAAATCAATTTCTACTTGTAACTCTTCAAGCTCTTCTTGGACTTTAAGAAAAACCTCTTGCGCCGTTTTCCAATCAAACCCAATTTTTTGACTTTTAAGACCAATTTTATAAGCTCTTTGTAAAGAGGGTATTGATGGGGGGATATCAAATATTGATGTTGTTACTTTTTTGTCTTTTTTTTCCGCAGTTTTGATTTGTTCCCAATTCTTCCAAACTTCGTCTATATTAGTCGTTTTTTTATCAGTGAATACATGGGGGTGGCGTCGAATAAGTTTTGAGCATAGAGTTTCTATAACTTCATTGATAGTGAAGGCTCCTCTTTCTTCAGCAAGTTGGCTATGTAATGCAACTTGAAAAAGCACATCTCCTAACTCTTCTTTGGTGTGGGCGTCATCTTTACTCTCTATGGCTTCTACTAATTCATGGACTTCCTCAATGGCAAAGGGAGTAAGGCTTTCGTGGGTCTGTTCTTTGTCCCACGGGCACCCATCTGGACCACGAAGGTCTTTAACGATTTGCATTAGAGATGAAAAATCATTCAATATTTTTGGTGATTGCGGCATATTATAGACTCGATAAGGGCCTAGATTTGTATAAAACTGAGATGAATTCAATACATTTTTTTAATTTGTTAGCCGATGCATTCTAAAAAACTATGGGAATAAACAGCGATAAACCATCATCTAAAGACTCATCCTCTTCTGAAAAAAAAACAGGAAGATTTGCGGCTCTATCTTTAAATTCTAATAAAGATACATTTGGCGTTAAGTCGACGGCAAATCGTGTGAATTACGAAGATCCAAGCCATAAATATCTTGATTGGGTTCATCAGTTGGGACTAGAGAAAACTTTTTTTGGAAGATATTTGAGTTGGTTAGAAGAACGTTTTTCTGTTAAGCGAGTTCTGACTGTTTTGCTATTTTGCTTAATGTTGTCTTATTTGATTTTTTTTCAGTTGAAAATACCACATAACTTCAAAATTGGTGATGTCGCTCCTATGGATATTATATCGCCGGTAAATTTTGAAATGACTGATGAGGCAACAACCGAAGATAAAAGACTCAAGGCTGAAAATCTAACAGCTGTAGTTTACGACTATGATACCACAGTTTTTGATCGTTTGGCTGGTAATGTTTATAGATCTTTTAAATACATGCGCAATCAAATCAAAGATCAAATCTGGCCTAAGAATTTTCATCAACAGCAAGCTAGAATCAAGGAGTTGTTTGAGCACAAGTTACAATTTGAAAAAGAACTCAGTGTTCCCATTGCTGACTATTTGTTTGAGTGGCTAATTGAAAACAAATTCAATTCGCGTATTGAAAATGCTCTGATCAGAAATTTAGATATTTGGTATGACAAGAAAATTGCTGATTCACCAGATAGATATGTACCACAGGGACAAGATGAAGTTGTTGCCAAGGTGATTCATAAAAGTAATCTAGGAAAAGAGTTGCAGGTAAATAAGAAGGAAATTTTAGACTTGCAAAATCCTGATCTATTTAACCTCGAAGAGAAGAGGTCTTTAGATAAGCTTTCAGAGACTGACCTTGTCAACTTGCTTTACCTTTCTAGATCATTATTAGTTCCGAACTTGACCCTAAATAAGCAAGAGTTAACTACGAGAAAGCAAAAGGCCAGGGATTCTGTTTTGCCGATATTGATCTCTATCAAAAGAAATCAAGTCATAGTTCAAAAGGGCACTGCTATACAGCCTTTTCATATGGCTGTACTTAAGCAGATTGAAAATATTCAATCCGACAGAAAGAAAGATCTGATGGCTGTAGCTTTGGCTTTACTTCTATCAGTTTCTGTATTGGTATTTTTTTCTTATATCAAAAGGTTCACTTTGAACAAGGTTAGGGTTGAGATCAAGGACATCATTGTTATGATGTTGATTACTGTTTGTGTGGTTTTTATGACCAAGTTTTATATGTTTGTAGCTGACGCAACGTTTGTTTCTAAACTTGGAAACTATTTCACGCATGCCGTTTTTTTATTTGCAGCTCCGGTTGCGGCAGGTCCAATGATCATTGGGTTGATCATTCAATCGGGTGAGGTTGTGTGGTTATTTACAGCTTTTTTGTCTTTGGCTCTTGGGGTGATGGAAGATTTCAATTATATGTTTGGAATCGTTTCTCTTGTGGGTGGTATTGCTGCCGCTAGAGGTGTTTTTAACTGTAAAAAAAGAAATGATATTTATTGGGCCGGAGTTAGAACGGGATTAGTGAACTCCTTACTTATTGCCTTTTTTATGTTTATTTCCAAACTGGAACAAGATGAATCATTTAGTGACATTTATATGCTCATTTTTGCTGGTTTTCTGGGTGGAATTTTTAGTTCTTTAATAACCATGATGGTGATTCCATTTGTTGAGTCTGTTTTTAATTATACTACTGACGTCAAGCTTTTGGAGTTGTCAAATTTAAACCACCCTCTACTTAAAGATATGCTTATCAAGGCACCCGGAACTTACCATCATTCTATGATGGTTGGAAGTATGGTGGAAGCGGCATCAGAAGAGATTGGGGCTAATCCATTGCTTGCTAAGGTTATGAGTTATTATCATGATATAGGTAAAGTAGAGCATGCAAAATACTTCATAGAGAATCAAAAGCCTGGAGCAAATCCGCATGATCAAATTTCTCCCTTTATGAGTAAAACTCTTTTGATTGCGCATATCAAAGATGGTGTTGAACTGGGAATGAAGTTTAAACTTGGTAAGCCTATTATTGATGGAATTGTCCAGCACCATGGAACCACCTTGATTTCCTTTTTTTACAATAAGGCTGTCGAAATGAAGCAAGGGGAAGATGCTGAGATTCCAGAAGAAGAGTTTCGTTATCCTGGACCTAAACCACAGTTTAGGGAGTCAGCCTTGGTAATGCTGGCCGATAGTATTGAGGCGGCCGCCCGTTCTTTGGATGAGCCCACTCCAACACGTCTACAAAACATAGTCAGAAATATCATTCAAAGAAAATTTTCTGATGGACAGTTAGACCAGTGTAATTTGACGTTAAAGGACTTATCTAAAGTCGAGCAAGCCTTTGTCAAAATCCTTTTAGGAATATATCATCAAAGAATAGATTATCCCCGAAGTGCTGGGGGTGGTTTGGGATATATTAACTCAAACAAAATTTAAATTGTTTGTTTTGCTGAAAGGAACAAGTAATGAAACCTACGATAATCAATGATTCGGGAATGGAAATTTCTGAAGAACTAATGGAAAAATGGGTTCAGGGCATTACGGCGGAATTATTCAGAAAAAAGGTTTTAAACTCGGAAAACAAAGATAAAGAGTTGGGCTTGGTTTTTCTAGGTGAAAATGATGCTAAAAAATTAAACTGGAATTATCGCTGTAAAGATTATCCTACCGACATTTTGAGTTTTGATTCTGAAGATCCTACTACGTTAGGTGAGTTAGTTTTATGCCCACAGGTGATTATTAGACAAGCTAAAGATCATGGTATTTCTCAAGAAGAAGAATTTGGTTACACTATTTTGCATGGTGTGCTGCATTTGCTTGGTTATGATCACGAAAAAAGCAAAGAAAATGAAGCTTTAATGATGGGTTTGCAGGATGAAGTCTTTGAGAATTTAAGAAATCCTAAGAAGGCGTCAGTAAAAAATAAAGAAAAAACTTCTAAGACCGTGGAAGCTGTAAAAGAACTAGTAAAATCTCAAGAAAATAAAAAAGTGATAAAAATAGAACTTAAAAAAACACAAAAACATAAAACTAAGGTTTTGATCAAAGAGGCAAAGTCCGCCTCTAAAAAAGTAGTTAAGGCAGCAGTAGTTAAAGTAAAAGATAAAAAAACTAAAGCAACCGTCAAAAATAAAAAGAAGTGATGAAAAAAAAACTAGCAATTATTTTAGAAAATATGAGTATCAAGTCTCAGTTGGAGAATTTTTTTTCAATTGATGATGACTTTGAGCTTATTAAATTTAACTCGATGGATGATTTTTATAGTTGGTCAAAGGGGCAAGAGATTCATGGAGTGTTATGTGAAATTAAACTCACTATTAAAGGTAAGTGGGAAGCCAGGCAATTGCTGAATCTCTTGGATAATACAATTACTGTGGCCAGGTTGAGATGGAACTCTAGCAATGATCAGGTTGTTGGAATAATAAAAAATCAAACCTACGAAGAGAGTGATTTTTGGGATGAGTTTATTTCTAGTGTTCGGGGGCATCAAAATGGTAGGTTACTTAGGAAAGAAGAGCGCCGAGAGAAATATTGGAATGTACAGTTTTTGAGTCAGCATGTGGAGTTTTCCCAAATTTTTTTTAATACGAAAGATATTTCTCCTGGTGGGATGTTTGTCATTTCTTCACAAAGTCTGCCTGTTGGGACATTGATAACTATCAAAATTAAAGAGTTAGATGATATCACTCCTGTTGAGGCTATCGTAAGGTGGCATCAACCCTGGGGTGGAGAGCAGAATTTTCCAGCCGGTTTTGGTATTCAGTTTTTGATTTTGACCGAGGATCAGCAAAGACAAATCAAGTCTAAACTTGGTTATGAAGTTCCACTTTCTAGTCTTGAAGATATTGAGAGTTTATTGGCCGAAAAAAATCAGGAACTAAAAACTAGTAAAATTAAATAGCTTGTGGTGCTTAAATACTTTAACGCATTTAATAAGTTGTAACAATCTCTGCAAATAGGTCTTACGTTAGTAGGTAGTGTCCTACTTTGGATGCCCCTAGATTAGAGGAGATATCGATCATGTCAATGGTTGCGGAGCTAAGTGATGTTAAAAGAAAACTCAATGATTTAGATGCTCTATCCCTAGAGATACGGGGGTATCTTTGACTTAGATGCCAAGCGAAAAAGGCTTGAAGAAGTAACTATGTCGGCAGAAAATCCTGCCATTTGGGATAAGCCCCAAGAAATGCAAAAGTTAAATAAAGAGAAGACCTTATTGGTTAAAGCTATTGAAGAATGGGACGCATTTTATAAACGTTTAGAAGATGCTAAGGTGCTTTTAGAGATGGCGCAAGAAGCCCATGACGAAGAATCATTCAAAGAAGTAAAATCAGAAATTAAAGCCATTGAAAATCTAGGAAAAGACCTAGAGTTAAAAAGAGTTCTTAACGGAGAATTGGATCCAAATAATACCTACTTATCAATAAATTCAGGAGCAGGCGGAACCGAGTCTTGCGATTGGGCTGAAATGCTTTTGCGTATGTACATGAAGTTTTGTGATAAAAAAGGTTATAGGTATGAGTTAATTGATAGGAATGATGGGGATGAAGCTGGGATTAAATCATGCACTATTCTCATTGAAGGTCCCTATGCGTACGGATATTTAAAAGCGGAAAGTGGAGTTCATCGGTTGGTAAGAATTTCTCCATTTGACAGCAATGCTCGTCGCCATACATCGTTTGCATCAGTGTTTGCATGGGCAGAGGTAGATGATAATATTGAAATCGAAGTCAAACCAGATGAACTTAAAGTAGAGACGTTCAGGTCCAGTGGAGCTGGAGGACAGCATGTTAACAGAACTGATTCCGCAGTCAGAATGTATCACTTGCCTACGGGAATCATTGTGCAATGCCAAACGCAGCGTTCACAAATTCAAAATAGAGAAAAAGCTTTGAAGATGCTTAAGGCTCAGTTGTACGAGCGTGAAATAGAAAAAAGAAATAAAGAAAAGGACGAGATGAACTCTCAGAAGAAAGCTGTAGAGTGGGGGTCTCAAATAAGATCTTATGTGATGCATCCCTATCAATTAGTCAAAGACCATAGAACTGATCACGAAACCTCGCAGGTTCAAGATGTGATGGATGGAGATCTTGAAGAATTTATCATGGCATATCTTAAATCACAAGTTGTCACAGCGACATCAAAAAATTAAGGTGCTATGATTAATAAAAATACTCTCTACATCGCATGGAAGTTACTTTTTACTAGGAAGGCTTTATTTGGAGGCTCAACTCCTTTGAGTCTATTGGGACTTGTTCTTGGAGTTGCCTGTTTATTTGTCTCTAT
>JABWCN010000011.1 GCA_013359135.1 Pseudobdellovibrionaceae bacterium | reverse complement strand
AAGCATATAATGAACTAGGGTTTTTGAATACCAAAGTTAATGTTGAAGTTCCAGAAATTGAAAAAAATAGAGTTGCAATCAAAATGCAAGTGGATGAAGGAGCTCCAACAAAAATTCAAGAAATTAAACTTAGTTCTGAAAATAAAGAAATACTGGAAAAAATTCAAAAGTCGTTAGCACCTTTTAAAACTAGACCTTTCACTGAGTCAACATTATATGAAATGCAAAAAAAGGTCAGAGATTATTTTAAAGAAAATCAGTATATTCAAGCGGAGTTTATACTTACAGAAAAGAAATATACTGAAGATGAACTTTTTGTGAATCTATCATTTGTGTTAAATAAGTTGTATAAGTATAGTTTTGATTTTGAGGGATACAGTCAAGTATCTAGATTAAAGCTAAATCAAGCTTTAGATCTAGAAAATTATAGTTCAACAAATCCCAATCCCAGCTCAGAGTTAGCTCTTAAATTAAAAAATTATTATCTAGAGAGAGGTTTTGCTAGGGTTGATGTTAGAGCCGAACTTTTGGATCTGAGTCCATACTCTAAGAAAATTGTTTTTAAAATACACGAGGGTTCAAAAATATATATTGATAAGTTGATCTTTCAAGGTAATTTTTCTAAGTCTGAAAAGGATTATGAGCAATGGTTTTATCAAGGTGCTAGTGAACTTATTCAAGATCGATTTTACAATAAAGATCAAGTAGATTTAGCTTTGGCTAATCTAAAATTAGAGCTACAAAATAAAGGTTATTTGATGGTTCAACTTCAAAATCAAAGAACCGTTTACACACAAGATAAAGATAAAGTGAATATCTACATTAATATTGAAGAAGGACCTCAGACATTGATTGACTCAGTTGATTTTAAAGGAATGACGTTTTTTACAAAAGAAGAACTAATTAAGTTAATAGAGTTGGACAGGGGACAACCTTTAGAGCTATTCAAATTAGAAAAAGCAATTGCTAAGATTAAAAATAAATACCAAGAATCAGGTTTTATTGAAGTCAATATTGCTAATGAAAAAGAAAATCTGGTAATTTACGATGAATCTAATACCAGAGCAAAAATTGATTTTGTCATTAATGAGGGACCACAAGTAAAAGTGAGCTCTATTGCTATAGAAGGAAACTTCTACACTCAAGAAAAAATTATTTTGATTGAGTTAGAATTTAAACCGGGAGAGACGCTAACGCCTGTAAAGATTGATGATTCTATTGCAAGACTTCAGAAGACAGGTTTTTTTAACACGGTTGAGATAAAAACTTTAGAGCAAAGGACTAGTATTTCTAATAGAACTGTCCTTGTTAAGGTCACAGAGAGAGATCCTGGATTATTTAATATAGGTGCTGGAGCAACAAATGAACGTCAAGGAACTATTCGTGGATATACAGGAATAGGATATCGTAATATTCTGGGAACTGGTCGTGGAGTTTCAGCAAGAGTTGAGGGAAAGTATAATATTGCGGATATTAAATACCCTGAATTAAAAATTATTTTGGGTTATGTTGAGCCCTATCTTTTTTTCACTCGCTTGAGAGGACGGATTAATATTTCTAAATCTAGATATGTTAGTGATTTTGGATCTAAAGTAGGCACTGAAAGTAATCAATACTCATATGCTATAGAAAAAGACTTTACAACTCATATAACTGGTATTTTTGATGTTTATAATTTAGAATCCTCAAGGGACTTTCTAATTTCTAATAACCAAACCACTCAAGAAGTAAGCATTGCTTCTTTGGGTCCAACTATTGATATTGATTATCGTGATAATCCCTTTTTGCCGACCTCTGGAATTTTTGCTAGATTTAATCTTGAATATGCTAATCCTGTTTTGGGCAGTTCTGACACAATTGAATTTTATAAAACAACGGGAAGTTTTACTCACTATTTACCATTCCATAAAAAATGGGTATTAGCACATAATCTGAGATTAGGTTATTTGGAAAACTTGAATAACAAAGAAAATGGTGGAGTCCCCTATAATAAACGTGGTTTTATTTTAGGTGGACGTTCTACAATAAGGGGATTTGAAATAGGTACTCAAGAAGTTATTCCAAATAATCAAGATTTAGGTATTAGTGACGGACAAGCTTTTAATTTAAAAACTAGTGCTACCGAGTTTCTGTTTAAATCTGAGGTAAGATTTCCTATTTATGGTAATTTCTATGGTGGAGTATTTTATGATGGTGGTTCTGTTTACATTAAAAATTTGCCGTTCAAAGATAATTACCGAGATTCAGTAGGTGTTGGGCTTCGTTACAATACTCCTGTAGGGGCATTGAATATGGAAATTGGTAAAAAACTAGATCGTAAGGAAGGCGAATCAGATATTCGCTACCATCTTTCTTTTGGAACTTTTTAAAAAAATGCGTTTTTCTTTTCTTCGATAACTTGTAAAAGTGAGTTTAAAATTTCAAGTTGTTTTTGTTGTATTATTTTCTTTTTTTGAGCATCTACTGGTTTTTCTTCAACTGGCTGTATTCGATTATCTGAACTTAAAAATGAAAATTGATTTTTAGATCTTAAAATTTTTTCGCGATAAAGAATTTCTTTTTCATCGGGAAATTCTTTTTTGACTTCATCTAAAAATTCTTGAGCCTTCTTAAGTTCATTTCTAGCTATAAAAGCATCAAGCAATGAAATAACACGAAGCAGAGATCTGGTTTGGAGATTTGAAGACTTTGACTCAAGGCCTTTAGGGTCAATATTGATAGCACTTGATTCAGGTTGATAACTATTTTTTGATTCATCTACTGGGTTTAACTTTTTGAAGTGAAAGACATCATCGGTATAGTCTTTTGCACTCATAGATTCAATTTTTTCTAGAATTTTTTTTACTTTTACATGTTGAGGGTTAAAAAAAAGTACCATTTTAAAGGCCTTAATCGCAGAAGTTGCATCTCTTTTTTCAAGAAAAACTTCGCCCAATAGAATATGAGCCAATATATTATCACCCGATAGTTGAGTAGCTTGTTGGAGGGCACTTATAGCTTGATCTAAGTTTTTCTTATCTTTTTGAACTTTACCAAGAACGACCCAACCTCCGGCAAAGTCTGGATTGTGTTTTAAGCCTTCTTTGCATATTTTTTCCGCTAAATCCAGTTGTTCTAGCTCTCTATAAGCATCAGCTAGGGGGGCAAATACCTGGGACTCAGGGTTTTTTTTTAGAGCTGTGCGGTACTTTTCTATTACATCGGGTGAGTAAGTTGCCATTGATCCATACTGACATTGTGTTTCTCATTTTTCAAGTGATTCTAGCAATTGCTATTTTACTTGGGAAATGGTTCAATAATCCATGATTAAAATTCTTGGAATAGACCCAGGCTCACAGGTAACAGGATTTGGACTTCTTTCTCTGCATAGTGGACGAGTACAGGTAATGACCTATGGGATTATTCAGCTTAAGAAAGAGTCAGAGAACTTTAATGAAAGAATTCATTTACTAGCACAGAATTTGGACATTTTATTTTCTAAGTATCAACCTCAAATTGTGAGTATTGAGAAAATTTTTCTAGGAAAAAATCCTGATTCTGCTTTTAAGCTTGGACATGCAAGAGGGGTTTGCATTCAAAAAGCCATGGAAAACAAAGCACAAGTCTTTGAGTACTCAACGCGTGAGGTGAAAAAGGGAATAACTGGAAGTGGTGGTGCTGATAAGCATCAAGTGAATGAGGTTTTAAAGCATTTATTAGGTTTAAAAACTATAAATTACTTGGATGCATCGGACGCATTGGCGTTAGCTTTTTACCACACTTCAAGAGTGGAAATAAATAAAAAATGGCAGGAGATGGTATGATAGGTTACCTTAAGGGGCGGTGTGTGTACTTGGATCAAGAATCCGTGATTCTTGAAGTGCAGGGAGTTGGTTACGAAGTTTATTGTTCTTTAGGTACTCTTTCTGAACTTTCTGCATCTATGCAGGAAGAAGTGGTTTTTTGGATTTATACTCATGTAAGAGAAGATCAACTTCAACTTTTTGGTTTTCTGACTAAGGAAGAGAAAAATCTCTTTTTATCTTTGTTGAAGGTTAATGGGGTAGGGCCGAAATCAGCTTTAAGTATTTTATCGGGAGCTAGGTATAACCAACTGGTTGAAATGATAGAATCGGGTGATGCTAAAGCTTTATCTCAGCTACCAAAAATTGGAAAAAAAACAGCGGAGCAAATTATTCTGTCATTGCAAGGTAAGTTAGTTCGTATCGAAGAGGTAAAGAAAACGAAATCAAGATCGTCTAATCATCAACAAATAGCCACAGCTTTGATTAATTTAGGATTTAAGCCTCAGCTTATCGAGGAATTCCTTCAGGGCTTGGCAGAGACAGTAACTGTTGAAGAGGGTGTTAGAAAAGCGTTGGGACAATTGAGTCAACTTTAAAATTAAGATAGATAGTTACAAAAAGGAAAGTGTATGGAACGCATACTTGAAGCAAGTACCTCTGAACAAGAAAAAAAATGGGAAAATGAACTTCGACCGCAATATTTTTCTGACTTTCCAGGGCAAGAAGACATTAAAGATAAATTAAAAATTTTTGTAAAGGCCGCGAAACTTCGTGAGGAGCCTTTAGATCATGTGCTTTTTTGTGGACCTCCTGGATTAGGAAAGACAACTTTAGCTAATATTATTGCTAATGAAATGGGCGTAGAGTGTAAAGTCACAGCAGCTCCTGTGATAGAAAAAAAGGGTGACGTCGCTGCTTTGCTAACTTCTCTAAAGCCTTTTTCTGTTTTATTTATAGATGAAATTCACCGTCTCAATACGGCTATAGAAGAGTATCTTTATACAGCGATGGAAGATTATTATATTGATATCATTACTGGGGATGGACTTGGCTCAAGATCTATGAAATTTCAATTGAGTCCTTTCACATTGATTGGAGCAACAACTAGAGCTGGCTTGTTGAATGCTCCATTTAGAGATCGTTTTGGTATTGTAGAGCGACTCCAGTTTTATGATCGACAATCTTTGTCTACTATTCTAGTTAGAAACGCTAAGCTATTAAAGGTTCCCATTGATGAGGCGGGAGCCCAAGAGATTGCTCGCAGAAGTCGAGGTACTCCAAGGATTGCCAACCGATTATTAAAAAGAGTCAGAGACTTTGCTGATATTATAGGTAATGGTAAAATCAATGAAACTCTTGCCCATGAAGCTTTAGATAAGTTAGGAGTTGATAAGTTAGGATTAGATTTTATGGATCGCAAGATTCTAACATTGATTCATGAAAAGTATAACGATGGGCCAGTGGGAATTGAAACTATGTCAGCAGCCTTGAGTGAAGAAAAGGATACTCTGGAAGAAGTGTACGAGCCTTATTTAATTCAAGAGGGGTTGATTCAAAAAACTCAAAGAGGTCGGGTGCTGACCGATTATGCGAAGAAAACTTTATTTGGTGTTTAATAAATAGGAAGAGAGACAATGTTTTTACAAAAAACAATTAAAAAAAAAGCTATTGTAAAGGGGATTGGGATTCATTCAGGTGATCCTTGCACTTTGACTTTTAAGCCGGCCCCTACCAATACGGGGGTTCATTTTGTACGAGCGGATTTGCCTAATATGCCGTTTCTCAAAGTTAAAAGTGAAAATGTTCAGGCCACTGCCTACCAGACATCGATTGGCGGACCCTATTTTAGTGTAGCAACCATAGAGCATTGTCTTGCTGCACTTTCTGCATTGCGAATTGATAATTTAATTATAGAACTTGATGGACCAGAGATTCCTATTTGTGATGGTAGTGCTAAATTTTTCTGTGAAGCCATTCAAGTTGCAGGTGTTATTGAGCAAGATCAGCCTCGGCAGTATTGTTATATTACTGAACCCATTTACTTGACTGAGGGTGATAAGCAGGCCTACGTATTACCATATCATGGGTTACGTTTGACTGTGACAATAGATTTTCCGCATCCTCAAATTGGAAAACAGAAAATTGATATTGATGTGAATGAGTCTTCATTTGCCAGAGAAATAGCTCCAGCTAGAACATTTGGTTTTTTGAAAGATGTTGAAGCTTTGAAAGCTAGAGGATTAGCAAAGGGGGGGAGCTTAGAGAATGCCATTGTTCTTGATGAACAGAAAATTTTAAATCAAGAAGGGCTAAGGTATCCGGATGAATTTGTTCGCCACAAATGTTTGGATGCCCTTGGCGATTTGGTCAATTTAGAAATGCCACTTATGGGGCATGTCGTACTGTATAAAGCCGGTCATGATCTCATGAATAAGTTGGTTCAGCTTATCAAGGATTCAAATACTAAATACAAGCATGTGGAGTTAGGCGTGGACCTTTCAGAGGAAATAAAAAAGTTCAGCAGCTGGGCTCTTCAGTAACTATACTTATAATCACTTCGTATTTTTGTAGAAACTATTTCCAAAGCGTTTGATAATACTTTTTAAAGTTATCTTTATTTAAAGTCAAAGAAGCTCTAGAGCGACAGTTTAGATCCTGTACTCTGGAAGTAGTGAGTTTTTTTGCCTTATAGATAAATTTTCCTTGGTAGTTACTATTAACGACCTCTTCTGAAGATAGATCAATATCTATACGAGGTCCAAAGGCTTTGTTATTAGTGCTTTCAGGATATAGAGTCAGAATATCGTCATTTACAAAAGGTTTGAACCCATCGTACTCTTCATAAGCAAACATTAGAAACTGAGAAAGCTGTATTTCTTGAAGGCTATTCATGACAATAAAGAAATGTTCTTTATTGTCATGGTTTTGACATTCCATCGAAATAAGAGTCTTATCATTAATATCTTTTTGGTATGGAACTGGCGTTAGCTCACTGAGTTTTTTATTTTGAAGTGGAAATCTGTCGGTCAGATTACTAGCGTGAGTTATTAATAAATACATATAAGATAAGTCAAGCATCCACCCAGCACTTTCTGGAGATCCTGAAAGTGAAATGTTTTTAGAGTTTTTTACATTTAAATCTTCCACATTCAAACTGGGTAGACAGCAAGGACCAGGAAGCGAGAGTGTGCCGCTAAATGTGGAGCCACTATAATTTGAGAAGAAATCAGTGATTTGTGTATTAGCTGTGAGGCCTTTGATTGAAAATATGCTAGTTGTTTTTCCTGTAAAATGAACACCTAAAGTCAGTCCCAGACTATTTTCACGAATTGTTACTGGAAGTCTTAAAATAATATCTTGATTACGTTTAACAACGATTAGACCTTTTGTTGAAGGAGCACCTTTGGCAATAATTAATCCCGCTTTGGCGCGATCAGAGACTAGCAGTTCTCCATGATATATATCTGCTTCTTGCTTTGTGGCAATTGTTGTGGAGTCTTCTACAGCTAAGGTAACGGTACTAGAAAAAATAACGAACGTGAACGTTAGCAATTTCTTTATTTTTATTAAATTCGTTATTCTTATTTTCATGTAAACTCCAACGTTTTGGCAATAATAAGCTCAAGGATAAATTTTTTCCACTGTAGAGATTTAGTCAAAGTGACATATTTAGTCTTCTTAATAACTAACTGCGCAGGTTTAGTAGCTAATAAAGTTCCTTCTAGTTGATCGAGCTACCCCTAAAGTTACAATTGAGCATTCGATGCTCAATCCAAATAGCAGAATTACTCACCCAAGGATTTTAACAAGTAAGTAGCCATTTTTTTTAATTATTTCTTATTTTCAAGTTTACGGTAAATGAGAGTCTTAGGGTTTTAAAGCCCAGTTTAAAGATTCCGAAATTACCTGGGTGATGCGATCCTCACCATTGATCTCAAAGAAATGATTAGCACCAATAATTCTTTTGTATTCAAGATCTTTTCCCGCAATAACAAGCTCTGACACCAGCAAATCAGAGGCATCAATAGAAACATTTAGATCATTAGTCCCCTGAACCACATATATCTTTGCAAGCGACATCTTCAAGTCCTCTACAGAATTTATTTTACTTCGACTTAGCCAATAGGGTGCTGCGTGACCCCAAAAAAGCTGTTGAGTGTTTTCAGGAGCCCTCAGCATTTGCTTCCAATCGTTGATAGCTTCTTTGATATCATTATCTTCTGTTTTCAGATTGCCTTGAGCATTTTTTTTTCTTCGCAAGAAGGCTTCATAAAGTGGATTTCCACCACCACCCGCAGCATATATCACATGCGATACCTGAGGCAACGAAGCTGCCAAAGTCGCGGCAACAGAAGCCCCTTCGGAATGCCCAAAAACAATAATTCGATCAGGACTCAGATCTTGTAGCGCAATAACCTCGGACAAGGAAGTTGCTAGTGCTTTGACCCAAACACTTAAGTTGAATTTTTCACGAAATTGGTTTGAACAAGAGTTAACATCACCTGGGGAAGCAGATTCTTGATAGGTTTCAACATATGGTTTTTCAACGGCCAATACGGCAGATTTAAATTCAGCAACCTCCGCTATATTTAAATGTAATCCTCCAAATACATTTCCTTTTTTGTCTTTCGAATATATCGAATCACACCCTGAACCTTGAACATTTATGATAATAGGATCTGTTTTATTTTTTGATGGAAAATAATAGTAGGTGAATTCTTCATTAGCGGTCTTGTATTTTTCAAAAACAAATCTTTTTCCAATTTTTTCTAAAGGGAGTATATTAAGCGAAATACTGGAACTCTTTTTTTTAAATGAACTGCAAGAGCTAAGAAAAAGAAAAATGATAAAAACTAATTGATATTTTTTCATAACTTAAATGCTATTTGAAAGCATAAAAAATCTAAATCTAATTCGCAATATGACTAAAGTCGTCACATTCATGATAGTTGCACTGCAAACAAGTTTTATTACTAAGTTTATCTAATCGATGAGTTCAGCCAAAATAGGTTTAAATAAATTGTCTTATGCAGAAGTAGTTCTTATTTTTTAGTAGAAAGCAAAAAATATTTTTCTATTAATCTTTAAATATACTGACATAGTTGACTGGATAAACTCCAAAGATATCTTTTAGCCCCAAAGAACCTTTTGAGTTGTAACCCCAACATTTTATAGATCCCTCAGTTAAAGTTTTAGCACATGAGTCTTCGCCATAAAGTGAAAGCTTTGAGTATTTAACTCCTGAATCTATGATAATTGGTGTAGCGCTATTGTTGCTAGAACTGCCATCACCTAGTTGACCATAAAAATTGTGCCCCCAGCATTTCAGATCATCGTTAGAGGTTATAGCACAACTGAACGCGCTGCCTAAGGCTATCGATTTAAAGTCAGTCGTTGCATCGACGGGTGTTGGGCTAAGCTGGGTTGATCCACTACCATCACCTAGTCGTCCATTTGTGTTGCTACCCCAGCATTTTAACTTATTACCAACAGTTATAGCGCAGGTGTGTGAGCTAGAAGTGGCCACTTTTTTATAATATATGCCTGAGTCAATAACTGTAGGAGTCAGCTTGTTGACAGACGTTCCATCACCTAATTGTCCTGAGCTGTTAAGTCCCCAACACTTTAATTCATCAGAGCTAGTGATACCACAGGTGTGATTGAAATTGGTATGGATTTCTTTATAATTTACACCACTATCTATTACAGTCGGAAGAAGTTTATCCACAGTCGTGCCATCACCAACTTTGCCATTAGTGTTTTGGCCCCAGCATTTTAATACCCCGGTTGTTGTGATTCCACAGGTATGAAAACGAGCATTACTGACTTTGGAATAAGTAGTACCCGAGTCAATTACCACGGGCTATGATTCGAGTTGGGTTGATCCAGTTCCCACTTGACCATTGTAATTGACACCCCAGCATTTTAAAATACCTGTAGTTGTAATTCCACAACTAGTATCTGAATTTGTCGAGATCATAGCATATGAAGTTGATGGATCTATTAGGACTGGTGTTCTCTTATTAGAAGAGGGAACTCCGTTTCCTAAGTATACTGAGCTGGTAGGGTAGGTAGTTGAATGGCATTTTAGTTTTTGTGAGTTATCTATCAAACAGAACGTTGACTCACCAACAGAAATTTCAGAAACAGCTTCGGTAAAATCGACTTTTGTGGGAACTCGATTCGAGTAAGCATTTCCATAGCCAAACTGTCCAACACTATTTTGTCCCCAACATAAGATGGAACCGCTAGCTTTAAGGCCACAGGAAAAACCGTTGGCTGCGGTTACCGTAGCGAAGGTGTCAGTGGAAAGTATGGGGGTGGGTGAGGTGGCATCTACAAAGGTTCCTATACCTAATTGCCCATTACTGTTATTCCCCCAGCATTTGATTGAATTGCTACTTGTAAGTCCACAAATATGGGTACTCACGCTGATGTGAGAGTAGTCTGTACTAGCATCAATAGCTGTAGGGACTGATAAACTAGATGAATAGGTTCCATTTCCTAGATAGCCATGGCCCCAGCATTTTAACTTATTTGCAGATGTAATTGCGCAGGTAATATAAGAGCCCACAGAGACCTTTTTGTAAGTTGTTCCAGAATCAATAACTGTCGGTGACAGAACATCAGTGGTATTTCCATTGCCTACTTGTCCATAATAATTGTAGCCCCAACATTGCAGTTCATCACCTGATGTAATAGCACACGTAACGCTGCTGTCTCGACCTGTACTGATCATTTTGTAAGTCGTTCCACTATTTACAATAACTGGAGTGGCTTGAGAGGTTGTTGTACCAAGTCCCAGCTGCCCATTACTGTTATTCCCCCAGCATTTGATTTGATCTAATGAGGTGATTCCGCAATTATAATTGGGACCTGCAGAAACCGATTTATAGGATATTCCTGAATCGACAGTAGTTGGTGTTGGTGAGTTATTCCCCCAACATTTTAACACACCAGTTGAGGTGATTGCGCAAGTTGTATTTGCGGCGGCAGAGACGAGAGTATAATTTAAAGAGGAATCGACAGTCATAGGTGATCTGTGTTTATTGTATAAATCGCCTTGCCCGATTTGACCTTGAAAGTTTTCACCCCAGCAGTAGAGTTTGTCTGTCGAAGTTATAGCACAAACATGTGCCACTCCTGATGTTATCCTGGTTGCTTGTAAATAGGTGGACTCATTATCTTTGACTTGAATCAGTGCACTTTGTTTACTTCCAATCTTAATAACATCACTGTCGGTACCTTCGATATTGACGATGACTTTCGTTTCTCCTGTAGTTCCAGCAAAAGCATTAATATTTAAAGATAAATTAGCAGAAAGTGAGCCCGCTGGAATAATAATAGATCCATTAGATACTGGATACTGATTAACATTTATAGTGGAACCATCAAAATTATAAAACACAGTTACAGGAAAAGTCTTAATTGAGCTTAATTCAAAAGTGACAGTTTGAACTCCTGTGCCTTCTAGAATTCGATTTATCAGTGTTGTTTCAGAAATACTAACGAGGCCTACGACGGTGTAGGTGTAAGGAGTAGCAATGCATGCAGAGGTATCGGCACCATTGAATCGGCGAGCATAAAAAGTATGAGTTCCTTCGCTGAGTGGAGAAGATGGGGTCATGTAGGTAGTAGTTGAGATTGATACCACACTACCAATTTGAGTATTACAATTATCTGAGTATAATCTGACGGTATCTCCACTAGCGACACCTGTAACATAGACAGTAGGAGATTTGTTGGAGTCTCTACTGCCAGAGCTGGTATAAATACTAGTGGGTGCAGAGAGTGTAGCTACAGCACTGATGGTAAAGGAGCTTGAATCAGCAGTTAAAATTCCAGTACCACTTTGAGGTGTTCGATCCTCTTTTGTCGCCCTTATTACGTTTCCGGTTCCAGCAGCAGTAATGGCAATATCAGAAAACTCAACTGAACCTTCGATGGCAGCAAAGGTTGTAGTACCAGCTAAGGCTCCATTTCCGCTATGTAAGGTTAATGAAATGTTCGCTTGGCTGTCGGGTCCTGTTGAAACTTTGTTACCGTAGGCATCATGAATTTCCAATTTAGGTTGTTGTGGCAAAATTTGATTGGGCTCAACATCCCCAACAGGTTGATTAATGTACACCAAGTTTTGAGCGATCCCGTGCTCTACTATTATTTGAGTTGGACCTTCAACACTTAAAAATTGACCATGAATTGTTAAATTCTTTATTTCAGCTTTGGTTGAGGAAAATGTTTCTTGATATCGTCCAGAGATATCTGTAAATGTCTCTAATTGATTCATGCTATTGCCAGAACCTGAGATTGAAATTTTGATATTTTCTTTTTCTAAGGGATTTCCATAACTATCATAAACCAGTATCTCTAGGACTAAGGGGTCTCCGGCTTTAACGGATGTCAATTCAAGAGTTTGATCCACTGGAGATAAAATACGAAGTTTTACTTTTTTCTTTGAGTTTTCAATTTTTTCGCCATTAGTTGAAGTAAGTCCTAGCTGATCGATGCGGGCATTTAAAAAACAGGAAGTAAGCGTTAAGTAAAACATTAACAATAAGATCTTGTATAGGTACAGTCGTTTTTGGTATCTCATGCTGTCCCTATTACTCGGAGCCTTGAGATTGGGACTTAAATGTTTCTTGTGTAAAAGACAGTTTTATGTCGAATTATAGAACAGAATCTATAATTTGTATTAAATTGAGAAAAGCAAAAGTAGTTGTTGATAATAAATTAAAAAAAATCTTGAGCTAATATAAGTTAAAACAACTAATAGACTACCTTTGAGAAGCAGTGTTATTTAATCTTGTTTTATCAATTTTTTTAATAAACTTTAAGAGATCCGTAGCTAATAATGAGAGGCCATTTTTTTTATCAAGTGCGATTTCTTTTAATATGGGAAGTCCATCACTAAAAGCTTTAAGTACTCCTACAGTTGAATACCATAGAGAGCTGTTTTTCTTTATAGATTTGTCTTTCAAAATTTGATCTATTTCACTTTTTGTAAATACAGCAAATAATTTTAGATCTTCAAGAATACCTTTACGATTTACTTTTTTATCTTTAACTAGTTCTAAATAAATCGGAACTATCTGGGCTGTGGCTTCATAAAGAGTGTCTTGGTGATTACATTCTTTAAAAATTTTTTCTCTTGCTACCATTTCATAAGGTTCGTTACTGGCTATCATGGCAATAATCTTAGGAAAATGAGCTGTGTATTTTCGAAATGCAGAATCAACCTTTACCCATTTAATTGAGTTCACATTTTTTAAATGCTCTGGCAGTTTTATTTTCTTTTTTAATGCCAATTCAAATAAATTATCATAATGAATCCAGGTAAGGTGTTCGATTAAATTGTTGTCTGTTATGGTTAAATAGTTTTTACCAATGTCAACGCTCAGCCACTTTGAGCTTTTAGAATCCATCACTTTCCAAGTTCCTTTTAATGTTTCATCTTGGATACTTCCAAAAGCAAGTTTATCTCCATTTGATCTTGAGTATACAGAGTAAAGCATAGTTCTAGATTTTGGCGCAACTTGTCCTTCTCCAGATTTCATTTTTTTACCGTTTTCAAAAATAAAATCCTGACGGGCGACAAGCTGTGATCCATCATAGTTGTACTCAGTTCTAAAAAATGGTTTATTATTAATATATTTCAGTGTAGATTTAACTGTTTCACTAGCTACATCATAATGCTTTTCACTGATCAACTTACCAAAACTATATTCTTCTATACATATCAACTTTCCCAGATCAGAGTAGTACTCCTTTAGGGCTAATTCTCCATTTGTATCCCATCTTTTCCACACCCCAATTCGTGTATACTCTGGAAATTTAATTGTAAACTGCACCCATGGATTTCTATCTTGAGGGTAATAGTCTACATCCTTAGGTACATTTTTTGGAAGTTTTGGTATTGGTTTACCTTTACGATCTATTTCATTTTCATTTTTATCATAGAAAATGAATTTACTAATATAATTTGGTTTTTTCGTCAGCATTTTCCACTGTATAACATCAGTTGAACAATCAGGGCGAACATTTGCATTATATTTTTTATTAACATAAAAAGTTCCTTGTTGATATTTTCCCTTGATGAATAAACTTTCTTCTTTAAGAGCACCATTAGGTAAGTAAAATTTTGAACTACCATCGTAAAGATTGTCCTTGTATTCTATTTCAAACAATAGAATTCCTGCTTTTGTCCAGCAGGTGCTTTTTCCGTGACGATGTCCTTTAGAATCAACTCTGCAAGTTTCCCATAAGTTATTTTCATTTAAAAATGCATTCGTGGGTATGTTTTTAGTTTTTCTATTTTTCATTTTTAACCCTTTTTTGACATTAACATTTGTAATGAAATTTCAGCATAATTAAAATTGATTTGCTATTATAAAAATCCAAAACAAATTATTCCCAAACCACTAGACCTAGTTCACTGATATTATTTTGAATTCGTTGAAGTAAAATATTAGCTTCTTCCTGGCCCAGTGAAATAAAGTGAGGGTTTATAAAATGCGAGCTGTCCAGGTTAAAGTTCACATTCACTTTTATATGCATAGCACTAGATCCTAGAGAGTCATATAAAGATTTGTTCATGTGCTTTCGCCACACAGGCTCTAGATTTTTTTGTAACCACTTAGTTGCTAAGGAGGTAACATCGAGCTCATCGTATAAGTTTTTTTCGTCAGGATGTATTGTCAGTCGAAGTTCTCCAAAATTAGACTTTAGGTAGTTCTCGATTATTAACTGAGCACGCTTTAAGAACAGTGTTCTTGTCGCATTTTTTATTTCAGAGGCTGGAATAATTGTTAGATACTCAAGTGGATCACCAGGTTTGGAAACTATCGTTATGTTTGTCAATTTATAGGGAGCAAACCTTTTTCGAATTCGCTCCAGAACATCATGATTTGTCTGCATGACAATGGCAGCTGAGGGTTCATTTTTAGCAACATACATTAAGGGTCTAAGAAACAACTCAAAGAAAGCTAATTTTCTAGAAAAGGAATTATCAAGTCCAACTCCATCTTTTTTTGGATCAGGGATATGAAGTCTTCCTAGCTCAAAAAAGACAGCCTCTTTTCGTTTGCGAATGACGGCAGAAGCTCGCTCAGGAAAATGGGTTTCAACATTCAGCTGTTGGCTGGGATTTAGAGAGTGTTGCAGTTGAATACGACCGACAGTCTTGCTACCTTCATGCAAAAGAAAATGGGTGGTACGATCACGAAAGTCGATATCTTCCCGTTGGTAAGTCAGAACGTTATCTCGACGCTCAGGTCCTTGCTTTAAATAGTTGTTATAAATCTGAGAGAGAGATTCATCTCGTTGTTGGCGCAGAAATGGTAGCGAGACAAGGCTTGAAAGGCCTAGCTGATAGAGATAGTTTTCATTAAAAATTTCTCTAGGTAATTGACCGGTCTTGGGGTTCTCACGAAGTCTGGTGATAGAAAATTGACTGTAAGTGTCCGTCTGAAAATTACTTCTATCTGGTGAAAATGGGTTTCTCCATGAATTTGCCAGTGCATATATGTCGTAAGTTACGGCTTCTGGTAGGTTGAGTGTTGGATGCTCTGTCTCCGAAATAGACACTCTGTAAAAAGAAAGGCAGAATCTGCTTTCTGCCTGAATTACTGCAGTTATAAGTAAAAGAAAGAACACTAACTTCATACAGTTATGGTCTGTTCAAAAGTCGTTCCATAAATCAAGAAGAGCATTTAACAGTTTCACTAAAGCCAAAGTGACTTTTTAGGCCACATACTTTAGTTAAAAGTCAGCATTTCTCGGGGTCCTTGGGAAAGGAATAACATCTCTGATGTTACCAACTCCAGTGATGTACATTAACATTCTTTCAAACCCAAGACCAAACCCTGCGTGAGGAAAACTGCCATAACGGCGAAGGTCGGTATAGAATTTATAATCTTTTGGGTTTAAGTGCATTTCGAGCATGCGTTTCTCTAAAAGATCCAGTTGGTCTTCTCTTTGAGAGCCTCCAATAATTTCGCCGATTCCAGGAGCCAATAAATCCATGGCACGAACCGTTTTTCCGTCTTCATTAAGCTTCATATAGAAGGCTTTAATGTCTTTAGGATAATTTGTTAAAAATACAGGTTTTTTGAAGTGCTCTTCGGCAAGATAACGTTCATGTTCAGATTGAAGATCCATTCCCCATTCGACTTTGTGTTCAAAATTTTTACTGCAGTTCTTTAGAATATCGATGCCCTCAGTATAGGTGCAACGAACAAAATCATTTTTTAAAATAATATCAAGTTTTTGGAACAAGCCCTTTTCAACCCATTGATTAAAGAAAGCCATTTCATCGGGACAACGTTCAAGCACTTTTTGAATAATGAATTTAATCATTTCTTCTGCGATTTCCATGTCCACGTCCAGATCTGCAAAAGCCATTTCAGGTTCAATCATCCAAAACTCTGCGGCATGTCTGGAAGTATTAGAGTTTTCAGCGCGGAAGGTGGGGCCAAAAGTATAAACATTTCTAAAAGCGGCACAATAGGTTTCAACATTAAGTTGACCAGAAACAGTAAGGTTAGTTTCCTTGCAAAAAAAATCTTGGGCAAAATCAATTTCCCCTTTTTCATTTTTAGGTGGTTTCTTTAAATCTAATGTAGTTACACGAAACATTTCTCCAGCACCTTCACAATCAGAGCCGGTAATGATGGGAGTATGAACATAGACAAAATCTTTGGTTTGAAAAAACTCATGAATGGCTTGCGCCAATACGGAACGAACTCTAAAGACGGCAGCAAAGGTATTAGTTCTGGGTCTGAGATGAGCAATTTCTCTGAGGAACTCCATAGTGTGTCTTTTGTTTTGTAGAGGGTAATCCAGATCCGCTTTTTGAATCAAGTTAACATGTGAGGCTTTTAATTCATAAGGTTGTTCAGCACCTTCAGACTTCACTAAAACACCCTCAACAATTAAAGAGGAAGAGATAGAAAGGTGAGAGATTTCTTCAAAGTTAGTTAAGGTGTTATCAACTACAACTTGCAAGCCTTTGAAATGAGAACCATCATTTAATTCTATAAAACCAAAATTTTTAGAAATTCTAATTTTTCTGGCCCAGCCTGACACACAGATTTTCTGATTTAGCATCTTTTCATGATTTAAATTGATGGACTTAACCAATGTATAACGATCAAATAATTTTCCCATAAGTGTGATTCCTTTGACTTTCTTTATGACATCCCAAATTTATGTTCTAGGCAAATAACTTATCAATACGTTCCAAAATTTCGGTCGTGAGCAGATCTTTATGATCTAGGCTTTTCAGGTTTTCATTCAGCTGTTGTTGATTGCTAGCCCCTAAAATAACTGTCGAGACATTATTGTTTCTCATACACCATGTAATAGCTAATTGAGAAGGACTGACATTGAGTTCCGTCGCTAAATCACAAAAACTTTGAATCTGGTTACGTTTATTTTCATTATTTATGTCTTCTCTTAGCCATGTCATTGACTTCATTTGTGCTCTGGTATTTTCAGGAATTTGTTTAAGGTATTTTCCAGACAACAGACCACTGGCAAGAGGTGACCAGGTGGTAAGTCCTATTCCCAAGTCTTCATAAAGTCTTTGGTATTCAATCTCTACGCGATGGCGGTGAAATAAATTATACTGAGGTTGCTCGACAATAGGTTTGTGTAAATGATGTTTTTCGGCAATCATGTAGGCAGCTCTTATTTCGTCAGCGCTCCACTCACTAGTTCCCCAGTAGAGGGCATGACCTCTGTGAATCAAATCATGCATAGCCCAAACAGTTTCTTCAAGGGGAGTATGCGGATCTGGTCTGTGGCAATAGATCAAATCGATGTAGTCAAGCTGAAAACGGCGCAGGCTATTTTCCATGGCTTGTAAAAGGTATTTTCGATTTAGGGTATTTTTTTCATTGGGACCTTCAGATATTCCCCAGTAGAACTTTGTTGAAACTAGGTATTTAACGCGTGGCCATGCTAGTTTTTTAAGCGCCTCACCCATAACTTCTTCTGACTTACCATTAGCATAGACTTCAGCATTATCAAAGAAGTTAACACCCTTGTCGTAGGCTATTGACATGGTTTCCATGACATCTTTGATGTTAAGTTGGTTGTGAAATGTGACCCATGAGCCAAAGGAAAGTTCAGAGACTTTCACTCCTGATCGGCCAAGTCGATTGTATTTCATATGTATCCTTTATTTCGCTTTGTTTCCTTAAGGTCCTGACCAAAGAAATTAGATTGTAACAATCCGTATTCAAATTTATAAATTCATAATCATGTATTTTCAAATTAAAAGAAAGGTGATGTTATGAATAAAAAAAGACAGGAAGAGATAGCTAAGTTAGTAAAACAAGGAAAATCAGGTAAAGAGGCCTACGAAGCAACTAAAGCTGGAAAAGCTAGTGCCGAAAAAGCAGCCCCTAAAAAAGAAAAAAAGAAGTAGTTCCAAGGTTTTAGGAACGATTTACATTTTAGCATGAGTATGAGGAGCATTCCATGATTATCGGAGTACCAAAAGAGATTAAAATCAGTGAAAACCGAGTTGGTATCACTGAAGCGGGAGTAAAACAGTTAGTTAGAGAAGGACACACTGTCATAATTGAAAAAGAGGCAGGTGTTGGCTCGCAAATAACCAATGAACAATTCGAAAAAGCTGGGGCTAAAATTATAGATACCAAAGCCGAAGTTTATAAAAAAGCGGATATGATCATGAAGGTTAAAGAACCACTTCCTGATGAATATGAATTACTCAGAGAAAATCAAATTCTATACACTTATCTGCATCTTGCAGCAGAGCCAAAGTTAACTAAAGTCCTTTGTGAAAGAAAAGTAAAATCTGTGGCTTATGAAACCATTCAGCTAGAGGATGGTTCGTTACCTCTATTAAAACCAATGAGTGAGGTGGCTGGAAGAATGGCTACTCAAATTGGTGCTTTTTATTTGCAAAAGGATCATGGTGGCAAAGGGGTTCTTTTGGGTGGTGTTACAGGCGTAAAACCAGCTAAAGTGACTATTATTGGGGCTGGAGTTGTTGGAACTAATGCTGCAAAGATGGCTATGGGGCTTGGTGCTAATGTTACTATTCTTGATGTTAATACCGCAAGATTAGAATATTTGGATGATATTTTTCAAGGTCGTTTAATGACTTTATATTCAAACACTAAAAATATTGAAGAGTCAGTTAGGGATTGCGATCTTTTGATTGGTGGGGTTTTGATTACTGGACAAAAAGCTCCAACTTTAGTCAGCAAAGAGTTGATCTCTAGTATGTCTAAAGGATCTGTTGTCGTTGATGTGGCTGTAGATCAAGGGGGTTGTATTGAAACCTGTAGGCCAACTTCGCATCAGCATCCAACTTATGAGGTTGATGGTGTGATTCATTACTGTGTTCCTAATATGCCTGGAGTTGTTCCAAGAACATCTACTTACGCACTAACTAATGTAACATTGAAATATGGTTCTATGATTGCAGCGATGGGATTAGAAGAAGCTGTTGCCAAAGACAAGGCCCTAAGAAAAGGTGTGAATGTTTATGGTGGCTATGTTTGCTATGAGCCGGTTGCAAAAGATTTACAAATGGAATATCGCGCATATCCAAGATAAATTAAAAATCTTATTTGGGTGATATATAAATTAGCTATTTAAATTTGAATAGAAAATTTGCCAAGAAAGGAAGAATAGGAATTCTTCCTTTTTTTTATGTGCTCAAGCTTTTTGGGATCATAAAAAACAGGTTTGTTTTTCAGATATGAAGAACAAAAGATCAAGATGATAATCACTTTCCAGTTAAGCATGTGAGCGCTCTCTTTCTTTAGATATTTTGAAGAAGTGGTATAAAATCATGAGAGAAAAAAGATATGTCCAAAAAAAATTCCAATTCATGGGAGATTGGTTTTTTAAGTCAGCAAAGTCAGTCAGTCTCGCAAGAAAAGAAAAAAATAAATCCATAAGAAAATCAAGCAGGTTTAAAAAGTAGTTTCCTGCAGTAAACTTCAGGAAAAGAGTCAGGAATGCAGAAGTAAACAAGATGTAAAATGTTGGATTGAGGAGAACAGTTCCAATAAATAAAATTCCTGGATGGGAAAAACTAAATGAATTCACAAATGGCCACGTAAAAAAATAGATTAAAAAAATCTGTAAAATTTTTTTTTGAATTTCATTCTCAGTGTAAAAAAGAGAATCATTTATTCCTATTGCGAGGCTGACAATCCAGCTAAGCCAAAAGCTCAATGAACGCCAGTAGTCCATATTTAGAATCAAGCAAAGGATTCCAGAGAAAAAAGTGATCTGAGTATTTGAGATTTTAAAATCAAAATATTGTTTGATTTTGTAAGTTACAAGATGAAAAAAAGCCCTCGCTCCAGGAGCTTGAAGACCAGATGTAAGGTAATATAAAAATAGTATCAAAACTCTAAAAATGAAAGGTAATTTAAGAAACTTAAATGTCTTATCAATAAACATAAAATGTCCACCAGAAACTACAATCAAGTGGTATAAACCAGTTTTAATAAGGGTATTTTTTTCTTTTTTTAAGTCCAATTTTTTTCCACATAAAAAACTCTGCCACAACGATGAGTAGCGACTTTCCGAGGCAACTTCGTTCAGACATTTTATGTTTAGTTTATGTGATATTGGTGCTAAATATTTATTCATACTAAATTTAAAAAATGTTCCAAAAAAAATAAAAATAATTAATATTATAGGCATTTCAATGTGTTATTCACTTTTTGGTCCAATCTTTAAATCTAATAAAAAGTGAAAAGATATTAATTTTTTTTTAAAACTCGGACGCAGTGATTGTTGTTTTTTGGAGACAAAATAAAATTGTTTATTAACTCAGCAAAGAGGTGAAACCCTTGAAATACTTATGGTCTAAGGTCCAGAAGATGGAGTTTATAACATTTTTTGTGGATAACTATACTTGAAGGAAAATTTGATTACATGTCATAATTATAGTTGAGGTTATTATGAAAAAAGGACTTTATGTTGCATTGATAATGGGCATCTCTTTTTCAGCGCTAGCTGCAAAGAACAATCAATCATCACCCCGTAATTACAATGAGTTGGTTAAAGAACTAGAGGGAGTAAAAGATGCAAAAAATGACTTGCAGTTTTACTCAGAAATTATCTCTGACTATCAAGCGGGTAAGTCAAAAACTTTGAACTTGAGACTTAACTCTTTTGTTAAGAAATTTCCGAAGAGCCCTTATTTGGATAATTCAATTTATCTGGCAGGAAAGTTAGCTCTAGAGGAAAAAAACTATCCAGAGGCGCTTCAACACTTTCAAAGAATCATCACTCAGTATCCGTTAAGTAATAAGGTCATTTCTGCAAAATTCGGTAAAGCAATGGCTTACAAAAAAATGAATTTAAATCCTCAAGCTAAGGAAGTATTTACTGATATTCGCAAAAAGTATCCTAATTCTCCAGAGTATTTTAGAGCCGAAACGGAAATGAAACTGATTAAATGATAAAGAAAACCTTACCCTTTATTTTACTTTCATTTTACTTGCTTGCCCAGGATGAGGTGAACCTTGATCCCAATGAAATACCTTTTCCTGCCGAGAGTAGTAACAATAAAGAGCTTAAGAGCGAAGAGCCAACAAAGGAGCCAGTGTCTATTCAGGTTCCCGTTGATGAGTTAACAAGAAAACAAGAGCTTCCTAGTGCTCCATCAGTGGAAGAGAAAGTTCCTGCGAATTTGCAAGTTCAGCAACCAATTACCGCGGATGCAGAGAATCATCCTAATAACGATCTTGAAGAGAAATACCATCGTATCTATGAAAAATATAATTCTGCGGAGACAGCTCCAGAGAACTGGGAAAAAATTATTGGAAAAAGAAAAGCAGAGATATATGTAGTTCAAAAAGGGGACACTCTTTGGGATATTTCTAAGACACTTTTTGGTGATCCTTTTTTTTGGCCCAAATTGTGGGCAGTTAATAAGGACATTATTTTTAATCCTCATGAAATTGATCCTAAAATGAACATTAAATTTTATCCTGGAGCTATGGGAATTGTACCTTCGTTGACTTTTGTCGATAAAAAAGAAACACAGCAAGAGCAGGAGTTGCCAGTAGCAGAAGAGAGTCCCAAAAAAAACGAAAAAATTAATTTCGTCGAGGGGGCAAAAGACAGAACTATAGGCTTTGAGAGTGCTGCAATTCCTAGGTCTTTTCCTGATTACATGATTGGAGGCCAAGATAAGGCCGAGAGTATTACTGTTGAACGTAGAAAAGATTTAAACCTTAGGAATCAAGTTCAAGTTGAGTTTGTAGTAAGAGAGTCGCCCATGGAGGCCGCTGGAATTATTCAAGAAGTTGAGCTGGGTGGGCACTCCGCAGCTGACTTACAATATGTCTATGTTAAGTTGAATAGCCCAGAAACCAAGAAGTATACAGTTTATAGAAATACCAAAGAAATTAAGGTAGGAACGAATAAAGAAAGTACAGTTTACCTGTATGAGGTTCAAGGCGAAATAGAAATTTTAAATAAGGTTAATTCTCAAGAAAATATTTATAAGGCAATGGTTTTAAAGGCTAGAAACTTCGTAAGTAAAGGATCAGTTATTAACCCGGGATCTTTACCGCAAATTAGTTCGGTTACTGGTTCTGCAGTAGGACAGGCTAGCCAAGCTAAAATTATTGGAGGATTACAAGAGAATCAGCTGGTTCAGAAAAATTCTTTCGTGGTAATTGATCAAGGAAGTGCTTCTGGCTATACTAAGGGAAGTTATTTACCTATTTATCCAAACTTTTTGGCACGTAAAAGTGCAACATTGGCTGTTGAAAATGTTGCACCTATTGGAAATGTTATTATTGCCGATAGTAGTGAACGTTATTCTGTAGGTTATGTTAAGAGTATTTTTGAGCAGATATATGTGCAGGATTATGTTGGATCCTCGTTGGGCTATAATGAAAATCAAGTGAGTGAAGTATCGGAAAATCACCTACAAGAGGTACCAACGGTTGAAGAAGGAACTGTTAATGAGTTTTCAGAATCACAGTCAGCAGAGGAAGATTCGGTAATTAAAGAGAGTTCTTCAAAAGGAAGTAAGGCTTCAGGAACATCTAATGAAACAAATGGGCTGTAAATTTCGGATTTTTTATTTTTTATTTAAATTTTAAGGGACCCAAATGCGGTATTTAAAATGTACAATATTTGGGAATGACAGAATTTTATGCTCTTTTATATCTTTTAAGTCGTAATAAAAAATACTATTTATATCAAGATAGAATTTTCCTTCATCTTAAACAAAATAAGGATAAAGTTTTTTTTGAATTAATTGCTTTTATTAAAGATTTAGATCCGCTGCTTTTGGATCAACTTTTTTCCAATGACCTATATGATAGTTTAAGAATGAGTTCAGGAGAAAATAATTATTGTGCTTATGGTGAGGATCTTTACCCTTTGGAGTTTTATTTACTGACAGACCCTCCATTAGTTTTTTCATATAAGGGGAAACCCTGCTGGTTTAATTCATTAAAACTTACTGTTGTGGGATCTAGAAGGCCAACTCTTAAAAGTCTTCAATGGATGAGTTTGGAATTACCAAAGCTATTAGCTAGAAATAGTTGGGTGACAGTTAGTGGTGGAGCGATTGGGGTAGATTTATACTTTCATCAACTGAGTCTTAAAAGTAAGTGTCCAACTATTGTTATTTTACCTTCGGGAATAAATAAAATTTACCCATTAGCGATAAAGAATAAGGAAGAAGATATTTTAAAACAAGGCGGCTGCTTTTTAAGTGAGTTCATGCCCCATGAAGAAGTAAAAAAATATCACTTTCAGCATCGTAATCGATTAATTGCTGCTTTGAATCAGTTTTGTCTTGTTATAGAGGCTAAAGAAAAAAGCGGGAGCTTAATCACTGGGCATTTTGTTTTAGAGTTAGGTAAAGATTTAATGGTGTTACCTGGGCATCCTATGGATCTTAATTTTCATGGTAGTCATCACCTTATTAAGCTTGGTGGTACTGTATTTACTAGTCATATTGATTTAGAAACTTTGTTTTAAAAAGACCAAGTGAAGCTAAAAAAATGAGATATTTTTTTGTTTAAGTTTAAACTTCATGCATTAATTTAAAAAAAATGAAAAAAAATGAAAAAAGTCTTTGAAGTTTTTTATAAAGATAGCTTAACATATTTCTAAGGGAGGGGCGATGTAGTCAAGGAAGACTGTGGTGGTAAGGAAGCTACTGCATCGCTCAATTATCTTATTTCGTATTTTCTTCTAATTTCTTAAAAAACAAAAATTCAAAAAAGTTTCATTGATTTTATTTTTTTACATTACTTCCATTGTTTTTTCAAAAGTCTTAACCCATAAATTCCGAATAAAATATTGGGGAGCCATATGGCTAGAGCTGGAGATAAGTTCTTAGAGCGGGCGAACCCCTCTAAGGTGACATAAAGAATCCAATAAATAATGATAACTAAAATAGACAAAACAAAACCACTTGTTTTTTGTTCTCTGCGATTGTTATCGATACCTAATCCTACACCAACAATAGCAAAAACTATACATAGAACAGAAATAGCCCAGCGTTTGTGAAACTCAACTTGATAGAGTCTTTGATCTTCTTCATTGATGGTCATGTCATCTTTCAGAATTCGTAGGTCATCTAGAGTCATGGATTGAGGTGATTTTTCTTTGAATTCATTACGAACTGGTTCAATAAGCTGAAGATCCGAAGATTCAAATTTAATTTTCGTGTGATTTTCGTTTCTCTTGTGAATAGTTCCATCGTAGAGTCTTAGTAAGACTTTGTGTCCAGGATTAAGAGGGTCAGGTATGAGTTCACCTTTTTTTGCAATAATTGTTATTGGTGAGTCAGCATCTCTTTCATTGTAGATAAAGACATGTTTTAGTTCTCCAGTTTCTGAGTTTACCTCATTCGAATAGACTACTAAATCAAAAAAACCTTCTGAGAAAGTACCTTCTTTTATTGTTGCAGCAGCCTTAGTATTTCCAAGTTTTGTAAAAAGCACTTCAAATTGGCGATTTCCCCATGGTGCAAGCTCGAATGACGTCTGTCCAGAGATTATAGATATCAGTAAAGCAAGGAACAAAGCTGGAGCCAATATTGTCTTCATCGAAAGTCCACTTGCTTTCATAGCGACAATTTCTGAGTCTTGACTCAAACGTCCATAAGTTAAAAGAATAGAAAATAAAAGGCTCATCGGAAAAAGAATAGGTAACATGGAAATAGTTATGTAGATGATAATCTGAGCAAGAGTTTGCCATTCGACTCCATGAATGAGGGCAAATTCTGTCAGCCTTAGGACTTGAAACATTAGAATTATAAAAACAAACACAAGTAAACCCAAAATAAAACTAGGGAGTGTTTCAAAGAAAATATATTGAAATGCTTTTTTTCCTCTAAAGAAAACCATTTACTTCCTTGGTTCCATTCTTAAATTTAGCAAACCTCCGTTTGTTGGTCCATAGTCCAACCTTGGCCTCATTAGGAGCTTACAACTTGTTAAGTTTGCTTTAGATGCTTAACATTAAATTAATGAGTAAAGTATTACTTGTCTATGATGATTTTGCAGAACTGTCCAATTTAGATAGTGCTCTCAAAAAGGTGGGGTTTGATGTTATAGCCCTTACCAATGAGTACACTATTAAAGATCAAGTGGTTACATTTAACCCTGATGTGATTGTTATTTGTGGTGATTCCTCTAGAGTTTCTACATTAAGTGTTGGAAAAAAATTAAAAGAAATGAGTCGCTGGCAAGGTAAATCCATTCTTGTTTTTCCGCCAACTTATAAAATTCCTCCAGATGATTTGCTTAAAATTCGTATGGATATGATGTTAGAAACACGAATTTCGCTGACTAAAATGATACAAGTGATTGCTAAGTATGCAGGTCAGGATGAGAATCTGGTTGTAGATCGTTTGGTCAAGCCATTTTCTAATGAAAAAGCAGATATCAGTAGCTCTAAGTCAGAACCTGTGAAGCTTGGCGATGATGACAATAAAATTCAAATTATTCAGGGAAAAGAGAATAAAAAAGAGGATCCTTTTCAGGAGTTGATAAAAGAACTATCTGGCGCAGATAAAGAGATAGAGATTGTTAAAGATAAGAATAAACTTAATAAAGAAACTGTAGAAATTAAAAGTGCCGAATCAGCTCAAGAGCGACTACGTAATGAGGTAGAAGCTCATAGTCAAAAAATGGCTGAAAAGCTGAAAAAATACTCAGAAATACTTACAGAAAGCTCTTTATATCCCGAGTCGACGTTAAAAAAAGTAGCCACTAAAGCAGAATTTAAAAAACTCATGAAAGACTGGAATAAGGACGAACTAAAAGATCAAGATGGGCTGCGAAAAGAGTTTGTAAAAGCTTTATTTAAGAAGTAAATCTGTTCTACATTGATGGTGGTACGTTTTGTAGTTTTAACTTAAACGTGTTTTAAATATAAAACTTAAATAAATAAATTAAGTTATAAAAATAAGCCAAGTGTTAAAGGAGATTTTATGGGAGCAAATACAACGGCAGTAACAGATTCTACTTTTCAAACAGAGGTTTTGGGATCTTCAAATCTTGTCCTTGTTGATTTTTGGGCAGAATGGTGTGGTCCTTGTAGAGCTTTAGGGCCTAAACTTGAAGAAATTGCTAATGAACTTGGCGATAAGGTGAAAATTGTAAAGTTAAATGTAGATGAAAATCAAGCAACCCCTGCAAACTACAACATTCGTGGAATACCAGCGATGTTGTTATTTAAAGGTGGCTCTAAAGTTGGTGAACTTGTTGGTAACCAACCAAAAGATAAAATTGTCGACTTTTTAAAACAAAATTTTTAGTCTATGCTAGGGCGAAAATTCGTTTGTTCGCCCTTATTGCTTTTGAATGAGAGATAGTGGTTTTCTTTCTATTTCTCTTTAGAAAAAATGATCTCAATGAGGCACAGTTCTTTTTCTTTCAAATTAAAATCTGTGATTTGTGTTTTATATTTTTCAGGAATTGGAAGTTTTTGAAAAAAGTCTTTTCTGTCACAGATAACGATCAAAGAGTTGCTAAAGGAACTACAAAAAATAACTCCTTGGAAAAAAAAAGACGAAAGAAAGTAGTTTGCAGCTATTAAAGGAGAAGAAATGATCGACTCCTCTTTTAAGTTTATTTTTAATTTTTTTGCCATTTCTTTATCAAAGATACTCATCTCAGTTATAATATCCTTATTCAGATCTTTGGCCTTTTGATTAATGCTCAAGTTATCCACATCATTATCTGTCACGCAAATAACTGATTTTGCTTGTAATATATTAGCTTGAATCAGAGTTTCTTTGTTTTTAGGGTTTCCTTCAACTACAGCCAACTGTCTGCGGAAGTCTTCTGAAAATTTCCCTGTTTTTTCACTTTCAATAATGACGGTGGGTTCTTGGGTTTTAATTAAAATTTCAGCTATTCTTGCGCCAATATTTCCAGCTCCAATCAAAATATGATGGTTTTTTTGTGGTATGGAGTGATTGCCAAAAAAAGTTTTTAGTTTTTCAGCTAAGATAAAGTCAGTGATTAAACTAAATATTGAGGCTAGAAGGGCTGTGCCAAAAAACATCAAAACAATTCCATATAGCTTCATAAAAACTGAGGCATTTGAAAAATTATGATCTCCATAACCTACGGTGGTTATGGTTGTGACTGTAAAATAAAGAGCATCCAATGGAGAAAGTTTCATGTGGGTAGAAATTATTAAGGTACTTAGACTCAAGATCATAATAAAAAATAGGGTCAGCATTTTAAAACTGAAGGTCGTACTATGATGAAAGAAATGAATAAGATGAAAAAGTGACTTATTCTTCTTCAATTTAAATTTCTCTTTGAAGAGCAAACTTCCCTGCTCAATGGAAATTTTTATCTGACTTTGATTTGAAGTTTCATTGAGCTCAAAATTATTTTGTAAAAGTAATTCGTAATCAGTATGTAAAGTGTTTAAGTCACCAATTCGTTTTAGATTTCCAGTGTTGGGGATAAAGTGAGGAGCCGCCAATTGAGTGGCAGAGTAAACTTGATGAATACCCAGTGTTTTCTTTAGACTTTCACCTAACTCACTATCAAACATACGTACCGAAATATAAATATGGCTATTGAGTTTTTTAGCATCAATGGCAATCGAAATATTTACTAAGTCATTATCGGTCAAAGCAAAAATAGCTATGGCTTCATGAATATGAGCTTTTTTTAAAATGTCATCGTTTCTGGCATCTCCATGAATGAAAGTAACATCTAAATTACGTTGAGTGTAATATTCTTGCTCAACATGACTGTTAGAAATGACATAGATTTTGAAATCAAATTTACTTAGAAGGTCAAAAACACTCTGACCAATATGACCAAAACCACAGATAATGGCCGATTCTTTTTTTTTTGTTGGTGGCTTTTTATCTTGAGTGTTATTGTTATAAGTCATTTGTTTTAAATTAGACTTTATTTTAATCTCCTTGTAAAGGAATTCAATATGACATTTTATCAACGACTTACTGAAATTAGCATTGTTCATCAAAGTTTTTTATGTGTTGGCCTTGATACAGAAATAAATAAATTACCTGAATGTTTTAAAAAACGTCGAGAATCTATTTTTGAATTTAATAAAGCTATCATCGATGCAACGATTGATTTGGTGACATGTTATAAACCTCAAATCGCTTATTATGGTGCTCAGGGAGCCGAGCTAGAGTTAGAAAAAACCATCGAGTATATAAAAAGTAAAAACAGTGCTGTTCAGGTAATTCTTGATTCTAAAAGAGGTGATATTGATGCCACAGCAAAGCAATACGCACAGGAGTCTTTTGTTCGATTTCAAGCAGATGCTGTGACTGTTAATCCCTACATGGGATTTGACACCATTGAACCATTTGCTACTTATAAAGATAAAGGTATTTTTGTTTTATGTAAGACTTCAAATAAATCAAGTGTAGACTTTCAAAACCTATCATTTGATGGGGAATTTCTTTATCAGAAGGTCGCAAAAAAAGTGGCTTATGAATGGAATAAAAATCATAATTTAGGACTTGTTATTGGAGCAACTTTTCCTGATGAAATTCTCTCTCTAAGGAAGATCGATGATCAATTACCTTTTTTGGTGCCGGGTGTTGGATCACAAGGCGGAGACCTGGCTCAGGTTCTTGCAAAAGGATTATCGAGACATAAGCAAGGAGTCGTTATTAACTCATCAAGAGGAATTATTTATGCAAGTGCGGGGCAGGACTTTCAGCTAAAAGCGAGAGAAGCTGCCTTAGAATTGGTCGTGGAAATGCGAAAGCACTTTGATAGTTAGTAAGCTTCATTTAAAATGAAGTTATGCCCGTAAAAAATTGTAAGCACTTTAATGGGTACAAACCCTGTGGGAAAAACTATACTTGTGACAATTTGTGCCCTGAAAAAACAATTGTCAGTAAAACTATATTGATTATTCATCTTGGGGCCATGGGAAGCGTCGTCAGGAGTTCGGCACTTCTAAGAAAAATTAAAAGTGAAGATTCTTCTAGTTTTGTGATTTGGTTGACGAGTTCTTCAGTGAAGTCCATTCTAGAGGGGCACTCCGCTATAGACCGCCTTATCACTTTGGACTTTGAAGGTCTTTTAAAATTAAAAAATTATTTTTTTGATAGAGTTTTTGTTGTTGATAAAAGTCAAGAGGCTGTAGGTGTTTTAGGCTTTTTGAAGTATAACGAACTTTATGGTTTTGTTGCAAATCCCAAAAATGGAGCTATTTTACCAGCATCAAAAGAGTCAGAAGAGATTTGGGAGTTAGGAATAGATAACCATAAAAAGTTTTTTGTAAATAAAAAATCTGAGTTACAATTAATTTTTGAATCCTTTGGATTCACATATCAACGTGAAGATTATTGGATTGAATTGACCTCTTCAGAAATCAAATCTTCAAAATTAAGAAAAGAAGCCTGGCTGAAGATGAACCATAAAAAAATAATTTTGGGCATAAATACAGGTTGCAGTCATATTATTCCATACAAGAAGCTGACCGTTGAAAAACACTTAGACTTGATAAAGGAAATTTCTCAAAATTTTCCTTATCTTCAGATAGTTTTGTTAGGTGGTCGTGAAGATTTGGAAAGAAACAATGCAATAAAAAATAGTATTAAAGATGTGATTCAAAGTGACAACTTATCGGGGCTAAGAGACGGAATGATCAGTGTGAATGCATGTGATATTGTGATCTCTGGAGATTCTTTGGGGATGCACTTGGGCATTGCATTTAAAAAGTTTACCATAGCCTGGTTTGGACCAACCTGTGAGCAAGAGATAGATCTATTTGATTTAGGAGTTAAAATCAAAACAACCTTAGATTGTGCTCCTTGCTGGAAGAGGTCTTGTTCTCAGGAAAAAATGTGTTATGATCATGTCGAACTAGAACATTTTATTAAAGCCGTTGAAAAAGGAATTAGTTTTTTTGAGCCAACTAGAGATCGCTTACTTGAATCCAACATCTGATGATTTAAAAATAAAAAAAATTATTTTGGTTCATACTGCTTTCCTTGGTGATCTGGTACTTAGCATTCCGTTATTGTTGAATTTGAAAAAAAAATATTCTCAGGCTGAAATTACTTTGATATGTCGAAAAAACGTAGGAGATTTTTTTCAAAAATTAAATCTTGTCGATAAATATTACGAAATCGAAAAAGGTAATTCAAAATCCTATCGTCATGTGATTAATTCAATTGCTTCCGAGTCGTATGATTATTTATTGTGCCCTCACCAATCAATAAGAACATTATTTTTTATTAGTAAAATAAAAGCTAAAACTAAAATTGGTTATTATAAATGGTATAATTTTTTATTTTTTGATCACCGTTTAGTCAGAAACTCAGAGCTTCCAGAAGCTCTTAGATTAATTCAATTGTTGGAACCATTAGTATCGTCTGAGTCAAAAAAAGTTTTTGAAAACAGAGTTAAAAATCAAAACTTTAATCAGAAAAAAGAATACCATCTTAAAGAAGTGCCCTTATGGGCAAGTCTTAACTTAGCTGAAATAGTTCAAAAAGATGAATTTTCTTATCGAAAATTACAAAAAAAGTTAGCACTTATTAATGAGACTGAAGATGTTGTTGTTGAAAAAAAACAAAAATTGATTTGTGTTTTTCCAGGTAGTGTTTGGGCGACAAAGCGTTGGCGTGAAGAAAATTACATTCAATTGATATCACTGTTATTAAAAAATCAATTTAGAATTTTTTTGATGGGTGCACCGGGAGAAGAAAAACTTTGCCAAGAAATTTTTCGTCAAGTAAACGCGGTCTCTAAGTCTAGTGATTTGTATGATTTTTCTGCACGAACTACTGTTTATGAATCTGTATTATTGATGAAAGAAGCTGATTTAATTATTGGTAATGATAGTGCTTCTTCTCACTTAGCTTGTGTCCTAGATAAAAAGTTGATAACTTTTTTTGGTCCTACGGTTTTAGGCTTTGGTTATAGGCCTTGGGGAAATAATGTTTATGTTTTTGAGAATGAAACTTTGAGTTGTCGCCCCTGCGGTAAGCATGGACATCAAGTTTGCCCATTGGGCACTCATGAGTGTATGAGATCAATACTTTCTTTTGAAGTGATGAAGTTTATTTTAAAAATAGTATAATTTTTTATTTTTCTTTTTGGATGTAAATCCCAGGTAATGTAGCTTGAAAGTATTTTAAGTAGATTAGGTTATTAAAAATTCTCTCGGAGTCTAATTTGATTTGCTTACTTCCTTCTGGTAAGGTCCACTTGGTAGTCAGAAAATATTTGAAACGAGTAAAATCCTGGACTCCTCTGAGCATGAATGAGTTGATCTTTGTTCTTTCATCTTTGGCATCCTGAAGTTCATTTGTTGATAGATTAGGTTGTACCCAGTAGTAGGACTCTTGAAAGCTGAATGGAGTTGTAGCTAAATCACTTTTGCAAATCAAAATTCCTTTGTTTGATGCCTCCATTTTTTCAGATTCTGTGATATCGGATTTAAATAAAAGGTTACCCATTTCTGTTTTCATATCAGTTTTCCACATAGCATCCCAAACTTTCAGAAAACTATTTTTTCCAGAGTCATAGAATAGAGAAGCATTTGGCTTAATTGATAAACACTTCTGGTATTTTGAAGTTGTTATTTGGAAATGGCTTTCACTGACTTGAAGGTTGGACATTTCATTAAGTGTGATTGAGTTACTTTCTGATGTTGCCGATTGTTGACCTGATGATATTTGTGCGCCGACCTCAGCACCAAGACTAAACCATTCAGGGATAACAGTTGGTGGGGGTTTTACACCTACTTTCACTCCAGTACTTAAAGCAGAGGAACTAAAATTATTTATACTTGTTGATAAACTGTAACTATCAGAAGTTGTAAGGTTTTTATCTAGTCCTGGTCCTAGATATTTTGAACCACTGACATTATGGATGAGGTAAACATAATTTAAATCAAAAATGGATTTGAGGTTTTTACTCCCCTCGGATTTACAGTACCTATGAAATAAAGACTCTGTCGTTCTAAATTTTTCCTTCCAATTGTTTTCAAACCAATAATCACAAAGTTTTTCTACGCTTTGCTCATCGAATGAGTTTTTTGAGGCTTCAATTGTTTTAATGGCAGCATTTTTAAATTTAAGTTCTTCAATTTTTTTATTTTCGTATAGAAGAAGTTGATTTTTAAGAGCAAAATCATTGGCTTTTGGTGGGATCAATAATCTTTGTTGATGTAAATCTTCTTCGCTGCGAAAGGCTTGTATGAAAGAGTTCAAGTCAAAATTTTTATTTTCTTCATTGAAAGTAACATTAAAATGAGTAGTTATCTCAGAACCTTTAAAGGTCCTTAGGCTGACTTGTTTTCCATCTCCATCAAGAGAAAATTCTTGTTTAAAAATAGGTGATAGAAGGCTAGTGTTGTTATCCAAACTTAGTTGAATACTTTTACTTTTGCTCTTGGGTATAACTTTGTAATCACTAACAACTTCAAAATCTTCTTGTTTTACTGGAAGCAATTGAATTATCATTGAGTTTTTAGTTTCTAATAAGCGTTTGTCTTTTAGCGTAAAATCAAGATCTGTTGTGACTATATTATTCTTATTTAAAACTGGAATTTCTTTGTAAAAAATTAATTCTTTTTTATTGCTAGTCTTTAAATTTTTAAAAAAAGCCAATCTTAAAAGATAAATTCCGTTGGCCAAACTTTCTAACTTAGCATTGTAGTCATCACGTATATCACTAGGAACACTTACTTTAGGGTGAAAAGTTAGGCTGAGATGTCTAGTGATCTCTATGTCTAGTTTGTGATTAATTTTGTTTTCGTTTTGCTGGCCCTGATTCTCAAAAACAACACTATCTATCAGAATTTCTGATTTTTTAGGTTTTTTACTATCACAAGAAGTACTCAGAACGTTTACATTATCAATTTTCTTTTCGTCAGTCCCAAGTAAATAAGGCTCCCAAGGGTTAACAAAGTAATAAATTTTTTCTTTAAAATTGAAATGTTGATTCTCGACAATGACGTATCCACGATAGAAGTGATGACAGTCGTACATATCAAACTCAACATTATCAGTCCAATAGACACAACCTAAATGATTAGTTTTTTTGACATCTTTTAATTCTCCTGGCTGATTTTCATTTTGGCTAAAGCCATAGACTTTGAATTTTTGAAAAACCAGTGGAGAGGTCACTAAATTATTTGAAAAACAAGCAGTTACAATATATTTAACCATTTTTTTGTGATAATTTATTTGTTCACCGCTTAAGGGGTCAATGGATAAAGGTGCAATAGAAATTAAACTGTCTGAACGAGTTTCATTTTCATTTTCGGAAGATGGTTGAGTATTTTTATTTACATCATATCGACTGTTGCCTGGGATTTTTTTTGCAACTTCTTGAAGAAGCTCTGGACTAGATGTTACTTTTAAAAACTGATTAGTTTTAAAGTTTCTATAGTCTCCTAGAGGAAAAAGACCGGTAAATGATTTCAGATTGTTAATGGGTAGTTGACTCTCTATTTGAATTCTTAAGAATAAATTACCTCTGGTTGGAGGTGATTTAAATTTTAGTGTTTTACTGAAAGATAAAATCCCTTTTTCCATTTTCGCAGCATCGAAACTATCTTCACCAAAAATATCATATTGATTTTCTTTACTATTACCATCAAAGTATCTTTGCAATAATTGAATTTTTCCTTTAAAAAGACCTGATTTTAATGCGTAGTTGAAAGGTTCTCCTGACGTTTTTTTAAACTTTATAAATGGCTGTAGTGAAAAGTCGTATTTAAGTTGTAGTTCTTCTCCCATTTTTTCGTCTGTAATGAAAACCCTTCCATCTTCAAGCCATAAATCAAAAGCAGAGGTCTCATTCCTAGCGGCTAACTTTTGTTCTACTTTATTACCTTCAACTAAAGGGCTTACTTTATTTTTACTTAAATCTACGATGTTTTTATAGTTTTCAGTATCCCAAAGATTTATTGCATAGGTTATGCTTTCAGAACCAGAATGTAGACCTTTGGAAATGATATTCCTTTCAAACTTTAAAAAGGTTGGTTCAGCAAGAAACTCAAAAGTAAATGTTTCTGTCCAGTTAAAGCATCCAGAGGCATCTGTTGTTAAAGTTTCCTTAATTTCTTCAATTAAAAATGGGTGATTCGTTATGGCTTTATTTTTCTTAAGATCTTTTAAGCAGACACTAAATTGGTATGTTCTATCTTTAGGAATAGAGATATTTTCATTGAAAGACTCTGATACAAAACTGCCTGAAATTTTTTCAACATAAAAACTACTTGCTGAGGCTTGAGAATCAATTCTTTTTTGAGTTTCTCCTAATTGACAATGAGTCAGATACAATAAGCCTATCATCATTAATAAAATTCTAGAAAGTATCATGTGATACCTCGAATTTTAAAAGATAAAGCTTTTCATCTGATTGAGCTGGGTTTTCATAAATAAGTTTTGAGTCATTGTAGTAAAAAGAAATTTTGAACTGCTGCTTTTTAAACAACAAAGCACCCTTGGTTTCAATACCCTGGTGGTTTGTTCTAAAAAAACGTGAATTTCCGTAATAAGCTATAACTGCATCAGGCTCTATTTTGTAGTAGCCAGAAAGGACTTCTATTTCATATTCTAGATTTAGTCTGTAACCTAGTCCACCTATAAGTTGTACTCCCTGATTTAAACTTTCAGGTGCTTTATCATTTTTAACAAAACTACCTTCACCTAATGCGTAAAGTTTTTTTGTGACACTTTTTTTAAACTCTATTGAAGTGTCAATTCCAGCGTAATCATATTTAAAATTTCTTTCTGTATCTGAAATCTTAAAGTCGTAAGGAGTATTGCCACTTTGTACACTTTGAGTAGATACACTTGTAGGTATTTGAGAGTATTTAAAATAGGAAACTCTTAATTGAGTTTTATTATAGTCATTTACCTTCCATCGACTTCTAAGTCCTGCTGTTGTTAGAAGAGGCGTTGATTCCTTTGCATTTTGATCACTCACGCTGGACTCTGAGTTAGGGATAGCTCCCAGTACATATCCACTAAAAGTCCAAGGGTTAAAAGTTAAAGACTGTAAAATCTGTGTCGAGAAAAAACCTTTTTCTGAAGCTAGAATAGAAGAATAATTTTCTTCTGCATTAAGTATACCCAGGCTAAAATAGCTTTCCTTCATCCACTTAAAAAACATCGCTCCCTTTAAAAGAGTGAGTTTGTTCTCAAGTTTTTCACTAGCATCAACACTTTGAATATGTCCTGATTGAAGTTGGGCAAGAGGTGTCAGCTCAAACGATATGAAAGGATTTATATTATAAGTTAAAAAGTAATATATTTTAAAGCCAAACACATCGGCTTTTGAGTACAGGTTTTCATTAGAAAGAGCCCGCATGCTAATAAAAAAACGACTGTCAGAGATAGTCTCATTTTGAGATACAGAGTTTTTAACTACAGATTCATTTAGAGAAGAGATTTTCTTTTCCCCAAAAACTTTTAAGTTAAAACAGCAAAGAATAAATAACAAATAGAGTTTTACCCTCATACTAGGTGTAGAAGTGCAATCTTGATACCGTCAATTGATTACTTTAAACTGAAAGTTATTCCAGTTAAGACTTTTTAATAAGTGTAGTGCCAATTATTGTAGACAGGTCACACATACCTTTAAAGGCTCAGTTTCAGTAAGTTAGTCACCAGAGACTAACTTGGCATAGTCAATATTAGATAGTTTTGAAGATGGCAGCAAAAATTTTGTGGGAAGCCGATTTTTTAGAATTAAATGTTTCTTGAATTTTAAAAAAGTCTTTTATGCGATCTTCTGTAGTCACTTTTTCTATTTGAGATAGAACTTCTGTCATTTTGTGTTCATTTTGTACCACTTGTACCATCTTCACTTTTTCAGTTAAGTTTATTTTTGAAAATTCAATAGCTTCTCGGTTATTGTAGATATTCGGGCCTACCAGAACGTACTTGTTGTAGGAAAGAGGTTCCATAACTGAATGTACTTTTTCTTTAAATGATCCACCAACTAAGCAGGCATCAGCGAACTCATAAAGAGAAAATAACTTCCCAATCTGGTCAACGATGATGATGTCCCATTTTCTTTTTTCATTGAAGGTAGAATAAATTTGGAGTTCCATTTTTGGGAAGTGTTTCTCCAGCAAAAATTTAAGTTTTTCAATACGTTCAGAATTGACTTCATGGGGGGCAATAATCCAACGCCAGTTTGGTAAATGATTCATGGCCTTTAAAAGAACTACTTCATCTTCTGGCCAGGTAGAACCAGCGACAAGTAGTTTTTTTGAAATCAATTCATTATTGTTATAAGTTTGTTCTTCCTGATTTGAGCTTTGTGGGAAAAGATTTTTGAGTTCAATTTTAACTTTCTTTTTAAGGTCCATCTGGTCAAAGCGGCTGTCACCGTATACTTCAATGGGTGTGGTAACTTTAATTTTTAAAAGTTGCCACTTATCTTCTTGGGTAACGACAAAGATTTCGTTGAGTTGGTTTAATGCTAATCGAGTAAAAATCTGTGATAAAGTGCGAGTGCGGCTACTGTTTTGCGCTAGAGTGCATGAAAATAAATAGGAAGGAATTTTTTGTTTCTTCAACTGATAACTGAGTTCTGGCCAAACATCTGTTCTTGCAAACAAAACCTTTTCAGGATTCCAGGATTTTATGAAGTTAATTACATTTGCTGGAAAATCCAAAGGAGCAGGTCCATAAGCATCAATTAGGATGTTATTTTTTATAGTACTTAGCATCGAAGGAGATGAGAGTGTCACTAAGATGTTATATACAGGAAGTTGCTCTTTAATGAGGTAAATGATGGGTAAAGCATATTCAATTTCGCCACTCGCAGCATGAATCCAAATAGTCTTTTTGGTTGAAGAAAAAGATTTTTTTTTGATCATTTCTTGTGAAAATCTAAAGTTCAGTGCTGCTTTTATCTTGCCTTTTGGTAATAAGAAATACAGGTTTTTCAAAAAGAAAAAAAATAATAATAAAAGTAAACGGTAACAATATAAGCTAATTAATTCCATGAATCACCAGTCTAGCGACTTGTTCTGGTAAAATATCAACAAGGCATTGATGATATTTTGAGTTTACACAAGGACCTTGACCATGCTTGCTACAAGGTCTGCATTTTAAATCTAGTTGAAGAATTTTAGTTGTCGATCTAGATGGAAATCCAAAGGGGGCAGGGCCCATAAGTGCCACACAAGGGTGACCAAGTTGTTCTGCAATATGCATAAGGCCAGTGTCATTACTTATTAGCATCTTTGAGCCTTTGATAATAGGAATGTTCTCTGAAAGGCTACATTTTCCAGCAAGATTTAAAGTTCTACCTGGAAAGTCTTTGATTATGTCTTCGATGAATTGATCGTCAGGCCCACCAAGAAGTACAAAAAAATCATCTTTGCAATGTTCAATAAGCTGCTTCCAGTATGCCTTTGGCCAGCGTTTAAGAAAAAAAGCAGCAGAAGGAGCCATTGTAATATAGGTTTCAGGAACTGATTTTAATTTTTCTTTGGCTTGAAGCTCATGATCTCTAGAGTAAAAAACTTGAGGTGGGTTGGGTGACTCACTATTTATTCCCCAAGCTAACAAGGGTTCAAGTAAATCTCGTTGTCCAGAAAAAGGTTGTTTATATTTATTTATTCTAAGTTTAAAAAGAAGAAATCTTTTCCATCGATAAGTTGGCCTTTTTAAGATGGTCATTTTTTTAAAAAATGCAGCTACTGTAAGGATTAGGTTTGATCTAAAGTTGTTATGGGCATCGTAAATGTGGGTGTAGTTTTGCTCTCTGATAAGAAAAGCCATTTTGAATAACCCTTTTAGCCCCGATTTCCTATCAAGGCAGATTACATTTGTAAGATTGGGGTGATGGCTAATGAGTTCTTTAAATTCTTGTCGAGTAGCCCAATCAATATCACAGTCTTTAAATTTTTCTTTAAGCTTATCAATAACACTCAGGCATTGAGTGATGTCACCAAAGCTTGAAAACCTTATAATCAATATTTTGTGATGAGAATTAGATTGCATAAAGCTAATTTTACTCAGATATTCTAAAAAGTATATGAATTATTTAATTGCAGTTTCTTTTGTCAGCTTATTTATATTAGGGTTTTGTGATAATTTACGTGGTCCTTTGTTCCCAGAAATCATTAAGTATTTTTCGGTGAGCGATACCTTAGGGGCAGCTTATTTTGCAGTCACCTCTTTTGTGGCTTTTTTTGCTAGTTATTTTATCAGAAAAGAAAAAAATACCTATAAATTGCTCCATATTTTGAACTCGGGAGTTCTGTGTTTGGGTATTTCTTTTGCAATCCAAAGTTTTTCTCAAAACTATCTGGTTTTAATGACAGGGGTCTTTTTCTTTGGAATCAGTTTTGGATTTCTGGGCGTAAGTCAAAATAATTTGGTTGTGCAAGGATCGACTGACATTAATCGCTCTAAGATGTTATCTGGATTACACTCTATGTATGGAATTTCATCGTTACTTTCTCCTCTTTACGTGGCTGGGTACTCGAACTGGGGATGGCAAAAGATTTTAAGTGTGACAGCGATTTTTCCTTTTATTTTTTTCGTAATTATTTTAATTCAACTAATTAAAAATCGAAAATATTGGCTAGAGCTTCATCAAAAAACAGTCACAGAAATTCACCCCAAGGTGACTTGGAGGGAAAAACGAATTTGTTTGGTTATTTCTTTTTATGTGATTGCTGAAATCATGTTAGGATCTCGACTGGCGCTTTATATGCGTCGTTATTTTGATTTTTCTTTGCAGGAGTCAAGTTTCTATGTGACCTTATTGTTTGTGTTTATGTTGATAGGCCGTGTGGTAGTCTCTTTTTACCCACCTAGAATTCCATTAAAAACTCAGCTTGTATTTTCTTTAGTAGGCTCTTTATTTTGTTTCTTAATTGGAATGTATTATCATCCAGCTGTTTTAATTCTTTGTGGTTTAACGATGGCACCATTTTATCCTTTAGCTATTTCTTATATTTCTGAGATAAATCAAAAAAAAGCCCCAGAGATTGTTTCAAATACGGTTGCTATTCAGGCCTTATTTGTAGTTGCAATGCATTTACTTGTTGGCAATATCGCTGATTTGACCAATCTTAAAACTGCTTTTCTTATTGGTCCTGTATGTATGGCTACAGCCTTATTTCTTTTGTTGAGTATTAAAAAGGAAAAATATGTTTGATTTTTTTGTGATCACTCCTTTGGGGTTTGAAGAGGATACCTACAAAGAAATCCAGCTCAATTTATCATTGGTTGAAGAACAAAACTTTACAATAAATGTTGTTAAAGGTGGTGTTGAGGTTAATTGTTCTCTGAATGCAGGTTTGTGTTTAAATCAAAGATTGAAATTGGCAACGAGGATACTTTTTAGAATAGAAAAATTTCCAGTTTTTTTCTTTAACGAACTTGATAAGAAAATAAGGAAAATAGATTTTTCCAAATTTTTTAAACCAGATGATGAAGTTTTTATTAAAGTGGATTCTAAAAAGTCGAAGTTAGGTCAAGAAAAAAAAATCTTTGCAGTTTTTGAAAAAATCTTCAAGGAAAAATTTAAAAAAATTCAAATCATTTCCAAAGCCTCTGAGGTAAGTGAAAAAACGCAACGACTTTATGTTGATATCTATGAAGATCAGTGTCGGTTAAGTTATGATACAACAGGTGAACCATTGTATAAAAGAAAGTTTGAGAAATGGAATCATGAAGCCCCTATGCGTGAAACTATAGCTCATTGGGGTTTAATTAAAATGATGGAAGTCCTTAGCCCCTGGTCAGAGCCTATGAACTTCATTGATCCTTTTTGTGGCTCTGGAACTCTAGTGTTAGAGGCTTTGGAATTTAATCAATCATTGAACAGATCTTTTTCTTTCCAAAAAAGTCTTTTATTATCTCAGGGAAAAAACTTTTTTTTAGATGAAGTGAAGCCTCTTCCTTTTATAAAGTACTTTGCTATGGATTTACAACAAGAAGCCATAGATGCTTCAAAAAAAAATATTTCAATTGGACTATCTCCAGATAAAGTGGAGTTTATTCTTGGTGATTCGTTAGATTTGAAGGATAGTTTTAAAAATAGAGATAATATACCAAGTTGGCTGATAACCAATTTACCATATGGTAAAAGAGTCAAAGACCAGCTTCCAGGAAATTTGGTGGAAATTTTAAAAAATAAGTATGACGTTAAAATTATGGGTTTGTTTCATCCCAAGAAATGGCAAGACAAAACTGCCAAGAAGACCATTCACTATCCTGTTGAAAATGGTGGACTAAAAATTTTCTTTTCAGTCCTGGTGTTTTAGTTTACTCGCATTTTTCAGTCTTTTTAATGATGTCAATTTTGTTTTGTGTGTTTAGTAATTGACTTAAAATCAATGTATTCTTTTTTTCTTCATCAAAGAATGCGCAATTTAAATAAAGTTCTTTATTACCCTGAGTATAGGTGGTGTTAGCTTTACCTATGCATATTGGTGTCTCTTTGAGCTCAAGACTTTTGCTATCTTTGACTCCATAGGATTTACAAGAATCTTTTTTCACACAGTCTGTTTTTTTTGTTTTTTCTGAAGTGTCAGTTTCTTTATAGTTAACACTTTCGTAACATGTTACTTTTATTTCCTTGTTAACTTCTTTATTGTTATCACTTGAGCTTATATTGTAAATCAGTCTGAAGTTTTTTTCATCAGTTTCACTAGTTTTTAAAGGGCCTCGGGTTTGATCCATATCGAAAACAAACTGATTTTTTCCTTCAATTAGAGTGAGAAGATATTTACCATCCATCATGACTTTTGACATTGATTTCGAGGGTCTTATTTGGATTTCAAACTTTTTATCTTTGGTGTCTTTTTCGTTGTACTCAACAGCAGCATTTTCTTTATTTAAAAGCTTAAGGGTTCCTTTAGTTTCTTTTATTACAGCTTCTTCTGCGCGGCTAAAAAGCGATAAACAACAAACTAAGGCAAATACAATTCTACAGTTCATAAAAACCTCTTTTTCTTTCGTAAACACAATACTTCAATAATGAAGCCAATAATGTTAACGTTTTTTATCATGAACAAAAGAATTAAAACTAAAATCGCTAGGCAGATGTCCAAAATCAATACAGTCTTGTTAGGTTTTTCATTAGGCCCATAAGTTATTTTTATATGAAGACAAGATTTATTTTAATTGCCAAATTGATTATAATTTAATGCAATCATAAGATATAAATAAAAGCTTAATATTTTCACTTAAGTAAGTCTAGAGGAGATCGAATGGATTCGATACTATTCAAAAGGATTTGTGTTACTTATTTTTCAAAAACAGTTTTATTTCTAGCCCTTACGCTTATTTTCACAGCTGAAAAGAGCTTAGCTAAAAGAGCCATGTTGATTTTAAGAAATCAGACATATATGAGTCAAGTTCATGATGAAATACAACAGCTTAGATCTCATCGAAATACACATCTAACTTTAAATAAAACTTTAGGGGCTCCTTTAAGACTCGAACAAATTGAAAAAGTTCTTCCAAAATTGAACGCTCTGATAATCGATTACAGAAATGACAGTGAATTAGAAGGATTAAGAGAAAATTCAAAAATTTATACAGTTGAGAAAGAAGTAAAACATCCGTTGCCTTTTCCTATTTCACAGTTTTATAGAAAGGCATTACCTCAAACTCTTAATAGTCAATTTGCATTTTCATTAACTCCCTGGGGGATAAGCGCTATTAAAGCTCAAGAAGCATGGAACTTAACTCAAGGTGGAAGTTCTGCAAGAGTATTAGTTTTAGATACGGGAGTTGATAAAGATCATCCCTCTATTAGGGGTAATTTAGAACAAGGAAAAGACTTTGTGGGTGATAACCAGGATGGCTATCCCTATAAAGATTCTGTTGGGCACGGAACCCACGTGTCTGGAACGATTGCTGGAGTATTAGACTCTACTGGTTTTTCAGGAGTTGCTCCTCGTGCTCATTTATTGATGGGTAGAGTGTGTTCCGAAGATGGTTGTTCTAATTTTGCTATCGCTGAAGGTGTGAATTGGGGAATTGAGCAAAAGGTGGATGTCATCAATATGTCTTTAGGGGGATCGTGGTCAACAATTACTGAGCAGATCGCAATTGAAAGTGCTATTAAGGCAGGAATTACGATTGTTGCTGCTACAGGGAATGACGGTGTTGGTAGTGTTAGCTACCCAGCTGCTTTGCCCAACTGTATTGCTGTGGGGGCCTTGGATGTTAATAATAAAAGAGCTGAGTTTTCTCAGTATGGTCCTGAATTAGCGATTATGGCTCCTGGTGTAGAAGTTGATTCTTCAGTTCCACTTGGAAAAGGGAGATCTCCAGTGGTTCAAGTAAAAATAGGCGAGTCTTCAATTGAATCTGTTAAAAGCACAGTGCTTCAAGGTAGCCGTATGATTTCAAGGCCTGAAACTTATGAGATGGTCTATGCGGGATTAGGAAGCGAAGAGGAATTCAAAAATGTAGATGTAGCAGGAAAAATTGCATTGGTTGAAAGAGGTGAACTCAAGTTTTCAGAAAAAGTAAAAAATGCCATTCAAGCTCAGGCTAAGGGGGTAATTATTTATAATAACGCCGATGGACTTCTTAATGGTTCCTTGTCTGATGATGGTTCAGAGGTACCAGTTGGTGTTTTTATGATAGAGAAGGTTGTGGGAGAAAAAATTAAACAGAGTCTAATTCAAGGTGTTCAAGCAACAGCAGCTTATCAGGTTCAGGTTACAAATTATGGTTCTAACAATGGCACAAGTATGGCGACTCCCCATGTTTCAGGAGTTGTCGCATTAATGAAATCAGTAAATAAGAATTTAACTCCTCAGCAGGTGAAAGAGATATTACAAAGAACAGCATCTGTTATTCCAAATACAAACACGAATGAGTACGGAGCGGGCTTGGTGAATGCAGAACAAGCAGTTATTGAAGCAAAAAATTATTTAAATCCATAAAAAAGACTACATGAATGTTATACTTGCCCAAATCAACCATGTAAATAGTTTAAAAACTATTTGGATTTCTAGCTCTTGATTGATGTTATTCAGTTATTGGGATTTTTCACTTTTTGACATTTTAATTTTTTTATTTTTGTGGCAAACCCTCAATCTTGGGGGTTTTATGAGGGAAAAATTCGCAGGTATCATTATAGGAATTATCTATATTTCTTGTATCGAGAGCGTGGCGGTCGCTGGATCTATTAAGAAAAAGTCCTGCTCGGAGCAGCAAATAACAATGCTTTCATTTGGAGATTACTTACTCCATGGTAGGTTACAACAATATGCTTTAAGTAATAATGATTTTTCTATTTTTTTAAAAAAAGTGAATCCAGTTTTTGAGTATGTAGATTTTAGAACGTTAAATCTTGAAGGACCCGTAGCTAATGGAGTTTTGAGTTCAGGAAAAAGTGCTTCTCTTGTTAATTATTATGATAATAGAGTCTTGAGTTCCTATCCCATGTTCAATTATCATCAAAAAGCAGTCATAGCTATTAAAGATCTTGGCTTTGATCTTGTTACCACAGCTAATAATCACGCTCTCGATCGAAGAGCTTTAGGTATTGATAAAACCATTACGACTTTAAAAGAAAATGAACTTGATTATGTCGGAACTAGATTGTCAGAACAGAAGAAATTAAGTGATTTTATCAGGATTCAGAAAATCAATAGTTTTAAGGTCGCATTTATAGCTTGTACTGAGCATACAAATGGCATTTCAGATAAAGAAGAACAAGTTTTATATTGTGGAAAAGATCTTGATAAGATTTTATCCTTGATTAAAGGTTTGAAGTCGTCGGGCCAAGTTGACGGAATTTTCATTTTCCCTCATTGGGGAGAAGAAAACGAAACTAAACCAAGGCAACAACATCGGATTTTAGCAAAAAATTGGATTGAAGAAGGAGCCACAGCGATTATAGGTTCACATCCTCATGTGGTACAGACGATGGAGACAATGTTAGCCAGTGATGGAAGACTTGGATTTGTATTTTATTCTTTGGGTAATTTTGTTTCTGGGCAAGTGAAACCTTTACAAAAAGTTACTGTAGGGCTTTTGTTAAAACTTCAAAAAAATCAACATAACCTTCTTGAGGTCGTTAAAGTTGCCTATATTCCAATGGTAATGAACGGGCAAACCTTTGATTTGATCCCTTTAAGTTCTGAGTTGAAATATCAGTCAATAGCCATGAATAGTGCGGATCAATACCTATCTCAAAATTTAGGAAAAAAAAATAAAATGTATTTTGAAGAGGCCGTACAGGCTCTTCAAAACTGTGAGTTCTAGTAAAAAAAATTGACAGAGTTCCGCTCAAAATGAGTCTTTTAAGTGTGTAATACGAGGGGATTTAGTAACAACCCCATGCGGTGCATGTTCTGTTAGGATAATAAAGTGAGTTTACTGTTCCAATTTCTGTAGACATTTGTAACCAGCGATTACTCATTGATAAAATTTCTTGCTTACTAGCTTTTCTTACGTAGTTTTCAAAGTATGTATTTACTTGATCCACAGTGAGTTGGTTTGCAGTAGGAACTCCACCCAGATAAGGATTATATCCGTAGAAGTTGTAGTAATAACTTTGTCCGTAAAATTCAGTCATTGAAACAACATTACCTATCTTTGCTGTGTTACAGTAGGCTTGGCCTTTAAGTTGAGCACAGCGATCATAGGACTGACGAGCTTGTACCACTTCATAGTCTTTGTTGCCTTCGTCTTTTTGTCCACAAGCAGTGAAAAAAACTGAGAAGGCCAAAGTTACGCTGATTAAGTAAAAAAGCTTCTTCATAAGAACTCCTTATTTGTCTCTTCAATTTTTATTTAGAGCAAGTCCGATGCCAAGAGGTCTACCTGAGTAGGTTTTATATTTTTGCGATCTGGAAAGTTTACAGGTGTTGTCTGTAAAGAATTTGTACAGTCCTGCAATTTTGAGTCTTTACATCTTGTGTCAAATCAATTTTTGTTGTATAAGGGTTCATCAAAATTAATGGGAGGGTTAGCTAATGGCATTTGAAGTGGTATTTGATTCAGCTGAAAGTTTTGAAGAGGTTCAATCTAGTGGCGGAGGAACTGACTTTGAAAAAGATCTTGATAATGACCTAGATTCTGACGCAGATGACGAGGGTGATAAAAAAGGTAAAATTCAATCTGCCTTTGATATGGATTTTGAAGATCAAACTATTCCTGCTGAATTGTTGAAAAACCCTAATATGCTACTTGGTGAGGATGAAGAGGATTCAACAAACTTGGATGAGATTGATAACATTCTTGAGTTGTCTGATACTCAGTTTCCTAAGTTCACATTAGCTAAAAATAAAGCTCGTTTTTTACGAATGGTGAGCTGGTACAGAAATAAAGAAGAATGGATTGAAGTGGCACCATTGAGTGGCGTGACTAAATTATTTAAGCAACAAACTAAAGAGTTAGAAGGTATTAGGTCTTCTAAGTTAGATTATGAAATGGAATTAGAAACGGGAACTTTAACTCCTTCTCAAAGATCTTATAGAAAAGATGAGTTGAAAATGTGCAAGGTTCAAGAAAAAATGGCCGTTCATTTGATTTCAAAATTACAACTTAAAATCAAATCAGGAAGAAGATAACCGCTACTAAAATTAGATTAGATTTTATAGACGTTTAAAAAACCACTAAACAGCATATGTTTGGTGGTTTTTTTTTGTTTATTTATGAAAAAGTACCAATTTTCATTAGTAGGACTTTGGTCAAATTAAAATGTATCTTATTGATATTTAAAAATTATCTCAAAGAGGTAATTTTTTTTTAATACCCCTAAATTCTATAAATGATTCACCGATAAGATTATTGTCATTAATTAATGTGTCTTTTAGATGCAAAAGGAGAGAAAATGTCTCGATCGGTTATAATAATGGTAAGTGATAATCAAGAAAATATTGAAAATGCAAAAAAGTATTGGGAAACCTCGGATGTTAGGGTTCAGGTTTACTCTCCAGAGCAATGGAGAGATGGACTGGAAAGTCCTCTGTTCAGACAACATTTAACTCAGGCTTTTCCAACTTTGTCAGCGGGATTGAATCATACTCCTTCTGTATTACCAGGAGGAATGACAGCTAATGTATTACCATTTCCTTCAGCAACTAGTTCTGAAATGAAAGTTCAAAAAATGGATGATATAGAAGCGAAAGCAATTGAAACTGCAATTATGCAATACAAAGGAAATTTAACAGAGGCAGCTAAAGCTCTCGGTATTGGAAGAGCAACCTTGTATAGAAAAGTGAAGCAATATCAAATCGACCCCTCTCAAGCTCGAAAAAAGAAAACGGTGCAAGCCGCATAATCTTATTATTAAATATTTTGACTACGGAGAAATTTATATTTCTCCGTAATTTTTTTAGGAACGAAATTGAATCAAAAAGTCCTTTCATACCTTTTCCTGTTCCTTTCTGTTGTCATCATATTCTCTCTTTTTTTTGTTGATTCATTAGCAAGCAAAAATAAAATTTTCAAAACTTGTAAAATGGTTTCAGAAAATATTTATATTCAAGGGGAGTATCTAAAAAACTGGCTTGATGAATGTAAGTTAAAGACACAAAAGTTTTATTCATACTTAGATCAAAAAAATCAACGACAAGAACTTGATTTTGCTAATACTCTTCTTGCTGAGTTGAAAGTATCTCATCTGCAAATCTTTGATGAGCAAGAGAGTTCAAAAATATGGGAAGAGTGGGATTTACAAAATGGTTTAAACAGTCAGTATATTAATGGTGATCTAGTAATTACTCGGGTGGAAAAACTCAATTCAGGGAAGATTTCTGGATTAAAAATGGGTGATGTAGTTAAAAGTTTCAATGGAGATGTTGTTAGTCCCGAGATTATCAACACTCAAGCCGGGACAATAGTTGTTTCAAGAAAGAATAAAGAGTTAAAATTTCAGTTGTATCCTGAAAAGATACTTGAAGATAATCGTCTAGAAATTTTAGAAGTTAATAATGTCAGTGTTTTAAAAGTACCTTCATTCAAAGCAAAATATTTTTCTTACCAAGAACTAGATAAGATTATGAAAAACTTAGAGAATAAGAAAAAGATTCTTATCGATATGCGGGGAAATGCAGGTGGTAACTTTGTAGCTGGGCTTAGATTTCTTAGTTATTTTATTTGTCAACCTCAGAAAATAGGAAGTTTCATAAAGTCAAAAAAAGAAAATAAGTTTTCAGTTGCAGAACTTCCTGATGATTTAGACGATGATTTACAAATTGATATTTTAAATCAGAGCCATAGAGTTGAGCTAAGTACTTTTGCGACCAGACAGTGCATACTGGGCAAAGTTGGTGTTATAATAAACTCTCAAACTGCATCGACAGCCGAGATGGTGGCGAATACATTTAGGGAGATAAACAAGGCTAAAATATTTGGAGCTGGATCTTCAGGGCAACTGTTGGTTGGAATTTGGTATAATTTAGATCATATATGGTCAGGTGGAGTTAAAATAATGATTCCTGAGGCTGAGTATATCTCCAGAGAAAACAAAAAAATTGAAGAAGTTGGGGTTACTGTTGATAAAGTTATTTATGATCGCTTAAGTGATTATCAAAATGGAAGTGACTCATGGCTTGAGCAAGCAAGTAAAGAAATGTAAAAATAAAACGAGTATTAGTTTAGTTAAACATTAAGATGAATATGTTTTGAACTGAAACGATCATATTGAGACAATCTTACCTTTGGTGAAAGTACTGTCGAAAAAAAAATAGTCACACGTCGCGGACCTTACAATAAAATTCATTCTTCTTCAATACAGTGAATTAGATTAGGCATAAAAATCGCAGCTATATTTTTGTAAATGCACTTACAAACTAGACCAATATTACTTTTGTTTAGAATCAAAGCTCAGACTAAAGAGCTAAAAAAATATAAAAAAAGGTAAAAAAATCTAGGTGAAAGACGATAAGAAAGTTACAATTAATCTCAGAGAAAGAGGCAATTAATGAAAAAAGAAAGAGAGAATATTGAAAGTAAGTCAAATGTTCTAGCATTTCCAATAAAAAAAATGATTAGACAAAAGACTTATAAAAAAAATCAAGAGCGCCGAGCTGTTTTTGGTTTATCGATATTGAGTCTTTTTGTGTTCACCTTAGCTGTGAATCAGTGGGTTAGAGACTATTCTTTGGCACAGTCTTCTAATAGAGGAATTGCTTCTTTGAAAGCCGAGATCAGTGAAGATATTTTGGGTGAACATACCTTAGCAAAAAAATTAGCTGCTACTGATAATGAAATATTAGGTATAAAATCTAAAAATCCATCTTTGAAAGATGAATTATTGTTCTCTTTTTTGGAAGGGAAGTATAAAATTCACTCAGAGAATAACCGTATTAAGGAGATTAATGCTGGTGATGAGTTAGTTAGGATTGAAGAGGGTAGTAAACTACTACAGAAGTATGTATCTTTGTTCAATGAAACTGCTGTTCAGTACAAACTTAAAGAAAAAAACAAGTTAGAAAGTTCGCGAGAAGAAACTTATGAACTTATTGATAAAAGGGGTATTGTTGTAGATATTTTAAAAGTATCTCTGGATCAAAGTGGCAAGTTAAATTCAATTAAACTTCAATAAATTAAACTTCTAGACTCCAAGATTAGAGTGGCCATACCGATTTATTAGGTATGGTCATTGAAGATATATCATATAATAAAACAGTTTTAAACGCTAGAGACAAATATTTACCTTCGCATTTAGACAGGTTGTTTGCAGCGGTTATAGATTTTTTGATTTTCTCTCCTTTTGTCTCTCTATTTACATCTGGTATATTATCAGATTTTAAAATGAATGCTTTATTAAGTGATTTTTCGAATCAGTACTCATTGTTGTTTCAGTATGTTTTTACTGTATTTGTCTTATTTGTAAGTTATGAAAGTCTTTTTATTTATTTCATAGCAGCTACTCCTGGTCACTACTTTTTATATCAAAGAATCGAAAGTTCTAATCTTGATGATGGACAGTTGAGTTTGATAAGGATTTTTTTTAGATCTATTTTCAAGTTTTTTTCTTTTGTTTTTTTATTAACTCCATTTTTAGAAATTTTAGTAAACAAAGAAAGACGTCCTTTTTATGATAGAATAACTTCCACAAGATTGATTAGCTTAAAGTCAATATCTGCCAATGATGAATTAATGCCTGCATTTAAAGATCTTATACAGCGAGTTTCTTATTTTGTTGTTTCATTTGTGTTTGTCATGATTGGTACTTTTTTTTATCAGATGACTTCAAGTAATTTATTTCTAAATAGCAAAGATCATGAAGAAACGATGGTCAATGGAAAAGCTGTCAAATGTAATAAAAACTTAGATCAATACCTCGTGCAAATGATTGATAATGATGTAGAGCAAGCTGCGCAACAGTGTGCAAAAAAACTTTCTTACCATGATAGCAACAAGTATTACTTTTACAGATTTGTGATTGAAAATGATCGAGTTTTAAAATTAAAATATTTAGAAAAAATCTGTATGAGTCATGAAGTTTCTTTTTTTTGTAACTCTAATCATTTACAAACAGCAACTGAAAACGAATCAGGTAAGTTGGTTACAACTGCTTCCAATAAGCAGGAGATAGATTCTTATAAGAGCGAAGACTTTGTTTATTATTACTATCAGTTACATCAAGCCCTACTTGAAAAAGATGCTGAATTAGCAATGCTACTGTTTGATAAAATATACGATGATATTGTTTGGACTGATAAGCTTGAAAATCAATATATAAAAACTTTTTTAACATTGGAGCAGAGTCAAAGTCGTAAACCAGCAACCAGTTCTGAAAAAAAAATGAAGTTAAATTATATTAATTTTAAGAAAAGGCTTGGTGTTTAGGTGATTTTTCCTTGGCCGAAAAATTTCTTTTCTAGGACTGAAATTAGTTTTACAAATGTAATAATCATTCTTAATACTCTGCTTTATTTCACATTTTTTTATAACACCGATAATCAAAAGGTGAAATCAGAGTTGTTTAACAATACCGGAATTTCTATAACTTCAGAATATTATCAAAGGCATTTAGAAAAATATCAAACGCAGCCACATTATAAGCAAATATTAGAAACCTATGATTTTAAAGATAGAAAACATCAATATTTTATTTCCTCTTTTGCTGTTAGAGATAAGTTTTTTTTAGAACAAGTAGAGAAAGAGAATTTTGATAAGGATGAAGTAAGAAAAAACTATTGGAATGATCTTATTTCTAAGTACAAAATGGAAGTTAAAGAGCAAGTGTTATTTATTATGGGCTTATCTCATGGGAATAAAGAGACTTTATCTTGGATCACATATCAGTTTTCTCATATGACATTTTGGCACCTGCTAAGTAATATGTTATTTATTTTTTTACTAGGATATTGGATTGAAGGAGTTATTGGGTCATTTGGTTTCATTTTGCTTTATTTGTTTAGTGGAGTAGCTGGTGGTATGTTTTATCTCTATTTCAGTCCTAACACTCTATTGCCAATGGTAGGAGCTAGTGGTTCTGTCAGTGGATTAATTGCTTTTTATTGTTTTTATGAATCAAAAATAAGAACTAGATTTTTTTATTTCCTTTCACCTCAAAAAGGGCTGAATGGTTTAATTTATTTACCAACACTTATCATTATCCCGATGTTTTTGATGACCGATTTATCTTCTTTTTTAGGGCAAATCCCTGGACTTTCAAGTGGGGTTGCCTTTACAGCTCATTTAGGTGGAGCTATTTTTGGTGGCTTATTAGGGATCTCTTTAAAGAGATCCCTGCATGTTATGAAAAAAATATAGTTTAGGTGCTATTCGATAAAACTAAATTTTTTACGGTTCATCGTCGGCGATTCAGCGCCACTAAATCTTCTTCTAGCGTCTTGATCTCAGCTGATATTTGATTTCTCGTGACGGTCGCCCCAATGAGGATACGCCCTAGTAACTACAGACAAGTTTTACAAGAGTTTATTTTTTTTGTAACTTGCTCTCTTTTCCAGTAGAATACTTTATAAAAATCATAGTCACGTCCATTGAGTTTAGTCCACTCAATTTCAATTATCCCATTTGAAAAAATATTTTTAACTTCACCTACAAGTTCGTTGCCATTATTAGCATAGACTTCATCTCCATTACATAGGTCTTTATAACATTGGACTGATTCAGACAAAAGCTTACAAGGCCAATAAAAAAGTTTGTCAAAATCATGAGGAACACCATTTTCTAGCCTCCAAAGAATCTCTGCTTTTTCTCCATAAATTGCCTTAACAGTTCCTACCAAGTTGGAACCGTTGTTTCCATAAACAGTTTGGCCGACTTGAATATTTCCAGCAAATACAGTTGAAAAAAACAAAGATAAAATAAAAAAAATAGGTATTTTCATAAGAACTCCTTTTCAGATGATTTCTGAATCTTAGCTTGTTACAATAAAATCTCTCTGAATATAAAAAGCGTCAATATGAATCTTCAGTATAGTAGATTGTTTTGTAAATGATCGTATTTAAATACAACCCTGGAGTAGGCTACCAAGGTTGTCAAAATTTATTTATTCAGTAGGTGCGAAACCACGGCGTAAGGTGTTTTCAGTTATGCAAATGGGTTCAGTGAACTGTTTTAAATAGTCTGGCCCGCCAGTTTTTGATCCGATACCAGAAAGCTTATAACCTCCAAAAGGATGACGATCTACCATGGCTCCTGTAATTCCGCGGTTAATATACATATTTCCACACTCGAGCTCTTGCTTAGTGCGTTCGATGTTCAAAGGACTTCTGGAAAACACTCCTCCAGTTAGCGCGTACTTAGTGCTATTTGCATAGTCTAGAGCTTCACTGAAGTTTTTAGCTTTAATCAAAGCGACAACAGGTCCAAAAATTTCTTCTTGAGCCAACTCAGAATCTGGATTTACATCCCCAAAAATAGTTGCAGGAGCATAGTAACCATTTTCGCTGACTTGTGCTTTGAAAAGTAATTTGTGGTTCAAAGAGTATTTTTCTATTAAACTTTGAATGCGTTCATAGGCTTCTTTATCAACTACAGGACCAAAATAATGATTAGGTTTTATCGCAGAACCAATAGTGATAGATCTTGCGGCTTCAACAAGACGTTCAGAAAATTTATCGTAAACTTCCTCAATGACGATCACACGGCTTGCCGCTGAACATTTCTGACCAGCAAATCCAAATGCAGAATAGAGAACGCCATCAACGGCTTCATCTAGATCGGAATCTGAATCAATAATGACCGCATTTTTTCCACCCATTTCAATTATGCATTTTTTAACATGATGTTGTCCTTGATGAACATGAGCTGCCTGTTTTAAAATATGTAGACCAACAGCTTTTGAGCCAGTGAATGCAATAGTTGTAGTTAAAGGATGTGAAACTAAATATTCACCAACTATTTCTCCAAGGCCAGGAAGAAATTGGACGGCCCCAGCCGGAACGCCAATCTCTTTAATCATTTCATAAAGCCCAAGGGCAACTAAAGAGCTCTGTTCAGCAGGTTTCATAATTACAGTATTTCCTGTAACTAAGGCAGCGACGACTTGCCCACATAAAATAGCTAATGGGAAATTCCATGGAGCAATAACCACACAAACACCTCTTGATTTGTAGATGTACTGAGAGTTTTCTCCCGGGACATGACCTACTTTTAGAGGAGAAGAGATTTCTAAATTATTTTTTGCATAGTAACGGCAAAAATCGATGGCCTCTGCTATGTCAGCATCTGCTTCAGCCCAAGGCTTACCAACCTCGTAAACTTGAGTGCTAATCAATTCAAAGCGTTTTTTATTCATTAAATCGGCTAGGCGAGTTAAAAATTCAGAACGTTTTTGTGCTGGAGTTTTTTTCCATTCTTGAACCCAAAAACGATGGGCTTCGAGAATTGCTTTCTCTGCCATTTCTTTTGTAGATAATCCAATTTTTGCTATGATTTGTTGTTTGTCAGAAGGGTTATCACGATTTAAGAACTCACTCACAGGTTGAGGTTGATAGTTGATCTGAGGTAAAACTGTTTTGATATTTTCAGGTTGAAATTGAATAAGAGCCTTTTGTAAGTTTTGTCTATTTTGTGGAACTGCAAAGTCTAACAGAGGTTCATTAATAAAACTATGAGCCAGAGAATTTAGAATATCATTTGGTAAGTCTCCCTGGGGTGAATTCAAAGCCATTTTATTTTTATGCTCTTGAATGGTAAAAACAGGGTCTTTAAGAAGCTCTTGAGGAGTTTTATTTTCTGCAAATTTACCTCTGAGCCACGATTCGTTAGAGGTATTTTCTAAGAGACGTCTGACTAAATATGCCATGCCGGGAAGAAGTTCGCCGACAGGTGCATACTCGCGTAAACGGTAACCCATTTCTACGAAGGTTTTTTTTATAGGATCAGCCATACCATGTAGCATCTGTATTTCAAGACCATTCATTGGAACTTGTTTGTTTTTTGCATAAGTCAGACAAGCAGCAAGTGTTCTTACATTGTGTGAAGCAAAAGCTGATTTAATAAAAGGATAACTATCTATCAATACTCGAGCACAAGCTTCATAGTTTGCATCACTTTCGGCTTTAACGGTGTAAACAGGTACAGGCCAAGAACGTTGTTGTGCTTCAATGGTTTCGTAATCCCAGTAGGCCCCTTTTACTAATCTAACGGTAAAAGGTGTTTTTCTTGTTTTTGCAAATTCACAAAGGTTTAAAATATCTTCTTTAGAGTCTTTGAGATAGGCTTGAATTACACAGCCAAAGAATGGGTAGTTTTTAAATCTTTCTTCTGTAATCAATTCTTTGAAGACCTCAACAGTGAGATGTTTCATTGAGTATTGTTCCATATCTAAATTTAAAAAAATATTTTTATTAATAGCTAATTCAAAAAGAGGTCGGAGTCTTTCTTTAAGAACGGATTTAGTGTCATCCCAAGCTTTATCATTAACCTGCGAGTATAAAGCAGAAACCTTTACTGAAACATTTACTTTTGGAATAGCACCGTCAGCATCTTGATCTATTTGAGGAATAGTTTCCCAGCTTTCAGCATCTTTAGCCAGCCCATTCATTAGTTCCATGTAGCGATTGATGTAATCAAGAGCCTCTTTTTCTGAAAGGGTAGCTTCACCAAGGATATCAACGGTGAAAGTCATTTTATTTTTACGCATTTTCTTTAAAGCTGAAATGGCTTCGGCAGGATTTTCACCAGTAATAAACATTTTTGCCATTTGTGTGACATTTTTTTTGATAGCTCCTGCCATCAAACCTGGCGCTAGACTTCCAAGTCCAAGTCCCACGTTAAAAACACTTGGGAGTTCACCGCCATTTTCACTGAAATATTCCTTTAGGTGTTGAGCTACATCTTGACTTGAGTTCAGAGATGGTAAGACATCCACGAAACGAAACATATTGGTTTTGAAGCTTTCATTTTTCATGCTCCAATCCATTATAGAACCGTACCAAAAATCTTTTGAAAATAGTGAAACCTTAGAGTGGGATTCAATTTTTTTTAAAATACTCTCACCAAGGTCAATTATTTTTTTTTGATCTTCATCAGAAAATAAAACGGGAAAATTCATAAAAATCCTTTCAGTCAGGTATTTTTACTCTATTTTCGTATTCCACTCAATCAAGATTTGTTGTTTTGAGCTTTTTAATAAAGATTTTAAAGCTTGTCCTTTTTTTAGCTCACCTACTCCAGAAGGTGTACCTGTTAACAGAATATCACCAGGTTGTACCGGAAAGTGCAATTTAAGATAAGCAAGAAGTTGTTCAGGCTTAAAAGTCATTTCAGAAACAGAACCTTTTTGGCGAGTTTGTCCATCGATCAATAGTTCAAGCGAGTAATCCTCGTCTGCATTAAAAGAAGTCCATGGGGATAGAGGGCATGCATTTTTAAATGATTTTGCGAGGCTCCAGGGATGGCCTTTGGTTTTACTTTCATTTTGCTGAACTCGGTCCGTTAGATCTAAAGCCAGTGCTACTTTGTCAGGCCTGAGAGACTCATCTATAGATAAAGCTATTTCTAGCTCAAAATGTAAAGATTTAACTGTTGAAGGGTAAGGGATGACTGTTTCTAAATGTAAACAGGCAGGCGATTTGATAAAAAATAAAGGTTCTTGGGGAACTTCGTTTCCTAATTCCTTTGCATGTTCAGCGAAATTTCTTCCCACACACCAAATTGTCATGACTCCACCTATTCTATTGCGTTAATCAGTTATTTTATCTTAGAGTTATTTTTTTTGATTTTAAACGGAAATAAGTTTAAAACTCACTAAATCCCAAATTTCATTTTTTTCAAAATACATATACTGTCCACAGGGCCACACGGAGTACTTCGGTTGGAGTAAATCTGTAGAGCATTCGATGACACTTAAAAACTCTTCTATCCAGTCCTGGTGAGTGCAAACGTAAATACAAGGAGTTTCCGGTTCCAATTGAAAACTAACTAAAAATTCTTGAATGCGTAGCCTAAAGTCTTTTTGTGTTTCTGAGTTAAGCTTTAGATCAAGTAAAGAATTGATGTTGATCTTAAGTTTGAAACTTTCAGCTAGCGGAGATAGAGTCAGAGAGGTCCTTTTTCTAGGAGAACAATAAATTTTAGTGGGAATGGGAAGTTGTTTAGAAATGACTTGGCCCAGAATCTGTCTAGATTGGCTTATTCCATGGGGGCTGAGGGGGGAGTCCTTTTCCAGGCCACCTTGTTTTTCTGCATGTCTAAATAAAATGAATTTCATAATTATTTTAATGATAATAAGCTTTTTTATTTATTGCAACTCTCTAAGAAAAATGATTCACTGTCACCCCATGGAAAGAGTTCATCGATTTGTTTCTAATGACTTTACAGTAAGAGCTGCGGCAGTGAATGCAACAATAGCAGTTAGAGAAATGCAGAAAATTCAGAACACTCAACCGCTTCCAACTTTAGCCGTAGGGCGAGCTATGGTGGGTGCTCTTCTGATGGCTAGTCATCTTAAAGAAAAACAACAAGTTGGTATTTACGTGCGTGGTGATGGGCCTATGGGGCGAGTCTACGCTGAAGCTAGTTTTGAAGGCCACGTTCGAGGATACACGCCTCACACTTATTTTGAACCAGAGCAATACCAGCCTGGATTAAAATTAAAAGAGTATATAGGGCAGGGAACGTTATCTGTTACTCGTCATATGCCATTTCAAAAGCAACCGCATCATGGAATGGTGGAGTTAATTTCCTCTGAAATAGGTGAAGATATTTCTCACTATTTGATTCAGTCCCATCAAATTCGCAGTGTTATTTCCCTGGGAGTTTATTTAGATACCTATGGTAAGGTACAGTCGGCTGGTGGTGTTTTAGTGGAGGTTATGCCTGGAGTGGAAGAAGAAGTAGTTCAGATCTTGGAAAAAAATGCCCAGGCTTTAAAAACAAGCATATCAAAAGAAATTTTAAATGGTGTTGCTGCGACCGAATTTGTTAAACCATTTTTACAAGGCATACCATTTACAGAATTAGATCATGATTTTCCTATTTCCTATTCGTGTCCGTGTACGGAAGCAAGAGTTATTCAGGCGCTGGAAACTCTTGGAGAAGAAGAGCTTGATGACATGATTAAAAACAAGGAAGTGGCAGAGGTGCGTTGTCAAGTCTGCGGTCGCCCCTATGAAATTGGCGTTGAGCGACTTCAGGAAATCAAGAGTAAATTATATCGACAGAGTCTTAACTGATTAAAAATTCTGTCTTAGGGATTAATGAATAGCTTCAATTAGGTGCAATTTTTAGATGGAAACTCTTTTATTTTTTTCCACACGATTAATAAACTACCATCTTCATATTGTTTGATAATTTTAAAAACTACCAGTAAGTCAGAGCCATAAGTTTCACCGAAGTTAACAGATCTTAAACCAAAGACTTCACCTATTTTAAATTTTGTACGTTCTGAATAATTAAAACCATTTTCTTCAAACTCTCTTCTTGACTGTTGTTTTCTAATATCTGGCTCTGAATCAGCTGGTTTGAAATCATACAAAAACTTTAAAGCAGGGTGAGTTTCATTGATCTCGTCTAGTTCTACGTTTCCTAAACTCACTAAGTAACCAAAATCACAACCTGCAAACCCGCTGGAAAGCTGATTCATCGATAATTCCACATTGGATCCATATCCATATTGATGGTCTTGGTACTTAAATGAATAATAGGCACCACCTCCACGAATTGACATTTTATCATCATACTTTTCACGAGGTAAAATTTTAAAAACTCCTGAATCTTTTTGGCTGTAGTAACTCAAGTAGTTTTTAAAATCTTCTGGACGAGGAGTTAAAAATCTTTGCTCTTTAGCTTTAATAATTTCAAATAAAGACTGGATCTCTTGAAACTCAATAGGACCATTTCCTGGATTAGACCATTTTAGCAAAGGGAGTTGAACAAACTTAGCTGTGATCATAACATAACCACTAAGTCTATTCGCATCCTCCTCATTGCGTGACATTTTTTCTTTGTCAGGACGTTGATAGTGATGAGTGTGTTCGTGGAAAGCTAGACTTGCTAGTTTTACCATAACTTCTTCTTCATTTAAATCTTTGTATGTCGAGACTAATTTTTTGGTGTTAAAACAAATATCACTGCCCATTTGTCCCACTAAAGTAGATGCAGGAGTATGCTCATTAGCTGAATCCTTGCAGGACTCGGAAATCAAATATTTAGTCTTACTAATATCTTTGATTAAGGAATTATCTTTCATCATAGTGTTGAATAAATTTCTAACAACGAGATCTTCAATTTTGTTTACTGGCAATGTAATAAGATAATTGATCATGGCTTTCTTAAGTCCTTGACCTTCTAGCAGAAGATTTAATGCTCCTTCTGTGATATTATAAGGATTGCCACCGCCACTTATGTTTCCTCCAGCAAAAGCACTTGTGCTGAATAAAATGAAACCAAATAGGAATGTGTCTTTAAGTTTTTTATTTATTTTCATAAATTACCTTTAGATATTAAACTTTTTAAATGTTTTTTACGAGTGTAGAAAATTAGACAAAGTGCCTAATTACGCCCACTATAGGAGCAAATAAAACTTAACAGGCAATTCTGTGTTTCTCTGAATAGCCTGTTATTTATTCTTATTGGTGAGAACTAAAATTTTCTAGTAAGTTATTATTCACTATTAACTCTAGATTGGAATAAACTTGCTCAGAATCCAAGGTTCTTACTAAAAAATGATTGGACCAGTAAGGATGAGGGATTAAATCCATTTTGATAGACGTTTGCTTTTCTAAAGCCTTTCTAAGAAAACTACAAATGACAATGCTTTCAATGGAGCCATATTTGCTCGAGAGATACATAGTTCCTCTCTGCATTTGAGAGTTAGATGGGTCATAAGTTGTATTAGGTTTTTCAGAAATATATAACCAAATTTCGGTTAGGGAAGTGTTGTTATTATACTCTCTACAACCACCATGGACGATGTAGAAACTTTTGAATTCTGATAAGTTTATTTTTTGTCCTTGATCATTGACTCCGTAATACCTTTGTTCAGAATAGGATGAAATAGTAAATCCTGTGATCAAAATTGTTAAAATAAAAATGACTGTTGTCTTCATAGGGTCTCCTTGAGTTTGTTTATTGTTGTGCGTTATAAATACTCTGGGTTTTAAGCAAACAAAAGATGAATTTAATTAAAATTAAGCAATAATATTAAGTATTACTTTGTAATAACCGATAACATATTGAATTTATATGAATAAATCTATTTTTGATTTTAAAGATTATAAAAAATATTTAGAGTTTGTGGAAGTTGGACGGCCTCACCGTGGTCGTGGGTTTCGTGCGGAGTTGGCTAGGGTAGCTGGTTGTCAAACAGCCTACGTTTCACAAGTTCTGAATGGTCGAGCTCATTTTAGCTTAGAGCAGGCACATTCTTTAAATAAAATTCTTTTTCATAATAAAGAAGAAGCCCAATTTTTCCTAACATTAGTAGAGTTTGCTAGGGCTGGTTCTATAGATCTAAAAAAATATTTTAATGAACTATTGGAAGAACAACAGCAAAGATATTTAAACTTAAAAAAAAGATTCAATATCAAAGAAACTCTTTCCTCCGAAGATCACAGTCTTTACTTCAGTGAGTGGACCTATGCAGCTGTCCATATGGCAATCACTATTCCTCAATTGCAAAACTTGAAAGCTATTTCCAATTTTTTACAAATTTCAGAAGGTAAAGTTTCAAAAGTTTTGCAGTTTCTTTCAAGTCGTGGGCTTATTGAGCAAGAAAAAGAGCATTTTAAGTTAGGAACGACAAGGATGCATATAGGTTCTGAAGAAGCTATGATTCAAAAGCACCATACGAATTGGCGTTTACAAGCTTTAAAATCTCTAGAATCTGTATCAGAAAAAGAGCTTCATTATTCTTCAGTAGTGAGTGTTTCACTAGAGGATGTGTTAAAAATTAAATCAAACTTGGTTAAACAAATAGAAGAGTACAATTCCATAGTAAAGGATTCTAAAGAAGAAACGCTTTATTGCCTTACAATCGACTTTTTTACCTTAAAAAAATAGTTAGGGTGTGTCCTCATTTTGAGAGTAAACATTAACAGAGCACTAAAGTTTGCAATACTTTTGGTAAACCCAAGGGTAGTTTTTAATTGCTTCTTTGGAAAGCTCATTGCAAAATTTCTTTAGTTTCAGAGGTCTAAATGATGGTTCTTTAGAAGAATTAAAATCGAAATTGTCTGTAGTTTTTATTTTTATATAAGAAGTTAAAAATTCATCATTAAGAGAATTTTCTTTTTCATAGTTTTTAAGATTTTCTGCTGAAATATTTTTAATAAGTAAGTAATGATAGCCAATATATTCTTTTAAAAGTGATTGTTGTTTTTCTAGGTTAAGGCTCTTCAATGGATCTAATGAATTAAGTAGAAAAAGAAAATAATTAGCGTGTTGGCTTTGAGCAAGGTTATTTTTTTGTAGTAGGGATTTTGCCTCCGTTAAATCTTTATTTTGAATAAAACAAATGAATTGAATTTGATTTTTTAAAGTTTCTTGAGTTTCTGTTGGAATATCGTTTTTTAGCTTCAAAGCAGAAGAATTCTGACACAAACTGTTTAAATGCTTCCATTCTGTCAGTTTCCATAAAATATTAGGATTATGTGTGAAATCAGATGAAAGAAATGGAATAGTATTTATAAATTGATTCACGTCTGTAAGTTCCAGTTCTTGAAAGCTTGACTTAATCAACAAATTAACTAGAAGTAACTCATTTTTTAAAAACCAGTGAGTATTTATAAATAAAGTATTCTTTTCAAGAATTTCACTAGCTTCTTCTGTGATTAAGACATTTTCTTTTAAGTACCACAAACTTTTTAGTAATCGATAAAGACCTTGTTCTTCTGCTTTTTCAAACTCGAGATTGTTAAATACAGTCAGGAACGAGTTTTTGTCTTCTTGGGGAAGACTTGAATCGGCATCAACAATAAGACGAGAAGCTAGATTAAGTACTAATATAGGATTGGTATTATCCTTTTTGAAGTCGCTGTAAAGAGAGTGCAATGAAGGCTGATTGTTTTCTAAAAAAGGTATAAAAAAAGCTTCCATTTGGGCTACTTCGGGATTTCTACTTTTTGCCTTTTGGAATAGCTCAAAAGCTTCTGTGTAAAGTTCAAGTTCAATTTGCTTACTAATAATTGAAGCCTCTAGAACCTGAAAATTATGAATTTTTACTTTTTTTCGGACAAAGTAACCTATAATCATTAGTCCTATAAAAATAAAAGTGATAGTAAAAAAATTAAATAACGACTTCTTGGATTGTATTTCATACTGGTTTTTAAGTTGCTGTTGCTTTAATTGAATTTCTTTTTGTTTTTTTTGTTTTTCAAGTTCTTCCTCGTGAAGAGATTTGTTTCGAAAAAGTTCAATAACTTGCTGATTTTCCCTGATATAATTCCACTGAAAAAGTGGAATCGTTATTTCATCTAAAATAGAAAATTTTTTTGAATACAAATGGTCGATAACCTCACTCAAATTCATAGGTCCGTAAATAGAAGTGGAGGACTTTACTAGAATGTACTTAAGACTATCCTGTAGTATAGGCAGTTTTTTCTTTATGACTGGCTTTTCCACTTTATTGTTTGAGTTCGAAGGCTGATTAGTTGTCACTGTTTTTAATCCAAGTCTCAATTAAACTTGTTTGTTTATTTGCTTTAAGATCTTGCCAAAGTAAGTGAATTAATATTGTTTGTTTGGGATCACTTTTTAGATAAAGATAAATTTTAATTTTCCAAAAAAGGTTTTCTTCAATTTTTCCTTGTAGTTTTAAAAAATCAAGATAACCAATAGCAAAACGTAATCCCATGTTATTGTGAATCTCAGTTAAAGAATACTCAGTAATTTCTTTGTTGGAAGTTAACCATTCTAAAGACTTTATTCGCGGTGGTCTATTAAGATCTTTATTTTTTGCTTCATGTTTTATTTCTTGTTCAAGTTTTTCATAGAGTACCTTATACTCATCCGCTTTTTTCAGATAATCGTGAGCCAGTTCACTTATTTGCTTTTTATAGTCTTGAACTTCAGCAGCCGTCATTTCTTTTGGAGCTGGAGATTCAATAATAAACTGATAGGTTCCTCTCTCTGCTATTTCTGCTTTTCTAAATATTTCAACTCTCTGATTCAAAGAATACTTACTAATACTTTTAGAAATTTCTTGCCTGGCTGATGAAGAAAGTTTTATTAGTTGTTCAGCTTTTTTATTATACGCATCAAAACTTAAAGTCGTCTTAGTAAAGTCAAATTTTGATAAGATACTTTCTAAAAACTTATTTTTAAAGTGACTTTCAAACTTAATAGTTCTCATTTTAGCTTTAAGACTATCTTCAATTTGTGGATCTTCAGTGTTTTGAATAAGTTTAAATGTTAAAAAAAGTAGTTGCTCTTCACTGGGTGATAGCGATTTTTTGTTCTTAAGCCAGTTATTAACACTTTGAGGCGCTGTCATAGAGTTTAATTGAACGAAATAATTCTTATAGGCATTTGAAAGTTTTTGAAATGAGCTGCTATTGAAATCAATTTCATAGTTTTTATTTTGTTGTTTATTAAAAAAGTATAAAAAGTTTAAATATTCGCTGTTAACTGGATCTATAAAAAGATTTACTTTGTCGAACTCTTTAGAAATTAGGAGCTTGTTAATTAATCTTTCTCTGAAGGGAATAAACAAAGCATCATTTTTTTCTGAAAAAGGTATTCCTTGCCAAACTTTAGCTAAATAATTTGAATCTTTACTAGTTTGAATTTTTTCAAAGTAGTCAAGATAAGCTGAAGTTATCTTAGCCTTATCATCTGAAGTTTTTATAAAGGAAACAATATTCCTTTCATAATTAGAAAAATTAAAGTTTTCTTTTTGAGTGCCAGCTCCTTGAGCAAGCTTCAAGAAAGACTCTCGGATAATTTTTTTAATCTCAGGTTTTGTTACTTTTTTATGAGTTTCAACTTCACTCGTAATTTTTTCAAACATTCCAAGATTAAAATAAATTAGGTATCTATTATATAAAATATTTTCTGTCTTGTTGTTCTGATATATTTCATCAATAGTTTTAGCCGCATTTTGGTAGTCTTTTATTGAAAAATAGAGCTGAAATAGTTTGTCTTTTAAAAAAATTTCATCACTGGAGCTTAAAAATTTACATTCTTGTAGCCTTGTATGTTTTTCTAATAGTTTATTGATAGATTCAATATGATTTTCAAGAATCTCTGTGGTTGATGCTGTTTCTTTTAGTTTAGTTTGTAAAAGTTCGTAATCAATTTTACAAATAAGAGATTTAACTTCATCATTGATCAATTTTTCTTTTTCAAGTAATTCTTTGAAAAAAAATAAATTACCATTTTTAGTTTCTGTCTCCGCATCAATACCTAGTTTTACAAGTTGGTATTTAAAGCTAGACTGAGGGAATGTACTTAAGTGAAATTTAATATGAAACAACATCTCATTAAGAAGTTGTTCTTTTGTTAAATTGGCCTTATTTGGCAATTTTTTTAAAATGACATCGAGGTATTGTTTAATAAAAAACTCATTAATAGACTCAATTTCTTTTGCTGAAGTTTGAAAGAGTTGAGATTCTGGATAAATACTATTTTCACTTAGATTTTTCATTGTAAAATTAAGAGCCACTTTATAGTTCAGATTTGGATAAATATCTCGTTTGAAGTTCAGATGAAGTGAAAGAATCGCAATTCTTTTTTCTGCAGTAAGTCTTTGATTTAAAAGGGTTTTAAAAATCAATGATTTAAACTCCTTTTTAGGGCTAAAATAGAAATACCTAAGTGTGAAATATAAAAAATCAGTTTGGTTTTGAGACTTAAGGTTTTTAGCAGCAAATTGAATCATTTCATTTTCTTTTTTAAACAGAGTCATCGCGTAGGCTAAATCTCTTATGGCATCATTCTTTAGGCTGCTTCCTTCATTTTTTTCAATTATTTTTAGAAATGAATTAACGGCTTGGTCATATTTTGATTGAAGTAATAAACACCACGCTGACTTGTAGTCAGAAATAATCTTCTGACTAGCAGAAAGTTCTTTATATTTAATATTAAAATACTCATAAGCTTGTTTATAGTTATTTTCTTCAAAATAAATTTCACCCAATGCCATAGCTATTTGCGAACTTTGTTTTGATGCTGGGCTTATCTTAAAAGATTTTTCTAAGTTTTGTTTTTTTTCCGTAAATTCTTCAAGTTCGTTATTAACTAAAGCTTTAATGAAATAAGCATATGCAAGCTTATTTTGATTTATTTTGCCATTAAAGATGACTTGGTCAACACTAGCCTTAGCTTTTTTGAAAAAAGAATCAATATTTTCTTTCTTTTCTGTCTTAATTTTCTTTTTTTTATAGCCTTGTTCAAGCTCTATCATAGCCTTTTGAATTAGAACAGAGTTTCTTTTTTCTTCGTTAATATCACTCTGTAGTAAAGCTTCTATAGCAAGTAAAGATTCGTCACTATCGTCAACCTCAAAATTAGCATCTAGAGCATTGTCATCTTTATTTTTTAAACTTTTAAGATCTGGTTTTTCTTCTTTAGATAGAATTTTGCTGCTCTCACCAAGTTTATCAATGTCGTTTGAAATTACAGACCATGATTTATTGTGTAAAAAGCAAAGTACAAAAGCAATTAAAAGAGATTTTTTTAAATGATCTATCATTTGCTAGCCACCTTTAAAACGAATAGGATAAGTCACATTTGTTGCTTTACCATCTTTTGATACTTCAAAAGAGATATTTTCTAATGTTTCTTCTATACAAGATTCGAAGCTTCGATCATTAATAGAAGATGAAACAAGTGTAAGACTTGTTACTTTACCAGCATTATTGATAATCCATGAAAAAATAATTTCTCCTTCAATAGTGCTTTTCTTGATAAGTGCATTTTGATAGCAACCTAAAAATTGATTGTTATGTAATTTCAATCTATTTCTTACAGATTCTTTAGTTAGAGAACCGCTGATATTAAGTTCTCCATTTTGCCCACTTTCAAGGCTTCTAAGTAAAGATTTACCTAAGTTATTGTTTTTAAAATCAGAAAACTTATTTTTACTTTTTTCTAAAACAATTTGTCCTGTTTGTATTTCGTTATCAATGCTACTTTCAACGGATGAAAGCCCACTTTGAGAAGAGTTTGATGAAGTTGTCTTAACAACAGAGTCATCTAATCGGACTGTAGGAAGATTTGAAGAGTCATTTTCAGCAACTTTTTGTAGTGCTCTATCAGCAAGTGAATCCTCATGTTTTTGAGGGTTTTTTTGATTTTTCCTCAAAAGACCTAGTAGGCCGCTTGATGTTTTGGACTTTGGTTTTTCTGTAATTGGTTGAATTTTAGGAGAGGGAATTTCTTTCGGAATAACTTTTTCTTCTTTTTTATTCTCTAAGTCTATCTTAGCTTGTATTGGCTTTTGAGGTATAATCTTAGCTTCTACTTTAATAGGGGGTGGAGATGGAAGTTCACTTACGGTCATAACCATTGGGATAGGTTCAGCTTTTTTTTCTTTAGCAATTTTTATAATTCGAGCCTTACTAGATTCTATTTTAGGCTTTGGAGGTGGATTGGTTTTAACTAAAATGTATAACCCAAGCACGGTCATAAAAACTAGTATCAGAATTTTAATGAGGTCATCGTTGAAGAATGATTTTTTTGTGACAACGAAATTTTCTTTTTTTACGAAGCGTATTAAGTAATCAATCTCTTTAGTTTGAAATAAAATTTGATCGGTATAAATAAAATCGAACTTTGAATTTGCCAAAACTTTTTCAGTTACATCAAAATTATTAATAAAAAATTTATAATTTGAGTTTTTTTTGTCGCTATTTTTAAGTCCGTACAGACTTAATTGAAAGTTAGAAGAAAACATTAAAAAAAGATTTACGTCATTAGGAAAACATTTATAGCGGTGATTGGCCTTGCTAAAATGAAAAATATTTCTAATTGAGTTTAATTCATTATTTATAGAAATCACTTCAAGCAATAAATTTTGAGCTAATTTTGTTTCTTTTTTCTCTTGAGATAGACTTTGAACTAGACCTCCTTTTTTAAAAGTGGTCTGCTGGAGACTGTCTTCAGATAGACAAAAATCAAGTTCCCCAAGAGAGGTTTTTTCTTTGCCTAGCATAATCCCTGTATGATTTTCATTTGCAGGTTCATTTTCAAATAAAGTCCATAAATCATCATCACTCGCAGAAATTTTTTGCAGAGAGTAGTGTACTTGTTTGATGTTTTTTTTTCGAAGAACAATATCACATACTGGAGATCTACCAATTAGAATAGTATCCTTTGTTAGTGGAATTTTTTCTATAAGTTGATCTTTTTTATAGACTTCTAGAGTTTTCATTTAGCAAATTGGGGCTTGTTGTTTTTTTCAATTTGAAAATATTCGTCAAAATTAGTTCTATTGTAAATGATATCTTCAATATCAAGTCCCACATCTTGAGAATCTAATATCAGAATAGGTTTGTTTTTTTGAGCTTCGATAACATCTCCTTCGAAATTAAATTCTCTATTTGTATTTGAGTTTGCGGGTTCTGTAGGTAATGTTGCCGTTACTGACTTAGATCCTGTAGAGGTTGATATTGGCGTTACCGTATTGGGCTCTTGAGATCCTGGATTTTGTGCATTAACTCTTGTTTGTAGTGAAAAAAGCAATAGCAAAAGTAAGTAAACCTTAAATTTATGTAGCATCTATTTCTCCTTTCTGTATTCTTTTAGAGTGATAAAAGATAAATTTTCAAACCCAAGTTGGCGCAAGAAAGTACTAATATCATAGACTGATTTAAAGTCAGTTTGCTCATCGATGATGAGATTAACTGACGTCCCATTTATTTTAAGTCTAGCATCAAGCTTCTGAAGATAAGTTTTAACTTTATTAATCAAGACTTCGTTGTTTCTAACTGAAGAAAAAGCTAATTCTTTTTCTTCAATAAACTTGAATTGCACTTTTTCTTTGAATAAGATTACTTCAGGCGAGATATCAACTTTTTCAGAGAGATCACTTGTTGGTAGCTTTAATAGGGAGGGAACTTCAATTGCAACTCCATTCGAAAAACTTCCAAGAATAAAGAAAATAATGATAATGATAAAGACATCAATAATAGGTGCTAACTGTAAAGTTGCCAAAGAGTATTTCTTTTTACCATTACTTAAAAAGTCCATGTCTCTCTTTCTGCATCTTCGTAAGACATCATAACAATATCTTTAAAGCTTTTTTTTGCAGCATCTGTTACAGTTATAAATTGTTTGAATTTGAGATCTGCTGTTAAACCTATTTGTAGTTCATTTTCATTTGGGAATTTTTCTTTAAATTTTTTGGTTAAGGATTCAACAGTTAAATAGATTTGATCTTGATTGAGATTCGACGATTTAACTATTTTTTCTGAAAAACTTCCAGGTGTTTTTCCTGACCACAGTATGCCTACGTGAATCAAAGATCCAACCTCTTTTACAATTAATTTAGGTGAAATGGGTGGAGTACTTTCATTTGTTGAAGGTGGTGAGTCAGTGATTTGAGTGGGGGGAACTGTCAACTTTACATATTCTGAAAAACTGACTGACAAAACTAAAAAGAAAATAACAACGGTAAGAGCATCCAAAATGGGCACTAAATCAACATGTGGTGCTTTCTTTCCTTTGCTAATTGCTTCCATTAATCTTCACCACGTTCAGACTTTTCAACTAAAGTCGCAAAGGTATAGCCTGTATACTGAGCCTCATTAGTAATTTCTTCAATTTTTGTGGTAATAAGAGCATGGACTACCATCGCCGCTACACCAACACTTAGTCCTGCTGCAGTAGAGTACATCGCTTCAGAGATACCACTTGAAAGCTTAGCGGCCTTAGAGGCAGCATCGGCAACCTCTATGGCTTTAAATGTTGAGATAAGTCCCGTAATAGTACCAAGAAGGCCTAATAATGTAGCTACGCTGGCAATCAACCCAATCAAGTTTACTTTTTTTTCACAATTCTTTGTTATATTAACCAGTGCCGCTCCAAGAGCCGATTTCATTGCTTCTCGACCACTATCCAAAGACATCAATCCAGCCTTGATAACTTCGATTTGAGGACTGTCTTTAGTCATATTACAAATTTGTAAAACAGAGTTGTAATCACGCTGCAAGATTTTCTTATTAATTTCATTCCAAGCTTCTGGTGAAACCGTTTTAATCCTTAAGAAAAGATAATTGAAACGTTCAATTCCAAGATAAATTAGAAATAGAGCATTGCCAATTGTTAGATAGGCACTTAAGCCAGCTTCATTTAAGTACTTTTTCAAAATAATGATAAAATCCATAAGCGTTAGTTCCTTTTAAAAATGAAAATTAATTAAAGATAAAAAACAAAGCCGCCCTCAAAAAGTCCAACGATATTGCTTACTTTTTCAGTATCATTTATAAATTGGATAGAGGATAAAGAGCCAACAAGTCTAAGGTTAAAAGTTTTACTAAGATAAAAAGTTTTTCCAATTCCCATTTTAAATTTAAGTCCACTATCTTTTTCATAAGCTATGTTATAGGCACCAAAATTCAAGAAAGTATCACTACGAATAATTCCATAAGGTCCCCAAGAGTCTTTACCATAAACAGGACTCCAATTAAGCTCTATTCCAACTTGCATTTTTGCTTTTTGAATTTTAATCTCAGCTTTGTCTCCCGTTTCCAAAGTGAGTTCTTTTACTTTTTTTGAAATAAATCTTTCAGAATTAGAAAATCCTGAGGCTAGGTTAAGGTAAACTTCTATGAATTCACCAAAAGCATATCCTAAGTTCAGATTTGGTGCCCACATTGTGTAGGGAGTGTCAGAGAAATCAATAGAATAAAAGGGATAAATTAATATTTTTCCAGACTTCTGTTTAGCTTTTTTTTGAACGGAAACGATGTCTTCAAAAATCGGCGACAAATCATCTCTGTAAAATTGTTGTAGTAACTTATTATCTATTTTTTGATTTTGTTGTGGGGTTGCAGTTGTTGAATTCTCTTGAGAAAAGGTAGGTTGGTTCAATGCAAAAAATAATGCTAATATTTGAAACCACATTTTTTTTCCAATTCTCATGATAACACCCCTAAATACGCTTTAATATACACTTAAGGTTAGGAACTCTGTATATTTTTTTTTAAACTAGACTTAGGGATAAATGACATATTTACGTTTACTTTGAAAGAGTTTAGACCTAATTTTTTAGTAGAATGAAATCCATTTTTTTTGCTGTTTTAACTTTGTTTTTTACTTCTTCGTCCTTTGCTGAGTCAGACGTATCAGTAAAAGTAAAAAAAATGCTATCTAATAAAGACTTTCTTGGTGCGCGGATTTTACTTAAAAATACTTTAAAAAAGGGAGTTTCTTTTTCTCAATGGAGACAAATTAGGAATCTAATTTATCATAATCCTGGAATAGGTTATGATATTATATTTACATTAGAAAAAATGTCTGTAAAGAAAAACTACCAAGACTCAGAAGAAGTTCAAGTTAATAAATTAATAGCCGAGGGCGAGCAGCTAGAAACTGATAAAAACTTTCAAGCAGCTATTGCCGCTTTTCAAAAGGCGGCTCAACTTATCAGGAAAGTATATCCTCAAAAAGTTTCTGTCGATAATCAACAAGTTTATTTTTATATTCTTCACCAAATAGCTCGTTGTTTTTTTGCCCTAAAAAACTATTCTGAAGCTTTAAAAATATATGAATTTTTTCCAAGAAGTTACTATAATTTACGACAGACACAATTTGAAAAAATGTGGACGGCTTTTTATGCTAATAAAATTGACATTGCTATTGGTGCTATTGCCTCGCAAAGGTCACCTTATTTTTCAAAAATATTAGAGCCTGATTCCTATATTGTTCAAATTTATATTCTAAGAAAATTGTGTCGTTATAAAGAGATAGATTATACACTTAAAGAGATTAAACTGATAAATGAATTATTTAAGAATGACTTAGTAACAGTTAAAGAATGGGCTAAGATGGATATTGATACACTGTCTTTACATAATCTTTTAGTTGTTAAAGAAAATGAAAATTTAAATTTTGTTTCCTTGGAGCAAAGAAAATCTGAGAGACAAAAAATACTAGAGAGTTTAACTCGAAGGTACAAGAGTGATGTAGAAAGATTAAAAAAAGGTTATACAAAAATACTAAGTTTTTCTATTTTAAGTAAAAAAATAACCAGTAAAAATTTGCTTAAGATTTCTGATTTGCCTGATGCGCAAGTGTTGTCTAAAACAGGATATGAGTATTGGACCAAAAAAGATCTTGAAGAATGGCTTGATGAAATTGGTTCTCAGTATTATATCGGTGATTCAAAGTGCCAATAGTGTCTTAGTTTTAAATAGTCATGTGCCTGATAGCCTGACAAGTTAGCAAAGAAAAGTTTAGTTAGCTAACTAAAGAGATTGGGTGTGTATTTCGCACCCAATCCCAAGTGGTAGATCCGATCTTGAAAAATAGTAAATTTATTTTTATGGTTCAGAAGCTACAGATAACATTTCTGTTTTAGTGCTCCAACTAATTGTAGTGTTAGCATCTGCAGTTCCCCACGCTGTATTGGTTCTATCAGAGTAATAGTTACCAAGCAGGGTTACAATGGAACTTTGGTTAATCGCTGCCCCGGCAGTTCTGCTAGATGTTTCAGCACATCGACTTCCATCTGTAATCAAATTACCATTTGACGAGGAAACACAAGCTTCAGTTAAAGCTCCATTATTTAAGTGGTTTGTTGTTGTATCCTGATCTTGAATCATCGATATAGAAAAAGCATCTCCAGTACTTGGTTTTCCAGCTAGAACATAACGAATAGATTTTAAAGACGAGTCACTTGAACCTCCCTCAGTTGAAAGGATTTGTCCATCATCGTTTGTCTCATCATAATAAAGTCTATAAAGATAAACTCCAGCACTGCTAGCACTGGCTGTTCCTTGTAAAGAGTTGTACTCTACTCTCATAACCTTAGTGCTCTTATTCCATGCAACCATGGTTCTAGATACTCCACCAGAATCAGTTGTTTCTGCTGTGGTAATATTTATTTCATCTGAAGTCATCTTTACAAAATATACTTGCCTGAAAACATCAAACGAGAATTTTTTTACATAAAGACTTCCTCCAGAATCTTCTACAGTGAGTTTCATTGCTGTACCGTCTGGAATATTGTCAGGGCTGATTCCACAAGTAGTGTTCATACTTGCCTTTAAAGCGGCTGTGAAAGTAACTGTGTGCTGGCCATTGGTAGGGTATCCGGCACTATCAATGCTCACTCCTGCCTCTTGGGTCGCTACGCCGACAGCACAAAAAATGGCTAATGCATTTTTCATTCTTCCAAACACATTTAAATCAGATCCATTAGTTCTTTTAGCGTCTGGATTAAGCTGGTAACCCATATATTTTTTGATGGTAATGTAACCACTATTGTCATAAACATCATTGGTTGCATCAGTTGTTGACCAAAAGTTACCAAAGTTCGGAGCTGAAAGAATCCCTATACCCAAAGAGCTAGTATTAGATGTAGTTAAATCAGCATCTGCAATTTTAGCTACCTTTGCGGCTTGAGTATTCACTTCAGTGAATGTTGAAGTTATTAATTTGCTGTTATCGATTCCAGCGTTGTTACTGTCTGACGATTTGCTACAGCCAAGTGTTTGCATCAAAACTGCAAGAAGCAACAAGTATCTTTTTTTCACATAAACTCCTTTAATTTGGTTTGTTAATTCCCTTATGAATCAACAATATTTTTTTAAATATAACTATCTTTAGCAAATAAATTTTTTTTTACGATTAACTTTACAGCCTTAGGTATGTTAGTAAATCGCTTCAATATTTTTAGTGAAAAATGGATTTTTTAAGAATTTAGCAGATTGTTAATATATACTTATAAAGGTTTTACTGAAATAGAAATTTCATAGCTCATAAAAATATTTTCTGGATCAGTTGCGCTATAGGCTTTCCCATTGAATGCCTGAGTAATTCTTTGTTTTTGAGTTTCTGATTTAGATATGAGTTCTAGTAACTCTTTGACGTTAGGGCATTCAAAGATAACATCTGTTTCAGCTCGCTTATGAAATTCAGCTTTAAAGTCCTTAAAGATAAAATTCACTTTTCTTTTGTTTACAAACATTTCGTTAAGTATTGGAAGTGCTACTGCAAGTTCGGCTCCCATACTCAGGGCTCCAAAATACATGCTCCGATAATGATTTTTAGTGATCCAATTCAAAGGTAATTTTACTTTGGCTTTATCATCTAAGGCCAAGACCTTTGGGCAACAAAAAAAGAGAAGAGGTACTCTAAACAGACTAGTTGCTTTGATATAAAAATCAAGTTTTCGTAAAGACATGTCTTGAGTCTAATATATTTTATAAATTGTGCAACGATGGTAAGTATGTCATTGAACCAGACAAGACGAATGTCTGTAAAATAAGATTTAACTAGAAATTGAGTTTTCCTATGGATTTCCGAAGAGCTAGTGGCTACTTAATGGAGGTTCATTTTGAAAGACTGGGTAAAAAAAATTATTCAACAATTTGAAATTGATGAAAAAAATATCAAAACTTCCAAAAATATTGAAGCACCAGAAAAAGCTCATTTAAGTGAAGAGTTAGCAACAGTCATTTACTTTTTAGATACTTTAAATAAGAATCTTATGGAGACACCCAAATTTAGTTTACGTAATTCAAGAGATCAGCTTGATAAACTTTCAAAGGGGCTTATTTTGAGTCAGCAGATTGGGCCCAAAGAAATCGAAGATATTTTGTTTCAAGCCAGACAGTTTTTTAGTTCCCATCGCGTGGATGAAGTATCTTTTGTTCAACAGTCTTTCGAAGATTTTAAAGCCATCATATGGGATTTTGCAGATCAATTAAGAGATGAATTGAAAGAGCAAAAAAAGATAGATGGAGAATTGGATGAACATTTAAATGAACTCAGAGATGCTGTGGAAGCTAACTCTGTAGAAAGTTTAAGAAAAAAATCAAAAGATTTCATAAAAACATATATGGAAGTCCAAAATAAAAAAGTTCAGACAAAAGAGAAGCGGATTCATACAATTAAAAAAAATATGAATTTAGTAAAGAAAAAGTTAATGGAAGCTCAAGCTAATTTGAATATAGACTTTCTAACTCAGGCATTTAATAGAAGATATTTTGAGGAACAGGTTAAATCATTCTTAAGTTTAAATGACTTAACTCAATCACGAGCCATCTTGTTTGTGATAGATATTGATTTCTTTAAAAAAATTAATGATCAATATGGTCATGATATCGGTGACTTTGTTCTTAAAGAGTGTGTAAAAACATTGAAGGGTCACTTTCTAAGAGAGAATGATATATTGGCTCGAATGGGCGGTGAAGAGTTTGCTATTTTTTTACCTGATTACACTTTAGATATGGCTATCAAGAAGGCTGATGAGGTATTAGAGTCAGTTAGGAAGCAAGTCTTTGTCCATGGAGCTCATCAAATTCGTTTCACTGTTTCTATAGGTGTTTCTGAATGGTTCAAAAATGATAATTTTGAGACTTGGTATAAAAAAGCGGATGAAAGTCTTTATGATGCAAAAAATAGTGGGCGTAATAAATATTGTATCTATCAGCTAGCAGAGCAAAAGGGTGCTTGATATACTTTATTTAGATTCAACTATTTTTTTTAGATTTGTGAAGCCTATTTCAAACTGATCAAGCATCATTTTTTCGACATCAATAAATGTACAAAATAACTTTCCAACAAAGCCACCATCTCCTGACATACTCCAGGTAAATTCAGTTCCAGTTCCATTAGTCCTTAACTTATACTGAATAAGGTTATCTGCAGCCATAGGTTTAGTCATGATAAGCCTTATCTCAACAAGTTCATTCGATACTATTTTTAAAATTTCTAGGCGTCCAGAGCCGGCATCACTATTACCTTCGAACTCCATAACGGAACCAACTTGAGCGTCAAAACCTAAAAACTTTCGTGTAATGTTAGGATCACGTTGATCAAAAGGGTTCCATTCTTTTCCCATTTTGAAGTTTGATAGATAAGGAAAGATTTTATCAGCAGTTGCGTTGATCAGAACGCTTTTCTCATAATGAAATTTACTTGGCTTAGTCGATACATAACCTAAAAATAAAACAAGTCCTATGACAGTGGCTAAAGCAAACTTTTTAAACATATTTTAATCTCACTTTACTTTGTTGATTATGCATTCTCTTCTTCGCGGAATTTTTCTCTAGGTGGTTTTCCTGTCGTTTGTTCATGAACAATAGTTTCTCTTACAACGACAACTTTTATCTGCCCAGGATAATTACACTCACTTTCGATCCGAGTCGCAATTTTTTGACTCAATGAAAGAGCATCGCGGTCGTTGACCTTCTTGTTGTTCACATAGACTCGACATTCTCTTCCACCATTTAATACAAAACAGTCAGTTACACCATCAAAACTTCTTGCAATATCTTGCAGCTCAGAGATCTTTTGAGCGTAGGTTTCTAGTGTTGATCTTCTGGCTCCTGGCCTAGCTCCGCTGATAGCATCAGCAGCAATAACTAAAAAGGCATGAACTGAATTTGGCTGTTCGTCATAGTGATGGGCTTTTACGTTGTGTACAATGTCTGCTTGTTCACCACGGAGAGCTATGAAATTAGCACCGATGACAGCATGACCGCCATCCATAGCGTGATCCATAGACTTCCCAATATCATGAAGCATTCCACTACGACGTCCTGCTTTTAGATTAACATTTACTTCGCTTGATAACATACCACATAACCAGCCAACTTCTGCACAATGGAAGTACTGATTTTGTGTGAATGAATAACGGAAACGCAAGCTGCCCATCATCTGCCTGATTTCAGGATGTACATTTTCAAGTTTGAGTTCTTTCACTATGGCATCACCATCTTGTTTGATTTGGCGGAAGAGTTCTCTTTTTTGGATATCTACTGTTTTTTTGATACTGTCTTCAGTGGCCGGTCGTCTTTCTTTAAAAATTCTTTCTATAACTCTTCGAGTGAGCTCTCTTCGGACAGGGTCAAATCCAGCAATTCCAACAAGGTCATTGTTGTCTTCGACAAGGATGTCACAACCACATAAATCTTGAATCAACTTCAGATTAAATCCCTTAGTATCACAAAGAAAATGGCGGGATTGATTATCTGGAAAATAAACCGCGGCTATGCCTCTCTCGGGGCAGTAACTTCTAGCAAAACGATCTAAAACAGTATCAAGCATTTTTTTTGCAATTTCTTCCTGTTTTTCTTTGACATCAGATTCGTAGTTTTCGATTTCTTTGTTAATTTGACGTTTGATTTCTGCAATAAATGTTTCACTAATTGCTTTTTTAACATCGTCAGTGGAGGTATTCATTTTTTTGGAAAGTTGTTCGATAAGTCCTTTTTCTTCTTTTTTAATCAGAAATTTCTTATCTTGCATAAGCATATTTAACTTTTTATTTTCAATTTCTTTTGATCTTATCAATTGATGTTTAGCTTCATTTTCTGATTTTTTTTGACTCCATCGATTATCTATAACCGATTTTTTTTCTTGGAAACGTTCGTCCAAATCTGTGACTTTGTTTTCTAAGCGAAGCAATTCAGGCTCTGATTTAGTCCAAAGTTCCATCTCAATTTCATTGAGTTTCTCGTTCTGCTCAATCTGTTTAATTTCAAGTTGTTCTTTTACTTCATCTAGAATTTCTTCGGCCTCACTTTTTGCATTTTTAATCAAAGAACGAGTCCAGTAACGATAAAATAACCACCCTGAAAGGGCACCCAAGCTTAAGCCAATAAGACTATAAATAATAATTTCCATAACCATGGCTTAATAGTATGCTATGATTACTTCAAAAGTCCATTTTATAAACGGAATAACCCTAAACGTCGAAGGTTGCGCCTATATATGAAGATAAATCATGACCAAAGAAAGATCATTTGTAACGAGGTTAAGTTTAAGAGCTTTTTAATTAGCGGTCCTGGCGGGCAAAACTTGCAAAAAAATGCTACTGGAGCGGAAGCACGGTGGGATTTGTCTGAATCTAGAGTGGATTTGTATCTAAAAGAAGCGATAGAGCAGATAATTCTATTTAAAGGTTTAAGCTCCCTTTTTCAAGCTAGGTGCCAAACTCACCGATCTTTAGATCTTAATAAAAAAGAGGCTTTAAAAAAACTATTACTGCATTTAGAAAAACTTTTATTTGTTCCTAAAAAAAGAATTGCGACAAAACCTACGCGCAGCTCTAAAGTAAAGACCAAGGAAGCTAAGCAAAGTAAAAGTCTTATTAAAAAATTTAGACAAAAAGTTAAAGAGTATTAGGGCTTTTTGTTGGTATATAAGCATTAACTTTGGGGATAACTAAAATAGCTAAAATGGTAAATAAAATGGCAATATAGCCCACAGCTCCATAATTTAGTAGTCTATTTGTTTCAGCATCTTTAGTAATAATAGTTCCTGCTAAGCTCGCTGCTATAGCTGAGCTTAGAGATTGAACAGAACTTACCAAACCCATATAAGAGCCGCGATTTGCAGGATGGGGTGCTCCAGAAATAAGAGCCATTGCTGGAATCATGCGAAACCCCATACTAACAAAAAATAAACCTGTTAAAGAAAGAGTTATGTAGATTGGAGTTACTCCTAAGTGGGTGATGAAGAAAAATGGAATTATGGAAACAACTGCTCCTAGCGTGAAAACTTTATGCTTTCCTATCTTATCAGTTAGTTTACCTATTTCAGGCGCGGCAATGATGGAGAGAATTCCTCCAACTAAATAAACTAATGGTAATTGTTTTTCTGTAAGTCCCGTATTTGCAACAAGACTTGGACTTAAGAAGGGAATTACAGAAAATTGGCTTAAAAAAACGAGCATCATGAAAAGTAATCCAAAAAGCAAGTTTGAAGAGTTAAATACAATTTTTAGTGGTTCAAAGAAATTTCCTGAAGGTTTTGCTGGGGGTTTTGAGTTAGGAATCACTTTTAAAATCAAGAAAAATAAAATCAAACACATGAGTCCTAAAAAAAGAAATGGTGATTGCCAGTGGTAATGAGTTGCTAAAAAAATTGAAAAAGGTACTCCAAAAATACTTGCCAAAGAGAAAGACGTGGAAGTCCATCCTAAGGCAGTGCCTCGTTTTTCATAACTAAAATTGTCAGAAATAATAGCTAGAGTGACCGAGTTAAGTACTCCACCAAAAGCTCCAGCAATAGAGCGTGAAATGAGGAGTGATAAGTAGTTTTCAGAAGTGGAACAAGCTAAAGTTCCCAATGTAAAACCGGAAAAAAAGAAAAGCAGCAATGTTTTCCGATTCCATTTGTCCATGAAAAAAGAGCCAATGAACCCAGAAACTCCAGCAAAAAAGGTGTAGGAGGCAACTAAAAAACTAAATTGCTGAGGTGAGATTTGGAAAGTTCTGATTAATTGGGGGCCAAGGGGCATCATAATCATAAAATCGACGATGTGATTAAATTGAATGGCAGCAATAGCAAAAAGCAGTAATTTTTCTTGTCGTGAAAACATTGTTTATATAGTCTAGCAATCAAAAGGGATTGTCATTATGAAAAATTTAAAAATTTGGTTTAGAAATACGGCTATTTTTGTTTTTATCTTTATTTTGGTAAGTCTTTATTTGGTCTATTTTCCATATATTCATCAAAGACATGTTGTAGGACAAGTCAAAGGTGTAAAACAAATTTTTGAAGCCGCAGCTATTGTTCCTACAACAGGTGGAGAACCTTCTTCGAAAATTTATTCTTTTGCTGTGGCGGTAGAAGACTCTAAAAGTTCTGAAATTGTGACAGGGTCTACAGAAGACCGCCAATGGGGAGTTGTCAAAGAAGGACAGTGTGTTGAGGCTATATTTTTTCCATATCCACCATGGAATTTACAAAAAGCTGGTACCTACTATAATGTCCGTATCAAAAAGCTTTTTGAGCGTTGCCAATAATTTAGAAACTCTTAAAAGGGAATAAAAAAGCAAGATAAATAGAGCTTATTAAAACCATTACAAACTTGTTTAATCCTTAGACACTAAGTAATCATTTTATTGTTTTTTCAGCGATTATAGGCGTTCGTACGCGGGCCTTAGTTTTGCTCGCTAAAAAGCATAGTTTTATGAAAGCCATAATAGTGACGTCACAAATTACTTTTGTACCAGAGAACTACGACCGTTTTGTCCTAAAAATGGCCGAGCATCCCCATGTTTTAGGACTCATAGTACTTAAGAATAGAGATCCTTTATTTTTATTAAAAGCCACTTATCTTATTTTATCAGGGGCTGCTCCACGCCTAGGCTTCCAGGTTTTTAAGAATTATTTATCATCCTTTACTAACAAAAGAACCAACGGTTATAAAAAAAACCAAAAGAAAATTTGGTTTTTAGATACGATCAATAGCTCAGAAGCTATAAAAATTGTTGAAGAAGAAAAAGTTGACCTTATTGTTAATGCTCGAACGCGATATATCTACAAGAAGAGTATTCTGAATATACCACGTTATGGTTGTATCAATATCCATCATGGGCTCCTGCCGAATCAACGTGGATTGATGTGTGATTTTTGGGCTCATCTTGAAGGGGAAAAATTCGGTTTTTCTATACATAAAATGACAAGTAAAATTGACGACGGCGATATTTTAAAAGTCATTGAAGTAAAAAGCTCAAAAAATAATTATCTAGAATCACTTTTGGTAGCTTCACAGCAAGAAGCACATATATGCGGTGAGTTGCTTCATGAAC
>JABWCN010000010.1 GCA_013359135.1 Pseudobdellovibrionaceae bacterium | reverse complement strand
AAAAAATTCATTAGCACGTGGAAACCGATTAGTTAAACCAACGATAGTTCGCCCAAACAATTGACTAGTGTGGCAAACAGCACAACTTAGAGTAAAACCTTGCGCTCCCTGTCTTTCTAATATGGACACCCCAATAAACTTTGGACGAACTTCATCAGAAGTAGAAGATGAAAAGGGATTTAATGGGTCGTTATCTTTGGGAAATACATTTAGTCCTAGCCACAACATCATTTGATCAAAAGAATTGATTTGCGTTAAACTTTTAAAAAAGTGATTTAACCATTTTTTTATTGGATTTTTGAACTCATCATTTAAAATATTTTTAATCGGCCGATATGGCGGCAACATGCCAGTTGCAGCCACTGGATAATGATGAGTATGCCATAATCCTCTTTCTCTTTCTTTTCTTAATTCGGCTGGATCTAAATAATATGGATTTGACCTAGGTTCAACGATGGCAATGCCCTCTTCCCATGAAGACTCCACTGCCATTGAGTTAATAGTAAGGTGCATACTTATAAATAACACCATCCCTAATGTACTTTTTTTCAAAACCCCCTCCTTGTTTTGATATGAGTCCCATTGCAAATAAAGTCGTTGTTTCTATAGTTTTATTTCTACGAGTTCTACTGACCTTCCGTCAGGATCAAGAATGATACATTTTCTCTGCTCATCGATAGTGGTTGGATCAAGAATTCCAATAAATCCTTTATCAACCAAATGACTGAAAATAGGATCTAAATATGTCACTGCAAATGTCAGCGAACAGTTAGGCTGAGCTTCAATATTCATATGTTCTTTGCCTATAATAGAAAAGCTAAAATCGTCCATTTTAGCTTGATAAAACTCTGAACCTTTAGGTATGAGTTTGTGTTCAAAGTTAATGCCTAAAAGAGTATAAAACTCTATGAGTTTATTAACCTGTGACGTTGCGAGCATTAAGCTCTTTATTTTAACAACCATGGTTCAAATCCTTTTGTTCCTTGTGTCTCATTTAATTTATAAGACCGCCACTAAGGCTGTCATCCTTATTTTGGCTTAAATTTAAAAATACCAAAATAACGAACTCCAAGAACCATCAAGATTTAGCAGTAGCTAGCACTTTTTAAAGTGACAATAATTTTCAGATCTTATAATTTAAGGCTGCAATAAATTAGGCCTTTAACAAAGGAAAAGTTAATGATTTCTCCTACATCCACTAAGAGTAAGATCTATCTAAAAGATTATCAATCACCTCATTTTGAAATTACAAATACTAAGCTTAGTTTTCAAATTCAAGAATCCCAAGTGATAGTTAGCCAAACGTCTGTATTTAAAATGAAAGAATTAAAACCTATCCTTCTTAATGGGGTTGACTTAAAGTTGATTTCCATCCAAATCGATGGGAAAGATTTAACTGCTAACGACTATCAACTTGATCTAACAAATCTTCATTCTTTAGAATTAAAAAAAATAAGTGACCAGTTCACTCTAAAAATAGTCACTGAAATCGATCCCTTTAACAACAAATCACTAGAGGGTTTATACAAAAGTAACAATTATCTGGTGACTCAATGTGAAGCTCAAGGTTTTAGAAAAATCACTTTTTTTCCAGACAGACCAGATGTCATGACTATCTATGAAGTCGAGATTGAGGCAGATAAAAACAAATATCCAACACTTTTAGCTAATGGCGATCTAATTTCAACTGAAGATCTACCTAATCATCGACACAAAGTAGTGTGGCAAGATCCTTGGAAAAAACCATGCTATTTATTTGCTTTATTTGCTGGAGATGTCGGATGCCTTAAAGACAGTTTTAGAACTAAATCAGGAAAAGAAGTTTCATTAGAGATTTATTGTGATCACAAAAAAGAAAATCGTTGTGTTCATGCAATGAGTTCACTGAAAAAATCTATGCTTTGGGATGAAAAAGCCTTTAACAGAGAATATGATTTAAATAAGTTCATGATTGTTGCCATTGACGACTTCAATTCAGGGGCGATGGAAAATAAAGGCTTAAATATTTTTAATTCAAGACTTCTCTTTGCCGACTTCAAAACGACAACAGATCTTGACTTTTTTAACATAGAATCTGTGATTGCCCATGAATATTTTCATAATTGGACAGGAAATAGAATTACCCTAAGAGATTGGTTTCAATTGTCTTTAAAAGAAGGCCTTACTGTTTTTAGAGATCAAGAATTTTCCGCAGACATGACAGAGAAAGGCATACAAAGAATCAGAGATGTTGATGCTTTAAAAGAAAAACAGTTTCCAGAAGATGCTGGCCCTAATGCTCATCCAGTAAGGCCAGAGTCCTGCTACGCTGTTGATAATTTTTATACTGCTACTATTTATGAAAAAGGGGCTGAAGTCATTCGCATGATGAGAAATATTCTAGGACGCAAGCAATTTGCTAGCGCTATGGAAAATTACTTCAATACATATGATGGTCAAGCTATCACCACTGATGATTTTCGTCGGATGATCTTAGATAACTCGGGAGTTAATTCTAATCTTTTCAAAAAATGGTACGAAATCCCAGGAACTCCTCATCTGAAAGTGACTGAAAGTTATTCTGAAAAAACTAAAGAATTTACTTTAATCTTCGAACAAGAAAAGGATATTTTTCATATCCCCGTGTTCATCAGATTTTTTAATTCCAAAGGCCAAAAAATCACTTTAAAACACAGTCACATCACTCAAAATTCCGATGGAGATGAATTGATTAATCTCAAGGAACAAAATCTCTCATTGTTGTTTTCTGATGTGAATGAAAAACCTATTGTTTCTTTACTCAGAAACTTTTCTGCTCCTATTTTCTTAGAGAAAAACACCAGCCTTAATGATTTATTTGTGTTAGCTCGTTTTGATGATGATACTTTTAACCGAAGACAAGCCTTCAGTGATATCTACTTAGACATCTATGAAAAAGTTTTCAAATATTGCCAAAAATCTCCCTCAGCAACACCTTCCTCACTCCTAGAATTGATCGAAAAAGAAAATAATGATCTCCTAAAAGTTATTAAATCATTTTCTTCTTTAGTCTCATCCACAGCACTTGACGATACCATCCCAGCACTTGTAAAATGTAAACTTTTGTTATTTCCTAGCTCACAAGTCATTGCTCAGCATCTAAAGATGATTGACCCAAAACCTATGGTGACTACTGAACAGTTGATTAAAAGCCAATTACTTATTGACAAATTTTCCGAGTGTGAAAAAACTCTGTTCAACCTCAAGTTGGAAATAGAAAAAGAAACAACGGCCAACTATGATAATACCATTAGTGCAAAAAGAGAACTCCTTAATAATCTCTTTGACCTTTATACTTATGGCGTGAACAGAGATGTGGCACTAAATACTCTGGAAAAAATTGACATCAAATTCCCATTCAACCAAGAACTTTTTAAGTTCAGGCAGACATTAAACCTTAATTCAAAAGATAAAAAAGTTTTGTCTATAAAATCTTTTTTTGAGAAATGGCAGAATGAAAACCTAGTTTTACAAAAATGGATGCAAACTATTGCAGATACCGTTTCAGATGAAACTTTTTCTCTTGTAGAAAGTATATACTATAGCGATCGATTCGATGCTCACAACCCTAATCAAATTTACTCTTTGATTCGTACTTTTAGTCAAAACATTTTAGTTTTTCACGCCAGCGAAAAACACTGGAGTTTCGTACTTAATGTGATCAAACGGGTTGATTCTTATAATCCACAAGTTGCAGCAAGAATTGCAGGTGGTTTTCAAACATCAGTATTACTACCAAGTAATTCAAAAGAATTACTTGTTACGACAATCAACAATTTTGTTAAAGAGAATAAACTCTCCAACAATGTTTTTGAATTGTTATCTAAATATTCAAGTTAGTTCTTTTTGATTTTTCTTAAAACATCTTATCATGGGTAAGATGTTTTCTTTTTCTTTATATTTGCTTGAAAAAGCAAGATCCAAAATATCGTTTACTAATTTTTGAGTCTCTGAAGTTGCTGTATCTGCATCAAAAAAATGCATTGACCATGCTTCAAATATTCTTTGATTGGAGGTTGCCTCAATGATTGTTTGAAGATGATGTTGTCTTCTATCCCTAACTATGCGACTTAAGGTTTCTAAAACAAGTTCTTCATTTCCCTCAAGTAATTGTAAAAAATAACCGTCTCTATATATTAAAACTCCTGAAATCTCATTAACTTTATTGTATTTACGAGAGGAGTTTAAAATGTTTTGTATGTCAGTATATGTGATACTGTCTTTTGCATGACTTAGATAAACTAAATGAAAAACTTTGCTCATAGACAATTTCTATAAGTAATTACTTGAATTCACAATATTTTTTATAATAAATGCCAAATATCATACTTCTTATGAAGTCATAGTTGTCGAATCAAATAAAGTTCTATGTAAATTCACTAATTGGGCAATGGTTTATTAATATTAAATCTAAGAAAAAATTCAAATTTTAGATTATTTGAAGCTAAGTCTACTAATTCAAACTGAGCCAGTACAAAATCATTAGAGTCTGGCTCGTCCATAAAAGTAACAGTTAACTTGATATTGCCCTTGGGATTGGTTTTAACAAAGGCGCTTTGTGCTAAAATCTTTTTAGCCTTCGCCGACGGAAAACGATACTTGATCACACTTATCTGATCCCATTCCGTTGGCAATTCTTTATTTACGTATTTCTTATTTAATTCAGTTACTAGATAACTCTGAAGTTTATTCGGAGCCATCTTCAATGTACGAACCTCTTTGAAAAATCCTTCCCAAAGTACAAACAAAGCACAGAGTATAAATATAAAAGACACTATTATTCTCAAAGAACACCCTAATGAACTGATGTCGTGTTTATGGGATAAGTTGGAGCTGAGTTATAATCACACAAATTATAGTTATCTTTTATCCATTTTCTTTGTTGATTTAACTCCACTAGTGAGACTTCAAACATTGTTGAACTACATTTGTATTTTTTATAAGCCGCCGTAATGGCTTGAACCTCTGGAGGAATAAGAGCTAAATTCCAAATCATTTTGATTTTTAACCACTCGGCAAGATAAGTACAAACATAGCCCGAGTTTGGGGGTAAATAACTGTAGGGAGTACTATCACTTTTAAGTTGATTTTCAACTCCTGACGAAGATACTAGATGACCTTTGTAACCCATATAATTGGCATAAAGGCACTTCAATTTTGCGTCCCACTTCCAACCCCCAGCAATATAAGCATGCTTAAGAGGAACCATATGATCAATTTGAATATCAACAGATGAATTAATAACCTTGTTAGAATAAGGATCTGTCCATTGTCCTGTTGCAACCGTACAAGTATTTCCGGGAAGCATACCTACCTGAGTCTTAGAGTCCCTAATTAATACTAAACCCCTAGTGTTGATGCAGCCTCCGGTACGGCTATCAACGATCCATGTTCCAAAATGTTTTTTTCTGTCATAAGCCTCATTAGGTACAGGTAACTGCTGATTAAACTGTTGCCAAACTAATAGATTGTATTTTTCCGCCATTCTGGGAAGGGTACTGCGAAAAGCTTCACTTGCAAAGGCAGCTGGGTTTTGAAACTGATTGGTTAACAGTCCTTTTTCTGAAAAAAAGTAATAATTATTATAGACTTTTCCATTTTCCGATGCTGAACCATTAAACCCACGCTGAGAAGAAAACTGCGCCACTGAGATCGACGAAATGAACAGGACCGAGAGTTCCAAAGAAAGCAAAAAACGTAGTAAAACCTTTAAAAACGGATTAAACCCCACAACCCCTCCATGAATTAGGAATATTAAATCGACTTTGAAGGCTATTTGCAATAAGGAAGTTGTCATTTGAGAACAAGAATTCATTTAGACACATCGCGGTTTTTCAGCTGAAAACTTGTAAAGATGAACTTTTTATTACAAAAAAAAATGTGCCAAAAACAAAAATAATATCTTCGCTTTTAGAGACTTACTGGAATGAATTTTTAGAACAAAAAATTTCTCCCCAGGATATAACTGGTTTATTTATTCTAACTTATTTTAGACTGTTTCAAGAGGAAAATTTTTTTCAAATTTCAGGAGTAAAAAGACACATTTCTCTTGAAGGAAAAACTCCAAAATCCTACCTAATTGAACAAGACCAGCATCTACTTTCGTTGCTAAAAACCTCTCGCTTTAAGGATCTCTATTCTTTTTTTAGTTCAGTGAACTTAAAAAAAACCAAAGGAATTGTACTTAAAAGTTTATGTCTTTGGTATCAAGGTGAATTTAAATTGGAAGTCTACGATCATATCCCAAGTCCCCTTGAGGTGTTACACTTACAGACACTTGGAAAACGCTGCATTTCTCTTTTACGAACCCCTGAAGAGCTTAGCAGGACCTATGATCATGGCAGAAATGTCCAAGAGTTTCTATTTCACGACCTGGAACATGCTTGGCAGATGTTTTCTGACCCCACATTAACCCCGCTTCAAATTGAGATGTCTAAAAAACTGCTAGCTTTGAATCAAAAAGGAGTTTTTGAAGAAATCTTAGCGATTCCTGTTTTAAAAAAGGAGCTTGATTACATTTTCTCTGACATGAATACCCACCCAAGCCACACTTTGATGAGCCTAAAATCTATTATTCTTAAGTTTCACAAAAAAGACGACCCATCCTCAAGATTAAGTGAACCTAACGAAAAGGCCTTTCAAAGCCATTGGAACTTCCTTGCCAAGGAGCTAATTTAAACAGGGTGTGTCCTAATATTGAATACAAAATTTCCTCGCTTTTTTAGAGTTTTTAATTTATCCTCATACTGATGAACATAAAAAAAGATTCTTGTGAAAATTGTGAATCGAGGGCAACCAGTATTATTTGCGCCTCACCAGAAGTAAGTGCTTTAATTGATAAAATTAAAGTGAAATGTAAATATAAACATGGTCAATCCATTTTTATGGAAGGCAGCGAACCTCTTGGACTTTTCACATTACAATCTGGTTTGGTGAAACTTGAAGTGAATTCTAGCGAAGGTAATTCTCATACTTTAAGACTTGTTGGACCTGGTGGTGTTATCGGGTATCGTTCCTTATTTGCAGGAGAATCATACAAAGCTAATGCGATTGCCGTCGAAGATTCTGAATTGTGCTTCATTCCAAAAAGTGAATTATTGGATATTTTTGCCAAACATCCTGAAGCTTCTCTTCGATTTATGGAATTTATTTGTAAAGATCTACGCCAAGCTGAAGAAAAATGGATTGATCAAATTGACAAAGGGGCTCCAGAACGAGTTGCAGAAGCTATTCTTTTTTTACAAGACCATTTTAAAGACCAACTTTGGACCAGAAAAGAAATTGCTCAATGGGCTGGGACAACTCCTGAAACTGTCATGAGAACACTGTCACAATTTGAAAAAGAAGGCTTGATTGATCAATCAGGCAGACGCATCATCATTATCAAAAGAGATAAAATACAAGAAAAAGCCCACGCTATTTAAGTCCTGTACTTATAAATTCGATTTAATTATGATGACAATCATATTTAGAGAATCTCTCTTATTTTAGTATGATCACATCATGGTTATGAAAAATGAAAATTTCTCGGTTGAAAATCAACAGCAAGTTATCCGTAGTGTGTGTAAGCATTGTGGCTCTATAAACAAAACAGATCATGAGTTTTGTTGTAGTGCCTGTGAGTTACTCTATGCAGTTCAAAATAGCCAATGGCTCCCGCAAAGTGAAAGTGATTTTGATATTATGGTCAAAAATCACACTTACATGGATCACCCTGATTTCAAAAAATATTACATCACTAACACACTGACCAATGAATACACCTTCTATGTAGAAGGTCTGCAATGCTCTTCTTGTGTGCACTTGATAGAAAAAATGCCGGAATTCTACAATGAGGTTTTAAGTTCAGAAATCAACTTTGGTTTATCTACATTAGTCATCAGAGGGACAGAGAAGATGTCTCTGGCTCATGTTGTTGCCGTGATGCATGAGCTGGGCTACAGAGCCTGGCCCCTTTCCCCTAATGAAAACACTATAGATAAATTCAAAAAAGAAAATCGCTCTTTTATAAAAAAAATTCCCGTGGCAGGTGCCTGTGCTGGGAACATCATGCTTTTTGTAGTCCCTGTCTACGGTGGACTGACTGGGACCTATGCTACCGTTTTTAACTGGCTCAGCTTCTTGCTATTTTTACCAATTCTTTTTTACTCGGCAATTCCTTTTTATCAAGGAGCCATCAACTCAATCAAGTATCAAGTTATTAATGTTGATTTACCCATTACTATTGCAATGTTAGCTGGTTTTATATTTTCAACCGTCAATTTGGTCAGAGGGCATGGGGAAATTTACTTTGATTCTACAGCTAGTTTTATCTTTCTGATTCTTGCGACTCGCTTCCTAGTCAAAAGAGTTCAACAAAAATCTTTGTCAGAAAGCACCCTCAGCCAATACATCCCGATTCAATCAGTTCAGTTTAGAACTAAGGAAGGCATTAGCTCTAAACCTTCACATAAAATTGAAGTTGGTGATATTCTTGTTGTTGAAGCGAATCAAATTCTACCAGCTGATGGAACAATTTATTCCATCAGCGCCGACATTGATATGTCCCTTCTAAATGGCGAGTCTTTGCCACAAACTTTTGCCCATGGAATGAAAGTCTTTGCAGGAACAAGAGCTCTTAACAAAGCTTTTGATATGCTTGTTGAAAAAACAAGCTCAGAGACTGAAATTGGTAAAATTATCAACAAACTTGAACGCGAATCTTTACAAAAAACCAAGTTCGTGACTTTGTCTGATAACTTAGCCCAGTGGCTGATTGGAATTGTATTTTCTCTAGCCGTAATATTTTTTATATTCTATGGAGCTTTAGTTGATTATCAAGAAGCTCTTAATCGCTCTTTGGCCCTAATTGTTCTTGCCTGCCCATGTGCACTTGCATTTGGAACACCACTGACCTATGCCATGTCATTACGAAAAGCCAGAGAAAAAGGTATTTTAATCAAAAATGGAAATGTTTTTGAAAAAGTCTTACAAATGAAGACCATTTTTTTTGACAAAACAGGCACCTTAACATCAGGTCACCTTAGTTTAGTTCAGTTTTTTCCAAATGATGTAAGTGATGAAGTTAAATCTTTAATTTTAGGCTTAGAGTCACAATCTTCCCACCCTATTGCTTTTGCCTTTAGGAACGCTTGGAAAAACACCCAACCTAAAGTTTTTTTAAATTTAGAAGAAAAACTAGGTCTAGGGGTCAGTGGTTACCATGAGGGAAAACACTACATGCTTGAATCAGCTCAAAAAAGAGAAGAGAATGGGCTAATGTGTGTCACTCTTAAAAAAAATGATCAAGTTCTTGGATACTTTTATTTTAGTGATGAACTTCATAATGACACCAAGGAAGTTATCAGCTCTCTAGTTCAAAAAAATTATCAAGTTGGAATTCTCTCAGGAGATAGGCGATTTATAGTTAATAAAATTGCTGCTGAGACTAAAATCAATCCCTCTCTGGTTTTTTCTGAATTATCGCCTGTTGAAAAACAATTAAAGTTACTTGAGTTTAAAGATGTTTGCATGATCGGTGATGGGGCAAATGATGCTCTAGCTCTTCAGTCTGCTTTAGTCGGCATTGCGGTAAAAGGTTCTGTTTCTCTGAGTCTAAATTCTTGCGATGTTTATTTTACCAAATCAGGCTTAAAATCTTTACTATTTCTTATTGAAATCTCTAGAAATGCCCAAGATACTTTAAAAAGAAATTTATTTTTTGCACTTGTTTACAACTTTATTGGAGGAGTTTTGGCTTTAGCTGGTTTTATAAATCCACTCATCGCTGCTATTCTAATGCCTGTAAGTAGTGGATTGATTTTAGGTTCAACCCTTTTAGGAGTAAAGAAATGAATGTGATCATTTTAACCATTCCCATGGCTTTGATTTTCGCAGGGGGATTTGTTTATGCTTTTCTTTGGGCTACATCTAAAGGTCAATTTGATGATCTAGAAACGCCGGCACTACGCATCCTAAAAGAAGATGACTCTGTGAACAATAAAATTGTCAGCACCAGTACTAACGATCCAACTATCGATCAGAACACTAAACTTTAAATAAAATTAATTAATTATAAAATAAACAAACAAAGAAAGGGAGAACAGTGGAAAATCAAAAATCACTACAACTGGAAAAAGTGACTTACGACGATAAAATCGTTAAAGCCTTTGTCCTAGCCATGTTAACCTTTGCAGGAGTCGCATTTCTTGCAGGGTTGCTGGCAGCTTTACAATTGGCCTATTGGCCGTTCAATATGAACCTAGAATGGATCACCTTTGGAAGGCTCCGTCCGTTGCATACTAACGCAGCTATCTTTGCATTTGCGGGGAACGCGGTTTTTGCTGGAGTTTACTATTCCACTCAAAGGCTATGCAAAACGAGACTTTTTAATGACACCTTAAGTTGGCTTCATTTTTGGGGATGGCAAGCTATTATTCTTTCAGCAGCCATCACTCTTCCCCTTGGATATTCTCAAGGTAAAGAATATGCAGAGCTTGAATGGCCTATCGATATTGCTATTGCAGTCATTTGGGTCGTGTTTGCGGTAAACTTTTTTGGAACCTTAGCTAAAAGAAAAGAAAAACACATTTATGTAGCTATTTGGTTTTATATTGCAACCATTTTAACTGTGGCCATGCTTCATATTGTAAACTCCATTGAATATCCTGTGAGTTTCATGAAGTCATATCCCGTTTGGGCTGGTATTCAAGATGCCTTAGTTCAGTGGTGGTATGGACATAATGCTGTTGCCTTTTTCTTAACAACTCCTTTCCTTGGTTTAATGTACTACTTTATTCCTAAAGCGGTTAATCGTCCTGTCTACTCTTATCGTTTATCAATTGTCCATTTTTGGGCTTTAATTTTCTTGTACATTTGGGCTGGTCCTCATCACTTGCTAAATACAGCAATGCCTGATTGGGCTCAAACTTTAGGTATGGTTTTCTCTGTGATGCTTTGGGCTCCTAGTTGGGGAGGTATGATTAATGGCTTACTCACTTTAAGAGGTGTATGGCATTTAATCAGAACAGAACCCATTGTTAAATTTCTTGTGACAGCAGTTACATTTTATGGAATGTCGACTTTTGAAGGTCCACTCTTGTCTATAAAATCAGTTAATAATCTTGGTCACTATACAGATTGGATCATTGGTCACGTTCACGGTGGTGCACTAGGCTGGAATGGTTTCATGGCGTTTGGGATGGCTTACTACTTGATTCCTAAACTCTGGAGAACTGAACTTCACTCAAAGTCACTAGCTAATACTCATTTCTGGGTCGCTTTGCTGGGAATTCTTCTTTACTACATCTCTATGTGGGCTTCTGGAATCACTCAAGGACTTATGTGGAGAGCAATCGACGTTCAAGGAAATCTAGTTTATCCTGACTTCGTAGAAACAGTCATGAAAATAGTTCCTCTATACTGGATCAGAGCTTTAGGTGGATTGTTGTTCTTAATTGGGTTCTTAATCATGATTTATAATGTGATTAAAACTATTCAAGGGGCTCCAGCTAATCAATACGACACCGAAGTTCAAGTTCCTGTAGCTGTAGGACATGACACTCATCCTGAAAAAGGTCATAGAAAACTTGAAGGACTTGTAACAGTATTCTCAGTTTTATCATTAATCGCTGTTCTTGTAGGTTCTGTCATTGAAATCTACCCTACATTAAATCTTTCTAAGTATGTAAAAGAAGAAAATGCGGTGGAACCTTATACTCCCCTTGAGTTAGCTGGTCGTGATATTTACATTGCAGAAGGTTGTTATGTTTGCCACTCTCAGATGATTCGTCAGTTACCTGGTGATGTTTTAAGATATGGTAAAGCCTCTACAATTGAAGAATCTATGTATGATCATCCATTCCAATGGGGTTCAAAAAGAACAGGACCTGATTTAGCAAGAACCGGAAAAAAATATCCTGATCTTTGGCACTATCGTCATATGATTGATCCAAGAGCTGTAACTCCTAAGTCAATTATGCCAAACTATCCTTGGTTAGCAGACAAATCTACAGACTTTGTTGGTCTAAGAAAAAAAGTCGCAGTGATGAAGGCCTTAGGTGTACCATACGATGACAACACTTTAGCTCAAGCTGATGTTATGGCTGAAAAACAAGCCAAAGAAATTGCCGAGGGCTTGAAAGCACAAGGCGTAACTCAAGACGGCTTAGAGAGAAAACAAGTAGTTGCACTTATTGCTTATTTACAAAGTCTTGGTCAAAAAGGAAAAAACAAAGGAGTTAAAGATGACAAAGCAGTGGCTAGCTCACTTTAATGATACCCAGTTAGCATTATTTGGTTTCTTATTATTTTTTGCCGTTTTTATGGCGGTTTTAGGATGGACTTTCAGAATGGGAGCACAGAGACAATATAAAAAAATTTCTGAGCTTCCACTCAGCGATGAAAAAAATTATGGAGAAAATTTATGAGTCAAGAACAAGATTTACTAATCAAAGGGCATGAGTATGATGGAATCAAAGAGTTTGATAATCCTCTTCCTGGTTGGTGGTTAATCACCTTTTATGCGACTATCATTTTTGCTTTCATATATGTGATTCACTACGAATTCGGTGGTGGTCCAACGCTTTCACAAGAATTGGAAGTGGCTATGAAGGAAGTTCAAGCTGCTAAACCTGCAGCTTCTGCTGCCCCTCAAGAATCAGAAGAAGAGCTGATGAAAAAAGCTCAGGATCCAAAGCTACTAGCTATAGGTGCTGAAGTTTTCACTGGTAAATGTGCTTCTTGTCATGGAAATGAGTTGCAAGGTTTAATTGGTCCTAACTTGACTGACAAGTACTGGATCCATGGAAAAGGTAAAATCACAGACATGTTAACTGTGATTAAAGCTGGTGTCGCCGATAAGGGGATGCCTCCGTGGGATGGAATTTTAAAACAAGATGAAATGATTGCCGTTAGCGGATTTATTTTATCTAAAAAAGGTTCAAATCCTGCCAACCCAAAAGCTCCTCAAGGAGAACCTGTAGAATAAGTTGTTGTTTTTACAGTTGCCTTAAATTTTATTTAAGGCAACGATAAAAAAAGTAACCAATTAGTCTGTGACTTATATTGCTGGATAACATCTTCACTTGACCCTAAAGATGTGCCAAAACATATTTAATTATGAAAATAGATTTTACAATTATTCGTGTATAAATAAAGGTAGGCATAGTGGATAACAAAACAGAAAATCCTTCTAACGAAAACAATAATATTGAAAATAATCTTGGTTTAGATCCTGAAAGACTCTCGATGCTGGACGATCAAGGTCACAAAAAAGTTATTATCCCAGCCGAAGTTAAAGGTTTTTGGAGGAATAAAAGAGATTACTTTTATGCTGTTTTAATTTTGTTTTTTTTAATCCTTCCTTGGACGAAAATTAATAACACTCAAACTATTCTTTTGGATCTTCCCAATAGAAAGTTTGCTATTTTTGGAGTTACTTTTTGGGCTCACGATGCTCCCATGGTTTTTTTCGTTCTTGCTTTCTTTACCATAGGACTTGCATTCATTACTTCAATTTGGGGAAGAGTTTGGTGTGGATGGGCATGTCCACAAACTGTATTCATTGATTTTATTTATCGACGCATTGAAAAGTGGATTGAGGGAAATTACATCCAAAGACGCGAACTTGAAAAACAAGATATGAATTTTAAAAAATTTATAAAAAAAATAACTAAATGGTTTTTATTTTTTATTGTTTCCTCGCTCATTGCCCATTCATTTGCGGCTTATTTTGTTGGCTCTGTTTCTTTGACGGAATGGATCCTTTCTGGGGACATTTCTCTTCATATGACCACGTTTCTTATTGTTAGTTCAATTACTCTTGTTTTACTTTTTGATTTTGGTTGGTTTCGTGAACAGTTTTGTATAATTATGTGTCCCTATGGTCGCTTCCAAAGTGTACTAATGGATCATGGCTCTCTAGCTGTTTTATACGATGAAAAAAGAGGAGAACCCAGAAAAGGCCTACCTGCTAGCGCTGATGGTAAAAAAGGAGATTGCGTCTCTTGTAATCGCTGTGTTCAGGTATGTCCTACTGGAATTGATATTCGTAAAGGTCTTCAAATGGAGTGCATTGCCTGCACAGCCTGTATAGATGCTTGTGATGAAATCATGGAAAAGGTAAAAAAACCTAAAGGGCTAATTAAGTATAATACTATTTCTGAAAAACAAAATAAAATTTTCTCAGCAAGATCGCTCATTTATCTGAGTATTTTAGTTCTTTCTGGTATTTCGTTAAGTGTATTATTATACAATCGCACGGATGTTCATGTAGCACTTCTTAGAGCAACGGATTCTCCTTACCAGATTATTAAAAACAATGATGGCAGTGAAGCCATTATGAACCATTTTAAATTGCATATAAAAAATCAAGGGTTTGAGGATAAGAAATATAAAATCGATATTCCACAAGAATTTCAAAACTTGAATTTGGATTTAAAGATTCCTGAAAATCCTGTTTCCGTAAAAGCTGGTAGCGATAAGACTATTCATCTTTTTATCGTATTTAAGAAAGATATCTTGCAAAAAAAGGGAGATCTTAAATTAAGAATGCACATCAAAGATGATCTTTCTATATCAAAAGAAAGTACTGACCAATCAAAAGATTTCAGCTTAGTCGGACCAAGCTAGTAAGGCTTCACAATAATTATGGATCAGCTAACACTGCCAACTATTTCAATTATGATTTTAACAACCAGCTTTTTTGGAAGCTGGCATTGCGTTGGTATGTGTTCTCCTCTAGCCAGTATTGCGGCCAATCAAAAACAACTACTACCCTATCACTTGGGAAGAATTATTTCTTATGTCAGTTTAGGAATTCTAGCTGGACTGATAGGTGGTTTTTTCTTAAACTCAGACTTTAAGTGGCTTCAAACTCTAAGTATTATTATTCTCTCATTAAGTCTTATTACTATGGGCTTTTTTTCATTGAGTAACTATGAAATGCATTCCCAAAGAAAACTTCACAAAATTTTGAATTGGTTATTTAAATATCAAAAAAAGTTTAATCAAGTTTCAGGGTTTTGGATAGGAATTATGACTGGACTTCTTCCTTGTGGCTGGCTTTATACATTTTTATTGTCAGCCCTTGCATCAAAAAGTGCCTTTGCCGGGGGATTTGTTATGTTTCTATTCACTCTAGGAAGTATTCCAGCTCTTAGTGCTGTTTCCTTGATGGTAAAAAAGAATATCTCGCTTTCTGCCGTCAAAAGAAAAAGAATTGCTGGAGGTATCCTAATAGCTGCGGGCATTTATTCTTTAGTTTCTCATTTTCTTTTTGGATTTCATATTGCCGAAAAGTGGTTTGGCGTGTAGGTTAGGCTCCAAATTATAAATATAATGATTAAAGGAATTAATATGAGTAACAACACTCAGTGCCCAAAATGTAAAGGCGAAAATATCTATGAGGATGGAAATCTTTGGATTTGCCCAGAATGTGGTCATGAATGGAGTTCTAGTCAGAAGGCAAGTCAAGAAGGCCCTGAGTCTACTTCTGATGATTCATCAATAAAAGACGCTCATGGTAATGTTTTAACCTCAGGTGATTCTGTTACAGTCATTAAAGAATTGAAGATCAAGGGTTCAACTTCAGTGGTAAAGGTTGGCACCAAAGTAAAAAATATAAGACTCGTTGATGGTCATGATGGTCACAATATTGCCTGTAAAATTGATGGTATTGGAGCGATAAACCTTAAGTCTGAGTTCGTAAAAAAAGCTTAATCTTTTTAAAGATTCTCCGAAGCTATCTTTATGAAAATTGAAAAACTACCTCTTTTTTATGGGATTGCTTTATCTTTTGTCTTTTTTATTTTTAGTCAACAGTATTATGAATTTAGGGATACTCCTGATAACCTAAAAAAAAACTCAGTCCTATTTGAGACCTTTGAAACTCTTGACCTAAGATACAATGATTTCAAATACAAACTTGCTCCTTCTAAAACTACCAAAGCTCCTGTTGCTTTGGTTTCTATCGATGATGATTCTTTGACTGAAATTGGCCGTTGGCCATGGAGTCGAGATCTTATGGCTGATATGATCGAAAACTTGATGAAATATGAAGTTTCTAGTTTAGGATTCGACATTATTTTTTCTGAGCCAGAAAAAGGGAATACTCAGGCCGACGAAAAATTAGCAGCTACAATTGAAAAATATGCGGATAAACTCGTTCTAGGTACTTTTAGTGAAAATGGCATAAAAAGTAATATAAAATTTCAAGATTATTGTATTAATGAAGCTTTTAAAAAAACCGGTGGTGAAGAACTAGTAAAACTCAATGCTACGCTAACTATTGACGACAGTGATGATATATTGGAATCACTTCCATGGAATGATTTATTTAAACCTATTTTTAGCAATATTCATCAACGTCTAGAAGCTAATAAAATTTCTTCACTTGGGAAACAATCTTATGAGGAGCTTCATCCATTCCAAAAAAATGCCTTGCAATTAGAACAAAATAAAGCACTTTTCCAATATTGTCTTGAGTGGTTAACAAGTAATGATCCTTACCTTTATAAAACCAACAATTCACAACTTTCTTTTTTGAAAAACGATCCTATTTCTGATGAAGATAAAACTAAAATCAAAGAGCTTTATTTTAAAACTTTCAATCAGATTGAGAACCATTCCTTAGAGAAAATAACGTCTTGGATCTTTGAAAAAACTTTATTTAATCCGATTCCTCAATATGGTTATTGGACTTCAAACATAGACATGATCCAAAAAAAAGCACTCTATACAGCTAGCTTCGTAGCTGATCAGGATAGAGATGGCTATATACGTCGTTATCCACTTTTTTATCGCTCAGGAAATCGACTTGGCTTGAGTTATATTCCCTCCTTATCTCTCCAATCTTATTTAGTCTCAAAAAACTATAGAGCTGAAATTGCTATTGAAAAAGATAGCAGTTTAAATCAAAAAAAAATAAAAGCATTTAATATTTTCGATGCGGACAATAAGCTTAAGTTTCAAGTTCCTGTTGATACCTCAGCAAGAGTGTTAATTAACTACTATGGAACTCAAATGACACTACCATATATTCCAGCTAAAGAACTATTTACCACAAATGAAACTATGACAGTTCTAAATCGAAAAATTAATCCAGAAACAAAAACATCTAATATAGTTGCAGAAACTGTTAATAAAAAAGATTTTTTAAAAGGTCGTTCACTTATAGTAGGAGCTACAGCCATAGGTGTTTATGACTTAAGAACAATCCCACTTGAAGCTAATTATCCAGGACCTGAAATCCATTTAACTATGCTCGCCAATCTATTTGATGAAAATTTTCTGACATACCTTTATTTGGAAGCTAAAATTTTTCCTTATATTATTCTTAGCTTAGGAATTATCTTTTCTTTTATTTGGGCTTTCCTTGGAGCTATTAGTTCTTTTGTATCACTTAACATACTTATTGCCTGCCTACTTATTATAGACTTTTTTCTTTTTAAAAATAAAAATATCGTCTTTTCTGGATTTTTAATTCTTATTATATACTTGGTATTAAGTAATATTTCTGTCACTTTTTATAAGTACTTCACAGAAGAAAAAAAGAAGAAACAACTAAAGTCCACCTTCTCTAAGTATGTTTCACCAGCAGTTGTTGATGAATTATTAAAATCAGATGAAAATCTGAAATTGGGAGGTCGCCGTCAGCGCATGAGTGTTTTTTTCTCTGACGTAAGAGGCTTTACAACTATTTCAGAAAAACTAGCTCCCGAAGAGCTATCTCGTGTTCTAAATTTATATCTAACACCAATGACTGAGATTGTTTTTAAAAACAAAGGAACACTGGATAAATATATTGGAGATGCTGTCATGGCTTTTTTTGGAGCTCCTATTACAGATAAGAATCATGCTGCACAAGCTTGCCAATGTGCTCTTGAAAGCCTTGATAAACTAAAGGAGCTTCAGATTGAATTTGCAAATCAAAATTTACCACATATTGATATTGGTATTGGAATTAATACTGGTGAAATGAGTGTGGGTAACATGGGTAGTAACATTGTTCAAAACTACACTGTGATGGGAGATTCCGTTAATTTAGCTTCCAGACTCGAAGGTATTACCAAAGAGTACGGAGTCAGAATTGTTATCAGTGAGAGTACTTACAACGAAGTCAAAGAGTTCTTTATTGCAAGAGAAATTGATAAAGTGAAAGTAAAAGGGAAAAACCTTCCTGTAGCTATTTATGAACTGATAGCCAACAAAAATTCTAATAGAGAATTGAATTTTTTAAAGACTTTTGAAGATGGATATTTACTTTATCATCAAAAAAATTTCGTTAAAGCTGTAGAAAAATTTGAAGAAACTCTAAGAATTCATCCTGATGATAAAGTTTCTAAAGTATTTATTCATAGATGCGAAGACTTTATTAAAGAACCTCCTGAGGAAAACTGGGATGGCGTATACACAATGAAAACAAAATAGATACATCAAAAAAATGTAATGATTGCCTTTATTGAGTTTTTAATTTACTAAAGCATTTACTTACTAATACTACTAGTAGGTAGAGAGTTAGCTAAACTTTAAAGGGAAATGTATGAAAAAGGTTATTACATGGTTTATTTTGTTATCAAATTTAAATATATCGGTTGCTAAAGATAGTAATTATTTAGGAACGTATACAAAAGATTCTGCAGTAAAAATTTATGTTGAAAATCAACATGACTGTTCTAGCCTTGAAGGCCTATTTAACCCTGAAGACAACTCTTGTGTTATCATTCAAAAAGATGGCTATGAGGTAAATATTTTCAAAAACAAGGAAAATATAACGCTCGTACATATTGAAACGATCAGAGGTAATGGAGTCATGCGATCTTATGATGGTAAAGTGATTAAACAAAAAGGAAGTGAACTTCATACAGAAGAGGTAGATCTTAATGAAGACAATACCATTAACTCTATCACTCCTAATGGTTGCACTGTAACTATTAAAATTAAAAAAAAGGGAATGCTCGATACAATACCTTCAGTGACAACTTGCATCGATTTAGAACTAACAGTGCTAAATGCGGTTAAAAAAAATTAAATACAGTCTATTTTTTGGAATAATTGCCAGTGTAAGTAAATAAAAAACCCAATACTATCTTGTTGTACTTATAAGAATCAACATTTGAACTATTTAGATTATAAGCAAAATTAAAGGAAAGGCTTTTATTTTTATTTAAGTCTTTGACTGCTGATAGTGAAGCTACAGTAATACTATCTTTTCTTAAATTGGAATTATCTGGATATTTTAAATCTGTATACTCAAGCTTTGAAGCTCCCTTATAGGTTTTTGACCATGGAAAACTGTATGTTAATCCTAAAATTGTCTTATTAAAGTTATTATTAGTACCATCAGACTTATTCTGAATATAACTTAAATCACCCATCAAAGATTTGCTTGCTTTATCATCCAGAACTTTAATTAAACTGTATCCCAGGGTAGTTCTTTTTGCAGATTGATTATCTTCAGGGGTTGAAACTTCAAGACTTGAATTATCCATAATGTAATCAGCTTTTATAACATGTGACCAAGATTTTGACTGTGCCCAAGATACATCAGCTCCAAAACCTTGGGAAGACATAATCTGCTTTCTACTTCCACCTTCACTACTCATTGATAAAGTCGTAATGTAAGGAGCTATATTAGAACTAAAATCTTTACTAAACAGCTTCCACTGATGATTCATAGGAGCTTTCACACCCATAGTTAAAGGATCAGCTGATTGAATCGTACTGTCTGATTTAAAGTTTTTATCAACACTGTACATATCATTAATATCAAATTGCAATGAATACAGTGAAGATAGAGTTCTATACACATGATACGTCAAACTAGCGCCGTACTGTAAGCGATAAGCTTCTGTATTAGTTGCTAAGTTTTGTGTTGCTACATTTAAAACATTGCCGTCATACTGAGGCCCAACACTCAGACTGTATTTGAAAACTTCTTTCTGACTTTCATAAAAACTTTCAAGTCTGTCGACCTCTTCCAACTTTAATTCAGCTTCCTTATCTAACTTAGGATCTGATGATTTATCTAAAACATACTGAAAATTTTCTCTGGCTGTCTTAAAGCTCTTAGAGTTTAACTCTAAATTTCCTGCATAAAAAGCTGCAATTGGACTTAAAGCTTTATCATCTTCATCTCTTATTTCCTTAAACTCAGAAAGAGCTTTATCTAATTCATTTAACTTTAAATGATTTAAGGCCACATAATACTTATGCTCAACAGGGTCTTGCTCCCCGCCTTCAGCAATTGATAAAACTGATAAAGATTTATTATAGTTATTTACTTTATAAAGACTCACTCCATAGCGATAATAAAACTCATCATTTTCAGGATCAAGAGCAATTGCTTCTTCATATAGTCGCGAAGCTTCTTTAAAGTTTTGTTTTTGGTAAGAAATCAAAGCATTATCTGCTTTCAACTTTGAAAGTTGTTTATTTTTTTCTCGTTCATGCTTAGTTTTTAGCTCTTGTTGTCGCAATAATTCTTCTCTTTTTATGGCCTCTTGAGCTTCGAAGCTTAATCGAGTTTGTTCTTGGATGCGATCATTCAATCTAATTAATGTTTCATTTTTCTCTTTTAATTTTTCTAGTGCTGCTGAATTATTAAAATTAACATTTTTTAAGTTTTTCTGGGCTTCTTGCTGAATTTTTTTTTGCTGTTTCAATAGTTCTTCGTTAGCTTTATTTAAGAAATTAGCTGTGTAGGCTTGCCATTCAGATTCTTTATTAAATAAAGCCACAGAAAGAGTATTATCTTTAGAATTTGCATTTGGAATGACGTGAGCAAAAAGCTTATCTCCTGACTTAGTTAAAAATTCTAAGTTCTGACTAGGTAACTTATTCATATCAAGTTGAATTTTAAAACCTCCAACCAATATTTTTTTATCTTGTAAAGACGGAGTTAATTCAACTGAAGCTTTCTTTTTAGTCTGAGTCTCAAGCACTGTTAAAAACAGGGCTTTTCCATCTGGTAAATTATGGTAATACTCTATCACTATAGGTTGGTTTTGAAGTAAAGTCACTTGTTGGCCTAAGCCAAATACCATCTGACTAGTTAACAATAAGACAATAAGTGGTTTTTTCATAGCTATCTCAGTTTACTTGTTTGGAATTACAGGTCTAATAATAACAGTTGTCTTATTTATTCTACTTCGAACTATCTCATCAATCATCGGATTTTGTTGCGCTGGTGGAATAATGGTCGGAGGTCTAGTGACAACAGGTAAGATAGTTGGTACGTCTACGACCATTGGTGGTTTAATATTATTAGCATCTCGAAAATCTAAATCTTTTTTATCTATCATTACTGATTCTTTTACTTTATCAATGGCTCCAGGTTTTATATCAGAGGCTGGCTCCCTTTTTCCCTCACTATTTACATTTGCCTGATCTGAAATTTCATTCTTTTTAACATCTTTATCTTTTCTATTTTTATCATCTAATTTAGTATCTTTTTTTTCTCCTCCATCTCCTTTTCCATCACTTTTTTGATCTGCAACTGCAGTTGATTCATTTTCCGGCTTAGGAGGAACTTTGGCTTGAGATTCTTTTTCAGCTTTATTCAAATCTTCTTTAGGTACAATTTTAGGAGGTTCAGGTGAATCTTGGCCTTGCTTCACAGAAGAGGTCTCACCCTTCTTAATTGTTACCACTTGAGATGAAACTTGACCATTGGGTAATATTGGAGCCATTTGAACAGCTCCTTTGAATGTAATAACCGCCGTAATTTGGGTAGTTCTATCAAATGAAGTTAAGAACTGAGTTCCTCGTACTCCCGCAACCGCAGTTGGAGTTTTAATGATGAATTTACTTTTATCTCCATCATATTTTTGTTCTACATTATTTCTTACTTTACCTTGAGTTAACTCTAGCTCTACATTTTTAGTATTGGATTTAGGATCATTTTCATATTTATTGATTGTCAGGACTGTCTCTGGTGAAATATTCATAACATTTCTGTCAGACATAACCACTTTAGCACGAGCTTCTTTTTGCGTTGAAACTTTATCACCTGGATAAACCTTCATTCCAACTCTTGCCAGTGTCTTCCCAGTTTTCAAAGACTCTACTTCCACACCCCCTTTAACCACCATAAATATCCCATAAAGGTCCTCGGAAAAAGCTACTGTTTTAAAAAGAAATAAAAAGACAAACAAAGCCACAGGGTATACGTTCTTGATATTTTTCATGCTTCTAGATTAGCACATGACCTTAGAAAAACTCTATAGCATTCAACTTATTGATATCAGAATAGGATTAACGTCGATCCTATTCAGTTGATTGAAAACTAGTCTTAAATCAAGACATTAAACAATTTTGACTAGGTGAAAGTCATTTAAGGACAATAGAAGGCTGTTCCTGAAACTGCTGTATCATATCCAGATGCTGTTTCCATAACTACATAGTTAGCACCCTTATAAGAGGCTTCTTTCTTCATGTCTTCAATTGCAAATTCAAGATTTGGAGTAACAGAAATTGTTCTCCCCTGAACGCGGCCAAGATTTTTACACTCTGCTGAAGGCTGATCTCTGCTAATTTTTACATTATCTGATCCCGGCAAAATTCTTTTTTCAGCACAGGACATATATAAAAAACTGGACATCACTAAAACACTCAACATTTTCATCTTAATTCCTTTACATCTAATACGTTATAAATACTTTACTCTATTAAAAAGTAATTTTATTTACTTTTCAAATCATAACCAATTAATTTTATTCCTTTTTGTTTAATAATACGTTAATGATATAAAGCATGCTATATAGACTTTCATTGATCATTTTTTGTTCCGCTTTTTTTTCTGTAAGTTGTACATCTTCACACAATCTAGGGACTGAAAAAAATCCAATCAAATTATTTCTAATTCCAGGTCAAGATGCCAGAGTTCTAGAAGACAATGGAAAAAAAGTGGCTCAGTTTCTACATGAAAAAACTGGCTTGGCATTTGATGTCAAAGTCCCCACAAGTTATATCGCTGTAGTTGAAGCCTTCGGATCAAAAAAAGCAGACGTAGCCATTATGAATACTTTTGGATATATTCTGGCCTATGAAAAATATGGAGTTCAAGCCAAGTTGATGGGAGTCCACTACGGTCAAAGATACTATCAAGGACAAATTATAACTAGAAAAGGGCATTTAAAAAAAATTGAAGACATTGATGGCAAGCGATTCGCTTTTGTTGACCCTGCTTCTACTTCAGGTTTTCTGATGCCAGCTGAACTTCTAAGAAAAAAAAATATTAAGCCGAAAGAGTTTGTTTTTGCTGGTAAACATGACACCGTTATTTCTATGCTCTATCAGAAACAAGTCGATGCAGGTGCTACCTTTTATACTCCTGAAAAAGATGGTAAACCCCAAGATGCTCGTAAGCTAGTTTTAACCCAATTTCCTGATGTGTTTGATAAAATTGAGATTTTAAAGCTGACAGATCCAATCCCCAACGACCCGATTGTATTCAGAGGAGAAATGGAAGAGGATCTAAAAATTAAAATCAAAAAAGCTCTTATTGATTTTTTAGAGACTGAGTATGGCAAAGACACATTTATGAAGCTTTATAATATGAATGGAGTAATCTCTGTTGATGATACTCATTATGATGAAATTAGGAACACTCTTAAATCTCTTGGTAAGTCTGCCCAAGAATTTATAAAAAAATAATCTTCTATATCATCTTCAAAAGTGATCCTATTTGTTAAATTATTTCAACTCACAAACATGATACTGATTGTTTTTAAAATAAACGATCTTATTTTTTGAGGTTATCCATTGAATAGTAGTAGGCATTTGTCCATCAGCAAGAGCTTCTTTCCATTTTCTGGAAAAATAGTCTGTATCGGAACCATATTTTTCTAACATATAGATTTCTTTTTGATGAGTTATTCTTTGCTGATTTTTATTAATAGAAAAAATAGAAAACTCTGAAGGAATCTTCCCTGAGTATATCTGTTGATTGTGACTTTGAAGAACTTCATTTTCCAGAGGAGTTAAAGTACAAAAGTAACCCTTTAAGCCTCCAACAACAAAACGTCCCCATCTGGCTTGATGAGACTGCTGTTTATAATTGAAACCAGACATCAAAAAAACTAATCCAACAGAAATACTTACTACTATTATTTTTCTCATATGAACCCTCTAATATCTATTAGTTGATCAGAGCAGATTATGTGCCATTTTGAGATATCTTAAATACGTCATAAACTACTTTAATCTAAAAACAGCATCCAATGCTGAATAAAGTCATACATCTGTCAAAAGAAATAGTATTATTTTGAAAAATACTAACATTTTGAGGAAAATGAGCCTTGTTCCCCCTCCCCACTCATATAGAATCAAAAAGTAAAGATTCATTTGTTGTATAGCTTTAAAGTATAATTTGAATATTTTTTATCTATTTTAACAATTCATAAAAATTCATTAAGATAACATATGTACTGATCATGGAGATTTTACTTAAGTAAATCCTAGATCTTGAAAACAATAGAAGAGTCCAATGACTTAAAAACAAAAGCATCCAAATTAAAACTCTTTTAACTAAACAAAGAAAGGGAAACAAATATGGTTCAGATTAAATTTAAAAATTTAGACAAATCAGAGTTAGCTCGATCGGTTGTTCAAGAAAGAATTGAAGCTTTGATTGATAAGTTTAGCGCATTAAAAAAAAGCAATATTCAAGTCACACTAGAGATGGTCAATTCCCCCCTACAAGCAGGACCTGATCTTTTCAAACTTAAGCTTCACGTTGTTGGAGGAAAATATAGTGGAATAACTATAGAAAAAGCTGAATCTAATCTCTATGTTGCCCTCGCGAAAATTGTTGATCATATGCTTGAAGTACTTAATAGATTTGGAGATAAAAGCAGAGTTAAGGAAAGACAACAAGCAAGAAAGTTGGAAAAAAAACTAAAGAGTAATTTTATTTTAGAAAAGAAGCATAGCAGTTTTTGAAGTTAGTTATTCTTATTAAAAACTAAGGTTTTCTTTTTGAGTCAAATTTACTTGTAATTTAATACAAAAAAACATTTATGATTTTTATTCATATAACTAAATAGATTTAAAATTTAGCTATTAAATCAACTACTTTCATTTATTTAACATTTGTTAAAATCTTTTAGTGAAAAAAACTTAACATTTCTTTTAGCAAACTTAAGTCATGATTTGATGTATTGAACCTTTAAACACTCAATAATTTATTTTTTTGTGTTTAAACTCTAAAAAGCATTTAAACGAAACATTATGAAAGGAGTTTATAATGGCATTACCATCTGCATCCAGCAAAATTTGGACAGATATTATCAATGGATCGAAAAACATCGAGTTTGAGTTCCTAGCAATCAAAATCTTCTTAGGAACAGCCCAAAGAAACTTTAAAAATGATCCAGGAAGCTTACAAAAGTCTGCTTTAGAACTATATCAACTCTTCGAAAAAAATCAAAATCTGCCTACAGCTCAAAAGGACATATCTAAACTTGGTTAATCATTTAATCAATTAAGGAGAAAAAAATATGAATAATAATAAAATGTACACAAAAGATGAAATTACTAAAAATATTAACAGCGGTAAGTCTTACTTTTTAGCAGCAGATGAAGACATCCTAAAAACTCTTCCCAAAGGAAAATGGGTAGGTGGAACTATCCCTTACTTCATGAGTGAGCAAGGTGGACTTATCACTAAAGATAAAGTTTTTGCTACGGAATTACCAAACTATGTAAAAGGTATAAATGTTAAACTTTATGATGAATCAAACATCAAAAATGTTTACTCTGACATTCCTGAAACAGGTTTTGGACTTATAATGCTTCCCGCTCTGACTCAAATTCACTTATCTTTTGCGACTCATGCACCAGAGTATAAAAATTTTGCAGCTCGTCCTTTAGTTGGCTGGATTACAGGGGTAAACCTGAATGATTTGGGTAAAATCACACCTAAAGTTTTCAACGGACAAACAGGTGAGTTTAGTAGCGACAAGGCTTTAGTTATGCAAGTGGATTTAGGAAAAGAGTATGTATCTGAAATTGGAATTGTGAATATTTTCAAACAAGGTTCTGGTGATACTATAGAGTTCCTTGAATCAGGTTTCAAAGCAAAAGAAGTTCTAGTCAATGGAAAAAAAGTAAACTTTGCTGACTACGTTCAGAATAATAAGCTAGATGTTAAACTTCCTTTAGTTGCAGACTACGCCGGAGCAATGATCAATGTTAGCTTTCAAAATGTTGATGCTAAAAATAAAGAAGTCATTTTCTATGCCCCTGTTTTTACTGGTGTAAAATACAAGCAGGCTGGAGCTGTAAAAGACTATGTAGGATCATTCAAGCAAAACTTACCAAAAAACACTGATCAAATTCTATTTTCTTGTAACTGCATCTTGAACTTTTTGTACTCTGAACTGGAAGGCAAAAAAACAGAAGGCATCACTGGGCCAATCACATTCGGTGAGGTTGCTTATCAACTTCTTAACCAAACTATGGTACACTTAAATATCCAAAAATTATAATTGTATTTTTAAGATACAAGCAAAAATAAGGGGGCTAAACGGCCCTCTTATTTTTTACTCTGTTCATCTGATTTCTCTTTAAGAATCATAGTATCAAGAACGGCTTTAGACTCGTACTGTTTGTTTGATTTAAATCCACGAATTTTTTTGTTTTGAGTTTCATCCCGCAACAATTGTTCTTGCATATCAATCGTCACATCTCCAAAACATCTGACCTGACAAGATAACCTACGACCATCTAGGAAATAATTAGTTCCTAAAATACTTTGCTCAAGTCTTGAGGGAGGATTCACATTGTTTTCACCTTGAGCAATTTTAACACGACATTCACCACAACTTGGTACCCCCTTACAAATCGATTTTATAGGAATCTGATTATCAAAGGCTAGTTCTAGCAAAGACTTATCGGTGCTACCTTCGATGGTAATATTTTGAGGTACAAACTTAATTTTCATAACAAAACTTCCTCTTTGTTATTCAACAATAACTTTTAAAAACTTTTTCTTTCCGGCTTTGATGATAAAAGAATTTCCAGACATCAAATCAAGCTTTAGCTTGCTATTGGTGACTTTTTCATTGTCAATACTAACTCCACCACCCTCAATTAGTCTCACTGCTTCAGAGTTAGTTTGAGATAACCCCCAAGCTGTCATAAGTTGATTCAATGGTTGTTGTAAAACAGAAGTCACTCTTTTTTCTTCCACCTGATCAGGCAAGCCCTTTTGTACAAAAATACGATTAAACTCTTCTTCTGCATTTTGGGATTCTGCTTGAGAATGAAATCTTGCCACTAAAAACTTAGCTAAATCTACCTTAACTTGTCTTGGATGTTTACTTCCCTGAGCTACTTCTTCTTTAAGCTTTGAGATTTCAAAAGGAGTAAAATTTGTTAAAAGCTCATAGTATCTGAACATTAATTCATCAGATACACGCATTGTTTTTCCAAACATATCCTTTGGAGAATCTACAACAGAAATATAATTATCAAGGGATTTGGACATTTTATTAACACCATCCAAGCCTTCAAGTATAGGCATTGTGATAACACATTGTGGATCAATTCCATAATTTGACTGTAAGTCTCTACCGACTAACAAATTAAATTTTTGATCTGTCCCTCCAAGTTCTACATCTGATTTAAGAGCAACTGAGTCGTATCCTTGGGTTAGTGGATAAAGTAATTCATGTATTGCAATAGGAGTTTGAGACTTATATCTTTTAGAGAAATCATCTCTTTCTAAAATTCGAGCCACTGTATATTGCGCTGATAACCTAATAAAATCTATTGAGTTCATCTGTGCAAGCCATTTAGAATTATATACAATCTCTGTTTTTTCAGGATCTAAAATTTTAAAAATCTGCTTCGCATAGGTTTTAGCATTCTCTTCAATCTCTTCTCTTGTTAATATAGGCCGAGTTTGATTTCTGCCAGAGGGATCTCCAATCAACGCTGTAAAATCACCAATTAGAAAATGAATATGATGTCCTAAATCTTGAAATGTCTTCAATTTATTAATAACGACCGTATGACCCAAGTGAATGTCGGGACGCGTAGGATCAGCTCCAAACTTAATTAAAAGTGGCCTCTTAGTTGCCTGACTTTTCTTTAATTTTTTCAATAAGTCTTCTTTAGATATCAAATCTACACAGCCGAAAGAAATTCTTTCTAACTGTTCTTCAGGAGACAAAAACAATGATTCTGACATAACTGCTCTTTCAATAATTAATATTTTTATCTGGCCATATCAATAGAACGAGTTTCTCTGACAACGGTTACTTTAGTAGAACCAAGCTGAGGCATCTCTCTTTCTACTTTTCTAGCAATGTCTCTTGATAATAACACAGCAAACTCATCGGTAACTTTTGAACTCTCCACAACCACACGAATCTCTTTACCAGCTTGAACTGCGAAGGTCTTAACTACGCCATCAAAGCTGTTTCCAATAGATTCTAAGTCATGTAATCTTTGAATGTAATTATCCATCTGCGGTCTTCTTGCTCCAGGACGAGAATGCGATAAAATATTAGCAGCTTGAACAATCCAAGCTAGAATTGTTGCCGGCTTTTCCTCATCATGATGAGCTCGGATAGCATGACAAACCTCTTCAGATTCTCCGTACTTTTTAGCCCACTCAGCGCCTACGAAAGAATGGCTTCCCTCCACAACATGGTCAATCGCCTTACCAATATCATGTAATAGACCTGCTCGTTTGGCAATTTTAGGATTAACTCCCAATTCAGCTGCTAACAGGCCTGAAATATGAGCCACTTCCAACGAATGATTCAATACATTCTGAGCCTGTGACATACGATACTTCATTGAACCCACAAGTTTAACGAGCTCATGATGTATATTACCAATACCAAGCTCTTGAATGACTTGTTCACCAGTTTCCCTAAGCGACTTCATCACCTCAGATTTTTGCTTTTCTACCACTTCCTCAATTCGGGCAGGATGAACACGACCATCTTCCATTAACTTTTCAATAGTCTTCCTTGCAATTTCCCGACGAATTGGATCAAAACCTGAAATCACAACAGCCTCAGGAGTATCATCAACAATTAAGTCAACACCACACAAAGCTTCTAAAGTTCTTATATTTCGTCCCTCACGACCAATGATTTTACCCTTCATCTCATCATTCTCAAGCGCTAGAACACTGACTGTTCTCTCTGATGTGTATTCCGCTGCAAAACGAGCTAAAGCTGTTGCTATAACTTTTTTGACTCTTTGACTAGACTCTCTTTGAGCTTCTGTTTCAATCTCAACAATTTTTTTCGCCGATTCTAATTTAGCTTCTTCTTCAAGAGAGTTGATCAATTGTCTTTTAGCTTCATCTTGAGTCATTTGTGCCACATTTTGTAGCTTCAACTTCAAATCTGATAATTCTTGCTCGGCTTTTTTGTCTAACTCTTTTAATCTTTGCTCTGAAATAGATAATTTTTCGTCACGATCTTTTAACGCCAACAGAAACTTCTCATGCTCTTCTTGTTTTTGCTTATTGAGATCATCTAACTCTTTTAGTTTTTTCTCAAGCTGCTGCTCTTTTGATTTCATCTGCTGTTTTTGCTTCTGAATATCAGCCTCATAATTCTTTCTTGCTCTAGCTTCGAAATCCTTGGCCTTAGCTTCAGAATCTTTTTTTAGCTTATTAGCTTCATTTTTAGCTTTATTGATAATTTTTTCTGCTTCAATTCTTGCCGATTTTTTTTGAATGTCATCTTTATATTTTTTAACAAAAAAGATCACCACTCCACCAATTAAAATCCCTAAAAAGACCGAAATCACAATCTCCATCTTTATGCCTTTCTCAAAATAAGTTAATGGTCTTCCAAGCTTGAAGTCTTAAAAAACAAACTCATTTTTTAAATTTAATAACTTCTTTCTCAGTTATTAAGTAATCCATATTCACATCCCAACTGTTAGCTTCAAAAGAATCATCAACAAGTTGAGTGCTAAAACCAATACCCACTTTTGTACCTTTAAAATCTTGAAGGTAGCGATCGTAAAAACCTTTTCCACGACCAAGCCTCTGCCCTCCACGGTTAAATCCCAATCCAGGAATCAACATCCCTTGAATCAAAGATTTATCCATTTTTTTACCTTTTGCTGGCTCATTAATTCCCCAGTGACTCAACTCAAAACTCTCAGGAAGGTAAAACTCCATTGAGCCTTGGACACTATCTGTGACTTTAGGATAAACCCATACTAAGTCATTCTGCTTATGTTTTTCTTCTAAAAAACTCAAGATAGGTGGCTCCTCTTTTAAAGGAGAAAAAACTCCCCAAATACCTTTCTGTGTTTTAAAAAAAAACTCTAACTGTCTACCCAATTTAGAAATCAAATCTTCAACGGATTCTCTTTTAAGAAATTCGCTGATTTGATTTTTAAAATACGTTCTCAACTCTTTTTTAGAGAGCTGACTTGAGAGCCTTTGGGAACACATACCATTCTCTCTTACACTTTTTTTGAGTTTTCAATATCGATAGCTAGTTTAAGAATTTTTTCTTCTACTTTTTCTAATTCACGATGGGCTTTTCTTTTTAGTAAGATTAATTCTTCCGCAATATTAAGAGCTGCTAAAACAGCTGCATTTTGGTAAGATCCATTTTTCGTTTGCGCCAGAGATTCTTCCATTTTTTTATTAATAAATGTAACCAGTTCCTGAACCGTGGCATCATCATGATTAGTCTTAAGTTTGTAGGGAAGTCCAGCAATATGAAAATCGTAGGTATGACCCTCTTTAGAGCTCATCACAGTTTGCTTTGTGGCAGAACCTCCAGAAGGCATCTTAAGTGAATCTACATTTCTTTTTGCTAAATCTGAATTAGATGAAATCATTTCTATCCTATTCCTAAAAACTTGGTCTAAAAATTATTAAACTTGAGCTTCATTAAAAACCTAAAAATAGTATATATTCTAAACGCTTATAATCAACTGTTTATTCTATAACTTGATGTCATCATCACAGGATTAAACCACAAAAGGTATCATTTTTGCGATTGGATAAATCTTAATCATTTCTTAAGACAAAGACAAAGAACTCCTCTATCTTTTCTTTTTTCACATTTTAGCTGCTTTTGCTTACTTTTATCAGACAAGTCTAGCTCTATAATGGAGTCATTGCTTATTTTATAGGAAAACTCTAATTTATTCAGTTTTGTGTCAATCCAATAAGTTTCATCCTCTTCAATTTTTGCATTGATCAAATAACTTTTAATTATTTCTTTATTTGGATTAATCTCATGGACCTTGGGAAGACTTATGATCTCGCCAGTCATTTTATCATCAATTTTTTCTATCGACATCCTGTATTCTGGCTGATTTCTCAAATGGACTAAACTTAAAGTTAACCTCTTCTTTTGAGAGTCAGATTTACTTTCACTACTAATCAAATCTTCATAAATAACTTTACGATATCTCATTATAGACTTAGCTGAAGGAGAAAATTGATCGATATTTTTTTTTAAAATGTCTAAGTCTACATCAAACTCCAAGGAATTATTCTTTAGTTGAGGGAAGCAATCCAGTATATGAGTGTACGAAATTGATGGTAACTTTTTTTTATTACCCTCAATTATGCCACCAATAGAGGACTCACTCGATAATAAAATGGCTCCCATAAGATAAATCACAATAAAAAATACCTTCATATTTTTAATTGTGTGCAGATTAACTAAAAAAGTCTAACTAAATATCGACTCCACATACTCGATAGAAGAAAATGGCTTCAAATCTGAAATTTTCTCTCCAACCCCAATCAACTTAATTGGCACCTTCAATTCGTTGGTAATTCCAATAGCAACACCACCTTTTGCAGTCCCATCCATTTTCGTAAGAACAACTCCTGTTACCCCTAAGGATTGGTGAAACTCTTTTGCTTGGATTAAAGCATTTTGGCCAGAGTTTGCATCCAAAACAATGATCACCTCATGAGGAGATTCAGGGATATTCTTCTGAATCACGCGTTTCACTTTTTTTAATTCTTCCATCAAATTTGTTTGAGTATGTAATCTACCTGCTGTGTCTATCAGAACCAAATCATAATTCTGCGCCTTCGCTTTGGCAACAGCATCGAAAGCTACAGCGCTAGGATCATTAACACCTTCGGGAGCAAATACCTCAACCTGAGCTCTATCTGTCCAGACTTTTAATTGACTCTGAGCTGCAGCACGAAAAGTATCTCCAGCTGCTACTAAAATCTTTTTCCCTTGGCCCGCAAAATAAGCTGACAATTTCCCAATAGTTGTAGTCTTTCCAGCCCCATTAACTCCGACAATCATAACTACCGTTGGACCAGAAGAAGCCCATTTAATTTTACTCATTGTTTCGGCAAAATCAGTACTGTTATTTTCTGGTACTTGAGAAAAAATATGTAAAATTTCTTTTTTCAAGGACTCTTTTACTAATTCAAAATTCTTCTTTTCCGCTTTGGACAGATCCTCATCCAATTTTCCCATCAAGGAAACCACTGTTTGAGGCCCAATATCAGAGGTATAAAGGATCTCTTCTATGTCCTCCATTACAGATGATGAATGTTCGTCAGTCTGAAAGATTTTTTTTATACGCCCAAATAAATTATCCCTAGTTTTTGACAAAGCTTTTTCAACTTCTTTGCCATCAGAAATAGCTTCAACTAGCTCAAGCTCTCTGACTACTGGCCGAATGTCACTCAAAACCTCTTTATTAACATCAGTAAGTTGGCGTGGTTCAATAGTAACAGTATCTAATTTGTCGGAACTGGTAAGTCGTTTTTCATTCCTTTTATTACTTTTTAAGGCCTTTAAAATAAAAGGCAAAAAAATGAAAAAAATAATTATAGCGACAGAAACCATCAACCAATTAATCGTTGTTTGTTGAACTTCACCCATCATAAAACACACCTATATTTAAAAACTAACTATTACTTAATATCTTGTAAACTGACAGAAACCATTGTTGAAACCCCACGCTCCTGCATAGTTACTCCGTATAGTTTCTTAGCCACTTCCATTGTGTGCTTGTTATGTGTAACCACGATAATCTGTGAACGTTTCGCCATTTCCCTGACAAGATCATTGAAACGGAAGACGTTAGCATCATCAAGTGGAGCATCAACCTCATCCAGTAAACAATAAGGTGACGGCTTCACCAAGAAAATAGAAAATACAAGAGCTACTGCCGTCAAAGCTTTTTCTCCTCCCGACATCAAACTTACATTTTGCATTTTCTTTCCTGGAGGACGAGCTATAATTTCAATACCCATTTCACCTTTTTCAGGGTCTTCATGAAGCTCTAATTTAGCCTCTCCACCACCAAATAAAACAGGAAATACTCTAGTAAATCTGTCATTCACTAAATCAAATGTTTCTTTAAAGCGCTTAGAACAAATTCTATTAATTCGGTCTATAACTCTACGTAGTTGCTCCTTAGCTTCTACCAAATCATCGTGTTGTTTAGTTAAAAACTCATAACGCTTTGATGTTTCTTCATATTCCTCAATAGCTGAAAGGTTCACTTCACCAATTTTAGAAATTTTTTCTTTCAGTTCTTTGAGCTCAGTTTCAGCAAGATAAGCATCGCCTCCACGATCAGCGTATTTGTATACAACCTCGGGAAGCACTAACATATACTTTTCACGAACCTGATCAATCAGATATTGTTCTTTCATTTTTGCCTGATCAAGTTTTAACTGAGCCTCGTTCATTTGAGTCAAACGATCATTTTTTGCTCTTTGTGTGGATGACAACTCATCTGCCATATCCGTCAACTGAGTTGAAAGTTCTTCAAAGGTATTCTTTTCAATGGATAACTCATGTTTCAATTCTTCAACATGATTCAGCCATTTTTCAAACTCTAATTTCTTCTCCTCCAAAGCATACTGACTTTCAGTCATTTGTTCAGAATATTGCTCAGTTTCCTCTGTCATTCGTGAAAGTTGAGTTTCAAGATCTTGAACTGACTTAGAGACCATCTCCAACTGTTTTGTCACACCAAGATTTTGCTGTTTCTTTGACGCAAGTTCGATTTGTAAGTCAGTCACTTCACGCTGTAATTCAGGGAAATCTCTGTTGCTTTCTTCAAACTCTTCCTCGAGAGTCTTACTAGTTTCTTCAAGTTCCATTTTTTTGATGCGAGCTTCTTCTAAAGCCGTCTGCATCTCATTCAATTTATCTCTAAGCGAATTCAACTGATCTTGAGTTTTTCTTATTTCACGATCATGTCGATCCACAGCGTATTCTGCATTAGAAAGTTCTTGTTCTGCGCGCTCGATATCTTTTTGTAATTCTCTAAGTCGGATATCTTGTTCTATTTTTTTCTTTTGAGCCACATCAAAATGAAGAGTAATCTCTTGCAACTCTTCTTCCATTTTCTTCATAGCAGCTTGGGCTAAAGCTAATTTGCCTGCCCATTCGTTTTTCAAGGCAGTCAAATCTTTAATCTGATTCTTGCGCTGTAAAATTCCAGACTCATTACCTTCCGCAGATCCTCCAGAAAGAATACCATCTGCAGTTAAAGTATCCCCATCAAGGGTGACAAAACTCCACCCTGGATATCTGATCCTTAAACCCATTGCAGTTCTCAAACTATCAACAACAGCTATTCCATCAACAAAATAAGACACCGTTTGGTGAAATGGTTCTTTGGAACGAACAACATCCTTCAAAAGCGATTGAACACCAGGTTCGTTACTAGGAGTTTGATCTTTATTGAATCCATGAATAGCATCCGCCGCTAAAAAACTAGAGCGACCCGATTTAGTCGATTTTAAATAATCTAATGCCTCTAAAGGCTTCTCAGAATTTTGAGCCAAAAGCATCTGTAGTCGCTGCCCAAGGGCCGCCTCCATTGCCACCTCATAGGAAGGCTCAACCTCTACTACCTCTGAAACAGGATAAAAATAGCTTTCATCAGAGTCCTGAGTTGAATCCAAAGCATATGTTGTTACAGAGCCATCAGCATGCATCTCTGTTTGAAGTTGTTTTTTCTCTGACTGGGATTTTTGCCAAAGCATAACCGACTTAACTCCAGACTCATACCCCTCAAAACTTGATTGTAAATTCTCTAAACCATACAACTTAGAGGTCACCTGCCCTAAAGAATCTTTAAACTCTTCAACTTCAATTTTCTTTATTCTTAACTGATCATTAAGCTCTTTCTTACGGCTTTCAATACCTTGAACTTCTTCATTCAAAATTAAAGAGGCTTGCTTATTGTTTTCTAACTCTTCTTGGATACGATCTCGACGCCCGACAAACTCTAATTTCTTTTCTCTTAACTCATTAGCAACAAGTTGTTCATTGGATTCTTTTTCCTCACCATCCTCAATTTGCCCTTCAAGCGCCTGAGACTTAGCTTCCAAAGAGCTTACTGACTGCCCTACGGCAAACAATTCTCTGCGCTTATCAGTTAATAAATCATCAACTTCTTGGATCCTTTGTTGATCAGCTTCAAAAACTTCATTTCGTTGAGCAAACTTAATTTCAAGATCACTAACCTCTTGGTACATCTCTTCTGACTGAGCCTGTAGACTTTCCTGATCTCTTTTTAAAAGACTTAATCTTGCTTGCTGCTCTTGCATCAAGTTTCCAGTCATTTGTTCATTACGACGAGCTTGCTCAATCTCAAACTTAAGCTGCTGAATTTCCATTTCTTTCTTTGAAACTAGTGATTGATTTTCGTAGAAAGTATTTTGTAACTCTTCGACTTTTTTTTCTTTTTCAAGAGTTTGTAATTTTAATGTTTCAAAATCAGCTTGCAACTGAGCTAATTTAGACTCCCCTTCAACTTCTAGGCTTTGGGACTCTCTAAAAATTCTTTCAGCTTCATCGGCTATAGATTTAAGATCCAAATATTGACGTGATGACAACCAAAGATCTAAATCCTCGATCTGATTTTTAAGGTGACGGTAACGCTCAGCACGTTGAGCTTGTCTTTGTAAACTATCAATTTGTCGTTTTAACTCACCAACAATGTCTTGTAATCTGATCAAGTTCTGATCTGTTTGTTGTAGTTTTCTTTGTGACTCTTTTTTACGCGCTTTGAATTTAGTAATACCAGCAGCTTCTTCTATCAAATGCCTACGATCCTCTGGTTTGGCCGTTATAATTTTACCGATCATACCTTGCTGGATAATTGAAAAACCCTTGGAGCCAGCTCCAGTATCCATGAAAATTTCTTGCACATCTTTCAAGCGTGCAGGTTCTTTATTGATAAAATATTCTCCCTCACCATTACGATGAAGACGTCTAGTCACCATGATTTCTGTATGTTTTAAATATTTAGCTGGAAACGGACCACCATCATTTTCAAGAGTCAAAGATACTTCACACATCCCAAGAGGCGAATATCCTTCTGCTCCGGCAAAAATAACATCGGTCATTGTAGATCCACGCAGATCTTTTGCTGACATTTCACCCATTACCCACACCAAGGCATCAACGATATTGGATTTACCACAACCATTAGGTCCAACAATACCGGTGATCCCAGCATCAAACTGAATAACTGTTTTATCCTTAAATGACTTAAATCCTACTAATTCAAGTTTTTTAATTCTCAAGGGGCAATCCTTTTTTTAAAAAGTGAACTCACTTCAATGATCTGAAAATACGAGCAATAAAGTGCCAAATGATTTTTATAGAGCTTTTTTTATGTTTCAACTTTATACTTAGGAAACGCGGCTCGTCGGAGTTCTTTTTTTGCAACGCGTGCTTATTTATTGGGACTATTTTGATAACGTTGAAAGTATAAAGCTTCATAGTTTTTAAGGTGTCCTTGAACTAGGGACTCAGGAGGAAGCTTATCCTTCAAATACTGCAGCTGTATTAAGGCTTTTGCCCCATCTCCTTGAATTTCAAAGTAACTGTTCATCAACTTATCTAAATAAACCAAAGAAGCTTCAGAAATTGAAACTAAAGAGAAGCTCTTAATCTCTGACTCTATATAAGCGATAGCACGTTCTTTATACTCTTTGACTCCTAATAAAAACTGTAAGTGATTAATTCTAGAATCATAGCTTGTGTCCAATGCTATTGTGGGAGTCTCCATGATTTTATCTTTATCCTCAACTGCTATCTTTTTCGTCACAACCAACAAGGCCTTACTCAAATCGGAGTCTTTATTTTTTTTTAAACTTTCTATTAGTTTATCGACTTTCAAAGGACTACGCCCCAGTTGACTGGTTAACATGTAGTTTCCACCCAAAATAAACCCTACTAGTGCGCACAAGAAAAGTAGCAAATCAGTGATTCTCATTATTTCCCTTTTTGGCAATTCCTTGTTTCTCCAAAAATTGATTCAAAGACTCCATCAGTTCTACAAAATAATCGTTTGCTCTAAAGGCTATAGGCTTTGTCCAGCCACTAATAGATAAATCTTGAAAATACTTTACCAAATTATAAATTGGTCCGGCCATTTTATTAGACATATACAATCCCAATGTCGTCACTAATAATGTGGTCAAAAAAATAACCCCCACTAAAACATATCCCAAAGTGATCTTCATCTGCTCCAAGAAATCAAAAAAAACATTATTTGCCTCTAACCCAGCTTGTAAACCTAGATCACGCCAATAGGAAATAAAGAAAAATATAGAAAAATAAAATAAAGTGCATATAAGTAGAGTTAACAAAAAAAGAAATTTTAAAAATTTTATCTGAAAGCTAGGAAGTATCAAAAGTACTTTTCTATTATTTTTATTTGTTTTCATTTTTAAAGTGTCATAAATTTTCTCATTGAGTGCAACTAATAAGATGAGATCTTAACTATTTCATCTTTTAACCTTAAGAGGTAAGCTATGAATAAATTAGGTCTAAAAAATACAAGTCAAGTTCTTAAAATTCTTTGCACCTTGCTAATATTGTTTTTCTTTTTATTCATTCTACGCCCTTTTTTTTACGCCATAGTTTTAGGGGCAATCTTGGCCTTGTCTCTGAGCCCTGTGATCGGATATCTCAATCAAAAAGGTCTTCATATCAAAAAATCTTTAAACTTAGTCATTGGAGTGATTTTCTTTATCATCCTAACTCCTTCCCTAGCTTTTTTACTCAGAGGCTCCAACGTATTATCTAAAACGATAAATGATCCAGAAAATATTAATAAATTAAACGAGCTCATAAACCAAGCTACACAATTCATTCAAAAAGCATCTAGTCCACTAGGCATCTCTCCAGAAGAGGTCCAATCTTATCTGAGTCAAGTAACCAAAAAAGTAACTAGTTTCACACTAGATTTATTCAGCAAGTTTATATCTGAAGTTCCAAACTTATTTTTATTTTCTTTGATACTGATACTTTCAAGTTACTTTTTTCTTAGCCATCAACAAAAAATTAGAACGATCTTTGATCGTTTTTTTTGTTTCAAAAAAAACAATGGTGATAAATTCATTGAGGTTTTGAAATCTAGTAGCAAAGGAGTTTTACTCTCTAATGTGCTTACTGGCATTATTCAAGCTTGTGTAATTACTCTTGGTGCTTTGATTTTTGGATACGGTGAATGGTTTTTGATCTATTTTATTACTTTTATCGCTTCATTCATTCCTCTGCTTGGAGCTGGGCCTATTGCGCTCGTTTTATCTTTGTCTTCATTCGCTTCAGGAAATAATATTTCAGGTATAGGGCTTTTAGTTATCAGTGCGATCTCCGGCGCCTCTGATAACTTTATTCGTCCTTACCTAGCAAGTTTTGGGACAGTAGAAGTTCCGGGAATTATTAATTTCGTGGCTGTCATTGGCGGAGTTATCACTATGGGACTACCAGGACTATTTCTTGGGCCACTGATTACTTCACTAGTATTTGGTGTACTTCCAATTATCGCTGATGAACTTATCGGTGAGTAGCATTAAATTACACCATGGCTGACTATATTTTAAGAGCCTCCAATCCAACAATCATTTGTTGGATTGCACTTCTTTTAATTGGATCAGTTTCTCTCTGCAGAAGTTCTTTTTGATAGTTAATCTGCTCATCATAAATACTATTTAGTTTTCCCACGATTTTATCAACACCTGAGTAAGTGAATTTATGCTCTGTTGATCCTGGAATTTTAACAGTTAAAAAAATTAGATTAATATACCTCATAAAACCTTTTTTTATGAAAGATTTCAAAAAACTATACATACCTAATCCCTTGGGAATTGACTCAACTAACAACAAAGAAATCACATACATATTCTTCAAATTTGAATCTTTTCCAAAGCATTCTTCTAGAGCGAAAATAAATCCAAAAGAATTTATAAGTTGATTTAACTCAGGGGATGTAAACTTATTAGTTTTATATACCAATAATGGATCTTCATTACTGATATAAAACTCAGAATAGGTCTTACCAACTCGAATAACCGAATCAAGAAAAGTTTCCAAAACCTGTTTACCAAGAAAAGGATGATTTTGACAACTCTCATAAGTCACTTCATAAAGTTTTTTATCCATTGCAGATAAAGGGATAGTAAATCTATCCCTCGGAAAAACTGGCGAAACTACAAGTAGGCTTAAAAATAAAACTACAAAATATTTTTTGATAAGTAACCTCTATTTACTTTTTCAAAAGGGCTTCAATTTGAGTAACTTCTTGAATAATTTGATTGTTTATAGCTTCAATTCTATCAATATCACTATTTGAAGTCATATAAGTTTCGAGGGCCGAAACCGAAACGGCTGCAGTCACAGTTCCAGTTAAAATAGTAGGTAAACCTAAAAATAGTATTGTATCGCTATTTAACTTCATAGTTCTTACCATACTGAAAGTAGCCAATCCTGTAGCAACAGCGACAGCTGTTTTTACTCCTACTTTCACGTTTCTTTTTAATTTTATAGAATCAACTTGTTTCAAGGTTAATGTAGCAAACTTTTTCAAATAATCTAATCTACCAGTTGCTAACTTTCTTAGCTTGCCTGCAATCTCTAAATATTTTTCATTAGAAACACAAGATTGATTTTTTAACTCAGCAATAACTTTATTAGTGGACTGTCTCTCATTAATAACAAAGTCTTCCATTTTAAGTAACTCTCTGTATGCACTCGATCTTATATTTTTAGCATCTTCTTCAATTTTAGAACCCCACAAAAAATCACCTACTCCATCAATTGCTATTGATGGATCTTTTGCAAGCCCATAGATCATCTCTATAACTCCAACAGTTTTAACAGTGGCAGCTAGAATTTCATCTCTTTTTTGGCTATCCACTGATTTTTTATAATATTCTTTTGCAACACCCAAAAGCTCCATAACTTCTTTAACTCTCTGGTCTTGAGCAGAAATATATTCGGCAACTAGCCCGCTAGCCTTTGTATCTTTGATGTCAGTAGAGCCTGCAGGACAAGTATTTTGAGCAAGTGAGTAGGTCGAAAATAAACTAGTAGCTAACAATAAGCTTACATTAAACTTAAAAACATTCTGGAATTTTATCATTTGAATTAACTCCTGTTAAAGATTAGGGTTCAAATGTAAATACCTATGCATTCTTAGCGCCAGCTATAATTCAATATAACCAAGCTTATTCACCTTTTAATTTAACTCAATTAAAAATGCCACTTTTTGCATGACAATGTAGTAGAGGTTTACAAAAAATTGACCAACAGTTTAATACTTCAATCAAACTCTAGGGTAATTTAAATGCTTCAACTAAAAAACCACGTGGTAAGTTTGGAACACTTCTTGGGGCCACAGGAAAGGGCCATCGCGAAGGAACGACCTCTCCAGTTTGTAAAACAACAGCGTTCCATTTAAATTTTTCCATAAATTTTTCTGGTTCATCAGAACCAAAGTACCAAGTGGCCCCCATACTTTCTAAAAATTGTAACTGTGGTTTCATAAAAGGCGATTCAAGTAATGTACGGCTCAATATATCAAAAAGCATTATATCTCCCGGAGAAGCCAACGAACTGATCCTTTCAAACAAAACTTCAACCTGTGGCTCTTTTAAATACATAATCAGTCCCTCGACCATCCATAAAGTAGATTCGGAGCGATTAAATCCTGCCTGTAATAATTTACTTTTCCAATCATCTGTTAAATCAACAGCAATTTCTAACCTTCTACATTGTGATGGAATATGACTAAGTTTTTTTTGCTTATATTCTAAAACCTCTTTTTTATCTAACTCAAATAGTTTAGATCCCTTAGGAAATGAAAGTCTATATGCTCGTGTGTCCATTCCAGATGCCAACATCACAATTTGTCGGACTCCATTTTCTAAAGCTTGTCTAATTTTTTGATCCATGAAGTAAGTGCGAACAGCAATTGCCGGTTGATCCCCTGCAGCTGCGATAGCTCTTTTTAGTATATCCATACCTTCTTCACCCGCTAACAGTTCTGCATAGGGATCTACAAATAATTTCCCCTCACTATCGCTACGTTTTGATTCTACCGCACGCATAGCTGCTGTTAATAGTGATGTTCTTGCAATCGCGTCCATAATTATTTCCTTGGTTATACGTTCTCAATATTTACCATCAGCTCTATGCATTTTTTTTAATACCATAGCAATTGTTTCATGATCAAGATTAGCCCTCTTCATCAGTGCCTTAACTCTAGCAAAATCATCATCGTCAATAGCCTCGTAAAAAGCATCAAGCTGATCAATTTCTAACATTTTTTCAAGAACCAAAGTTCCTTCAAAATCATTTTCATCCATAAAATTTCCTTTAGAAAAGTATGAAATACGCTGAATAGAATAATTATAAGTTATTCTTATTAATTTTTCTATAGCTAAGTTCTCAAGATTTTAGTTGTATATTTGAAGTTTTAGCTTATCAACACTGACTTTTATCTATATGACTAAAGTCAAATTTATAACAGTTTATAATCTGAATAATGAATAAAAAAAAATCTTTGCTAAACTAGAGAAATGAGAATTTTATTGTGTTTTATTATTTTAACACTTTTTGCATATGCAACCCCACCAGAATGCGATGTTTCCAGACTCACTAAAGATTGTAGATTATTTGATGCTTCACCAGCTGAAATAACCCTACCAGATGGAACTTTTTTTTCTAATCCTCGCAGTCCAAAAATAAATAGTAACCCCTACTCCACAAATTCAAGTGACTATAAAGGGAGTCAAAATTCAGGAATAATTCTTGATAAAAAAAAGACAGAAGAACTAAATACACTGGCTAGTGATTTAATTCAGGCACGTTCGCGATTAGCAAAGGCCCTCAACTCAGAGAAAGATATGTCTGAAGATTTCAGAATGAGCTTACTCGCAGATCCCACTTCCACCCTCTTCTTCAATTTAAAAGTCGACACAAACGGAAAATTGACAACTTTTTCGCCTTTATCATCAACTCAAATAAAATTTTTCTGGCCTCCCAACGGCAAAAAACAAAAATATCAAGACATTTCCATAAGTGATTTGATCGATTTTTTGAACTCAGATAAGGTCAGTAAAAAGACACAAAAAGAGATCGCTAATGTCTTTAATCTTCAAAACAAAGTTAACATGGCATATAATTACTCAAATGCAATTTCTCCTGCAGAGGAGGCTACAAAAAACCAACAAGCTCAGATCTTTCAAAAAATGAGAAAAAACCGAACATTGGAACTTATTGATATCGCAAAAAGATCTTTTCAAAAAATCTTTGATCAAAATGCGTCTCACAAGCACAATAAGGTATTAAAAGAAACTATTGAGACATTAAAGTTCAAATTTGAAGATGAAGTGCCTAAAGAATTAAGTAAAAGTGGCTGTGCTGATGGTCCCAATGCTTTTTATTATCCCACGTTGCATACTTTTGTCATATGTAATTCTATCTTAAACTATCCTGACAATCAATTAGTTGGAATTATTGGACATGAAATGGGCCATAGTATCAGCTCATGTTCTCTAAGTTTAGGGTTGGATAAAATTGATCCTGAAATGCTAGATAGTTTTTTAATAAAACCATCGATAAATACAAACCCTATGGATAAAAAAACGCTTTACGAAATTAAGTCTTCTTTGCCAAACGATAAGATTGTTCGTATCAACAATGATTATATCATGAGTAAATCCTTCGTTGAATATGCTACAGAAGTTCAGTTATACACACCACTAGTAAAAAAAATTGACAAGGAAGACTACCCTTTCAACTCAGCTAAAGAATGTATTGTTAAAAACTCAAAGCTCAGGGATACCTCAATAGAGGACACTACACAACTAACCAGGAAGACTTCTGAAATGTTCAAAAAATCAGGAACTACTTTAAATGTTGATGATCAACAAAGTCTACAAAACAGAAATAATCAATTTATGGAATGCCTTGGTGGTTTTGACAAAGCTTCAGAAACAGCAGAAGCCATGTCAGATATGTGGGGTTCTATTGCTATGGAAGAGTATCTCATTGAAAATCCTCCAAAAACTGATCTTGAAAAACTAAGCCTTTATTCTTTTTTTGGATCTAACTATTGTCGTTCTCATTACGAAAAACAAAAATTCCCAATACAAACTCGCACACAAAAATTTTCTCTCCTTGAACTAAAAAGCATCGCACTAACAGGTGTAAGCATGGATATGAAACATTTAAATCGTAATCATCCTCTAGATGAAGTTAGACTCAACGATATCTATTTTAGTATGCCAAAAATTGCTGAAAGCTTAGGATGTAGTCCTGGTAAAAACTCAGAATGTTTTGAAAAAATTAAAAACTTTTCACGAATTTCACAAAAAAATAGCCAGGTTGACAAGCCATATAATGAAGGATCTCAAAATTGAAATCACTTTACATAAGTTTATTAGTCACTTTTTTTTCATTGGTATCTTCAGCCTATCACATGCATATTTCAATTGATCGAGGCTATTTTAAAAATGGCTACAGCTTGTCTGAAGCAAATACCAAAACGGAAACTACCTACATGTTATCCAATATTTCCAATAACCAAGTTAGAAAAATCACTGTATTAACAAAAGATACATACGAACTTATGAAAAAAAATCTGATTCAAATAGTTGAAATACTTAAAACGTCAAACCAAAGAAAAATAGCTAGTTGCACTCAATCATTGACAATCAAAACCCATGAAAAAGAAAAATCATTTTGCACGAGTCAACTGAACAAAATAGAAAATACAAAACTAAATGCCTGGCTTGAAAAAGCACGGCTATATACAGGCCTAAAAAACTAAACACTCTTAACAAAAAATTTATTATTGAAAATAAATAGGGCGTGAAATCACGCCCTTAAAAAAAATTAATTAATGTTTCACTTTTTGAGAAAGCAAAGTCGAACGAGCTGCCGCTAGTCTAGCAATTGGAACTCTGTAGGGAGAACAACTTACATAATCAAGACCTGCATTATGAAAAAACTCAATACTTTCAGGATCTCCACCATGCTCACCACAAACTCCTGTCTTTAAATCAGGCTTAGCTCGACGACCAAGATCAACACCCATTTTTACTAGGGCTCCAACCCCTACCTTATCAATAGAAACAAAAGGATCTTTTTCAAAAATTCCTTGACTCACATAGGAGCCCAAAAATCTTCCAGCGTCATCTCTAGACAATCCTAGGGTTGTTTGTGTCAGGTCATTTGTTCCAAAACTAAAAAAGTCTGCATGTTCAGCGATAGCATCTGCTGTCACCGCTGCTCTTGGAAGCTCAATCATTGTACCAACTGTGTATTCAAACTTCACAGTTTTTTCTTTTTGTACTTTTTGTACTTCAAGCACCGTTAAATCTCTGAGCATCTCTAACTCACGATCAACACCAACAAGTGGAATCATAATTTCTGGAGATAACTTCTTACCCTCTTTAATCAAATCACAAGCTGCCTCAGCAATTGCTCGAACTTGCATTTGATAAATTTCTGGATAAGTCACTGCTAAACGACATCCCCTGTGACCCAACATAGGGTTGAATTCATGAAGGTTTTTGATTTTAGCTTTTAGCTTCTCAAAATCCATCCCAATTCTAGTCGCTAATTCTTGTGTATCTTTATCTGTATGAGGAACAAATTCATGCAAAGGAGGATCTAACAACCTAATAGTTACAGGGTAACCATCCATAATCTTAAACAATTCATAGAAATCACTTCTTTGCATAGGTAATAGTTTTAACAGAGCCTTCTCTCTATCTATTTTATTATCTGCAATGATCATTTCTCTAACTGCATCAATACGATCAGCACCAAAGAACATATGCTCAGTTCGACACAGACCAATACCTTCTGCTCCAAAGTTTTTTGCTGTTTGAGCATCCTTAGGAGTGTCCGCATTTGTCCTCACTTTTAACTTACGCTTTAGATCGGCAACTTTCATAATTCGCTCAAAATATTGATCTAATGAAGGCTCTATTGTTTTCACTTCTCCTAGAAACACTTCTCCAGTTCCACCATCTAAAGTTATTACATCTCCTTTTTTCAGAACATAGCCTTTTACCTTCATGGTTTCGTTACGATAATCGACTTCGATATCTCCACAACCAGCAACACAACACTTACCCATTCCTCGAGCCACAACAGCTGCATGTGACGTCATACCTCCACGAGTAGTTAAAATACCTTGAGCCGCAACCATACCTGCAATATCTTCTGGAGAAGTTTCAACACGAACTAAAATGACTTTTTTGGCTTTTTCCTTCCACTCTACTGCCTCTTCTGACGAAAACACTATCTGCCCATGAACCCCACCAGGACTTGCAGGCAACCCCTTAGCTAATTGAGTTTTATGAGCTTTAGGATCTAAAGTTGGATGTAGAAGTTGATCTAAAGAATGGGGTTCAATTCTTAAAATAGCTTCATCTTCAGTAATAAGTTTTTCATCCAACATATCACATGCAATTTTCAAAGCCGCTTTTGCAGTTCTTTTCCCATTACGAGTTTGCAACATCCATAAAGTTGCTTTTTCAATTGTAAACTCAATATCCTGCATGTCACGATAGTGTGACTCTAGTTTTTTATAGATCTCAACCAATTGAGAGTATGCCTTAGGCATTATCTCTTCTAAAGATTTAAACTCTGTTTTTGCTGCAGCCTTTTTGGTAATTGGTTGTGGAGTTCTAATTCCAGCCACGACGTCCTCACCTTGTGCATTAATTAAATACTCTCCAAAAAAATCCTTATCTCCGGTCGATGGATCGCGTGTAAACGCTACACCTGTTGCAGAGTCATCACCCATATTACCAAAAACCATAGATTGTACATTCACAGCAGTTCCCCAACTAGCTGGAATACTGTGTAACTCCCTATATGTTATAGCTCTAGGCGTATTCCACGATCTGAAAACAGCAGAAACGGCACCCCACAATTGCTCCCAAGGATCTGCGGGAAAACTTTGTCCTGTCATTTGGTGGACAAGTTCTTTGAATTTTTTAACCAATTTTTTTAAATCATCCACCGTCAACTCAGTATCTAACTTGTAATGTCTTTCTTCTTTAAGATCTTCAAGTGTAACTTCCAATAAAGAAGAGTTCATTCCCATAACAACATCAGAATACATTTGAATAAAACGGCGATAAGAATCCCAGGCAAAGCGTGGATTATTTGATGATTGCGCTAACCCTTCAACCGTTTGATCGTTCAATCCTAAATTTAAAATTGTATCCATCATCCCTGGCATTGAAGCTCTAGCTCCTGAACGTACAGAAAATAATAATGGATTTTTCACATCACCAAATTTTTTTCCAATTTTATTTTCAACTCTTGCCATGGCTTCTTTAACTTTGGGACGTACCCATTCTGGAAGCTCACTGTTATTCTCATAGAAATGTGTGCAAATCTCGGTTGAAATTGTAAACCCGGGAGGCACAGGTAAACCTAAAGCTGTCATTTCTGCAAGGTTAGCACCTTTACCACCTAAAATATTTTTCATTCCTGCATTACCTTCCGACTCTCCTGCCGCAAAGAAATACACAAATTGATCTGGCACCTTGGCCCTCTGAGACTGAGTTGTTGTTGTTTGCACAAAATCTCCTTTTATTAAACGTTTCCTGCCTTTTACTGTTATGACAAAAAGGCGCTCATAAAGGCAAAGAAAAACTGATTTTTAACGCAGGAAAACGATTCTCTTTATTTTCACATTCATCATTTAAATTTAATACTTATACTAACTCCTCATAAATCAAAGAATAGACCTAGAAAATGGGATTTAAGTTCTTCCGTATTTATTCTAGTGTTGCCAATTTATGATATTTTTATTAACTCATTTTTGTGAAAAATTCTTGCATGCTCTGGCTGATAAATGTGACTATCTTCATTCTGCTAGAATTTAAACATCATGAAGGTGAGGTCTAATGCATTTACCGGTACTGATTTCTGATCTGGGTTTTATATTAGTTACAGCGGCAATGGTTTCGTTACTCTTTAAAAAACTAAAACAACCGGTAGTCCTTGGTTATCTACTTGCTGGTTTCTTGGTTGGTCCTAATTGGCCATGGCTTCCTACTGTTACTGATGTTGCCTCCATTACAGTATGGGCCGAGATCGGAGTTATTTTTCTACTCTTTGGACTGGGACTTGAATTTAACTTAAAAAAACTTACTTTAGTTGGAAAAAAATCAACTATAATTGCAAGCTTTGAAGTCTTGTTCATGTTGACGCTTGGATTCGTGACCGGAAGATTTTTAGGATGGAAAAATACTGATAGTCTATTCCTTGGCGCTATGCTTTCCATTTCTTCAACTACAATCATTGTAAGATCCTTTGAAGAACTTGGCATCAAAGCCAAAAATTATGTAAATGTAGTATTTGGAGTTCTCGTAATTGAAGACTTGTTTGCCATTTTACTGATGGCTTTACTAACTACTTTTGCCTTATCTGATGGCTTTTCAGGACAAGAATTACTAACTACACTTGGCAAATTAAGCTTTTTTTTATTACTTTGGTTCTCACTTGGTATTTATCTACTCCCTACATTTTTTAAAAAAATTGAATCTTTACTTAGTGAAGAAAGCCTATTGATAACCTCTGTAGGACTTTGCCTTCTGATGGTTATTATCGTGACCAAGGTTGATTTTTCTCCGGCTCTAGGTGCCTTTTTAATCGGAGCTCTTTTAGCTGAAACTAAAAGTGGTGGAAAAATTGAAAAAATTCTTCACCCAATCAAAGATTTGTTTGGAGCTATTTTTTTCGTTTCAATTGGTATGCTAATTAATCCAAGCCAAATTTGGGAATTCGGCTATCCTATTCTCATTATAACTGTCATCACCGTTATTGGAAAAATTTTAAGTACCTCAATAGGTGCCATTCTTTCAGGTGTTGACGCTAAAAACTCTTTAAAGACAGGATTTAGCTTAGCACAAATTGGTGAGTTCTCCTTCATCATGGCAACCCTTGGTAGCAGCTTAAAAGTCACCAGTGAATTTCTTTATCCTATTGCTGTAAGCGTTTCAGCCATAACTACCTTCTTAACTCCTTATTTAATTAAAAACTCAGAAAAAACATTTTTATTTTTAGAAAAAAATCTTCCACCTATATTTTGGAAACAAATTCACAGCTATCAAAGTGCCTTGAATCAAGAAAGAACTGACACTGGTCTGATTCACATTCTATGGAAAGCATACGGTTGGCGTAGTCTTATTAGCAGCGTTTTCATTGTTGCCATTTTTCAACTGTCTAAACATATTAAAAGTTTTCTTATTACCCGTTTTGATAACAATTGGAGTATTTATATTACCATCGCTTTGGTTTTGATTGCAACACTACTTAGCTCGCCATTTTTCTCTGCTTTAACTCAAGGAAAAACTTCTCCGACCCTTAACAAAGAAGAAGCCTCAAGACTTTATAATCTTAAATTGGGAATTCAAATTGTTAGATATAGTGCAGCTTTTATTCTAGCCATATACTGTTTTAAACAAATCATCCCTGTTTATACTTTACCTCTTTTTATTCTTTTTTTGATTTTATCAAGCGTTATCTTTTTAACATTTTTTTCAAATTCTTTTTTTAAAAAAATGGAAAACAAATTTGTTGCTAATTTAAACTGGGGTGAATCTCAGCCACATACTACAATTAAATTATCACCTTGGGAGAACAAGCTTTATGATTTCATTGTTAATCCTAATTCTGAGCTCGTTGGTAAAACCCTTCAAGACGTTGCCTTCAGATCTAGATTTAACTCAATCGTGGTACTTATCGAAAGAGGCAGTAAATTATTTTTCGCACCTAAAAAAGATTGGATGTTGATGCCATTTGATAAACTAAAAATTTTAAGTACTGATGAACAATTCGAAAAAATTTTCCGCGATTATGAACATGATTTAAATACTTCATCAAAATCTGAACCAGCTATTGTAACTTCTGAAGCCAATACTGATTTTGGATTACAGTTTTTAAAATTAGAAAAAGAAAGTCCTTTAGTCGGAAAAAGGATAAAAGACACCAAACTGCGCGAGTCAATTGAGGGTGTCATTGTAGGAATAGAAAGAGAAAACGAAAGAAAACTAATACCAGATCCAGAGACTTTACTACAAATCAACGATTATATCTGGATCGTAGGTAACTTAAAAAAAATATCTTCCCTAAGGAATCAGCTAAAACATTGATTACTAGCTCCCTAGAATACAACCAGGGAGCTCACCTTTTCTTTTAAAAAGATCTTAATTTACTTGCCAAATAACTGTTTATTTGACTCATGGAGACTCGCTCCTGGGTCATTAAATCACGATGCCTCACTGTCACCGCCTGATCATTAAGAGTTTCAAAATCAACAGTCACACAAAAAGGTGTTCCTATTTCATCCTGACGACGATATCTCTTTCCTATAGAGGCCGTTTCATCATACTGGGTGTCGAAATCCTCAGCCAACTGATCTCTTAATTTTCCTGCAACAGAAGTTAGTTCTTCTTTTTTAGACAAAGGCAAAACAGCAACCTTATAGGGAGCAATGTCAGGATGTAAGCCTAGAACGATTCGCGTATCCTCTGAACCAGTTTCATCTTTAGTCACTTCTTCACGATAAGCATCGCATAAAAAGGCTAAAAATAATCGATCACAACCAACCGCAGTTTCAATCACATAAGGAAGAAATTTTTCTTTGTTTGCTTCATCAAAATACTCAAGATTTTTTCCTGAAAATTTAGAATGTTGAGACAAATCAAAATCAGATCGATTATGAATTCCCTCTAACTCACTGAATCCCATTGGAAACTTATACTGAACATCCACTGCTGCTTTAGCGTAGTGAGCAAGCTCTCCAGGCCCATGTGGTTGAAAACGAATATTTTCTGGATTAATCTTATATTTTAAATAAAAATTCCAACGAAGTTCTTTCCACTGTTCGAAGAACTTTTCATCAGTACCTGGCTTTACAAAATATTGCATTTCCATTTGTTCAAACTCTCTTGTTCTGAAAACAAAATTTCCAGGCGTAATTTCATTTCTAAAAGACTTACCAATAGCTGCAATACCAAAAGGAATCTTGTATCTAGAGCTCTGTTGACAATTTTGAAAATTAACAAAATGTCCCTGAGCTGTTTCAGGTCTGAGATACACCACGTTGGCAGCATCATCTACAGGACCCATGTGAGTTTTAAACATCAAATTAAACTGCCTTGGCTCAGATAAATTTTTCGAGCCACATTGAGGGCATTTCTTGTCTTTGAGATACGACTCTGTGTTATCTGATCTAAATCTGGTTTTACAGTCCTTACAGTCAACTAAGGGATCACTGAAACCATCCACATGCCCAGAGGCTTTCCAAACCATTGGATGCATCAAAATAGCAGCATCAATACCAACGATGTCTGCCCTACGAGTCATAGCATTCCACCACGCACGTTTTACATTTAATTTCATTAATGAACCCAGAGGGCCATAATCCCAACAACTTGCAAGCCCACCATAGATCTCTGAACTTTGAAAAACAAAACCTCTACGTTTACTTAAGCTCACAAGCGTATTTAAATCTGTCAGTCTTTTTATAGTGATATTCTTATTTGATTCCATGAGGGCACCCTTTTCTTATACTTGCTAATTATAAACAAAAGCAAGGGTACCTAATTTGATTTTTATGGTCAAACTAAGAGTTAAAAATTTAATTCTTTTCGAAACTTCTAGTTAAATTCTTCGTTGAATCTTTCGAGGAATGTCAAAAAGTTAAAAACCAATATTTAACCCTTCCAAAGCTCCATCCAAAGCTTTCCTAAAAAGAGACTTGTCTTTATCTTCTTTAAAAAGCTTCGATGTTAAGGCATTAAGAACATCATGGAAATATCTGTATTTAGTGCCCAAGTGCTCATTCAATACGCTATCATAATTATTCATTAAATAATCCCAGTCTTGAGATCCCCAAAAACTACGACCAAAACGATCTCCTTTAGCGAAATCCAACTTAATTCTTCCATCTTTCGAAGCTTTTTCATAATGTGCAAACCAATCTTCGATAGTTTCCACTTTTCCATGGGAAGGATCTAAGACCCAATAACCACCACCTTCTTTATCCACCATCACAGCGACATGGAAACCCCATCCAAAAAGTCCCCCCTTCATAGGGCCGTAAACAAAAACTTTCTTGATTGAATCCTTATGAATTCCATTTTGTTGCATAATCATATTACCAAAAAAAGCTCTACCAAAACAAAAACCAAACATAGATGTAGGATCAAATTTAATAATAGCTCCTAATCTTAAATTGTCGGTGTAGGACATAATTCTATGAATATCAGTGGCTTCTTCTAACGTAAGTGCTGTTTTTACCATTTTAGTTTTAGCGATAAGATTTTGATAGGTTCGTGCTATATCGTTGTCAGAAAACTCTTTAAGTCTTTCAAAGTCAGCTAATTTACTATCCACCAAGATTAGTAAATTCTCTTGATTAACTTCACGCTTTTTTACTTTCAGATCTCGGGCCATTCTAAAAATCTGCAAGCCCATATCCGATTCTAAAAATGAAATTAACTTTTGATTTGCTTCTTTTGATTTTTTTGTCAAAATAAACTTTTTACTTTTCAAATCGTTAAGAAACCTTGAATACTCATGATTAGCTCTAAGTTGTTTATTTATGATCTTGTAATCAATTTCATACTCACCGTCTAAGTTTTTTACTTTCAATCTCAATTTACGTAACTCATTAAATTTTTCAAATATAAAATCCTCTAATTCCTTGCCTCCACTTATCAATGAACGCTTACCATGATCATACCAGTACTCTGATCTTAAAGTAGAAAGAGCATCTCTTAAATCTTTATCATTATCCAAAATTTCATTCAATTTTTTGTAATTCTCGCTTAATACTGGGTCGGCCTCGATATCTTTAATCTGTTGTTTTCTATAGTCGCTATCATATTCTGCAATTTGTTTTATCCGTCTTTTATTACGAGCCTGAATCATTTCCTTGGTTACATATTTAGGATCATACTCTTGAGCTAAATCATATCGTTGATCTCCCATTACATCATCAACAATAACCTTTTCTTGATAAAAAACTTCGAACTCTTGCTCAGATATTTTTTTCCCAGCAAATGTAAACATGCTCACAAAATTCTTTTTGAGTTGTTTGATCACAGCCTCAGGAACCTCATATTTGGTACCTTCAAAAAGATCAAAATCACGACCAATAATTTTAGCAATTCTTAAAATCTCAAGTTCTTCATTTGTCAGATCTACTCTTTTATTTGAATCTTTAGTAGCTTCAGGTCGAGTCCTTGCTAAAATTAGTTCTGCCTGTCGCTCTTGATCTTTCACTTTTAAAGTATACTCAGATCTAAATGATTCAAAAAACTCTACATCAGCCGGAGTTATTTGCTCAGGATGTAAAAAAACTTTAGTTATTTTTTCTTTATAATCGTCCCTCATACTAACAGAAAATTCAGTTTCAAAAGCCTGTAGAAACATTGGCAAATAAACTTTTGAATATTTTCCTATAATAGAGACATCTACAACATTAGCTCTTAAAACTAACTCTGCTTTTTTCTTTACAGTTTGCCTTGACTGCCCAACTTTCTTCACCTTGGCATTGTCTTTTTCTGTAGCGTAATAACCTAAACATTCTTGTTTTGCGCTAGAACTCAGAGAGTAAGCTATGACAAATAAAGAAACAGACTGCCATTTCATTGAAAGACTCCTTTTTTTAACTGGACAAATATAGTCTAAAAAACAAAAATCAACCACTGTAGAGAATTAGTCAAAGTGACATATTTTGCTCCGAGGGTTTGGAACTAATCAAAAACAATTAACCATATCCAATACCTTAATCCAGTTAAAAAAACTATAGATTAATCCGAGTAAGTGCCAACGAGGAGATCTTATGATGTCGAAACTCAGATATGTTTTGCTACTTACTACAACTATGGTGATAAGTTTAAACAGTAATGCAAAAAATACCTGTATTACCAAAGATGATTTTCAACCTCAATGGGATAATGACAACAAGTCTTGTCTTTTAAAACTAACAACAGATGCCGCTGATGATTACGACCTACTTTTTGATTTTAACAATCAAGAATTCAGAATAGCCAGAAAAAATCTAAATAAGACCTCTATCAAAGATCCAGCCTATATAGAAGTAAGTTTTATTAAATTACAAGCTCTTGATATATCTAAAGCAAAATCATTGAAGAATCTTAATTATACCGTTCTAAAACAAAACTGGAAAAATGGAACATCAAATGTTGTTTCAAAAGACCAACCTGTACCAAATACTATTATTAGCTCCCATGGTGCTCTGTCTTTTTCAAGAGATAAACCCACGAATCTAAAAAAAGATACAGTTATAACTCTAGCCACTCAGAATGAGATCAGCACTAGTGACTGTACTGAGCCCAATCAGAACTTTCTTGTGATCAATAAAGAAAATAAAGCTAAAAAATTGATTGCTTTCAATTTTAAATATACCGAAAACTTCAGTCAGTTAAAATCTGAGCAGGATTGTCTTGCTGTAAATTCAACTAAAGATATAAAACAGATACCACAAGATAGTAAGCCCCTCCAAGCAAAGTAGAATTATGTTAAAAATATCTGAACAGTCTCATATTCAATATTTAGTAGCGTTCCTTATACTGTTGACATCATTTACTATTAAGGCTCAAGTTGCTGAAAAACTTAAACAAACTGAAGAAGAGATAAGGCAAGAAATGATTGTGATATCAAGACAACTAGGTGTCACTTGTAATGAATGTCATCATATCAAAAACTTCAAAGATAATTCTAAGAAATCATATCAGGTAGCTTTAAAACACATTAAAATTGTTGAACTATTAAAGCTCAACGGAATGAATGGAGTAAACTCGGAGCCTGAGGCTAGTTGTTATACTTGCCACAAAGGTAAACTCAAATTTCAACATAAAGAAAAACTAAATGATCATAATCGCCAAGACTCTTTATTTAAGAAACCTAAACAAGATAAGGAAGAACTTGTTGAGTCCAGTGCTCCATCACCTTAAGATTTTTGTTTTATACAATTGAAAGCTTCTTCTAGAAAAAGCTTTTGGCCTGAATCTGATTGAGCATGTAACTCTTTAAATCTTAATTCAACTGTTTTTATAGAAGTTCCTGGAGTAACTCCTAATACTTCGTGTGCATCCCAACAATGTCCGTTCCACATAAAAATCACATTAAGGGCCTTAGCTTTGGTTACTTTAGCTTCCATATCTAGGACAATGGCATCATATTTGGAAACTTCACTTGAATAAGAACTCATCTCTTTGGCACTTTTTTTTGTAAAGCGCTGTTCCAGACTAATCACATTAGGTAAGTTATGAACTTCTCTTTCTTGCGGGCGAATTGGGCCTTCAAAATTATTCCTTGTTAATTCTCTTTGAATTAACAAGTCTTTTTCTAAATTTAAAACTGTCGGTTTCGGAGCGTCCCGTTTTTTCAACAACAGCCACCAAATGAAAAATGACACAAACACAATTTGTATAACCAACAAGACTTGATTATTCATCTGGATCATATTATCTCCATATTTCAAAGTTTTTTCAAGATCCTAATGTTCTTACAAGAAAGGAAATTATGGCCACCCCCAACCCATTTGAGCAACAAAGACCTATTCCCAAAGTGAAACACATCATCGCCGTCAGTTCAGGTAAAGGCGGTGTAGGAAAATCTACTGTCAGTACTCACCTAGCTCTGGCTCTTGCTAAGCGTTTCAAAGTAGGACTTTTAGATGCAGACATCTATGGCCCCAGTATTCCAAGAATGCTTGGCTGTCTTAAACAAAAACCTGCCATCACACCTGAGCAGAAACTAGTTCCCATAGAAAGATACCGATTAAAAATTATGAGCATTGGATTTTTGATCGAAGAAGAATCTGCTGTTGTTTGGCGAGGCCCGATGCTTTTTAAAGCAATGGATCAATTTTTAAGAGACGTTGAGTGGGGTGAATTAGATTACCTTATAGTAGATCTCCCCCCAGGCACTGGAGATGTTCAGCTCAGTTTGGCCCAAAAAGTTCCTCTTAGTGGTGCTATCGTTGTTACCACTCCACAAAATATATCTCTTATCGATGTCAAAAAAGCCATAGATATGTTTCAACGAGTACAAATTCCAATACTGGGGATTATTGAAAATATGAGTTATATGGTTAACCCATCCAATGGAGAGAAAATTCAACTTTTTGCAAAGGGTGATCTTAATAATTACATTCAGGAGAAAAGCTTTAAAAAACTAGGAGAGGTTCCTTTTAACCCTTCAATTGGTGTCGCATCAGAAGCTGGTATTCCGATCATTGAAAGCCACACTTCGAGCGAAGAAACTCAAGAATTCACCAGAATAGCCCAAAAGATTTCAGAAATTTTACCTGTTTAGTTTCATTTGAAATCAGGCATTTTTACCTTTGACTAAGTTCGATACAAGGAGGTATTTCTATCCCGATCTTGGGTTATATATTAGGGGGATAAATATGGCAATTCATGAACTTACGGAAAAACAAATAACATCTATGTCTCTTCAAGAGAAAGACACTTGGTGGATTAAAAATGTTTTTAAGGAAAATGAACCTCAACTAACTCTCAGATCTGCTCTTACTGGAGTTTTACTGGGTGGAATTTTAAGTCTGACAAATTTGTATGTTGGGATTAAAACTGGCTGGACATTGGGTGTTGGTATCTCGTCAGTTATCTTGTCTTTTGCTTTTTTCAAGGTTTTATCAAAATTAAAAATCGGTTCAGAAATGGGTGTCCTTGAAAACAATGCCATGCAGTCCATAGCCACTAGCGCGGGATATATGACTTCACCGATGATGGCCTCACTTCCAGCATATATGATGGTCACAGGAAAAGTGATTCCCATGTGGCAAACCTTCTGGTGGATTGTGATTTTATCTATCCTTGGAGTTCTTTTTGCTTTTCCTTTGAAAAAAAGATACATTAATGACGAGCAACTTCCTTTCCCAGAAGGTAGAGCTTCAGGGATTGTACTAGACTCTCTCCATACTGACTCAGGAGTCGCTGGTGTTTTTAAAGCTAAAATTTTAACTTTTGGAGCTTTATTTTCTGCCACTATCGAAGTTTTAAGAAGTGAAACGGTTATGAATCTAATCAAGGCTCCATTTCTTAGAATACCTGAGACCTGGGATAGTCTTATATACAAGCACTTTACTCCAGCACTATGGGGAACTCCTCTAAAAAACCTCACTATTCAAGTTGATTCTTCTATTGTGATGTTTGGTACCGGAGGCCTAATGAATATCAAAACGGGAGTTTCACTTTTATTGGGTGGTTTTTTAAATTACTTTATTCTTGCACCCTATTTAATTCATCAAGGAATTATTCCACAGGCCTCTTTTAAAAGTATAACTATGTGGTCTTTATGGGGTGGCGTTGCTATGATGACGACATCATCTCTTTATAGTTTTTTTTCTAAACCAGAAATTATTATTAACTCTGTAAAAAAGTTTTTGAATAAAGATAAAATTAAAGTCGTTGACCCGTTAGAGAAAATTGAGCTTCCACTTTGGATTTCATTTATAGGTATTCCCATTTTTGGAGCCATAGCTGTTTACCTTGGTCACATTTGGTTTGATATTCATTTCTTATTGGGAATCATCGCCATTCCGTTAGTTTTTGTTTTTACCTTAATTGCGGTAAACTCTACTGGACAAACAGGAATTACCCCTGGCGGAGCCCTTGGAAAATTAACTCAAATTTCCTTCTCAATCTTGGCACCTGGTAATGTACCTACCAATTTAATGACGGCCGGAATCACATCTGAAGTCTCTCTGAATGCAAGTAACTTATTAATGGATATTAAACCAGGTTACATGCTTGGAGGTAAACCAAGACACCAAGCTATAGGTCACGTTCTAGGTATATTTGCTGGAGCTTTAGTTGCTGTCCCAGTCTTTTATCAAATATTCCATGGTGATATTTCCTTATTCACCTCAGATAAATTGCCTCTTCCTGGGGCCTCTATTTGGAAAGCAGTTGCAGAAGTTTTAACTAAAGGACTTTCTACTCTTCACCCTACAGCCCAAACAGCTGTTGTTGTTGGAGCTATTCTTGGAATTGTTTTCGAAGTACTAAATAAAAAATTCAAAGGACGAATTCCATTTTCTGTTGTCGGTTTTGGTTTAGCTTTTGTATTACGCTTTTCTGATTCTTTATCTATGGCCCTTGGGTGTTTATTTTTTTGGTTTGCCAGTAAAAAAATTACCGACAAAAATGCTTTTTCCTATAAAGCCTTCGTAGAAAATCAAGAAACTCTCAGCGCAGGCATCATCGCTGGTGGTTCCATCATAGGAATAGTTTTGATCCTCATCGAAAGCATGGCTTCCTAAAAAGTAGAATCCTTTGATTCTACTTTTTGAATTACAAGCTTAACTTCATACCAGTTTTTCAACCTGCTCAGTTTCAGGTTGAAACTGAATTTCAAAAAAAACGTAGCACTTTTAGACAACTATCAATGTTTTTATCATAATGATACAAATTATTGATATTATTGGGTATTTTTAATTTTTAGGTGGATTTTTTTTAAGACCTTGGTATTATTAAATCATATCCTAAACGGAAGTAGGAAGTAAGCGATAAGGTCCTGAAATATTGGGCCCCAAAGTCAGATGGAAGATGACGCCTTAACAAAGGAGGTTTCCTAGAGGTAGATATCTAAAAGATATTACCTTCCTTTGCCTCAGGGCAAACTCATCGAAAGATGAATACGCAAAGCTAAAGGGGCTTCAGACACAAAAGTCAATGCCAGCCAGCTACCAAAGGTAAGAACCCGAGGGAAATTCGGAGTGACAAATGGAAGGAATAAAAAACATAAAAATATTCATGGATTGGTTTCATTCCCCTTAGCCTACAGAATATCAGGAGAGATAACTGTAGGCTTCTTTATTTTAATTTCTTAAGCTTCTTAAAACATTTTCATTTTTTTCATTATAGAAATAACCATAACTACGAGAAGCTCCCGATCCTTTAAAGGGCTTGTAGTTTGATATAAAAATTTCTCTATCTTTTGAGTCTAGAGCCACGAATTCATTTACAAATAATTCGTTAGCTTTTTTAAAAAGCATTTTCATAATCAATGCGGAGTAATCTGAATTATTTTTCAATAACTCACCCTCAATATCGGTGTATTTTGATTTTAAAACTCGATCATGGAAAATTGAAATTTTCTGATAAATAACCTTAAGAATATAAGGTTCAAGATCTCTATCTATTTCAATTTCAGAAGGTCCGAAAGTCTTTAAATCGAAGTGAAACTTAACAATGTCTGCAAATCTTTTAAAATTGTCCATCGAATTTATATCGAAGTTTGACAATTTATATAAAACAATCTCCATATATATAGATTTCAAAATATCAATATTTTTACGATTCCATTCTGGAGCTTTCCATAAATCCAAAGGCATATTAAGCAAATCCTTCACAAGTTTAGACATTTCTTCAGTCATGTATGTTGAATTTCTTTTGATATTTAGAAATAAATCTAAAATAGCATTAAATTCATTTATTTGTTTTGTTTTTAACTCATCCAGTGTTAATTTTTTAGTTTCCTTATCCATAAACACAAATTTTAAAATAGGTCTATTTTCGTAGTTATATGCCTTAATTAATTGCTTACTCGTTTTTATGAAAGACATTTTCAAACTCAATACTTTGTCACGAAACTCTTCAAAACTTAAATTCTCATCATTCGTTTTTAGATTAAGCCGAGTTAGGGCTTCCATAAGTTTGCTCTTACGCATTAATAAAGAATAAACTTGGTCAAATTCGGTAGAATTTAAAGAAGTTCTAACAATAATAGAAAAATTATCTAATTCTTCTTGTGATTTTATTGGAGCAATAACTTCTTTTACCATTTGAATGATACCATGCTGATACTTTGTAAAAAAGTTAGCTGACATCTCATCACCCCACTTAGAACTAAATTCGTCCAAGAAAGAGGTCTTTAACGCCTTGTATGAATATTCACTTTTAAAACTACCAACTATTGTAAATATATTTTCTAAAACACCTGACGACTTACCTAATCTGCTGCATATTAATTTGACTGCTTCTAATTGATATTCAGTTTTAATCAACTGTTTCAGGTTTTGTTCAGGAATCCAAATTTTGTTGGCATTTAAAAAATGCTCTAATTCTTTCTCTATAGTATTTTGCTCCAAAATATTTTTAGATGCTTCACCATCTAACTGAGTCTCTTTGCGCACCTCACTTAGGTGTTCTTTTCTACTATTTGAAGGGTTAAATTTAGTTGAATTATTGGCCAATGAAAATTTTCCTAAATCTCTTTGTTCCAAAGAAGATACAGTATTAACCTCAAAGCCACGTACTTTTGCTGTCGATACATTGTTATAATCACTTGCGACAATTGGTAACCTATTATTTACGACTAAACCTTTCTGACTTTTGCTAATTTCATTTAGTTTTTCTTCTATATTTGAAAAATAAACTCCATTTTGAATAAGAATAGTCAAATAAGAAAACTCTTGCTCATTTTCAACAAGTGATTTAACTGTGGCTATATTTCTCAATTTAGATGCAATTAAAGACTTCACATTTTGAATTAATCGAATATTTGAATCTAACATAATTCTAGTGGTACTTAAAATATTTAAAGAAGAACTAAGTTTTGCTGCTAGGTGTGGGTATTGTTGAAGTTTATCGGCAACTGAAACAGTAAAATTATCAATGAAAGATAAATTATTTTCCAAAATTTTTTCTTGCTCACTAAAGTAATCATATCTAGCATTCAGATCTTTCATACTTGTCGTAAGATTTGCACTTTTAAGTATATTCAATATAATTTTGATTCCATTAAATGACTCTAAAATACTTTTCTTTTTTTCATCTAAGTATTTCTGTTTATTTATCCGTTTTTGCCAAGGTACCTCACCTTTACCAAATTCAATCAACATTTTGTTTAGTTTTTCTAGTTCATCGTTAACAAAATCAACTTTCTTACCAAAGTTTTTTTCTTGTGGATCTTGATTATTTAAATCTTTAAGAATACTTTCGATTTCGCTAGTACTAATACTTCTTTCTAACTTAAGGTGAGCTTTTAGTAGACTTTCTTGAGTTAAAGGTGACATATCGACAGATACTATAACACCAATAAATTTCGTAACCAAATCCTCAACATTAATACTATTTTTGTCAGCAGAGAGCTTTTTAAAATCCATCGAAGTGTATTTAGAAAGACAAGCCGCACTCTGAGCAAGAGCTTTAGTTTTATTCAAAACTAAAACTGATACTGATAAAATTATGAACTTAAATATTTGGTTCATATATACTCTCTCTTTTAATTAAAAATAATATCGCTATTTTTAATGGCAAAAGCGATATGTGCTAGACTTGTATGATATTTTAGATATGTAAAATTTTCACCTGTAGACTTTTAGTCAACTTAAGACAAGGCTAGGTACCTAATATTTCTATCGATTTTACTTAAGTTAATTTTTTGTATCGAACAAAAATAAAAAGTGACAAGAACTGTCACCTTCAAATCGCGATGCTATGTCTATGACATGCTAATAAATAATACTTACAAGGTAATGCGTTGACCAACGATAAGTTTAGCTGATTTATCGAGTCTATTAATTTTTTTTAGCTTACTAAGATTAATATCGTACTTCATAGAAATTTTCTTAAGACTGTCTCCACGCTTAACTATATGGAAACGAGTTGTTTTAACTTTTTTTTGACTTGAACCAGTTGTATTTTTAGCCGACTCATCAGGGACTTTATTACCTTTTTCAACTTCATCACTTGGCAATTTTAATTTAACACCAGCTCTTAATGATTTTCCTCTTTTGATTTGATTGATTTTTTTTAACTCACCAACTGTAGTGTTATACTTTTGCGCAATACTAAACAAAGAGTCACCATTTTGAACAATATAGTATTTAGTGACTCCCTCGCTAATAACTTCAGAACTTTTATTTTCTTTAATACTAGCTTCACTGCTACTTAAACCTGGGCCAGTTGTCGAGGTCGCTGTTTCTGCTACAGTACTTTTTGGTGTCACAACAGCAGCTATCTTAGTTCTTTCTTTCTGGGGAGTGCGATCTGGTACATAAATTTTAGTTCCCGCTCTTAAACGTTTTTTTCTGGGAAGATCATTTAGGTCGCGTAAATAAGCAACCGTAGTTCTAAATCTTTTAGCAATCGTATATAAAGACTCACCACCACGAATTTTGTAGATTTGGGTAGCTCCAGAGTCAGCTATAAATTCAACTTTATCAACTTTAGCCTCTAAAGCTGCAGTTTTTGCAGTCTCCAACATGCCAACAGGAATTCTCAATGCAAGCTTATTATTAGATAGTGGTGCAACTTCACCTTTAAATTTAGGATTTAAAGCTTTAAAATCTTCATAGTTATAGTTCATCTTATCCGCCATAGTTCTTAGATTTACAGGCGAGTCAAAAGCCATAGTATCAAACTCAATCGGTGGCAAATAATCAATCCCATCAAAACCATATTTATCAGGATTTTTAGCAATCAGTTTCGCTGCGATATATTTTGGAATGTAATTAATAGTTTCTTTTGGCAATCTTTTCTTTTTAGCAATCTCCCAAAAATCTCTTGTATCATTCTTAATAGTTTCTCTCTTAACTTTACCCTCTCCAACATTATAAGAAGCCATCGCTAGATACCAAGAGCCAAACATAGAGTAAAGTTCTTTAAAATAATCTGCAGCCGCTTGAGTAGCAACTACGGGATCTCTTCTTTCATCTACAAATTTGTTAATTTCAAGCCCATAACGTTTCCCTGTTCCCCTGATAAACTGCCAATACCCAACCGCAGAAGCATGACTTGTAGCACTTGATGTAAATCCAGACTCAATTAGGGCAATATAAAATAGATCCTCTGGCAAGCCATTATCTCTTAAAACTTTTTTCATGAGCTTTTCATAACGTGTTGATCTAGCCAAATATCTTTCCATATGGGCTCGACCACGATTTTGAAAATAGCTAATCCATTTTTCTACCATAGAGTTCACTTCTGTAGGAGTTGTCTCTAACTCAGTTACAACAGCACTTGAAGAAACATCTTCGTCTAAATGAAATGAAGGTAACTCTTTTTTAACATCTGAAGTGCTAACATCCTTATTCAAACTTAATTTTTGTTCTTTTAAATCTGAAGAATTACCAACTGTTGCCACATCGTTATTTTTTGAAAAGTGTGAACAAGCAGACAAATAAACAACGATTAATGACCACAAACCTGTTTTTTTGATAGCTATTAAAACTGGATTTTTTAAATTAAATTTTTGTTTCATCATAGGATGAATTTAAAATAGGGCGCCAGAATATTCAATTCAATAATCTAGAAGCTATGACACAAAAGCCATTATTCACAACTACAGCAAAAATTCTCGCCAAAAGTCATACTTATAAACAACTGGTTTTCCTTGTAAGAGCCTATAAACCAAACTATTTCTTAGGATTGACTTCACATAACCTGTGGTTTCGGCCCACGGTAGCTCTTCAATCCATATTTCATTCTCCCAATCATTAAGCTTTTCATATTCTGTCATTAGATTTTTAGTTTCAGATCTTAGCGCTAAAAAGCTTTTGATCTTATGTGGACCAGCATTATAGCTAGCTAAAGCTAAAGGAATGTGCATTTTAAAATCTTTTAGAACCTCACTGTAATAATATGTTCCCATCGGAATATTAACATCAGGTTTATAAAGATCCTCGGGAAACTGAATTTTAAGTTTTAACTTACTTGCAACCTCAAGAGCCGTAGGTTGGATCATTTGCATCAATCCAGCCGCATTTGATGTAGACAACGCTTTAAGCCCAAAAGAACTTTCTTGTCTAATAAGACTCATTATCAAGAATGGATCTAGCTTATATTTTAATGCCTCAGAATTAATCTTTTGAAAATAAGTCATTGGGTACATACTCCGTATCATTTCTTCACTACGGATATCTTGTGATGTCTCCAGTAACTGATTCATAACTCGAACTACTAATGGATGCTGCGAAGCCTTAGCTAAAATTTGAGTGAAATAATACTGATTTAAAGGGTTTGTCGGTAAAGTAAAATTTTGTAACTCTTGTTGGGCTTCAAGTATCCAACCTCTTTCACTCAATTCTTTAAATCTGAACCAGTTCGCTTCAAGTTCTCCCATCAATTCCCACTGACTATGAGGTAATTTACTTTCTGCTGAAAACAAATCTAAACTTTTTTTATTTTCCTCCAGCTGAATCTTAACACCAAAATAAGAATAGGGATAAGCATGAACAAACTTATTTTTTTCATCCAACAATCTTTTATCACCAGTTAACTCAAGTGTTTTTAACCACCAATACCTACCAGTAATGTCATATTTATCTTTCTTTAAACTATACAAAGTTTCAAAATACTTTTTAGCCTCAAAGAAATTTTTCTGTCTAAGTTGAACTAAACCTGAATTAAACAAAGCCTCTTGAAGTTCATCAGATTCGGAAAAATCATCAATGATTCTTTTATATGTTGATAGCGCCCTGGAATAGTCACCGATATAATGGTATGATCTAGCTACCATTATTAAAAAATTAGGATAATTCTGTGAGTACTGGAAATACTTATCTAAATCATTGCTAAGTTGTATAATTTGCCCATACTCCATTTTTCTATAAGTTTTATTTAGCAAATCAAATAAAGTTTCACGATCTACTTTAAACTTATCTATACTTAACTTTTTGAGAAATGGTTCTAAGTTTGTCAGTTTATCTTTCTTATTGAGTATTAAAAGATTTTCAATAACAAAATTATCTCCACTTTTGCTATCAACAGACAATGCCTCCTCTGCCTTTACATTTGACTCAATGGTTAAATTTGATAACTCATTACTAACTTGTCCAGTAGCTTGTTTTAAAACGATATTTTTATCATTTCGTATTGGATTCAAACTTGGAAACTCTTTTTCTAACTGACCTTGAGCCCACTTCTTAACTTCATTATTCCATACAGAGAATGTCTTAAATATAAACTTTTTCATTTCAGGAAGTAATTGTTGTAGGTGAAAATCACTCCCTTTTTCATTATTTATAAACATTAAAATAATTTTTTGCGTTTGGTTGACCAAAGAGTTCTTCCAAGGCCCCTTCTCTAAGAGATTTGAGTTTTTATCAAGATTAGTTAAAAAAACTCCCAATTTGTCATACTTTTTATTTTCTATACTTTTAACCTGGCACTGTGACCAAACTACCATAATCCAGCCCTGAATAGTTTTATTCTTCTGAAAAAAACTAGGCGCTTTACTCAAACACTCATCGTACTGCTTGTTAATCTCCAGAAAACGCCAATGGCTTAATGGATGAAGCTTTGCAGTTTCTTTTTTATTTATTTTCTCACTTACATTCAATTCATATAGGTTTGTAAATTTCATTCCTTCTAAATCTTTTGGAAAATTCAAAACGACAGCCTCAGCATAAGTAAAAAGAAAAAAAGGTGTTAATAATAAAAATTTGACTTTGTTTTTTACTTTAAGCATTTTTAAAATCCACACAATTTAGTAATAACTTTTTAACTTTATCAAATTGATTCTTTACTTGTGTATTTTTCTCTAAATCACTTGTCATATGATCTGGAGCAAAACTCAACATTTGAAAATATTCAAACTGCTCCATAATTTCTTTTTCATATTTTCGTCTTAAACTAGCTGGAACCTTATCTATAAGTTTAGCAATCTCCATTGATCCGCCACCTTCACCGGCTAGAGCTCCAAAAACAAAATAAAATAAGTTAGTGACTTCAATATAATTATCCTTACTCTGTCTTTTGTTCCAATTAGCTTCTAATAAGTGTATTCTTCTAAGTAATTCTTTTCTAAAATTTTTCCTTTCTTTAAACCATCCAAAAGAAAAAATAGAAAACAAAAAGAAAAAAATTAAAATTAAAAAATACACTACAAGCCATACTACTCCTAATGTGGATTCACTTCTCTCGTATCCTTTTATTTCAGGTATGGGTAATGGCAGACTTTGACTTTTCTCAATACCATGATTTTTTTTACTGCTATCACCAATTCTAAACTTATCAGCCACAGCACCTTGATTTCCGGGTTGTACAGTTATTGGAATCTCTTGAGTTTTTTCTGTATAATACTTTCCAGTTTCTGGATTAAAAAAGCTAGATTCAATTGATGGAATTATTAAAGGTCCTTCTTTTCTAGGAATTAAAATAAGTTCAAACTCTTTGTAGCTCTGTCCATTTTTTAGATATTTGGCATCATTCTTAACTTCAAAAAGCTCTAATCCTTCAGGCCAATTAATACTTGGCAACTCTAGTCCCTTTGCATTTCCAAAGCCTTCAAATCTAATTTTCATTTTTAATGGCTGATGAGCTACTATATCACCACCTTCAATAGAAGACTTTATTTGAAACTTACCAACAGCACCTGTAAAGTTAATTGGGCGGCCTTCTAAAGGAAGAGGTTTCACCTTTATTTTCACACGCTGTGAAGATTTGGTATACTCATAAGACTTGCCATTAAATCCAAAGCCATGGTCCATTGTTCTGACTCTAGATTTAATTTTAAACTCATCAATAACCGTTTCTCCTGCTTTTAAAGGAAAAAGTGCATGTCGCGCTAGTAAAGCTTTCTTATATGGTACGCCATTCACCACTTCTTGATAAAACTGAATAGCTGGAACTTCCTCAATTATCTCCTTCCAAAACCCTTTAAGGTCGGGAAATTTAGTTCTATCAAGACTTTCAATTTGCCCACGAGTCATCAGGTACCAACTAACAACAATTTGCTCCCCCTCATAAACTTCTGTTTTGTCAGCTTCAACTTGAATAAAAAAAGCTTCATCTTGATTTTTTGGCATTGATCTAAACTCGGGCTCTTTGTTAGGTGCTCCCGAAGGTCCAACTTCTTCTTCTTGATTATTAAATGGGTTTGTCAGTCCTCTTCTTTTTAGTAATTGATTAAACATTTCTTCTTCAATCCTATCCATCTGAGCAAATGGATCCTCTTCCTCATCAAAAGGAGATACGCGCTGTCCTTTTTTTTGAGTCCTTGGGTTTTGCCCAAATTGATTTTTGCTTCCTGAAGAGACCGCTTTTACAACCTCTATTTGAATAGGAGATGTTTTATACTCTTTACCATCCACATTCACAGAGAAAGAACTGATAATCTGCTTTCCCAATTGCGTTGGTAATATTTGATAACTATACTGCATGGTTTTCTGAGTCACATATTCCATTCCATTTTGACCCGGCTGCATTCTTGTCGAAATCTGAGTCCTCTGACTTGAACCTATAATTTGCAGAGAGCTCAGTGATGGCGGTGTTGGCTTTGAAATATCAGCCTGAGAAGAAGTGCTAATACTAACTTCAAGTTCGAATGGCTGGCTGAGTCCCACTTTACTACTTGAGACTTCCGCCTGAACAACAACTTGTGAAAAGCTTCTAAAGCTTACTAATAAAAGAAAAATAAAGTTGAATTTACCAATCCTTTTCATTAGGTGACTCCTTGGACTGATTTTGCTTTGAAAATTGCGTTTGCATTTTCTTTTCCTGCTGCGAAATTTCGCTAAAGATTTTATTTACACTATCCTTATTTAAGTCCCCCTTAAACTCCCGGGGCTTGTATTTTGGAGAACTTGAATACTGCTTATCCTTTTTATCTTTTCCTTGATCTTTATCTTGGTCCTTGTTTTGGTCCTTACCATCTTTTCCAGAGTTATTTTGAGCCTGTTGATCTTTATTTTGCTGCTGGTTTTTTTGATCACCTTCTCCTTGACCTTGTTGATTTTGTTGCTGTTGCAATAATAATTCAATGTTCGTTTTTACTTCCTTCGAATCAGGATTTAAAGAAAGAGCTAGCTGATACTTTTCTAAAGCTTCGTCAATTTTATTCTCTCTGGCTAGTAGCTGAGCCTGATTAAAGTAAGATACAAAAAGTAGCATGAGGGAGTGATTCGGACTTAAAATACCCCAATCATATTCTGAAAAAATTTTCTTTTTTTCTTGATAAATTTTTTCGACATTTTGATAAAGACGTAAAGCTTTTTCTTGATCTTTAAGAACCTCATAAGTTGTGCCAAGATTTAAATGCACCTCTTCCTGAAAAGGCTCCCACTTCATTGCTTCTAAAAATCCATTTTGGGTTTCATTTAAACTTTGATCTTTCATTTTCTTAGCCGCTAAATTATTAGCCTTAATGGCTCTTAAATCTGGAAAAACCCCATTACAACCTACCAAAAAAATAGTTAATAGACATAGCTGATAGAAAAATTTCTGAGACTGTACATAATTACTTTTGAGGAGCTGCATAACGACCTCTCCAGAATTTAAATTGATTTTTTCTTTCACCAATAAGTAACTCTAAAACACCTATAATAAATGCCATAACTAGAAAAATTTGAAATTTTTCATCATAATCAATAACTGCTTTTGTTTCAAATTCGGCTTTTTCAAAATTTGTGAAATCTTCAACTAAATTATTTATATGATTACCACCAAAAACCGAAAAGTAAAAAGAGCCTTTACCTTCTATTGCTAATTGCTTTAAAAATTCTCCTTTGACAGCAGTAATAATTGTCTTTCCTTGTTTATCTGCTTTACTGCCTTTAAGATATCCAAAACGATCACGCTGAGGAATTGTAGCTCCTTTTTCCGTTCCATAAGCAATAGTAAATAGTCTAATTCCTTTTTGTGTCAGCTCTTGAGCTGCTTTCAAAGCACCCTCTTCTTGATCTTCACCATCAGAAGCAACTAATATGACTCGCGTAACTTTACTACTTCCATCATTTCCAACTCCACCTTTTTCAAAACTCTCTGTAGCGTATTTCAATGCTGATTCAAAATTTGTTCCTTGATTAGAGATCATTTGAGGACTCAACGAATCAAGATACATCTTAATAGCTGAGCTATCATTCGTTAATGGTGAAATCAAAGCCGCAGAACCCGCAAAGGCAATCAATCCTACTTTATTTCCTGGCATTAAATCTAACAATCTTGCCAATTCTAATTTAGCTTGTTCAAGACGAGATGGTTTCACATCCTCTGCCAACATGCTCTCCGAAACATCTACAGCCAACATAATTTCAAAACCTACTGATTTTATGGTCGTTTGATTTTGACCTAATTGAGGTCTTGCATAAGCCACTATAGCAAGAAGTAATACCAATGATTGTAAAAACCATTTCCATTTTCTTTTTCTAAAATCCAATGATTGAGTCAAAAAAGGTAACATTTTTTTTCCCAAAACCTTCTCAACTTTTTTCTCATAATACTTATTAATCCAATAGCTCAATATTAACATTGCAGGTACTAACAATAAAAGCCAAAAGGCCGAAAGATTTTCAAATCGCATTCTATGGTCCTTTTCTAAGCCAAGTTAGACTCAATATCCATGATCCTAGATAAAAAATAATGGCCCAAAATAAATACCTTTGAAAAAGTTCAGTGTACTTGGTGTATTTGTTAACATCCATCTTTGTTTTTTCTAACTTATCAATCTCATCAAAAATACCTTTTAAAGAATCTTCTTTTGAAGCCCTGAAGTATTTACCTCCAGTTTCACTGGCCATTTTTTGTAAAAGATCTTCATTAACTGTTGACTCAAAAGGTTGATAGGTTTTTATTTTATTACCCATAAAATCCCTAGTATAGACAGGAATACGAGTAGGACCATCCTTACCAATTCCTATCGAATAAATTTTTAACCCATAGCCCTTAGCTAATTCTAATCCTGTTTCTGGATCAATAGTGCCGCTGTTATTTTCTCCATCAGTCATAAAAACCACAATTCGTGTTTTTGCTTGAGAGTCTTTCAATCTTGCAACTGCATTAGCAAGTCCAACACCAAGAGCTGTCCCCTCTTTGATACGCGCATTCTGGGCAGTTGTTATTTCTGAAATACGAGTTAATAACAATTCATAATCTAAAGTAGGTGGTACCAAAGTAAATGCCTCACCTGCAAAAATAACAACTCCAATTTTATCGCTTGTTCTTTTAGAAACAAAATCTTTGATCTTTTCTTTTGCCGACTCAAGACGGTTTAAAGGTTTCATATCCTCAATAAGCATACTGTCTGAAATATCAAGAGCTATGACAATATCAATACCTTCTACATTTTTTTTAACTTTAGTATCTGCTAACTGAGGACGGGCTAACGCATATAAAATTAAAATTAATGATATAATTTTTAAAAATAACGGTAAGTATTGAAGATAAATCCTCAAAGTTTTAATTCTATTTCTAACAAAATCCAAAGAGGAGAACTGTAAGCTGGGGGTTCTTTTTTTTAAAGTCCAAAAATAAAACCCCAAGGATAAAAAAAGTGGAATTAATAAAAATAAATACTCTGGGTTTTTTAAACTCATAAAATTTCACTCATATTCTTAAGCTTTTCAATTTTTTTAGATAGGTTTTGTCTTTTTTAATAAGTGCCTCGTTCAGATTATCACTAAACTCAATGAACAAACGTACCTTTTCAAAAATTTGATGTAAGTCTTTGACTCTTATTTTTTCTATATCTGCTTTCTTAGCTTTATCTAACTCTTTGATTATTTCTTTAAGTTCTTGACATTGATATGTCATGAACTCATGGTGATATTTGCTCAAATCATAAATCGTAGACTTCCAACTTTTTTCTAGAGCTGGAGTTTTGAATTTCCTTAGTAAATACAACTTTAAAGCCTCTTCAACTTCTGAAATAATTTCAACTATTCTTTGAGGTTCTACAGCAATATTTACTTCTTTGCCGTAAAGAAAAACATTCTCTCTCTGAACTTTACGATAAGAACTATAAAATTGTTGTAGTGGGCTAGTGTGAATTTCATACTCTTCTAAACGAGCCAACATTTTTTTTCGACGCCATTTCAAGAAAAAGTAAGTCGACAAAGAAACTAAAAAGGAACACAAAACAAAGACCAACAAAAACCAATAGAGCAGTGGAATTGGTATTGTTAATCCGCTAATAGGCCCAAAAGGCTCCACTTTCTCCTGAGGGTTTAAAATAGAATTCACTTGAATTTGCAAACTACCCAAATTCAATTTTTGAGCATCTTCATTTGTAAGTTCAATTTTTGGGATTTGATGTTTGCCAACTCGATAACTAGTAAATTTAAATACCCATTTATTATCTTGGCTTTCATTAGATAATAATTTTAACAAATACTTATCTGTGGCTGACGAAGATTCTACTAGAAGTGAAAAATGGTTTCCCGTAATCTTCTCTGGGGATGAACAAGCTGCATAAAAAACATCCCCCACAGTTAATTCTTTGGCCTTTACAGGAGCTTCAGCAGTATTCTGAGATTCCGTAGTACTTCGATCAAAGGGAAAAATAAATTCACACTGTAAATCCATTATCGTTTCTTCCTTTTGAAAAACTCTAATAAAGGCTGTACATAGTCATCATGAGTGGAAATTGCAACCTTTGCGATCTGTGCTTTTTTTAAATTTTTTTCTTTCTGCTCACTACTGTAAAAATTAGCTTTACGAACTTTTTCTTGAAATTCTGTTGATGCGGTATCTACTAAAAGTATTTCCCCTGTTTCTGGATCTTGCAGCTCTATCAGCCCAAGGTCTGGAATATTTTTTTCTGCGGGATCCTCTATCACACAAGCGACTACTTCATGTTTTTTTGCTAAAAACCTAAGACTTTGATCATAATCTTGATCCAAGAAATCACTCATCAAAAAAATAGTCGCACGCTTTTTCAAAAAGCCTTGAAGGAACTGCGCACAAGAAGAAATTTTGGTTTTGTTATGCTTTGGCTTAAAATACAGTAAATCTCTAAGCATGCGCTGCAAATGCCCACGACCTTTTTTGGGAGGAATAAAGTGTTCTACATGATCAGAAAACAAAACTAAACCCACTTGATCCTTATTTCTTTCAGCTGCATAAGCAAGCAATGCCGAAAGATATATGATAATTTCACCCTTAAAGTTCAAACCGGTGCCAAAATCTGTTGAGCCACTCACATCAACAGCTAGTATGATAGTGAGTTCTCTTTCTTCTTCAAAAGTTTTAATAAAAGTTTTTCCCGTTCTTGCTGTTAATGGCCAAGAAATAGTTCGAATATCATCTCCGGGTACATACTCTCGAAAATCAGAAAACGTCATCCCCTGCCCCTTAAAGTGGGTATGATATTCACCAGCAAAAACGTTATTCACCATTTTTCGGGTCTGAATTTCTATAAGTTTAACTTTTTTTATTACCTCTTTAGGAATCATGAGGGGACTTCTATTTGTGAAAAAATATCTTTGATAACATCATCAGTTTTGATGTTTTCGGCTTCAGCTTCGTAAGTCAAAATTAAACGATGCCTAAGAACATGGTAACCTATGGCTTTAATATCTTCTGCTGTGACATAACCTCGACCTCTTAAAAAGGCATGCGCTTTAGCTGCTCTTAATAAACTGATCGTTGCCCTTGGTGAGCCTCCCACTTGAATCAAATTAGCAATTCGACTAAGTCCGTATTTACTTGGTTCTCGGGTAGACATCACGATATCGACAATATAGTTTTTGATTTTTTGATCAACATAAATCATATCTGCCTTTTCACAAGAACGAAGTAAATCTTCTTTAGAAATAACAGAGTTGATTTTTGGTTTCTCATTCTTACCCATACGATTTAAAATTTCAAGTTCATCACCTTTTGTAGGATAGACAACATTAATTTTAAACATAAAACGATCCATTTGTGCTTCTGGCAAAGGATACGTTCCTTCTTGCTCCAAAGGATTTTGGGTTGCCAAAACTAAGAATGGGTTTTCTAATTTATAAGATTGCTCACCAATTGTGACTTGTTTTTCAGCCATGGCCTCGAGCAACGCACTTTGCACTTTTGCTGGCGCACGGTTGATCTCATCAGCAAGAACAATATTCGTGAAAACAGGGCCTTTTTTAGGAGCAAACTCACCCGACTTAGGATTAAAAATCATAGTACCAATTAAATCTGTAGGCAAAAGATCTGGTGTAAACTGAATTCTTTGAAATCCTAAAGAAATAGACTGGGCCACAGAAGAGATAGTCAGAGTTTTTGCTAACCCAGGAACCCCCTCAAGCAGAATATGGCCTCCGGTCAATAACCCCATCAAAATCCCTTCAACCATTTCAGCTTGACCAACGATCACCTTATTTATTTCTTGTTTCATTTTTTCAATGAACTGACTTTCCTGTTTAATAGCTGCATTCAGCGCCATTATATCGACATCCATTCCCTATATCTCCTCTAAAACTTTTGTTGAAAAAAACAAGATCACAATGAAGTATCCTACTCCGACGTCTTCTTTTTTTTTAGAAAATTTAAGTTTGACGCTAAATGGAATAGTATTGCTTCTATGAGTATATTTAAGAATAATAGCAATCGGTATGTTTTCAATTTCAAGTTCGACCAAAGTCTGGTTGTTTATTTTATTATCGAGTCTTTCCCTCTTAATTTTGGGCTACTCACTTTTTGAACGCTTGGGTTTAGTCATAGGTTTTTTTATTTCTTTAGTCATTAATCTTATGATCTTTGTTTATGGTGACTTTAAACTTCATAATTACTTCAGAAGTAGAGAGCTATCAGGACAAGATGCTTATGGAGTTAATCAAATTTTAGAAACTTTTTGTAAAGAATTAAATACTGAAAAACCAAAAATTCAGATTTATGAATCTAACTCTATTAATGCATTTACACTGGGACTTTTTTGGAATCAACCGGCTATCTACCTGTCTGAAAAACTAGTAAACACCCTATCTAAGGATGAATTAAAGTGTGTACTTTTATTGTGCTTGAATCAAATTCAAAGAATGGATACCTTTGCCTTTGGCGTCGTTAGCGTACTAGCTAACATCACTATTAGTTTAGGAAATATTTTGGATCATGTTTTTTTATTTTCTTACTATTTAAAAAAAAACCACTGGCCATTTTCTCAGCTATTTAATTTTATTTGCTGGTTTTTTATAAAATCAATAGCAAACTATGAAACCTATTTCAAAAATGACAAGTCCAGCTGCAATGTTCTTAAAGACAAGCGTATCTATTGTGAACTTCTATGGAAGCTAAATGGTTATTCTGAAACTCTTCCAGAGATAGTTCCGCCTGGTACTGGACATTTGTTTATTGTTCAGCCTATACAAAATAAAATCCGCTGGTTCCACTTATTCCATCCTCCAGTTCCTAAGCGGATCATTAAATTATTAGGCCACAGTCCTTTATAGATTTAAACTAGGAGATACATTATGGATAATATGAGTGCAAATTTCTCTACCTTAATCATGTCAATTGCATCAAGTGCAGCGATGTCTCTTGGCTTAGCTCCAGATCCTCAGTCTGGAAAAATGGCAAAAGATAAGAATATGGCTAAATTTAATATTGATCTACTCATTATGCTTAAAGAAAAAACCACCAACAACCTAACAGAAGATGAGAATAAACTTATTCTTAGTGTCATCAGTGATCTACAGATGCATTATGTAAAAAATTAATTCCCAATAATGTCCATTTTCTCAAAATAGTCTGGTTCCATTTTGCAACTAAAGCCCACTTTATTATTATCATTTTGGAACCTTAACATCTTACTTAACTATCTAAAAAAAATAAAATTCTTCTGGGTGCATTTAAACTTATTTATACTCCACTTTAGTCATTTTCATTTACAAAAAATTAATTCTTTATTTAGGCTTGCCCTTTGCATTGACATTGTTTTAAGAATCCAAATATTTATTTCAAATCTTAAAATTAGCTGAAGGTGGAATATGAGTACTAGTAGAAGTAAAAAAACTTTAAAATTTTATAAACTGCTTTTTATACCTGTATTTACAATTGGGATATTCTTATCTATGTTCCCACAAAATGAGATTCAAGCTCAATTTATATCTAAACCACCACCACCCCTCAAGCTTAGTGATCCTCTCCCAGCAAATCTTTTTGTGGAGCTGGGAAAAATTATTAATCCTACGGTAGTTAATATTTCTACGAGTGCTGTCTTTAGGGGGCAAAGAAATCGTGATCCTCTAATGGAACTTTTTGAACAATTCTATGGAGTTCGTCCTCAGCCCAGATCCAACAAACCTCAAAAAATGTCCCTTGGAACTGGGTTTATTATTCGTGAAGACGGCTTGATATTAACCAACAATCACGTGATCCAGGGAGCTGATATCATCGAAGTTCAGCTTACTGAAAAATCGGAAAAAGTTTACCAGGCTAAATTGATTGGCTCTGACTCACGTTTGGATGTTGCTCTGATTAAAATTGATGTCCCTCAAAAGTTGCCGGCAGCTTCTCTAGGAAGCAGTAAAGATTTAGATGTTGGAGAGTGGGTCGCAGCCTTTGGAAACCCCTTTGGCCATGGTCACTCAATGAGCAAAGGGATTATTTCATCAATGGGGAGAGATCTTGAAGAGATCAACAAAGTCCCTTTAATTCAAACTGACGCAAGTATTAATCCAGGTAACTCTGGAGGTCCTTTGGTGAACTCCAAGGGCTATGTAATTGGTGTTAATCAAGCTATTGATGCCAGGGCCCAAGGGATTGGTTTTGCAATTCCTATTGATGAAGTCAAACGCATTATCCCGGAGTTAGAGTCTAGAGGTGCTATCAGAAAGGGATATATAGGAATCAGTCTTGGCGATTTAGATCCTAATGCTGCGGAACACATTGGGCTTGAGGAAGGTAGTACTGGGGCCGTCGTAGTTAGCATTGAAAGAGGTGGACCAGCTCATAAATCAGGATTGAAACCCTATGATATTGTACTTGAGTTCAACAGTAGAAAAATCAAAAACTCTACAGATTTGATGGATTCAGTAGCTGACAGTAAAATTGGAGAAAAGGCCAAGGCTCTGGTTTTAAGAGATGGTAAAAAAATCAATTTACAAATTGAAGTTATTGAACGCCCTAGTGATGTGAAAATTTCCCAAAGATTAAAAGACACCAAAAAAGCCACGGGCCAAAAAGCCCCTAACAATCTTGGTTTTACAGTAGCAGACCTAACCGACAGCCTACGAGATCAATGGGATATTCCAGATGAGGTAACAAAGCCGATTATTATTTCTGTTGAACCTGGAACCCTTGCTAGCCTTGCAGGATTAAAAATGGGTGACCTTATTTTAGATGTCAACAAGGCAGAGATAAGCACAGCGAAAGAAGTTTTTGCCAAACTGGATAAAAAAACAAATTCTTTCAGAATAGCTAGAGGTAATAGGATCATCGTAGTCACCATTTCTGAATGATCAGCCAAAAACTAGCTTATTGTTTGAGCACACAAAAAAAGACTTGAAAATTTGTCTTTTCTTAATTAAATACTTTAAAAGACAAATTTTTCAATTGGGGTATAGCCAAGTTGGTAAGGCAATAGATTTTGATTCTATCATTCCATGGTTCGAGTCCATGTACCCCATCCATTTTCAAACCCGCCGCAAGCGGGTTTTTTTGTTTTTGGGGTTCTACACATTTAATGCACACTTTGAGCAGATATAAGTACTATTTTATAGAAAATATATCAGCTGCAGCTTATTTATCGAACTCTACTCTGTGAGGCCTATTTATCGAAAAGACTAATAAAAATTCTAAACATCCAACTGCATGGCTTCAATCTGATCGAGCAAGGAAGCTAATAACTCTGGAGTGCTATCGAAGGAGAAGTTAAGTTCGTTCTTATGGTCTAACTCTCTGATATGCCCATATATCCATATTCCATTTCTATTTTTACTTAAAGCGATCCTAATGAACAACATTTCAGTATCATCCTGCAAACTTGCACCATAAAGTGAAAATTTAAGAAGGCTTCTCAAATCCTTCAAAAATGAAATCAAACATCCAGCCTCTAGATATTGAGGGAATCGTGAGCTTGTCCAAGCACCACTCTTTACTTGAACTTCAATATCTATATTTTGATTCTGGCTATTGTTTTTAAAAAGGCGCAAATCTTCTGTGAAGATGATTTCAATCAATTCATTTTTGGTACCAAAAAATTTGAGGTGATTCATTCTATAAAAGATTATACATAACCAGTCAAACGCGCTTGAATTTTAGGACCGTACTTTGGGTGATCCTGAAATTCATCCAGTTTTTCAGTCATTGCACCCCAGTGACTTTGAGTTTCTGATTCAAAATCCTTTTTACTTTGATACTTATCATTAATAAAATTAACTAAATAGCTCCAAGATTTTTTGGCTAATTCAGGCCATAAATTAAACGGCAGTTGAAATCTTAGATAACAATCAAACATATATTGTACAGTATAGAACATATCGAGTTCTTTCTGGGTAAATTGAGACGTACTACTATTCATATAAGAAATAATACCTCCCAACTGATAGATACTTTTCACTGTACCTTCAGATAGTGACTGCTGAGCACAATATTTAAAATAGGTATCTGCTATATTAGGAACTTTTTTTGTAAACTCTAGAATTTCATCACTTAACTTTCTTGCATTTTTACTATCATACACATCGATCTGAGTGTATTCCTCAACTAGCTTAATAAAATTCGCTAAATTTTTATCTTGAACATTTATTGTCATAGATATGCCCCCTTAATTAAATATCACTATATTAACTTTACTTGGATCTTTCGCAGAATTAAATATAATTCCTTGAAAACCGTTGTTTTTTGCAGTGTCACCAATAACATGAGTAATATTATAGCCTTCATCGATTAGCATCTTAGGCGTTACACCTAATGTATCTAATGTTTTTATATCCGTTAGATCTAAAAGGTTATGTAACTTCATTCTTTGCTCAGCTATCCACAACTCACTGACTTTTTTACCAGTTTCTTTTGCTAATAAGTCTCGCGTCGCCCCGAGAGAACCTTCCGAGACATATAGTCCTGAATGACCAAGATCTCCACCAATGGTAAAGCGATGTTCGTTAATTAATTGTACTGGTGATTTACTAAAAACTTCTGTTATTTTGGTTTTTACTATTTGACGGGTTACACGATCTTCGTATTGTCTTGAAATGGCTCTTGAAAATAGGCCTTCTTTTGTTGTTTTCTCTACGAGCTTCATTTTTTCTGACAGTGAAGAGTGCATCTTCAATATATTGCTAACTTCAACTGAGCCAGAGATACTTTGTTTGGAAGCGGCCATACGTTTTAAATATGTCGCTGTTAAAGTATCTCCCGACACCAGAGCCTTTTCATAGGCTTGAGCAATAGCATTAGCAACCTCGGGCTGCCGAACAGCTGAGTATTTAATTCCCGATCGCATTGCCGCCGGCATGCTCTGGATAGTTTTTGCGGCCTGAGCGATGGGGCCTCCAACTTTAGATAATACAACTTCCGGTAAAAGGGCGCTTACCCTCTCTGCATACTTCACTCTTTGAATTGCCGTAGTTAATTGCCCAGCTGTCGCCACAGATTTAATAGCACTGGCTGATCCACAGACTGCAACCAAGGATATAATATCGATAGTGTATTTACCAATAACATGTCCTTTTTCAAAAGCTGACCCTGACTTTAATTTTTCATAATCTTGATTCAGCGAATTGATAATCGCGCCTTTAACTTCGTTCAAATTCGATGTAAACTCTACTACAGTTTGCCACGAGCCATCAGGATCATTTGCCAGCGCTACGATTCCTTGGCCTGCTAATTTTGCGAGTTCGGGTACTGCGTGAATCAAATCCACCAAACTTTCTGATAATCCCTCAGACAACCCTTGTAAACCATCCACTATACTTTGTGCCATTTTCAAAAGTCCAGAACCTTTAAGTAAATCTCCCGTTGCAATCGCTTCATCCCCCAGAGATAAAACTAGTGATCCCAAGAAAAACTGAGCACGCTCTTGTGAAGAAAGGTATTTTAAAGATTCAGAGTCTTTCCAAACAGCTTGATAGCGGTTTGTAATACGTCGAACAATTTGGCCATTTTCAGATTTAAATTCTGTCTTAAATTTTTTTTCATCCAGATAACTATCAACTTTGATGATACCTTCAGATCCGACTATATTTTTCAAGTTTTTAGGTTCAATTTTAGTTCCATGAACATCAGCATAGCTCAATGCTTCTACCATTGCTGGAATTTCTGACCAACGTCCCTCTTTGACTTGTTTAGCTAGTTGCTTATCCAACATTTCAAAGGCTTCAGAATTCATCTGATACTGACTAAAACGTAAATCTGAGTTTTGAAATTTTCTTATTTTTTCTGACGCACGAATCTGTGCAGGACTTAGTAAAGCTTTCGATCCAACAAGACCCGCGCCCAGATTCACTAATCCCAGCCGGTCGCTGTCTTGTGCTTGAAATGCAATATTTTGAGATTCTTGGCGAAGATTGTTTACTTGAGCTTCACTCTGCTGTTGAGCATAGTTAAGCTGCTGCTGAAAACGTTCCCGAGTTTGTTGCATTTGTTTTTGACGATCTAGAAAATCCATAACAACAGGTACTGCCGCTGAAATTTGCTTTAACGTATCTTTTGCAAATGAGTTCCCTGTCGTCAGTCGATTATCTACAACCAACGGCTTTTGAGTTTTGGGATCAGTCAAAGTGATTTGATATTCAAGATTCTCTCTGTGCTGAACTCCTTGACCAGAGCTATTACCAGACTGTGAGTCACCATAGCCACCGGCTTGCAATTGAATTATAGACTGATAATCTAACTGAGATTGATCGATAATAATACGTTGTCCGTCAAACGATGAATTAAACGATTGCGATCGTTCGGCTTGCCCCTGATTTCTAGCCCATTCGTCGTATTTTGCTTTATTCCAACAGCCCACCATTTGTCCCCCAGCGTGCCCACAATAAAGCTGAGGCTGTTCACTGACTGCCATCGCGGTACTTGATCGAGTCGATACGACAATAGCTCCTGGAACACGTAAGTTAGCCTGTACTCTATCACCGCTAGTCACAACTGCTAACCACAAAAAAACAACGCTGTATGAAATGAAATAAGGAGTTATTTGTTCCATGAATTTCCTAATAGATCACGAACAAGTCGAGCAAACTCGATGACATCTTCTGAACGACCATATTTATTTAAAATGTTCTTTGTTTTTACTTTAAGATTCTCTTCTGCTGTGACAATTTCTTTACGCTCAACTCGTCCAAAAATTCCTTTAATTTGAAGGGCTAAAACATTTTTAAACTGCCTTTTAGCCTCAAGAATTTTTTCGGCGGCTTGGTTCTCTAGACCAAAATCATCTTCCTGATTTAAATATTTTTGAAAATTACGTTTTTGTAGTATTAAAATTAAACCAAGAACTTTATCAAACGCTTTCTTTTGATTTAAATCGATACTTTTCCATAATGCCGACTCCATGCTTGATTTGAAATCTTCATCTTGCTTTAATAAAAATGAAATCATTAAGTTAGCGACTTTTTCAGCCGTAAAACTTTTTTTAATCTCTGCGTCTAATTTTTTAAGTTCATCAATATGTTCTTGGATTTACTTTTTTAACTCATCCGTTGGTGTT
>JABWCN010000053.1 GCA_013359135.1 Pseudobdellovibrionaceae bacterium | reverse complement strand
CAGCATCAGCAAGAAAAGGAGTTTTAAGAGATTTCATTTTATCTCTAAGATAATTATCATTATCCCTATAGCCTTTAGCTAGATCAACAATTTCACCTATGGCTAAATAAAGCTCATTATTTTTTCCCAGGACTTTTCTAAAAAAAACTTTGGTTAGTTGCCATATTTTTTTTCCCGAGAAGCTCAGTAAACTAGCTGCTAAGGTACCACCAATAACAATCATGAATGCATGTGAATCTAAAAAAACTTTCGAGTTTTTAGTAGACATCATGATTGTACCAACCATCACGCCGACAGCTAAAAAGATACCAATCAAAGATGAAAAATTCATTTTTTCTCTCCTTTAAAAAGAATAAAATAACGAGCCAATCAAAGAAACTGATGTAATATTTCCTTTACCAACGACTGTCATTGCAATCATCAGCTCTCCCCGAATGCCTAAAGATTTTGTTAAATAAAGCTCTGATCCAACTCTTGGACTCAAATAAAAACCAGCAGCATTGGAACTTTTTCCATCTGCATCAGGAAGAAGACTTGATTGAGCAATACCAATTCCAACTCCAGTAAAAAAACTGAAATCCCTTGTTACAATTAGATGATATGGAACAGCATCAGAAGAGTAATATGGCGTTGGAACTGAGTTCAGATAGTTTCTAAAGAAAACTCCTGTAAAACTCATCCCAGTACTCATTGGGCTTAAATTAAATGACCTTAGGTGCTCGGCCCCAACTATTAAACGGGAATGCACCACGCTCTCTATGGTGAAAATATCTGTTAAAGGGCCCTCACTCTGAGAAACTTCATTTTTTGATGTAGAAGAACCAAGTCCAACTCCACCAGTTACCCTAAATCCAGCATAAGTATCTAAAGAAAAAAGGCAAAAAATTATGGTAAATAAGAAGGTTGTGATATTAAGCTGCACTCTTAACCTCCTTTGTTTCCTTTGGCTTTATGACTTTAGAAAAAGGAATATTTTCAGAGACGAGTAGCTTATTCCACTTAGACTTAAGACTATTTAATTTCTTGTTTAAATTAGCGTTATCCACTTTGGTATTTAACTTTAAATCATCTTCAACAATCATTTTAATTTTCGGAGGACATTCTGATAGAATAATTTCTTTAGCCTCAGGAATAAGTCTTACTAACGTCAAAATTTCATCACCTGTGGCTTGCTGGGCTAATTTTCTAACATAATCAGCTTTCCACTCATCGATAAAACTAAATGTTGTATATTGCGCTTTCAAGGCTACGCCTTGATCTGGTAATTGATTGACAATTTGCCTTAGAATTCTTATCTCGCTAACCTGGTCAAGTGTCTGTAGAACCTCTAACGTCCTTGGAAAAACATTTACCATCTTGTCTACAGGCCCAAGAGTATTATTAAGCGATGCGACCTTTACAGACATGTCAATATCCCAAATTTCTTTTTGTGAGAACTGTGATTGAATTAACATATTTTTTAACATTTCAGTTCTTTTTTCCTCAGGAAACTCGTTTAGGATTTCTGTCTTTGTTTCTTTAGGTAAATAAATAAGCGCTAAAGCTTGAGCTTCTTTTTTCTGAGTGCTTAATAGTTCTATAATATTTTCTTTGGGAAGACTTTGTAGAAAATCAAATGGCTTTCTTAACGATTGTATTCCCAATGTCTTGAAGGAAACTAAGTCCCAATATATTTTATCTAACACTTCCACCTTATCTTGAGGGGGCATATTTGAAACTTGATTATAAGCCTCAGATAGGTTTTCATCACTCATTTTTACCAACTGTTCATCTAATGGAATCTTGATTGGAGCAATAGCGCCTGTTTTTGACATTATTCGTTCTCTAGCATTGACAATTGTATCTATTAGTAATGCCGTTTTAATAAAGCCTTCATCGCCAGAATCAATCCAAACGCGCACTAATTCATTTAATCTGTCGCCAAGTTCAAGACAAACAAATGCAATTTTTCCAGTGATTCTTTCAAATTCATCTGTAGCATAAGCGATTCTCTTGACTTGATTGGCATCTTCAGGATTTTTTCCATTTCCTAACCCTAGAAGCTTATCAGCATTTTTACCGCCACCTATGAGCCACTCACTTTTTGATTCTAAAGTTAAAGTTTTTTGAGCTGAAGCAATCTGATATAATCCATTTTTAATTGTTCTGCCAAAAAGTAAAAGTGATAAAGCTAAAATTAGCGCCATCATTATTGGTATAAAATCTTTAATTTTATCCCATAACGTTGGTTCTTTAACTTCAGGCTTTTCTTCAGGTTTGTCTTTAAGCTTTTCTTCTTCTTTGGGGGACAACTTTTTTAAGTTTAGTTTATTAACGGTTGTCTTAACAACACTGCCATACTCTGCTTTCATTTTATTTTGAAGCCATACTTTAAACTTGCCAATATACGCATCTCCATAGCTTTCATCAAGACCAGCGGTGACCTCAATTAGACTGAGTTGAAATTGATTCTTTTCATCTTTTTTTTCATCTTTTTTTAATTTTAACTCTTCAATCTGCTTCTCGTAGGAACTTACCAACTCACGCACATCAATGGCTCCCAGATCCATTCCAATTGGTAAATCTTCTGCCTTTTTCGTTTCATTCGGCGCTGGTGGTTTCAAAGTTGTAAGTTGGATTCTAACACCAAGCGAGAAAGATTCAGGAGAAAGCTGAGTAGAAATTAAATTATATAAACTTTTTTGAATCTCTAACTCTAACTTATTTTTCACTTCTAAAGCTTCAGAAGAAAGCTGAGTCACACCAATAGCTTTCTTGCTTACAAGGAAAAATAATATTAAGTAGGAAAAGATTCTAAGTTTCTTCATTGACTAGAACCTGCCTTATTTTGAATTCTCTCTAACATTTGAATGGCATCACTGAATCCCGGGTCAATTTCTAATGCTTTTTTATAAAGAACTTTTGCCTCTTCAAAATTTCCCTGCAAAAAATATATCCCAGCTTTCATGCTCAGTGCCTGAGTCATTTTATTGTCAATAACTAAAACTTTATCAATTTCTGTATGCGCTTGATCATACTGCTTAGTTTCAGCGAATTTTTTTGCATTGAAAAAATACTTTAACATCTTAGTCACAACTGTCTCATTATCTTCCATCGGTTTTAGCTGTAATCGAATATTTTTTGACAACTCCCCCCAGCGATTCGCAGGAAGAGCAATAAATCTTTTTTCATAATTCTTCTTTTCTATAGTTAAAAAAATCCACTCTGTATTTTCTGGCGAAACTTTTAATTGTTCATTAATTTGAGCTTCTGTGATTTCTACAGGAGTTTGACCAAGTTTTATTTTTTCTGTTTTACCTTCAGAAGAAGCGAAAACTTCAGCTTGTGGTGGATCAGACTGAATCATTAATTTGGAGGCGCATGATGATAACAAAAACATCATAGCTATCAGTGAAATGTAAATTTCTTTCATAAACCTGTTCATACAAAACAGTTCGGAATTTTGTAGGAATAAATAACAAGACTATGGTCTGAAATTTTTTTTTCTCATTTTCTTAGTGATTTTTTCCATCAATTCTTTACTCTTAAAGTATCATGAGAATTTTTTTTTTCTTCACCTTACATCTACTTTTTTTCTACTATAGTCTAGCTCAAATTGACTCTAAACCTGATGAAATTCAGTTAGGTAAAAAAGCTTTAGACTCATTCTATGGCAAGGATTTCAAAGGTATTCTTTTTTCTTGTAATCCATTTTGTCAATTTTTATCACTTAAAGAAGATCAAGTATGGATGCCAGAAGTAAAACCAGAAATTGTGAAAAAATCTTCTCTAAAAATTGTAAGAAGATCTGATCCAATTTACCCACTTTTAATCGCTGAACTACCCATTAGACCATATCTCTCGGAGGCAGGAAAGGCAGCCCCAAATGCGGAAGTAAAATTAGAAACAGATCCTATTCCTCCAGAATATGCAGTCATGCCTTTCAATTTTGGTTATTCACTAGGTGGTGGTTTTAATTTCTCAAGTATTAAAACAACATCTAATACTGCCATTCAGTCACAGTTTCAGTCACAGTCGATTTTTCCCAGTTTGAAATTCGTAGGAAATTTAATGAAAGGAAAACCTTTTAGCTTTTTAACTCTATGGGTTCTTCCAGAGTTAGAGTTTAATTTACTAATTGGCTCTCAATTTAAAACTGAAGATAGCACTACTTTTTTTCATCAGCTTATGGAAGTACCGATTTATTTCTGGATACCGCACAAAAAGTTTAGACATGGTCCGGTTTTTACAATTTCAAATGAATCCTACAGCAGCTCTCTTAACTCTTTAACTCATTATGCTTTTACTGAATCAAATTATTTGATTGGATGGAATATTATATATAAGCACTGGTATATAGGTGTACATACAACTTTAACTCAAAGTCTTAAGGAAACACAAGATTTCAGGCAACCTCCTCTAATTATTGACTTATACAAAGTGCAACTCCAAAAATGTACTGGAGTCATGTCCTTGTTTGATATTAATTTTCAGGTCTGTGGTGGGGGGAGTTACTCTCTGTCTAAACAAAAAGCAAGTCTCGATTCAAGCATATCGACAGAAGGAGTTTCAGAACTTACATACACTCGTATGATGTTGTCCACGACTTTAAAAATAGGTGAGGATCTTTTCAAATGAAAACTTTAGCTTTTCTTTTTTTACTTGATTATTCGGGGTCCATGGATCAAAAAGTAGACCAAAAAATCAAGATTAGTATTTTAAAAACAGAACTAACTGCTCTTTTATCAACGGAAGAACCTAAAGCCAATAGCAGTGCCTTTATTTTTGGTTCCAATCCAAAACTTGGCTGCAAGGACTTATTTAATCTAAATACAAGCACTAAAGACTTAAGTCTGAAAATTAACAAATTAAAAGTCGGTCCCTTTGGAAAAACTCCCTTATCTCTAGGATTAAAAAAGCTTGTTGAAGAAGCTGATAAAACTAACACTAAAACACTAATTGCACTTACTGATGGAGCTGACAGTTGCAATCAAGATCCATGTAAAACACTGCAAGAAGCAGATGAAAAAATAAAAAATAAAAAAACTAAAATAAAACTGCATATTATTGGCTTTGACCTTAAGCAAGATGCTGAAAAAGTTGCTTGTTTTAAAACTTTAAAATTAAAGAATATAGATATTAATGTCTCAGAAGCCATCAAAGGTGGAGACTTGCAAACACTTCTAAAAAATAGCCAACTCAGTAGTCTTGATGAAAAAGATTTTTTAAATGAAAAATCTTTGGCAAATATTAAAGGCGCAAAAAGATCTCAGATGAATAAAGGTAAAGATAAATCTTCTCCCGATAAGGATGGTGATAAGAAAAAAAACTTTGATCCTGACAAAGAAGCCATGCTTGAGATATCAGGAGCTGATTCAACAGCCAAGTTCAAGGCTATTTCAAGTGGTTTTCAAAAAGACTGGCTTGGATCTTTTGCTGTAAAACTACTAGCTGGAAAGTACAATTTAGCATATGAAAGCGGAAATGGTATTCAACTAGATTTAGAATTACCAAAAGGTTCCTTTACAAAAATTCCATGGGCTAGACTTATGAAAGTTTCTGAATTTCCAGTAACTATTAATTCTCCCATTTTAAATTTCAAACTCAGACCTGTGGGAAATACTAAGCAAATCCATGGAGAAATCACTGAACAAAATCAATCAGCAGAACTAAACCTAAATCAAACACAAGCAAAAATTCCTTTAGGGGAATGGGAAGCTGAAATCTCATCTCCACCTTGGCTCAAAGGAACACTTAAAACGTTCAAAGTTATAGTAACCCAAGAGAATCAAGAGTCTATTGATTTGAACCAAATTTATGGTACTGAGTTACAATGGGCTGAAAATCCATCAAGGGGTGAACTAAAAGTTTTAGAAATTTTATCCGAGCAAGGAGTTCAAGAACGTCACTTGATCCAACCTGAAATTAAAAAAGTTCCTATTTTAAAAAATTCAAAGTATTCATGGATAGAGCCAAAAAAGATCGATAAATAAAATTTGTCTCATTTTTTATTTAGGTTTTCATTTTTTTATTAAATTTTGTTTAAGATTATTTGAATGTTTTTAATAGCTTCTAATAGCTAACTTCGTCTAGTTAGCTTTTTAGCTGATTTACCAGCAATACAAATTAGTATTTGGTCTTATATTTGCTTCGTTCAAAAAGAATCCAAAAAAGGGGGCAAAATGAAACCAATAGTATTTTTTATTACATCGCTCTTAGTTTTTCAATTTACTAAAGCTGAAAAACTGAAGCAAGAATTGAAAAGGACAAGCAAGACTGGTTCTGTAGTAACATCCACTCTAAGTAAAGAAATTTACTCTAGTAGGCCAACTCAAGTTCCTTACCAAGTTGAAGTTCCATACACTGAGTCAGAAAGTTATCAAGTCGAAGTTCCCTACCAAGTGATGGAACGTTATTATATTGATGTTCCCTATCAAATATCAGAAAACTATTATGAAGATGTGGCTTACCTAGAATCCATTCCATATACTGATTACGAAACCTATTACATTAATGAAAATATCTGTCAAAATGTTACCAAATATAGAGAGTCTTGTGCTGATAGACAAAAGTGTGAGCTTGTATCAAAAAATCGTCGCGAATGTTCTGATCAAAATATTTGCTCTCCTAAACCACCTGTTTGTCAAAACGTTGAAGAATGCGGTACCAATGCCCAAGGTGAAAGAATTTGCAAAACACGCAACGTTTGTAAAAACACTAGTGAGCAAGATTGTCGTACAGAAAATCAGTGCCGAAATATTCCTTATACTGAAAATCAATGCCGTTCTGTTCGTGAATGTGATCGCACTCCCTACCAAGATCGAGAGTGTCGTTATGAACAAGTCGCAAAGCAAAGAGCTGTTACAAAATACCGTAGTGAAACTCGGTACAAAAAAGAATTAAGAACAAGAACAGTTACAAGATATCAAAAAGAAGAACGTTCAAAAAATGTCACTAAATACAGAACTGAAACTCAGTATAGAGATATCACCAAATACAGAACTGAAACAAAGTGTTGCAAAACGGAAATGAAAACTATCTTTGATCACAATTGGGAACAAGATGTAGAAATTATTTTCCCAAATGAGAATAAGATTTTAGGGGAAGACGAAGAACAATTTACCCTTCAATTGAAAGGCACAGAACAAAACCCTTCAGTAGAAGTTTTTTTTACTAACTCACCATATAAATATCAAGCATCAATTAGTACTTCTTCTAGCAAAAAAATAGTCGTAAATTTAACTAACCAGCCCTATCTAAAGGCTAGTGATTTAAATCAAGAAAAAATAAATTTCATCGGAGTTAAATCAACTAAAGGAAAAAACTATTTAACTATTTACGATAAGGTGAATGTACCTTACATCAAAAATCAATACTCGCTTAAAATTATAAAATGGGTAGATAAATCAATTTTACTTGAAAAAACTATGACTGATTTATCTGAAGCTATTGAACTAACAGCTGCTTATGATCCTAAAAGCGAATATGAAGTTCAATTACAAGTGAATCGCAGCAGTCTAACAATTGAAAATCAAATTTTTAGTTTTAAGTTTTTATCAACTTTAAAAGAGCAACTGCTAAGTAAAGAAGCTATAAAGTTAATTAAAAACAGTGAATTAATTCAAATTGAAGGAATAAAGAATATAAATTCCAATCCTATTTTAGAATTCACAGATTTGATTCCTAGTTTTAAAGGAGTGAATTCAAACTATCAAATTCAGTTTCAAAGTATTAAAGGTAGCAAGAAGACTTTAATTGGTAAAAGTGATATTTCAAGTTTAATTACAGCATCTGCAACTCAAAAAATTTCTCTTGGTAGCATACCAATCCTAAAGGAAAAACTAAATAAAATTTTCATTTCTGGTTCTCAAATTCAAATTGATTTAATTGTTTCTCGTTCAAGTTCTGATTCAAGTTCTGAATTTTTGAAAAAACCATTAACCATTAAAAAAACAAAAATTCAGAAGCTATAACCTATAGCTTCTAAACATATTTCAATATTATTTACTTATACATACGATCTTCAAAGGCCGCCAAAGCGGCCTTTGCGCCTTCACCCATAGCAATAATGATTTGCTTAAATGGTGTAGTCGTAACGTCTCCTGCAGCATAAATTCCTGGTACAGAAGTTCTTCCCTTGTTATCCACAACAATTTCGCCAAATTTTGATAACTCTACTGTTTCCTTCAAAAACTGGGAATTAGGTAGTAATCCAATTTGAACAAAAATTCCATCAAGCTCTACCTTCATTATTTGTTCTGACTTTCTGTCTATGTATTCTAACCCCACTACTTTTTGTCCATCACCTAAAACTTGAGCTGTTTTAGCAGATGTCACAATTGCAGTATTTGAAAGCGATTGCAGTTTATCTACTAGGATTTTATCAGCCTTCAGTTGATCATTAAACTCAAAGAGAACAACTTCTTTAACAATTCCAGCCAAATCAATAGCTGCTTCAACACCCGAATTACCACCACCAATTACGGCAACTTTTTTTCCTTTATAAAAGGGACCATCACAGTGAGGACAATAAGCAACTCCTCTTCCAAGATAATCCTTTTCTCCTGGAATATTTAGTTCTCTCCATTTTGCGCCAGTAGTAATAATTATTGACTGAGCTTTTATTTTTTCTCCGCCCTCTAAATAGATAATTTTTTCATTCTTATCAATTTTTTCAACTCGCCGATGTTCTAAAATTTGCACAGGATAATGCTGTAAGTGCTGATGTAACTGCGCTGCTAATTGGGGACCTTCGGTATAGACAACAGAAATTAAATTTTCGATTCCTTTTGTATCCTGAACTTGTCCACCAATTTTTTCGGCAATCAAGGCTGTTTTCAATCCTTTTCTCACACTGTAAATAGCAGCAGAAGCTCCTGCTGGCCCACCACCAACTACAACAACATCATATTCTCCCAGATCTTGTTGCATATTTTCAAGTTTAGAATTAGCCACACCAAAATGTTCTTCTAATTTTTTTAATAAATCTAAAAACTGAATTTTTCCTGAGTGTAAAAAGTCCTTTTTCACAAAAACACTAGGAACACCCTGAATTCCAAGCTGAGATACTTCCTCCTGATAATAAGCTCCATCAATCATTTCATGCTTAAAATCACTGTGAATAAATGCCATTAAATTTAACGCTTGTACTACGTCTGGACAATTTTCGCAGGTTAATGAAATGTAAGTTCTAAGTCTGATAGGACCTTTTAGATTTTTAATTCTTTGAAGCATTGAGGCATCTGGCGTCTTTCCTTTTCCATCAACATTTAAAAGCGCCACAATAAATGAAGTAAACTCATGACCATTAGGAATTCCTTTAAATGAAACTCCTGTTTCTTTACCTTTATAATAAATGGTAAATTGAGGTGGAATTTCTATAGATGTTTTCAGTTGATCACTCTGGCTTAATGCTTCAATACTCTTCAGAGGAGTTTCGTTTTCTTTAACAGTAATTTTATCACTGGTAGAGGCAACATCATTCAACATTGCCAACAAATCCTGCTGATCTGGATGACTGCTTGGCACATAGACTAGATCAATTTTATTTTCTATAACGGAAAAAACTGATTTTAGTTGTTCTTTAAGTGCATTGTCTAACATAAGAACCTCCTCGAAATAATACCTATTTTTTGACATTCTCTTGAAAAAAAAGCTCTGCATTTTGTACAGAGCTTTTTGAAATTTTAAATTCAACTTTAAACTAAGTTTTAAAAATTAAATTTTACCAACTAGATCTAATCCAGGCTTTAAAGTGTTACTTCCTGGTTTCCATTTAGCAGGACAAACCTCATTAGGGTTTTTAGCAATAAACTGAGCAGCTTGTACTTTTCTTAATAACTCATCAGCATTTCTACCGATACCGTTATCATTCACTTCAGCAAGTTTAATCATTCCTTCTGGATTAACAAGAAAAGTTCCTCTGTAAGCTAAGCCAGCTTCTTCAATATGAACTCCAAAAGCTCTTGATAAATGTCCAGTGGGATCAGCTAACATTGGATACTTGATTTTTTTTATAGTTTCAGAAGCATCATGCCATGCTTTATGAACAAAGTGTGTATCTGTGCTAACTGAATAAACCTCAACTCCCATTTTTTGAAATTCAGCATATTTATCTGCCATGTCGCCTAATTCTGTAGGGCAAACAAATGTAAAATCTGCTGGATAGAAAAAGAAAATAGACCATTTTCCATTAAGATCATTGTGAGTTACTGTTTTGAAGTTATCATTATGATAAGCTTGTACCTTAAACTCAGGAACTTTTGTATTAATTAACGTTTGCATACTATCTCCTTATTGATTGTTATTTGTTGTCTTGTTATCTGAAATCAGATTAGATCTTTTGGTCGAATATGTAAAATCAATAAAATTTTTATATTAATAGATTTTATCTATTGACCTTGTATCTCAAATGAATCATTCTTAATTAATACGCTAACCTATTGATTTAGCACAATCTAGTGACTTTTTTAGTGTCCTAATACAAGGTGTTAACTTACAAAACTCATTCTTAACGTAGGCTATTTTTACGGGGAGAACTAAATGCTAAGTAATCTTAACTTTTCTTTAACACAATTAGAATATGTAATGGCAGTGTATAAGTTAGGTCATTTTGCAAAGGCCGCTGAATTTTGTAATGTCACGCAACCCACCTTAAGTATGCAATTACAAAAACTTGAAGAAAACTTAGGCATTATTTTATTTGATCGCACAAAAAAACCAGTATTATTAACTGACGCTGGAAAATCAGTCATCGAGCAAATACAACTAGTTTTGTTTGAGGCAAAAAAAATCGATGCTTTAATCAAAGCCTCTGGTTCAGATAAAATTACTGGTGATCTAACAGTTGGAGTAATTCCCACAATAGCACCCTACATCCTTCCACGATTACTGCCTGTATTAGAAAAACAATTCCCAGATTTGGAATTAAAAATCTTTGAATTACAAACTCATAAAATCATTGAAGCACTTGATGCTGATGAAATTGATGTTGGTCTACTTGCTACACCGCTTAAAATTTCTAGAATTTTTGAATATCCACTTTTTTTCGAACCTTTTCACGTTCTTTGTAGAAAGGATCATGAACTAGCTCAATTGAAAAAAATTAAATATTCCTCGCTTAAGTTTAATGATATTTGGCTTCTTGAAGAAGGTCATTGCCTACGTAATCAAATCCTAGACGTCTGTTCAATCAAAAAAGAAACTTCCATAAAGCGCAAATATAAATTTGAAAGTGGTAGTCTTGAAACAATAAAAAATTTAATAAATTCTTATGGTGGCTACACCTTAATTCCAAGCCTTGCTAACGAGGAACATGGCGGAAAAACAGTCAGCATTTCTTTCGAAAGACCAATTCCAGCAAGAGAAATAGGTCTTGTTTATCGTCGAGAACATTACAAAGTTCCACTTATAGAATCTCTTGCTGAATCCATTCTTGATTCCATTCCTCAAGAAATACGTAAAATTCGCCAAAAAGATCTAGATATACTTCCCGTACAATAAATTTAACTACGCAAAACTTGCAGCATTATTGAGATAAATTCTCCACTCTTGCATAGAGAATTTAATTTCCACTTTCGCTTTTTCCATCCTTAGTTTCAATTCATCAACTTGCAGTTTCAACTCACTGATTTGGTGTTTAAATTCATTGATGCGTTCCGTGGAGTTTGCTCTCATTTCAGTTAATCTGTCAGAGGAGTTAGACCTTAGTTCTGCTAACTTATCTTCAGACATTTGCTTCCACATATCTTTCTTCAATTTATACTCTAACTTTAGATTTCTAAACTGCGTTTGAGCCTCCAAAATTTTAATTTTCAATTGCTCAATTTTTTCCTGTGAGTAACCTTTGTTTTCAAGCCACTTAGCTTCAGCGTTTAGCTTGGCTTTTAAAATCTCTTGCTGAGGAATCGTTTTCAATTTTTTTGCCCATCCCAATACTCTCATGACCAAAATCACCCATTTGGTCGGATCCCAATGATACCACTTAATTCCATTTCGATAGTCATATTGAAATTGATGATGAAAGTTATGATAACCCTCACCATGAGTTAAAAAGGCCACGATAACACTGTCTCTGGCCGATATTTCTTTTGAATAGGTTTGCTTACCTAAAGTATGACAAAGAGAGTTTACAAAAAAAGTACTTTGTTGAGTGAAAAAAATCCGTAAAGAACCTAAAATAATCAAACCTGCAACTGGAGCTCCCATCAGCCAACCAATCAACAATGGTACAAGAAAACCAGATAGAATAGACCAAACCAAATAATATTTATCTTGATTCTTAACCATTGGATCTTTTTCTAAATCTGGAGCCTTAATTTCTAAATCTACTGAAGATTTTAAAAACAACCAGCCCATGTGAGCAAACCAAAAACCTTTTTCAATGGAGTAAGGATCTTTATCAGTATCAATAAATGCGTGATGACGACGATGATCTGATGACCATTTTAATGCTGACCCTTGAAATGCTGAAGAACCAACAACTAACAATAAAAACCTAGCTAACGCATTGGTCTCATAACTTCTATGAGCAAATAATCGATGATACCCGGCTGTGATACTCAAATTAGTCGCCGCACACATCACCAAAAAAAGTATCCAAATAGAAGCTGGAACCTCATAAAAATAAATGTAAATGAAGAAAAGACTAAATCCAATAAGTGGATTTAAAATCAAGAATAGCGCCACAGGTAAATCATATTTTTTTAAATCTAATTTCATATTTAATTCCTTTTAAAAATTTCAAAACCTGACTTAAGTTCTTAAAACACCTAACCATGCTTTTTTGTCCTGCGGAATCGCCTCCTCTGGCATAAATAAACCAGTTCTAAGGCCCCCCTCTGGAGCTAATGAATTAAGCCACAACTCACTCCCAAGTTGGAGCATTTCCTTTAATATCAAAAAAGCTTTCGTATTGTTATTTTTCATTACGCGAATCACTTCTTGAACCGTCACATGTGGAATGGAATCATCCCAACAATCATAATCTGTAATCCAACAACAAGGCAAATAAGGTAAACCGGCCTCTCTGGCTAATGCATATTCAGGAAAGTTGGTCATACCAATAATTGTGGCTCCTGATTGTTGATAAGCTTTTGATTCTGCTTGAGTGGAAAAATAAGGTCCTTCAATACACACATACGTCGCCCCAAAATGAAAATCAAAATCGTTAGGAGCCATCTTTTTTAAGACATTTTTTAAATTATTTTCCATTACACCACAAATTGGCTTTGCTAAAGAAACATGGCCAATAAGTCCTTGCCCTAAAAAAGTAACCCGTCTTTGTGATTTTGTTCTATCTATATACTGATTAGGAAATACCACATCTCCTGGCTTATATTCCTTCTTCAAACTTCCCACGGCTGAAAACGAAACAATCGCCCTAGCCCCATGTTTTTTAAGTGCAAAGATATTAGCTGCATAGTTAACTTCACTTGGAAGGTGCTCATGATGCTCGCCATGTCTCGATAAAAATAGACACTCAATATTATTGATTTTAACTTTTTTTAGTCCTGAAGAGCACAACCCAAACGGCGTCTCTCGATCTAGTTTTTCAATAACCTGGAAACCTTCAAAATTCTCAAACCCAGAACCACCAATAATAGCTAACACACTTAACCTCACCACTTACAATAAACTTTAAAATAACCTACATTAGTCAACTTTGCTTAAAAACACCTCAAAGCTACCTTCTACTGAAATCAGTTTACCTTAAATCTTTTAATTGCGAAATATTATTTTTATCAAAGACTTTTCTATCTAAAATCCATGCAGTGACAAGCTCAGCAGGGGTGACATCAAATGAAGGGTTATAGACTTTGGCGTCTTTGGGAGCCCATAAAACCCTATTATCCTTTAAATTAACTCCGTGTACTTCTTCAGAATGGCGCTCCTCAATAGGAATATGAGCTCCACTCACACACTCAAAATCTACTGTTGTATAAGGTCCAGCAACATAGAATGGAATCTGATGAAAGTTGCAATTTACAGCTAGCGAATAAGTTCCAATTTTGTTCGCAAAGTCTCCATTTAAAGCGATCCTATCGCAACCTACGATAGCCTTTTGAATTTTACCTTGCTTCATTAAAAAAGCCGCCATGGAGTCACTCACAAGAGTATAAGGAATTTCTAATTTTTCTAATTCCCAAGCAGTTAATCGGGCGCCCTGAAGCAGAGGTCTGGTTTCATCAACGTAAACGTGAATTTTTTTGCCTTCCACTTTTGCGACATGCTTAATAACACCCAAAGCAGTTCCAATTCCAGCAGTTGCTAATGCGCCCGTATTACAATGAGTAACAATGGAATCACCATCGGCAAAAAATTTAGCCCCATTAATTGCAATATGCTCACATAATTGCACATCTTCTTGAAAAATGTTAATCGCCTCATTTGTTACCTGCTGCTTAAGTACTAACTCTATTTTTTCGTCACTCTTTTGGTGCAAACTAATAACTCTTAATATTCGATCTATGCACACCATCAAATTAACGGCTGTGGGACGGGCCATTCTCATTTTTTGAGCTGCTTCAATTAAATCTGCTACTGACCTTTTTCCCTGCCACTGCTGCACTAAGTTTGCCAAAAAAAGACTTGAAGCAACTCCTATTAAAGGCGCACCTCTAATACTTAATTTTTTAATTGCTGTAATAAAAGTTTCAAGATCTTTCATCTCAATCCACTCGCTATGGTGAGGTAACTGTGTTTGATCTAAAATTAAAAGTCGTTCTGGGGTCCAATCAATTGATAAAGTTTTAATTTCCATTTAGAATACTCCGGGTCCAATTTTTTCTCTAAGCTTAAACAACTCTTCTAATTCTGGCTCTGGTAATGCAGGTAACTCCAAACTTGTTTTAGAATTTTGTGAAGAGGCCGTTAATAGTAGTTCTCTGGCAGATTTTAAAATTTGAGACACATGCTCAACTCGCTCAATGCCCCTATAGGCCTCTTCTAAATCTTCACCCCAACAAAGAGCTCCATGGCGAGCTAAAATCATCAATCGATTTTGAGGTAAAAAATTTAATAAATTTGTACCCATTTCAAGAGTCCCGGGCCTAGCATAGGGAATTACGGGAATTTTACCGGCGGCTAAAATTGCCTCTGGCAAAGACCGATAAGGCAGTTCCTTCATCTCAGGAAAAGCTAAACTCCAAGCAATTGCAGTTGGCGGATGAGCATGAACAATCGCTTTTGCCTGAGGACACTTTTTATAGACCTCTAGATGCATTAATCTTTCACTTGATGGCTTACCCTTAATAATACGGTTATCTAAAGTAATAACTGCGATATCTTGAATTTCAATTCGACTTTTTGCTAATCCCGAAGGCGTAATTAAAATTTCATCGTCGCTTAACCGACAACTAATATTACCATCAGCTGCCGCAATCAAATTACGCTCATGAAGACTCTTAGCTAGATCAATCATTCTTTGTGAAATTGCTGAACTCATGCTTGCTTATTATTAGTTTTGAACTAAAAGTCAATTTGATAAAGTTTATGTTTAAACATCAGAATCTTCTTTAATTAAAAAAATTTCTGTGTAAACCCCAGAAAGACCATAGTTTAGTTTTTTTGAGGCTTTGGAGCTTCTTTTAAATTCACTCCAGGAAGAATATCAATAACTTCATAAATTATATTTTTAGCTCCACCTACTGTTTCTACTACAATCTCTTTAACTTTCACTGGAACATTACCTATTTTAAACTCGCCATTAGATCTAGCAACTTCTTCTTTGTTAAGGAGGAACGTTTTACTTATCCACGCTTGCCTTGGAGAATCTAAATTCACCTTAGAAGAAATCTTTAAATACTCTGGCGTAATTTCAATTCTTTCAACGCCAACTCCTGTAACATCTCCAAAAAGATTTGCAACAACCTGTTGTGCTAAACTCCAAGAGTCAAAATAAATATCAGAAAATGGAATATATTTAAAAATACCCAAAAAGAATTTTTTAATTTTATTAATTCCTATAAGACTCGCAGGGACTGGGCTAATTTTCATCACTGCGCCATTGATAATATCACCAAAAAAATTACTATATTTCAACTTGTCTATCCTATAACCTCTCAAAAAGTAAACTGTAAAATGTGTGTTTGCTGGATTTTCATCATAGTTAGCACAAACGTACAAAACAATTCTGTCGCGTGTTAGATCAAACCCCAAAACAGGCAACTGGGTTGGCGAGATAAAATCATCCTCAGCAGGTCTGAAAAAACCCTCTACAGTTCCATAGAATTTACTGCCCTTCTTAGAATCAAACTGCATTTCTACATTTGTTTGAAGAATAATACTATCTGGCAAATTTGTATTTTGTAAGTGAACTTCTTGAGCCATTTTCGTAGCATAAGCATTAATTTGATTCGGCATCAAACTGCAGTTAGTCTCCAGAGCTGATGCTAATGGAATCAAAAATAGAGACGTGGTGAAAAACCACAGAAATTCTCTCATGGTCTGCTCCCTTTAATAAAGCCACTATTTAATGATTCAAAAGGCTTAGAAAACTTAAAATCGCCTTTTCCACACGTAGTTCTTTTGTCGTAGTCGTTTAGTAAATTATAATTTGTTCTAATTTTTAGCTCTAAAAGATCATCAGTAAATTGTTTTCTGCTTTGAGAAAAAAGTTGCAATTGAAGATCATATACAATTTTACCTTTATCAATAAATGGACTTTTAACAGTTAGTTTTGCTTGTTCAATTTTATCTTCACTCAAATACTTAAGTGTTTGTGGTCCTTGAAAATAATCTATTAAGGTCCATGGTGTTGGCGATGTAATTGACAATACTCCAACAAAATTGCCTAGATCTTTCTTTAAAAAAAACTCGTCAATTTCACAGTCTTTCATTTTGGTTGTCTGGAAATTAATGTTTTTTAAAAAAAATTCAAAATAAAGATAAACCGCCTCACCAATAATTCCAAACCAAGATTTATGAGAGGGTTTCCACTTAATAGTTAAAGGAGGCAGATACTCTCCCTTAGTATTTAGAATCCAAGCTTTGATTTCTGAATCTGTATTTAATCTAAGTTGGAAGTCTAAAGATACAAGTAAGCAGTTTATTAGCGATGGAAAGGACAAAGTTTTTCCATTTACTAAGACCACCGAACAAGAGTGAACTTTTATTCCAAGGTTGGAAACTTCTTTGTCTAAATCGCCCGCAATTTTTTTTATCATAGTATAAACAAATGACTCTTTATTATAAATAAGCGGTGGTGCTTGTGATTTTGCCTTCAGACCACTAAAGAGAAAAATGACTGCTAGAATAAAAAATATTTGCTTTCTTTTATCCATCACTACTTCTTATTCAAGAATTTGGCATTCAAGGAATATCCAACCTCAGGATTTGTACTATAAAAGCCTTTGAATTCACAAATGGCTGTAACCCAAACATCCTTAGTGGGTTGAGTTGGACTATTATTTACTCTCTGTTCTGCGGAGCAGGTTCCTGCAATTTTGAATGTTTTAAAAAGTAACGCTTTTTGATTACCACCAGATACAGATTCATCTTCAATATCAAATTTTATCTTCTTAAGCTTCAGTCCTAAGATATTACCAAATGCTTGATTGTTTAAACTAATATTTATACTATTTTTTGGATCATCAGGATTGATACAACCAGATGCTCCCGGCCGATAAGCATCACAAATAAGGACCTCAAAGGTACTTTTCTTTTGAATTTCTAGCGAACTAACTAAAGTTTTCCCTGCGGTTTCTAAAACAAAACTAGGTATAAATTTCCGACCTGTACTGTCTTTTTTCTCTGCAGTTTCTATTGTCATATTTTTATCAAACTTAACAACTGGAGAAAGTCTTAAAAGATTTATAGCTAGTTCTGATTTTTCCTTACCTGCAATTACTTTTGAAGAGGTTGTTAGATTCAACTCTATTGTTGACCCCACAGATTGTATGCTGTTCAAAATAGTCTCCAAAGTTTTTGACATAGCGACATCTTCTGGATTTTCTTTTTTTGTAGAAGCTGACTCTGATGAGACTTTCTGGGCGGTTGAATCAGTTGGTGAGGTATCAATAACCAAGGGTGCAGCAAAGCTTAAGCTAAAACAATTAAAACTAACAAGAAATAAAATAGGTCTGAAAAATATGTGGCTGGAAAGTATTTTAATGGTGGGCGCTAACTCTCTATTTTTTGACATCGACATCTCCCAATAGCTAAAGACTTTTTGGTTCATTTTAAATCCTAATGAATGCCTGCCAACAAGATGCCATCTTTATTTTCCTTTATAGCTAACTAGAACACAATCTAGCAATTTCAGGCCCAAATTTGTCAGCCTAGTCTGTAAAAAAAAATGACATTTGTATGGCTCTCCTAGTTTAGATAGAGCTACTAATCCTCTTACAGTGATTAAACTAAAGACGTAATATTTGTTACAAAAGCACTAAGTCTCTCTGTTTGTTCTTAGCGACTATAAATCAATAAATCCTAATCATTTTTTTCGTGTAAAAGTAGTTGTGGAATATCTTAATTCCTTGTCATTCATAATGTTAAAGCTGATTTTGGCTTTATTTGCAGTAGTAAAATCGTCTCCATTTGTGAAATAGAACCAATGCTTTAAAGTTAGTTCTGTTAGAAAATAATCATTTTTTGTTTTTTGATCCTCAAAAAAAGCCTTGATGTTGGTATTTGTACATAAAGAGTTATGAAATTCTATCGGTATTGAATTTCCGACTAGTGATGGAGCACCTTTAGTTTCGATCACGTCAAACTCTAAACTAGCAATTTGACCCTCATCATTAAATTGAGTGGAATTAGGATCTGAAAAAGGTTTTAAATTAACGCCCCTAATATCAAGACGACACCTGACTTCTATCATATCCTCTTTAGCTTTCTTAAGAGCTTCGTTAGTTTGTTTATCCCAGGTATCTTTAGAGTGAGCACCTGATAAGTTTTTCGTTGCAGTTGTGGTAGCATCAGAGAGTACATCTGTGATCGATTTATAAAACTTATTTGCTACCGAAGTTCTGTAAAATCCTATGTTAAAGCTTAAACTAACATCAACCGAATTATCTTTATTAATTGTAACTGAATCTAAACCTTTTTTACTTTCAACATAGGAAACACGCTCTTGTTTTTCTAAAAAAACTTGAGAAGAAAATTGAGAATAGGTCTGTTGGTCGAAGCTGATTTTTTCTTTTTTAGAATTTTCTCCACAGGCAGTTAAAATCAAAGAAGCACATAAAGGATAAAAAATTAATGTGACAAATTGTAAGACAGGTGTAATGGAAATTTTCTTCATACTAAGCTCCAACATTATTTAAATTGTTTTAGGCGTTTTAGCCCTTGATCAATTTATATAAAAGATTTAGTTAGCAAAAAAATTACCACTTTACTTACTAATTAGTTAACTTGGATTAATTTCAAATATATGTCTCCAAAATTTCCTCGCTACTAATTTCTATGAAGCCATGAACTCTGGAAAACTTGAATGCTGACATTTCTGATCAAATTCATTCTTAAATTAAGAATGAATTTGATCAGCTTCCACCGCATGAATTACATCATCTTCAGAAACCATATAATTTCGAACCTTATAAAAACGCGATAAAGACAGAAATATGATAGCAACCAGTAACATAAGTACAGCATAAAATATGAAATAATTCTTTGAAGCTGTTTCAAACCAATCAACATGTGCTAATTGCGAAGCAAAAATATTTCCAATAAAAACCGTCAATAACCAAAAACTCATTATAGTTGATTTCATATTTTTTGGTGCTTGAGTGTAGGCAAACTCTAGCCCTGTCACCGATACCATTACTTCGCCAATTGTTAGTAACAAGTATGCTAATAGCTGCCACTGGATACTGATCTTCTCCCCAGCTTCAATAAAACCTTGAGCATAAGCCACAACAAAGTAACTCGCACTCGCAAAAAGCATCCCAACAAATATTTTCCTTAGTGAGGTTAACTGAATACCAATCTTTTCCACTGATGGGTAAACAAAATTAACAAAAATAGGAATTAAAACCAAAATAAGAATTGGGTTCATGGCCTGAATCTGTGACTCTTTCCACTCAATTCCTAAAAAATTTAAATCCATTTTTTGAGCTTGAATAACCCAGGTAGAACCATTTTGATCAAATAACGCCCAAAACATTGAAATCCAAACATAAATTACTAATAGCTTAAGAATGGACACAGCTCCATCCACAATTTCACGAGGATGATCATGGACTGCATTTTCAACAAATGAACCCTTTTTATTTTTCAAACCGCTCCAGATCACATTCATAAAGCCATGAGGATTTTTACCGGTTGCAGGAACATGGACGTACAAATCTCTTCCAAGCCAAAAAACAAAAGTCGCTATCATCATCAAAACACCAGGTATTCCAAACGCAACCTGAGAACCATACTTAGCGTATGTAAATGGAGTCAGTAGAGTGGCAAAAAAAGCTCCAAAATTGATCATCCAATAAAATAAATTAAAAACATTTTCCATCTGCTTTTTTTGATTTGGCTTGAACTGATCGCCCACGTGTGCGGAAACACATGGTTTAATGCCTCCGGCACCAATTGCAATTAAACTAAGTCCAGCCAGAAGCCCCATTTTTGATTCAAATAAAGCTAAAACTAAATGTCCTAAGCAATATACTGAAGATAAAAGCATGATTGTTTTATATTTACCAAGAAATCGATCAGAAACATAAGCTCCAATCAACGGCAATAAATAACAGGCTGCCGTAAAACTATGATAGTATGATACAGAATCGTTCTTAGCCATCAACAGTTGTTGAGTCATAAATACGATTAAAATTGATTTCATTCCATAGAAACTAAAACGTTCAGCCGCTTCATTTCCAACAATATATTTAATTTGAGGTGGGTAATTTTTTAACATAGTCTTCACTTATAATTCTAATCATAAAAGCCTGTCACTAAAATTATGTAATCATAAACTAGTAACTGCAAAATCTCCCATAAATCATCATATTTTTTATTATCTTTTTCTTCTAACTCCAAAAACTAGCTTTTCAGCCTCATATTCAACAGCTTCAAAGCTTGGAGAAATTTGATTATCCTGATTTACAAAGTAAATATTTCCCAAAGGCTGACTTGCCTTTTTTAATAACTCACTCGAAGCAAAGCCAGCCTGACAAACAGGAATAGCATGGCCCCACAAAGTCATACGAACAGCATGAACTTCAGAGCTCGGAATTTGCTGATTTTCCAAAAAAATATTTAATTCATCAAGCAAAAAACTTTTATGTTTGTCATGAGCAAAAGGTGACAACAAGAACTGCCTTGCTCCTTGATATGGAAATGGCTTATAAACAGTCAGTGTTGTTTGTGAATTAGCATCGTTTTCTGCCCAATCAGAAAAAATAATATCCGTATAGCCGAGCTCCATAGTCTTCGTTGCGCTTGGTAAGACAATCTTACCTTTCAAGTTATAGAGATCAAATCCAAACGATGAAAATTTTCTTTTAAAAATCACATTGCCAACAATATAAGAACGATATTGAATCATGTCCATTGCCTTGAGCTGTTCTACAGGAAGATTTGCAATAATACGTTTTGCAACAAACTTAGGGACAGCCATTACTACTTGCTTTGCTCTGATAGTTTTAATTTTATTTAAAGATTCTTCCACAACAATATCCACATAACCATTTTGTGGAATCACCTTCAGAACTGTAGTTTTTGTTCTGAGCTGAGAGGTGCCCAAGGCCTTTGATAAAAATACAAACAAAGCTTGAGCAATAAAACTATTTCCGCCAGGAAAAACAAGAACCCCTTTTTGCTCTGCCGCTTGCCAAGATAAAAATTCTCCAGCAGCAACTTCATCTAATGTGGCCACAAAAGAAGACCATGAATAGTATTCTAAATACTCTAACAATAATGGCGCCTGTTGAATTTGTGGAAAGTTATTTTGTAACCATACTTTCATAGTTACTTGATTGTAGACTTTAATATTTTGATCAAGATTCAGCTCAAAAGCTTTCAGTAAATTTTTGAACTGTTGATAAATCTGTGGATTTTCGTGTTTACCACTCCAAAAGTTAGCAATCACTTTACCTTTAAATATTACTTTCTTATGTTCAGCACTATCTATCTTTGCGCTCCTCAAAGCACCAATCTCATTTAACATTCTGTAGGCTTGAGATCCAATTGCAGGAATTGAAATATACGCAGGTCCCATAGAGTATAAATTATTCCCAAATACTTCACCTTTGGAATTTCCGCCCATCTGAGAGCTTTGTTCAAGAATTAGCGGTTTAACGCGACTGTCTTTTTTATATAAATAATAGCTTGAAATTAGTCCACTAAGTCCACCACCAATGACTACTACATCCTGTTGTTCTGTAGGCTGCGGAACCCCTCCCAATTGTTTAATATAACCATCTACATTCCAAAGTCGCTCATGGTTAGGATCTGGTTCATCCCCAGTGAATGCTGCTGTAGACACCACCGGATTTAACTTTGAAATTGGGTCCCGTAACAACCATGTTTTTAGCTTTTGTGTTTTAGCAAACACTTGCTGAGCCTTATTTTTCATAACAAATAGAGTTGTTCCCAATAAAGCTTTAACTCCTAGCAAATGAAATTCTCTTCTATTTATAGCAGTTACACATGAATTTTTAACTGTTTCTTCTGACTCAATTTTTTTACGTTGATATAGTTTCATTCAAGTGAAATAAATGAAACTGATGTTAAAAGTAAAGTAAAAACAAATTAACTAAAAATTCATGAAAACTAGTTGAGATTCTAATTAAACTTCGTGAACAACTTGACTGAGTTTAATTCTAAAGCGAGGCCCCCAAGTTCCATCCTGTGCTTCTTCTCCTGCAGCAATCACCATAACAACACGATCAGAACAATTAAGTTTTAATAGTTTCTTAACTCTTGCTTCATCAAAACCTTCCATCATACAAGAAGCAAATCCCTGATTTGTCAAAGAAAGAACAAAATTTTCACATGCTAATGCTGACGACTTTATTGCAACCTCTTGAACCTCAGATCTAAATCCAGGACTTCTTGGTACAGGCTTAAAAATACCCAAACAAGTGAACAATATTTTTTTTAGTAAGCCCCAACTATTAAGTGGCCCCCACTGATACATCATTGGAACTAACTTTTTGTAATAGTTTACGACAGCTGAAGGAGCTACAATTTCTTCTGTATACTTTATAAGTTCAGGTTGAGAAATTTTCCAACTTTTTGGACTTGCCACGCAAACAATCAAATCAGAACAAGTCCTAGCTGCTGATTGATTCAAACAAAAAGCAACCAAATTTTCCTTTTTTTCATGAGAGTTCACCCAATAAAATCTCCATGTCTGTGTATTTGAAGAATTTGGAGCTAAAATGGCTTCTTCAAAAGCTTTCATTAACACTTCCTTAGGAATTTTTTTCTGAGTAAATCTTCTCACGCTTCTTCTTTTTAAAATCACTTCTGAAAATTCCATCTCTACTTTTACCTTTCATATCTAAAAAACTATTATTAACAGGTTACTTTTATCATACTTGATTTAATATTTTTTTCTTAGTTAAAATTCTTGTTGGCACATAACATAGAAGAATAATAATGAAGCTCTGTGATTGTCTATAGAGGCCCTTTTTGTCATTTTGTCTAATTCTCTACAGTAGAAAAAATTTCACACTTCTACTATAGTGCTCTGACTATCAGGGAGCCT
>JABWCN010000009.1 GCA_013359135.1 Pseudobdellovibrionaceae bacterium | reverse complement strand
AACTTTAAATGAACTCTACGGAGACAAGTTATTTGCCCTTCTTATAGATCATCAAGCTATTGAATTAGATCTCATTACTCTGTCACATGCTTTGGATCAATACATTATAGGACTTGATAAATATGCTAAATCTGCTGAACACACTCCTGCAGAGCAATATTTTATCAACTCAAAAAGTGAACTTTTAAGAAGTCAGCTTTTGACCCTAACGAAGTTTGTACAACCATTGACAGGTTACAAACAAAACATAATTACTATTTTAGATACTCTAAATATGACAACAGCATCAACTCAAATGAACTATGTTGAAACCTTGAGCCCTGCTCAATAAAAATATTTCACACGGTGAGTTGAGACTTTAAAACAGCTTAGCAAACAGTGGCCAACATCAAAAAAAACGCTGGGCTGTGAAATTGTTATTTAAATTGATCAAGGTGCCTCTGGATATTCGAAGAGTGTTAGTTAAAACAAGCAACGTATTTAAAGTGATGTTTGCAGTTGCCGTGGTTTTGCAGTTATCACAGTGTCTTCTCTCTAAAAAACACAACACTGACGTCCAAGTAAATACCTTTAAATGCCTTACCTCCATGGCATAACGATCATGATGATTTCTTAACCTGTGACCACAAGCAGAACATAATGGAATATTACATTATGTCTTTTCTAAAATAATCTGCATATGCTGGGTTTTATGAAATTCTTTGATATCTTTAACATTAAATCCTTGAAATGTTTTAAAAACATAAGGAACGTAAAGATGGCTCTTGACATCCATGCCTTGACTCCTTTTTTAATTTTTTGTTTGCACTAAAATCAAATCAGAAGTTGATATGTTTGGCAGGCTTAGTATTCAATGGATCTTTTCTTGTTTGTCTATATCTACCATGATTCTTGTCCCTACAAGTAAACCTAAAATACTTTGTATCAGAGTTTGGCTGTTATATTTACCAAACAAATCTGTAAATCGTTGTCTAAATTTTTCTTTTGTTAAAATCTCTAGCGTTGGTTTTAATTTACAGTCTGAGATATATTGTTTTGAGTATTAAACCAATTCCTGATTCCCAAGAGTTCCTGTCTACTTCTTCTTTGACATCTTTTACTGTGATATTTGAGTACAGCGTCAACTATTTATTTCTGGCTGGCATAGAATAATCTATCTTTTTGGAGAAGGTTTGTCCTCACAAGACTGTCTACTTTCAGTACAGTTGGAGTTCCATAAAAGGTACTTGATATTAATTCTCAAAATGAAACAAAAAAAACTCGCTAATCTCAAAGAATAAAGCTCATACGATAATTAAAATTGGCATCTAGATTGCCTTTGTAGTTAGTAGAAGATTATTGGAGGAGTTATGCAAGCAAAGATTTTTAAAGTTTTTATGTTTATATCATTATTAGGATCTTTATTTTTAGTTTCATGTGCTAAAAAGAATAACTCTTCAAGTAATAGAGCTGGAACAGCCGCTCGAGGAAATTTGACAGGCTCAGATGTGACAGCATTAGGTATAAATAAGTGCTCCGACGGATCCACAGGGTGGGGAAGGTTGTTAGATGATGGAACCCTTTCAGGAAGTTTATTTAGACAATCTTATTTAAAATTTCTTGGAGCTGAAGACTCTGGTCAACTTGGAGATCTTGATGGAACCGGAACATCCAGAGAGAACGGTGTTGACGTCAAATTAAATTTAAAAATTGCTAACAATCAATTGAATTTAACGGATTCTAGGTTGCAATTTGCCATCAGAGACTCCTATGTAGGACAAAAGGGAGATGATGGAAAACTGATCGATGAAATTTCGATTCTTTATCAAGGAGCTACATCGGGTCAGATAACTAACATAGTTAATGGATCCGGAAACTTCACCCTTGTGTTTAAGGATGACTATGGAACAGTCCAAGTTGAAGGAACTTATAATGCTACAGAAACTAGAGGAACAAGAGTAAGCTTTAATAATACAAATGGTGTTAACGGTTCACTAGGAACATTTTCAACAAGAACTTGTGGTGTGTTTTTCTAAAGAGAGATAAAACTCACTTCTGTTAAATTTGTCTGAAGTTGGAGTAAATTATAGTTTTTATTATAAGTAATGGTTTCTAAGATTTTCTTTTTTAGTGAATAAATGGTAGAAATCGATAACTTTTTTTCTGATATGAGAGATAAACTTCGCGCTGAGAACCATTTAAAATTTTTCTTTCTTCTTTTTTTGCCTCAATGAAATAGTAAAAAATAAGGGAAAAAGATACAAACGAAATTAAACTATTCCTATTTAAAATAATGATACCCAAATAACATAATATGTAGGAACAGTAAAATGGATGGCGAATCCATCGGTATGGCCCGTGAAGGACAATTTGTTCAGGGGAGTTTTCTGAAAAAATAACATCAAAATGATAATTTTTTATCGTAATAGCTGACCACCAAAAAATAAATAATGAAACTAGAGATAAAGTGAATGAGATAAAGAATTGAAAAGGCTTGATATATAAAATATCGTCCGAAGAAAATAAAACTAATAAAAAACTCGAGTTCCAGAGAAGGATCGTTAGTATTTTAAAGATTTTTCTGAAAATTCTAGTTTTTTGTTTCGAAAACTCTACCTTCTGATTAAAAATGACTAAACTAGAGTACCAAAAAGAAATAAAGTTGAAGAGTAAGAGACCAGCCAAAAAGCAGTTACTAAGTGAGGGGCTCTGAAAAAGCGAAGCGTCTCCAAATAACTTTAAAAAGATGTGATCTGCTCCAGTTTTGGAGTTAAAATTAAATAAATAATTAAAAAGAATGTTCATTTTATCTGTCATTATTTTAGTTATTGTGAATCCTTTTATTTGAAAGTAAACATAAATGATGATGCATCTAATTTCTAGTCTGAAATTGTTCTATGCTATTTATATCTACTTGAAGGATCCTAATCAAGTCGATGCGGTCCTTAGGATAGGTAATACACTTCTTCCTAAAAACTCAGAAAATCTAAATAAAAATATCTATTTAAACAACACAGTGTTTCTAGAGATGATTAAGTCTCGATATGGAATTGTAAAAAAAGGTGTAGAAAATGAAAACACTAAGACTGAGTCAATTAAGCATCATAGCCTAGGAAAATCCTATGATGATTTTATAAAGAAAAATAACCTGAATCCTGATTTTTATCAGGGAATGACTACAAAGGAAATCTCAACTGACCATGAGTATATAGTTTTTAGAATTAGGCAAACCCATGATTTTTGGCATGTGGTTACAGGATTTACCACTTCCCAAGAAGATGAAGCGGGGTTAATAGCCTTCTATTACGCTCAACTTAGGACTCCTTTGTCAGCATTAATTGTAGGTTTGTCTTTTTTGCATTTTTTACGAAAACGCCCTCAAGACTTGCCCCATTTGTTTAATAAAATCACAAGAGGGTGGCAATTAGGCATGGCTGCCAAACCTTTAATTAGCTATAAATGGGAAGAAAATATAGATAAGTCTTTATTTGAAGTTAGAAGTGAACTTGGTATTTTACAACAGGCGGAGCCGTAAGACTGTTCAATCTGTTGACAGTGAGGTAAGTAATTAATGCTCCACACTTAGCTCTTACTTGAGGAAAAAATGAGAGTTAGTTACATTGCTCTAATGTAAGTTTAAGGAGAGTTTATGTCGGTGCCAAACTTTAGAAGTATAGAATCGGAAACACAAAGTGACATTAATTCTACGTTGAACCGGGCTGTAAGTACAACTCAAGAGAGTTTTGAAAAACTACAAGAGGTGGTTCTTTTAAAAGTGGTTGATTTCAGAACTAACTCTAAGTCAGTGAGTGAGTTAGATTACGAAAAAATAAAACAACATCGAATGAAGTATTATAAGGCAAAAGCTCTGCATTTGTCTGAAGATCAAGAACTAAAAAATTCACATTTGCTAGATAGTAGGAGTACCATACTTGCATTAGAAGTTAATGGAGAAGTTCGAGTCTCGTTAAGGGTTACTCCGCGACCATTTGAACTTGAAAATTTTGACTCTCATAACCCTAATTTAAATTCAGAGCTATTTTTGGATTTGCAAAACTATGCTGAACTTGGCCGATTAGTCAGTGATCCTAGTTTGGATCAAGTCACAGCGGCTTTACTGACCAGATATATTCTTTGTTTGACAGGCTTGAAATCATTTCAAGAATGGGGTTATGAAGGATTTGTAGCTATTTGTAGACCATTTAGATTATCTTATTTTAAAAAATTTGGACTTAAAGAACACTTCACTGTTTATAGTGAACAAAGAAAGTTAATCTATCACTTTCTAAGTGCCTCTAAATCGCAGATTCTTGATCAAACTTCGCAGTTGCAAATGAATGAAAGTTATTTGATTAAAAGGCTAAAACAAAGTTTCGGAGATTCAAGAAAATGAAGAAAGACACTGGTAGTCTTTTAAAAAACTCCTTTGCATTAAAAAATCCTCCGAAGTGGCTCGAGCGACTGGCCATATTTTTTCCTTTTTTTCATGGGATTGTGATTTCTTATCAGGGATTTGTATTTCTAAAAAATCCTAGATTAATGGAATTTTTTTTATTGATGGCTTGTATATATATTTTTCCTCTAATTCTTTCCAGACTTTTGAAGTTGTTTTTTTCATTAAAGCGTGGCGTGTGTCGCATTGGCTATTTAGAACAAGAAGGAAATTTTTGGATTATTCTACATCGTTTGCAGTTTCTTTTTATTACTTTTGATTTCTTTGAAAAAGTTTTGATATTAATTCCAGGATTTTTCAGTATTTGGCTCAGAGCTTGGGGAAGTCAAATTGGAAAAAGCGTTTTATGGACTCCTCGAGTTAAGGTTTTAGATCGCACTGATTTGGTGATTGGAGATTATTGTTTTATTGGAGATGAGAGTTATTTATCTTCACACTTTATTACGAGAAAAGCAGGTAAGTTGTTTCTTTATTATGATCAGATTAAAATTGGTGATAGAGTTTTGATTGGGGCCCATTGTCATCTTGGGCCAGGAGTTCGTATCGTTGAGCATTCTTTTATTCCTAGTTACTCAAAAGCAATGAAAACAAAAAGGAGTTGGGGAGTATGAATCACAGTATGTTAGCTAAAGATCTAGATAAAGATCATCCTTTACAAGGCCTGTTAAATAAAGCAGCTGCATTCGTACCTGAAAATCTTTATAAAAAAGATGAAATTTACTGGTTTGAGAAACACTATAAATTAGATCAATCCTCTTTTTTTGGAAGTTTAAGCCCAAGTCTTAAAAACGATGTGTTGCTGGATTTAAATCATAAGTCTTTATCGCTAGCTCATTATATTGAAAAATTTGGACTCAATTATGGAGCGAAAATGATTTTAAATGCCGATACTACAGAGGCTAAATCTTTGTACGCGTTGTTTTCCGGCGATGAAGTAAAGCATCGCTTGTGGATAGATCAGTTTATACAAAGACCAGTGGGCTTAGATATTGATTTTCATCCTCTTCTTCCGGCATTGGCTTTGTGTTTGGAAAAAGGAAATTACACTGCAACAGTATTTTCTATCCAGGTGATACTAGAAGGCTTTGGTCTTTACCATTACTTTCAATTGAAAGAAACATGTCAGAATTTGGCATTAAAAGAGGTTTTTGGACAGATTTTAAAAGATGAAACTCTACATCATGGAATGGGCGTAGCTATGATGAAAAGTTTTACTTTAGATGAAGAAACCAAGGAGCAGATAACCGAGCTGACCGCTCTTTTTGTCAAGTCATTGCTTGAAGCTGATTGGGTTTTAAAATCCCTCAGGCAGATTGGTGGAGATTTGACGTCATCTCAAGTGAAGCAGTTTAAAGACGAAATTGATTATGAAAAACAGTTACAGTTAAGAGTGGAAAAAATAAAATCATTGATTCAAAAAGTAGGACATCAAGGACTATTTGAAGAGCTAGAGAGAAGAAAAATTTTTAAAAAGTAGTGAACTACGCAACCAGTTATGAATTCCTCCAAAGACTAGACATAGGGATGATCTACATCTAAGCTTTGAAAGCATGATGGAAGATTTAAATCTTGAATTTAATTGGCCTATTCTAGATACTATAGCCGGCGGAAAATCGGCCCTTGATATTCCTGGTTTAGAAATTGATTCGCAGACAAAGGCAACGACCTTTTTAAAAACCTATGGTTTTGATTGTGAAAAACAAAAAGACATAGAAAAACTTTGGTATTATCATAGACGAAGTATCGTACTAATGACGGAAAAACTGGGTTATTCTTTGGGAGATATCCCAGAAGAATTGGTTGACAGAAAAAAATTGTTAGATATCACTAAACTTCTTTTTTATTCTAGTCCTAAAAATCATTATTCTGTGGAACTACAAAAGTGGTCTTGTGCCTTATTAAGATGCATTCACGTATTTGTCCATGCTGAGAATGATTTGTTTTCTTCATACTCAGAAGACATTCAACACCAGGTTCTGTCTGATTTTCAAAAATTTATTTATCATGATGGGCAAACTCACAAAATTTTACTCACGGATATTCAAAACTCACAAGATGCAAGTAAAGAAAGCATAGAACTTCTGCACTTTCAATCTAAGCCTTTTAAAACTTCATCAAGTACAGTGATTAAGTTACTAGCAAGACCGGATGCTTTGGCTATGAAAATATTTGATCGTTTGGGTGTGAGGTTTGTCACTAAAGACATTTTTGATGTGTTTAGTGTCCTGCGATTTTTGTTGGATCAACATTTAATTAGTTTTCCCCATACGATGCCGGATCAGTCATCAAATAATCTTTTTCCAGTTAAACTTTTTATGGAAGCCGTTCAGATTATGAAAGAAAATAAGATGGAAAAAAAAGACACACAAGCTTTTTTAAAATCATTTCTTAGGGATCATGGTTCCCAATACGAGCTTTTACGTAAGGCCAATGATCAAACTCATAGTGAGTTTAAATTTATTAAGTTTATTACGCGCAAATTGATTCATATAGAAAAAGATGGTAAGCGTATGTTTAGTTTCTTTTTTCCTTATGAAGTACAGATCATGGATGAAGAGGCTTATGAGAATATGAATTCTGGTCCAACAAGTCATGACTCTTATAAGAAAAGACAAATTGACTCGGCCAAAATAAGACTTTTTTCAAAAAATACTTAAGGATAGTAAATGTTAGATTTTTTTGCTCCCCTTCGCTCTTTAGTTATGGTTGCAATTTACCCTTTTTATACTGTGATTGCTTCAATGATAAGTATTCTCTTTAATTTGATTTTTAATAATCGAAAGATAGACAATTTTATAATTAAATGGTGGGCTAGGATTACCTGTATTATGTTTAATGTATCTGTGGAGGTCCATGGAATAGAGAAAATTCCTCGTCATACAGGTTGTCTGTATTTATTTAATCACACTAGTTTTTTTGATATTTGGTCTATGTCATCAGCATTACCATCCTTTCGTTTTGGAGCTAAGGTGGAGCTTTTTAAAATTCCTTTTTTTGGTAAAGCAATTGAAAGGGTGGGTGTTCTTCCTATTGATCGTCAGCGCAAGGAAACAGTTTTTAGAGTTTATGAAAAGGCAAAAGCGAGGATGCAAAGAGGTGAGCGTTTTGCTTTAAGTCCTGAAGGAACAAGACAATTAGAACCTAAATTAGCTCCCTTTAAATCCGGGCCTTTTGTATTTGCCATTCAATGCCAGGCACCAGTAGTTCCAGTGGTCATTCGAAATGCTAATCTAGTAATGTCGAAAAACTCTTTTATCCCTAATTTCAAAAAATGGAGTCAGGGAATTCAAATCGAGGTGTTAGATCCTATTTGGACTGAAAATTTAATTGTGGATGACAAAAAAAAACTGATGGCGTCTGTTTTTGAAAAAATGAACGATGAGTTAAATAAAAAGGCGAAGAAGTAAAGTCTTCCTCGCCATCGTTTTGTTGTAACTTGTTTTTTGAACTTAGTAGTTATTGTATTCTACATCGTTGCTATTAGTTTCGTACCAACCACCATTAGTTCTTTGGCAAGAAGTGCTAGTTCTGATTTCTTTTCTATTACCAGAATAAATTTCACTTCTATAGGTTTTACAAATTTCTTGAGGATAGTTTCTATGGTGTCCAGATCTTAAGACTCTAAATTCGCCTCTTGATCCTGAGTTAGAACCATATTGAGATCCATACCAAGGAACAACAGTACCAGGTTGAGAGTTAAGAGCAGACACTTGCGCGTCTCTAATCGCCATTCTGTCCATATTATCCAACGAACTACCAATAGATGAACCAATCATAGATCCTGCCACAGCTCCTACAACTGTAGCTAAAGCGTTACCAATTCCTTTGTTTCCAAAACTGTGTCCAACAACACCACCCACGACGGCTCCAATTACAGATCCTCCCTGTTGTTTGTTGTCAAATGCGGATGCAGATAGACTCGATAGAGTCAGCATAGCACTAAGTACCATTGCATTGAGTTGTTTCATAATTCACTCCTTTTGTTATTAAGTTTAAGTTCTTTAGTTTCTTAGTCGTTATTTTCTTTCCCAAATAACTCCGGGAAAGTTAAAAAATTTGAAAGTACTTGGCTTCCACCTCCCATTTACCATGATTTCTTTGGCATGGGAAACCACCTGACTTGATTTCTCATCATATTTTTCATCTATAGTGGAGAGCGTAAATGAAGAAGGGGCTAACCCGTAGAAATCATTTGATTTTGTCCAAACACTGCGATTTAGCTTAGATTTAAGCACCTTGTTATTTGGCAGGTCATTTGAGAGATCATAAGGTAGCATCTTAGTGGGTTTAAGATTAAAAAATTGCTTTTGCCAAAGAAGAACTAACTCCGGATCGATCATCTTCATTGAAATATTTCTGTGTTTATCTGGGGACCAGTCTAAAGAAAGCAAATTCAGTCTGTAAACGGGCTTTTGGCTGTTTAAAGCGACAATGCTTTGTGGTATGCCTACATCTTCAGGAGTTTCTTGGCCCTTTCCAAAAAGATAGTATGGTATTTGATAATGACGATAGAAAAGAGTATCGATATTTTTAAAGGCTGCGACTTTTTTTAAGAAATGATTTGCAAAACTGCCACATCCTGCTCCTTGGAAACTATCAGGATCATTTAAAAAACCAAAATGATTTAAGGGTTCTTTTTCATGGGAGCTATAATCAAAAAATTCATTTACAATTTCTTCACAGTCTATGGGTGTAATTTCAAACATGGTAGCAATTAAATAACTTCCATCCTTAGGATTTTTGGTAAATTCTTCGTTAAAAGACTCAAAACGCTGTTGTAAGTCCTGGGGAGATTGTAGAAACCCATCTTTAAAATCGGCAAGCAATGACGTGAGTCCCCATCCAGACTTTAACATATCTTCGTGCTGATTATTGGATTCGCCTGAAAAACCCACGAGTGTCGTGTAGGGAATTTGATCGATAGTGCAGTGCCAGCCGATCATTGCATGACCAATATCAAAACCTCTAGTTGCTTCAAAGCGGTTCAGAGAATCCCTTAGGCTGTTATTGGTTCTATAGTCTAAAACAAGGGAAGGAAGTCTAGAAACTAATAAGACATAATTTTTTTTAGTTTTAATCGCGTGGTCGTAAGCTTCTTTTAGAGCGAGTGGCCATCCTTCTTGAGCCAAGTTTTGCGACCATGCTGTGTTGAAAAAAAAATACATCAGTGAAAATATTAAAATTATTTTTGACATGAATGGCCCCTGTGAAACGACAACTGTGAATTTCAACAATAAAAGTGTCTATACTACGAAATGATGGATGATCCTCTTAGAAATATACAGGTATGAAAAAAAAACTAGAATGTCACCAAAAGTAACAGGAATGAAATTCATAATTTATCCGCTAGACTTAAAATCTATGTTATGCTTTTGATCAGTTTTTTTATGCAGTAATTTTGAGGATTAGTAGCTAAGTTTTTTTTGAAGTGAATATAGAACTGACTTGAAGAATCAAAACCAGACTCAGATAAAGCAAAGGTAACATCGCACCCGGTGGATAGTAATTTCATTGCTTTAAAGACTCTAAGACGATGACGGTAGGCAATGGGTGACAGGCCATAGGTTTTTTGAAATTCTCGACTCATAACAGCCCATGAATAGTTAAATTTAGTCGCAATTTCATTGATCTTAAGATTTTTATCGAAATGGGAATCAATGTACTTTTTTGTTTTATCAGCTACAGACGAAGACTTTCTATGTATTTTGATTTCAGTTTTAGATAAATTACTTAGAAGTTGATGGCACTCTTGAAGATTTTTAGGTATGTTATAATCCCAGGGAAACAGAAAAGTTTTTTCAGTCCAAAATGCTGAAAGAGGGTGGATGGATGAAATCGCTTTCCAGGTAATTTGAGGGGCTAATATTTTCCATTCTACTAAAGAAAACTGACCTACAAAAACCCCAATTGGACCTTGTATGGTAAGATAGTCTGATCCATTTCTTAGCTTGAGACTATCTGCTGGAATATCAGCGAAAGCCATCACCCAAATGTCTCCAAAGGCATCGATCTGTGTTTTTTGCTCGCTATAAAATTGCGTTCTTTCCATAAGTACAATCTCATGGTTGAGGTGGGTGACGTTCGAATGGTATTTGGAGGTGAGGACTTGATACTGCATTGATTTTGACATAGGTTTAATAACTAGACTTTTTTTGTTTAATAAAGTCAAGAATCCAAAAGTCAATGAGTCCATTTAAGATTATTTTAATATTATGAAAAAAAGTTTTTATAAATTAAGCATCTCAAGAGCTGAAAAAAATGCTTGGAGTTTTAATAAGGCTTTGGCTCCAGAAAATGTTGTGACTTTGAATGTTCTTATTTCCATTGAAAAATTAATTCAACGACGGAATGAATTTAAGGAGAGGAATGAGATTACTCCCTCGTTTACAGCTTTAGTTATTAAGGCTGCGGCAATTACTATAAAAAGGCATCCTGAAGCGAACAGAGCTATTTTAGGATTACCTCTTTTTAAAAGACTATATCAGTTCACAAATACTGATATTAGCGTTGCTATTGAAAAATCTTTGCCTTTTTTGCCAGGACAGCCATTTGTTTCTCCGATTCGGAATCCTCTTGGAAAAAGCCTTCAACAAATAACAGAAGAACTTAAAAATCTGGCTGTTGCTCAGGAGCAGGACAATGAAGACTTTAAGTTGTATATGAATATTTTACGTTATGTTCCTTATCCTTTAAGTTACCTCATGATTAATTTTCCTATTTGGTTTCCCAGTTTTTGGAGCAAATATAGAGGCTCTGCATGTTGGGTGAACTCACCTAGTAAGACAGGAGCTGATTGGCTTCAAACTATTTGGCCCTGGCCAATGAGTTTTTCTTTTGGGGTTGTTAAGAAAAGACCTATGGTTGTTGCGGACAAGGTCGAAGTTCAAGAGACTATGCCGCTGATTTTGGTCTTTGATCGAAGAATTATGGGAGGAGGCCCTGCTGGTAGAGTTTTTGCTACCTTTGCAAAAGTTCTTGAAACGGCAGATCCTGAATTGTTTGAATCTTCCTTCCAACAAGGAGTTGGATGAGGAAGTGTTATTTGAGAATCTCATTTTGAAGCTAAAACATTAAAAATTGCTTGAATTAAAAAAGTAAATTCGAAGTTACTTAATACTTATATACTTATGAAAAATTCTAAAGTGTTTTGAATTGGGACCTTACTTTTTGTAGTAAAAAATCAGACATCTCAATGGTTTTAAGTAAAATCTTTCTCTAAACTTTTTCTCTTTAGAAGCCGATTTGTGTAAAGTAATTTTAACACTTCTAAAAGGAATAATTCATGTCTTTAGTTGAAGTTGAATCTAATCCCAAAAGTGCACCAATGAGTTTTCAGAAAAAATTAACTTTTGTTTTTTCTTTAATTTCATTTTTGGGATTGTTAATAAGTACTTTCATCGCTTCGTATTTTTCCCAGAATCTTGTTGCAGATTCCATTATAAAATCTATGCATCAGCGAATTGTAGGCTTAAAATCAACTATTGAAGTCACTTATCAAGATAATTTGGAAAGACAAAAACAGTTAATTGGTAACTGGGGTCCTCAAGTAATAGCAGAGATTTCATCTAATGAGTCTTTGTTTGAAAAAAGAATGGTGACAAATCAAGTAACTGGCGAAAAACAAGAAGTCACGCTCCATAAAATGAATTGGCATGGACAAGGTATTGAAAATCATAATTTGGTTGATCAATTGTCCAAAGATACAGGTGCTGCTGTCACGGTACTTCAATATAGTGAGGTAGGCTTGGTTCGCATCTCCACGAGTATCAGAAAAAATGATGGTCTAAGGGCTACAAATACTTTTATTCCAAAAGATTCTGAGGTTGTTAAGAAGTTGGAAAAAGGTGAAACGTTTTTGGGTAGAGCTCAGGTTCTTGGGAAGTGGTACATGACAGCCTATCAACCCATTCTCAAAGAGGGAAGACTTTTGGGTGCTTTTTTTATGGGGCAGTATGAAACTTCATATGAACATATTAAAACTTTTTTGCGCAGTGAGAAGATTCTTAAAACAGGCTATTTGTATGTTTTAGATAGTCGAGGGGTGATGCAAAGTCATCCAACCTTAGAAGGTAAAAGTGCAATGGATTTAACGGATGCTGACGGTTTTTTCTTGAACAAGGAAGTGATCAGTAAAAAATCTGGGCAAATGAAATACCGCTGGGAAGTTGATTCTCAAGATAAAAAAGGTAAAGAAATAGTAGAGAAAATGGCAATTTTTCATTATTTTCCAGAAATGGATTGGTATGTAGTAGCTAGTGTGCCAATGGAGGAAGTCAATGAACCAGTAGTAAGCTTAAGGAATACACTTTATTTAGTGTCCTCTGTGATGACCTTATTTATGTTAATCACAACGCTTTTGTTTGGAAGAAAAGTTAATCAACAGATGGAAGTTATTGGTAGCGAAATCGAGCAAGCGTCTTCAGTTCTTACTCAAAGATCATCAGAGTTAGCTCACTCTTCAGATGTGTTGTCTGATTCCGCAGTGAAGCAAGCATCTAGTTTGCATGAGACTGTTAGCTCGTTGGAGCAAATTAAGTCTATGGTGGAAGTGAATTTGGACTCAACTCAAAAATCAGAAAAGCTATCGGCAAATATGAAGGAAGAGGCTGGGGAAGGTGCTAAAGTATTAGAGCGACTAGTGAGCTCCATAAAAAACATCACAAGATCCAATGAAAATATGACCAGCTCTTTAGAATTAAACAATAAAGAACTATTGCAGATTATAGATGTCATTGCCAGTATTAATCAAAAAACTATGGTGATTAATGATATTGTTTTTCAAACTAAACTACTGTCATTCAATGCCTCCGTGGAAGCGGCTAGAGCAGGAGAGCATGGCAAAGGGTTTTCTATTGTTGCAGAAGAGGTTGGGCGACTTGCCGCTATGAGTGGGGCAGCGGCGGCAGAAATAAGAAAAAATCTTGAAGAGAGTCAAGCTAAAGTGAAAGAGTTGGTAGAGAAATCTCAAGATCAAGTTGCAGATTTAGTGGCGGACTCCAAAGAGAAAATAAATGAAGCGGCATCTATCACGGAAGTATGCCATAAGACTTTCCAAGGAATCATTACTGAAGTTAGTGAAGTCTTTGAAGCCGTACATGCGATTGCTAAGGCTTCAAAAGAGCAGGCTCATGGGATTGAAAGTATTACTATAGCTATGGAACAAATTGATACGGGTATTCAGCAGATATCTACAGTAGCTAAACAAGGACAGGTTTTATCAGCAAACTTAAACGACAACGCTGGACAGTTACATGAATCTAGTAATGAACTGCAAAAGTTTATTAAGGGTAAGAATTTTCACAAAGCCAGCTAGCCTAGCCTAGTCTAATCTAGAGAGTTAGCTTCCTGGATGCGACTGATTTCGCATGTGGTCAGCTAGATTTAAAAGACTATGTAAAATTTCAGATCTGTAAGGCTCCATAACTTGAACATCGTCAAAGGCATGAACCATACAGATCATCCACTGATCTCTTTCTGGTTTGTCAATTTTAAAAGGCAGATGTCTAGCACGCAGTCTGGGGTGTCCAAATTTTTCTTCGAACAGATTAGGGCCTCCAAGCCATCCAGAGAGGTACATGAAAAGCTTTTCTTTAACTGGCGTTAAATCGGCTCCGTGCATCTCCCTGATACTTTTAGCTTCAGGGAGGGTGTCCATATGGAAATAAAATCTTTCCACTAAATTTCTAATTGTGAGTTCACCACCAATGGCTTCGTAAACACTAGACATAAAGGCTACATTCTTTCGATGATCATGGCAACAGCTTCGCCACCACCAATACATAGAGTGGCTAGACCATATTTTTTATTATGAGTGTGCAGACCATGAACTAGAGTAGCTAAAATTCTAGCTCCGCTGGCACCAATGGGATGTCCAATAGCTACAGCTCCACCATGAGGGTTAACCTTTTCTCGGGGAATTTCTAATTCTTTCATAGCAATCATGGTGACGACACTAAACGCCTCATTAATTTCCCAGTGATCAATATCACCTACTTTTAAGTTAGCAGTGGCTAGCGCTTTTTTTATGGCTCCTACAGGAGCTGTAGTGAAATGAGCTGGATCATGAGCAAAAGTGGCATAGCTTACAATTTTAGCTAAAGGTTTTAAACCTTTGCTTTTAGCAAAAGCTTCAGAAGTGACTAAATGGATGGCTGCACCATCATTAATTTTAGAAGCATTGGCTGCTGTGACTGTACCTTCTTTTTCAAAAGCTGGTTTTAGGGTAGGAATTTTATCAAACTTTGTATTGAAAGGCTCTTCGTCTTTATCAATAGTGATATTTCCTTTTTTATTTTCAATAACAACAGGAACAATTTCATTCTTGAAATAGCCATTAGTGATAGCCTTTTGAGCCATTTGGTATGACTCAATAGCAAATTGATCTTGCATTTCACGAGTGAAATGGTTTTCTCTAGCACAAAGATCACCGAAATTACCCATATGTGTATTTCCATAAGGGTCCCAAAGACCATCCTTAATCATGGAGTCATATACTGTTGCAGGACCCATTCTGAAGCCAGATCTTGAGTTTTCAAGCAAGTGAGGAGCAAGAGTCATATTTTCCTGACCTCCAGCAATGACAGCTTGAGAGTGTCCAAGTTTAATAGAATCTGCAGCTAACATCACTGCTTTTAAACCAGAACCACACACTTTATTAATAGTTAAACAGGGAGTCGTGTTTTTGAGGCCAGAGTGAATAGCAGATTGCCTGGCAGGAGCTTGACCAACGCCAGCAGTTAGGACTTCGCCAAGAATAACTTCGTCGATACAATCTGTAGGTAAATTTAATCTATTTAACGTTTCTTTGATAACTAAAGCACCGAGTTTTGGAGCTGGCAAAGAACTTAAGCCACCTTGAAAGCTTCCAACTGGGGTTCTAAGTGAACTAACAATAACTGCATTTTCCATATACATTTCTCCTAATGTGAAAGAAGTCTATTTTTCCTTCTATAAGAATTCATTGACGGTGACAACTTGATAAACATCATGCGACTAGTTATCCAATTGAATTGACTGAGAGACGCTTTGATTTTGAAATAGAAATCATGAAAAAATATTTAATAGTTCAAATTTTATCTTTAGTTTTGATCACTTTAGTTTTCTTATCAGAAACTAGGGCGCAAGCTCTAGAGTTTCCCGAGACTGATTACCAAGGCCTAATTGTTAAAGTGAATCAAGTCGACTTAAAAATCAGTGAGTATTCTGGTAAAACTATTAAGGTTGTTGGAATTACAGATAAGTCACAATGGAGCTTTAAAACAGATGGACTAAAGATTCTCACTCTAGAGGAAAAAACTTTTGATCAAGGGAGAGATGATGTTATGAGGCAAAAGCTTATAATTCAGGTGCCAAGCATTAACGTCAGTGTTTTTGCAGCTAAAGTGGACTTACAAATAGAAAATTTGAAAAAAGATTTTAAATTGAATGCTATTAGCGGAAAAGTAAGAATCGTTAATTCTCAAGGTGATGAAAATATACTTTTGACTTCGGGTGAGATCAGTTGGGAAAACTCCAGCGGCAAAGTCATCGTAGAAGGGGATCAGCTTAGAACCGTAGCTAAAAACTCAAACCTTGATATGGATATAAAGGTACAGACTTTGAAGCTTGAAGAAGATAAAAATCAGGGACATCAGCAAATACAATGCTACCAAGGCCAGATCAACTTGAGTCAAACTTCCGGGGGGATGGTTATTGATGCAATTAAGGGAAGTGTTTCTTCCATAAGTCATCAGGGGCGTTTAGAATTCACTTCTGAAGATGCTAATTTGGAAGTGCGTTTGACGAAAGACAGTGAGCTTATAGCTCGAACCAAAGCAGGGAAGGTTTTTGTAAATACTAATGGGGTTACCGGTGTTTTCTTAAATTTAAAAGCTCAGGAAGGAGATGTGTATTTACCTGGAGCGATGAGGCCAAACAAGAACAAACAAGAAAGCTCTTTCAAGGGAAGAACCTTGGGTGAGAAAACTCTGACTAAAATTGAAGTGAAGACAAACAACGCAGCGATTATAATCAAATAATTATTACAAAATTACCTGTTGACTTAAAGTGAATTTGATTTAAAGCCTTAATTATGGGAAATAACAAAATGAAAACGACACACAAAGCCAAACCTCACAGTTCTAAAAATAACAAATCTCAAAAGTCTAATCAATCCAAAGGTTTGCCTAAAAAAATAGAAGCAAAGTCCCATTCAAAGGACGCATCTAAGGCAAAGAAGGATTTTGATTTTAAAAAGAAAAATTCTTTTGCTCATGCTCATAAATCGGGCGTTAAGGGTGCTCAAGATAAAGAAAAAAAAGGTGAGGTGAAAAAAAGCTCTCATTTCGTGTCAGCAAATTCTGTAAAAAGTCAGAAAAAAGAAGTCAAATTAGAAGTTTCTTCCTTTAAAAAAGAGCATCTAAGAAAGCAAGAACTTAAGAAAAAAGAACAGGAAAAAAGAGATTTCCAGAAAGCTAAGGAGCCTCAACAGCATCCTCACCGTCAGAATTTTAAAGGTGCTGGAGGTAAGTTCTCTGACCATAAAAATGCTAAAAAAGGCACTGAAAAAAATCATTTTAAAGCCCCAGAAAAAAATAGACCCTCTAGTGGTAGTCATGAATCTGTTAAAAATCAGCAAGCTAAAGAAATTAACAAAGGTGCTACTGTTGCTGCGAAAGTGATCTCTAAAGAAATGACCTCTCATAAAGAGCCTAAAGTCGTTTTTGAAGATAAGGATGAAAGCAAGAATAAAAAGCAAGACTCAAAGGCTGCTGTTTCAGCGACGAGTAAAGATAAGAAAAGTAAAAATACGAAGCCTAAAGAAGAAGATGAGTTAGATGATGCTTTTTTGAGCGATGATGAGGCAAGTGAAATAGAGGAGTACGCAGAAGATCTTAAGGCTGTGGAAGAGGCTGATCTTGAAGTTGATGAAACTATAATTTTTGAAACTGAAGTTAAAGAGAAAAATTTTGAAGAGATTAATCTTACCGACGCTGAGGGGAATTTATTATGTCGAGCCCGAGACTGCGACCAGATTGCAAATGTTGATGGTTACTGTCGGTATCATTATTTACTTTACTGGAAAAAAATCCAGGTAAGAAAGAAAATTCTGACGGATGGTAAATTAGAACGTTATGTGGAAGAGTTGACTTCTCGATATCCTGATAAGTTTTTAGAAATGATTCGTAGAGACTTAAGAACTCAGAAGGACTTTGTGTCAGCCATCCAAGAACTTGAAATTGATGAATCAAATCTTGAAAATGAATTTGAAGAGGACACTCAAACATATATCGATGAAGTTCGCGGTATAAACGAGGCTACAAGTATTGATGATGAATTTGAATAAATAATATCATGTCATCAGCACTTCAATTTTTAAAAGTTGCGGTGAGAAATCCAACACAGATTTCTAATTTATGGAAAACCTCACCGTTTACGGTGAGGAAATTACTTTCCCCTCTTAAAGCAGATGGTTATTGCCGTGTTTTAGAGTTGGGGGCAGGTGTTGGAACTCTAACATATACTATTAATAAAATTATAAAAAATAAAAATAATTACATTGGTATTGAAATTAACGAAGGGTTCTTTCAATTTCTAACTAAGAGTTATCCAGAGTTAAAGTTTTACTCTGCTTCCGTGGAAGCTATTGAAGAAATTTGTAATCATCAAAAATTTGATTTGATTATTAGCACATTGTCTTGGTTTAACTTAGATTCAGCAGTTCAAGAAAATATATTGGTTCAAATTAAAGCCCACCTTGAAAAAGGAGGCTACTTTAAAACTTATCTTTTTGTTACGCACCTATTCTTCAAAGACGGTCGCGAATTTCAAAAAAAACTTTATGACAAGTTTAATGTCGACACTAGTTACGAGTTTCTTAATTTTCCACCTATAAAGATTTTTGAATGTCGGTTAAAAAAATAAGAGCGAGAGTTTTTTCTCTCGCTCTTTTAATCCTCGAACGTACAAATACCAATAAATTTATTACTAGTGTTGTCTGTGAGATTCTTGGAACTGATCGTGCTCTGTAGATCCTTTAAGAGCTGAAGTTGAAGAGGTTCCTTCGGTGATAATATTTAATACCTGATCAAAATACCCAGTACCAACTTCTTGCTGGTGTTTTACAGCTGTGTAGCCTTCAGGAGCTGCTGCGAATTCTCTTTCTTGAAGATCAACATAAGCAGGCATGCCTGTTGCTGCGTAACCTTGAGCTAAGTTGAAAGTGTGGTAGTTGATTAAATGCCAACCAGCTAGTGTGATGAACTGGAATTTATAACCCCAAGCTCCAAGTTGTTTTTGAAATTTTGCAATTTCATCTTCTTTTAGGTTTAACTTCCAGTTGAAAGAAGGAGAGCAGTTATAGGCTAAAAGCTTACCAGGATATTTTGCATGGATAGCTTTTGCAAAGGCCTCAGCTTCTTTCAAATCTGGTTTTGAGGTCTCAAACCATAAAACGTCAGCATAAGGAGCATAAGTTAAGCTTCTTGCAATCGCGTAGTCAAGTCCGCCATTGATCACGTAGTAACCCTCAGGAGTTCTTTCTCCGGTTAAGAAAGGTTTATCTGCAGGATCAATATCAGATGTCATCAGGTTAGCTGATAAAGCATCAGTTCTTGCAATGATTACAGAAGGAACATTAAGAACATCAGCAGCTAAACGAGCTGATTGAAGGGTTCTTGTAAATGTAGAGGTAGGAACTAAGACCTTTCCTGCTAAGTGACCGCATTTTTTTTCTGCTGCTAATTGATCTTCAAAGTGGACGCCAGAAGCTCCAGCTGTGATCATTGATTTCATTAATTCAAAAGCGTGAAGAGGGCCGCCAAAACCAGCTTCAGCATCAGCCACGATGGGAGCATACCAATCAGTTCCTTTAAAAGGACCTTTTGTGTTTTGCCTTTCGATTTGATCTGCTCTTTGAAAAGCGTTATTAATTCTTTGAACAACTTGCGGAACTGAATTAGAAGGGTAAAGAGATTGGTCGGGGTAGGTTTGTCCAGCCATGTTGTTATCTGCGGCAACTTGCCATCCTGAAAGATAAATAGATTTAAGACCGCCTTTAACCATTTGTACAGCTTGAGCACCTGTAAGAGCGCCAAAAGTGTTGATATAAGGATCTGTATTTAAGTAACCCCATAGTTTTTTAGAGCCGTGGCTAGCTATGGAGTGCTCTATTGGGAGAGAAGTTCTTAAAGACACAACATGTGCAGCTGTGTAATTTCTTTTAATTCCTTTCCAGCGAGCGTCGCTAGTCCATGATGTTTCTAGGGTTTTTGTTTGTTGTTCAAAGTTGGGTTGCATAAAGCCTCCTTGTTTTTCTTGTTTTGTGTTTTTTGAAAAATTACTTTATTTAAAATTTTTAAATCCTTAACTATTAAGTAAAAGTTAGAGCTAGTGAAGGTGAGGATAAGCAAAAGTCGTCAAAAATTCGTGAAATTGAGTGTCTAAAACTAAGCAATCTAAAATTTCTATGGAAAGTTTCAAATCAATTGCTAGTTTTTGTTCAAGAATTTTTTGAACTTCTTCATTTTTTAATGAAAGATAAAGATTTTTATTAAAAACTCTTCCATCATCAAGTTTAGACTCAAACTTTAGCCATTGCCAAAGCTCACTGCGGGAGATTTCGGCAGTAGCAGCATCCTCCATTAGGTTGTACAAAGCCGCCGCTCCTGTTCCATGAAGCCAACGATCTAGATATAGGAGAGCCACATTAATATTAGTTCTGATTCCAGTTTCAGTAATTTTACCATGAGGAATTTTGATATTTAAGATCTCAGACGCTAAAATATTTTTACCAATTTGTTTTTCCTTTTGGTTAGCTTTCACCCCAAGAACTTTCTCAAATTCGGCTCTAGCTATGGTAACTAAATCAGGATGAGCAACCCAGGTGCCATCAAAGCCAAGATTAGCCTCTCTGGACTTGTCTGCTCTGACTTGTATAAGAGCTTTCTCTGTGATCTCTGGTTCTTTACGGTTGGGAATAAAAGCCGCCATTCCACCAATGGCATGGGCTCCGCGACGATGACAAGTCTTAACCAAGAGCTCACAATAGGCTTGCATGAAAGGGGTGCTCATAGTGACTTGGCTCCTGTCAGGAAAAACAAAATCTATGTGGTTTTTGAATTTTTTTATAAAACTAAATATATAATCCCAGCGTCCAGCATTTAAACCCGAGGTGTGATCCTTTAATTCAAAAAGCATTTCTTCCATTTCCAAGGCTGCTAAGCAGGTTTCAATCAGCATGGTTGCGCGAATACTACCCTGTGGAATTTTTAAAAATTCTTGAGAAAATATAAAAACTTCATTCCACCATCTAGCTTCAAGGTGAGATTCCATCTTAGGTAAATAAAAATAAGGGCCAGTCCCAAGTTCTAATCTTTTTTTAGCATTGTGGAAAAAATAAAGACCAAAATCAACAAGAGAGGCGCTTAAAGGATTTCCATTCAGAGTGATGTTTTTCTCTTCTAAATGCAAGCCTCTGGGTCTAACAAGTAGAGTCGCTGTAGTCTCTTTAAGCTCATACCATTTTTCAGTTTCATTTTTAAATTTTAAACTTTTAGATACAGCTTCTTTTAAGGATTTTTGTCCAAGAATAACATTTTCCCATGTTGGAGAGAGTGCATCTTCAAGGTCAGCCATGAAAATATCAGCTCCAGAGTTAAGTGCATTGATGATCATTTTAGCATCAGCAGGTCCAGTGATTTCTACATGACGTTTTTGTAAATCAGCAGGGCAAGGGGCCACTTGCCAAGTTGAACTTCTTATGTTTTCAGTTTCTTTTAAAAAAGAAGGCAGTTCCCCTTGGTTAATCTTGAGTGCTTTTTCTGTTCGTAGTCTAAGAAGTTCTTGACGACGAAAATTAAATTTATTTTGTAGAGCAACGAGAAACTCTAAAGCTTCCTTTGAAAGAATTTCTTGTTGAATTTCATCAATTGTTTTTTCAAATGGATTAAAAGCTCCATAGGAATGGGTGACTTTGTTATAATGAAGTAAAGATTCATTAGTTGTCGTCGTCTTTGTGTTCATCGCATTTCCTTGTTTAACTTTAGAGTTCTTAATTGGTACCGAACAAAAAAAAATAAAGAAAGAAAAAAAACAAAATCTTAATTTTGTCTTGCGACTAGTTAGAGCGAGTGCTCTGTTTTTTTATTCGAGAGTGGGGTTAAAAAATAAAATTTAAAAAGCAGCTGCGCTAACTGATACTGAAGATGTCCAAAAATCTCTGGCTTGGTCAGTTGCTAATGATACTTGAAAGTTTGGAAAAAAAAGTATTAGTCCTGCTGTATAGTGATGTCGATCTAGAACTGAAAGTATTCGCGATGGTTCGAAGTAGTATCCAGATTTTAAAGCTAATTGCCACCAAGATCTCAGATTCCATTTTTTTTCAAGTACTAAACGATAGGAAGAAAGAGCAGTGTCTCTAAAACTCATTAAGTTAGTATATTCATTTGATTCAAACGAGTACACATTCTTTCCTGGCGCTTGGAATTTTTCAGTTTCTAATGTTATTTTCCATTGTGGCTGAGGCCAAGAATAAAAAAAACTAAGATTTTCCTTTACTGGAGACATAAGAGAATTAAAGTAGTTGGATTTGGTTTCATTAAAACTCCAGTAAAAAGAATTGGTGAGACTGTATTTGAATCCAAATGATTCACTCCATTGTAAGGATACACCATAGGCTTGTCCCCATTGCCATTCCTCTTGGGTTAATGAGGAAGTTTCGGTTTCTGACATGTAAAACTGTTTGCCTTTGGCGGCGATGAGAGAATCACTTAAGCATAAATAACTTAAGGGACAAAAAGTTATATTTAATACAGATTGTGAGATTTCAATTTCTTTACGATTACGTGCAAAAACATTTTCTAGTTTTACTGAGTAAGGGGTTAGTTGTTTTAAACTTAAGCCTAATCTGTCTAAAAAGATATCGATTGCATAAAAGTGATTATTGGTGTTTTTTATTTTTCCCACGCCAGCATTATTGATCTGAATTTCATCATTAAAGGATGTTTGAGTGCCGCCGCGGAAATTTAATATTTTTTTCCCTTTTCTTTGGGGGAGGTGAGGGATCGCTATTGGGGTAAACTCCTCTTCAAGAGTTAGGGAACCTGCACTAGTGGTTGTCTGGTAAGCCCCATAGGAAGAGCTAGCTCTTAAAAACGGAGAAAAACTCAGAGTTATAAGATAGGCTAGGAGAAGATAAAATTTTATTAAAAAGTTATATTTTTCCAAAGTAACTGTACAGTACAGCTCAAAAAGAGGAATAAGTGAAATTAAAAAAAATTAACCTTTAAAGTTGAGAAGAGTAAAAACTCATCGCATTAATGATTGTCATCATATTACTTCAGGACTTAAGGGTGGAGCATATCTTTATCAAGGAGGCAAAAATGAAAAAAATGATTTTAAGTTTAGCGTTTTTAGTATCAGGATTAACATGGGCTCAAGAGTTACCCACTCTTAGATTTTCAACATTAGAAAATGGTTACATTCCTGTTGGGTTTGATTCTAACGATAATGTACAATTTGTTGTTGAGGGTGTTTACAGAGACACTTGCTCTAAACCTGCAGGAACTAGATTTAAAATAAATCCTTCTTCACGAACTATCGAATTGGTGTCTTATGAATACCGTTATCAAGGACCTTGCTTGGATGTTTTGGTCCCTCATGATGAAGTTATTAATTTAGGGGTTATGGCTAGCGGCAACTACAGTGTTCTTCAATCTGGAGGAAAAAAACTAGGTCTTTTGAACGTGACTAGGGCTACTAAAACTTCTCCTGATGATTTTTTGTATGCTCCTATATCTCAGGCTTATTTAAAAAGTCATAATGGACAAGTTACAATTACAATTTCTGGAGTGTTTACAAATTCATGCATGAGATTAGCTCAAGTAAATCCGCAAGTGCAACCTAGAGTCATTGCTGTTCAGCCCATCGCAGCTATCGATCAAAGACCTGCAGGATGTGTGAATGGTCAGTATCCTTTTGAGCATACTTTCACCATTAATAATGTCAGAAGCGGTCGTTATCTTCTTCATGTCAGATCACTTAATGGTAATGCCATTAATACTTTATATGACATAGAGTAACATTCAGTTAAAGAGACTTTTACGTGAAGATGGGGGAGTGTGGTGGCTCTCCCATTTTTATATTTAGATTCTGAAAATTTAGCCGCAACATTTTTTATATTTTTTTCCGCTGCCGCAGGGGCATGGATCGTTTCTACCAATTTTTTCAGACTCGCGAACTAGAGTTTGTGGTTTTTGAGTTTCAGAAGTTTTTTCAGCACCATCTTCTTTTGTCTCTGACTCTCCAGAGACAAATAACCACTGGCCTTGAGGAGTTTTACGAAAAACAGAATTTTCATGATGGTGAAAAATTTGATTTTTTTGTTTGTAACTTGCAATGAACTCAACCCTTCCTGTGGTGTCATCATAGGTACCTTTTTCAGTAGATAGAATTTTAAGTCCAAGCCATTCTGATTCTCTGGCCCATTTTTTAGCACCAAGCAGATCAAAATCAGATTGGGATTCAGGCGCTAAAGTGTCCTTTAGGTACTTCATTTCTAGTTTTGTATAAGCACTGTAACGAGAGCGCATAAGCTCTTCAGCTGTTTTTGGTAGTTGCTGTCTTTTGATAAAGGGGTCGCAACAAGATTCATAACTTTTTGATGATCCACAAGGGCAGTCCATAAGTTTCCTTTTAGGTTAAGGTTAACCAGACAAATAGGCGAAACTCAAGAGTGAAGTGTAAGAAACAAATTGATTGAGTTAAAGTTAAATGCCCATTAATGTGGTTAGGTCTAGTGGGGGGATATGAAAAAACATTCAAAATCATCAAAACTAACTTTGTGGATTCTTGTAGCGCTTGTATTGGGTTTTATCGTTGGCGTTTGGTTCCCAGATGTTGGGCATGGATTAAAACCATTTAGAACTTTATTCATTAACGGAGTAAAGTGTATTATTGCACCGCTTATTTTTTCATCAATTGTTGTGGGGATATGTTCTGCTGGGTCCATTAACGGATTAGGTAAGATGGGGCTGCGGGCTATTATTTGGTTTGAAGTGGCGACGACTGTGGCTTTAGGTGTAGGTCTGTTTTTTGTTAACTTCTTCAAACCTGGGGCGGGCTTAAGTATTGGAACAGTTGTTGATCCTAAAGTTACGCAAGCAGCTCAGAATAAAATGTCAATGGGTGGATTTGTCGAACATCTTTTGCCAACTAATTTTGCTGAGGCTGTGGTTAAGGGAGATGTTTTACAATTGGTTCTTTTTTCTATTGTATTTGGTATGGCCGTGTTGATGGCTGGTGAAAAGGCGAAGCCAGTATTAAATTTTTGTGAAGGGCTAAACCAAGTGATGTTCAAATTCACAGAACTTGTGATGAGTTTAGCTCCTATTGGTGTTGGTGCAGCCATGGCAAGTGCTATAGCTGAACATGGAATTGATGTTCTTTTACCGATGGCAAAGCTCGTCGGGGTCTTGTATTTAGCTTTAATCACTTTTGTTTTGATCACTTTGATTCCAGCTCTTAAGTGGGCAAAGATAAAAGTGAAGGAATTTTTGATAGAGTTAAGACCCAGTTTAATTTTAGCTTTTGCCACGACATCTAGTGAGTCTGCCTACCCGGATGCACTTAAATCTTTAGAGAAGATGGGAGTATCTAATCGCATAGCTAGTTTTGTTTTGCCTTTGGGGTATAGCTTTAATTTGGATGGTTCAACCCTGTATTTAGCGATGGCCTCCGTGTTTATTGCTCAGGCTGCTGGAATTGACCTAAGCATACAAACGCAACTTGCGATGATGCTCATGTTAATGTTAACGACAAAGGGTGTTGCGGCTGTTCCTAGGGCATCTATGGTTGTTTTGTCGGCAACTTTAACCTCTTTTGGTTTACCTTTAGAGGGTGTTGTGTTGATCATGGGTGTTGACGAATTTATGGATATGGCTAGAACTACGGTAAATTTATTGGGAAATTGCGTAGCAACAACGGTGGTTTCGCGTTGGGAAGGCGAAAAGCTTTCTAGCGAATTTCAACACCACTCGTAGAGAGCTCTAAAGGTTGGTATCAAATTTTATCTGTTTGAGAACATCACTGTCGACTGACAAAAAATTGAACAATTACTCAATCTAAAATTGAATAAAATTTACTATCCTAAGAGTTAATCTTGCTAAGAGATTCTCGAGCTTGTTTTTTTTTATATTTGAGTTAAAACCAAGGAAAACAGACTTTCAGGGCGTGCTTTATGAAATCTTTAGTAATGATTTTTTCGGTTTTTCTTATTAGTATCTTTAATTTAACGGAATCTTTTTCCCATCAACTTGGGGTTACTGTTAACCATTCTCAAGCGACCACCTTCTCTAAATCGGAGTACCCTTTTCCTATTCAGAACTCAGAAATTGCAACAATGGCATCACAGATCCCAGTAACTCGAACCAAAGACTTTAAAGAGATCAGACTTACGCGTTTTGAAGAGCGTAATCAGACCTATCTGTTTGAAAAAAATTATAAATTGATCTTGAACTACATAGCACAGGAAGAAGCTTCAGAAGCACCACTTTATTTTATTCTACCAGGAGTTGGTGGTGTTGGGGGAGGACCAGTTGTTGACGGTCTTATGCAACAACTTCACGATAATGGAAATCATGTAGTCTCTTTGGCGAATCCATTATCATGGCAATTTGTAATTGGAGCTTCTACCAATATCACAACTGGATTTTTACCATGGGATATCAAGGACAGCCATGAATTGATGAAGTTAGTTGTAACAGAATTAAAAGCTAGAGGCCTAAAAATTAGCTCTTATAACCTTATTGGCTTTTCTTTGGGTGGGGCATTGTTACCATCACTTGTGCGCTATGATGACGAACAAGGATATTTTAAATTTAAAAAGGCTATTTTGATGAATCCACCTCTAGATATCATTCTTGGAGTGGATAAATTAGACACTTTTTATAGCGTTGGTAAGGATTGGAGTCTTGAGTATAGAGACTCAGTCATGGGCTATATTTATGGATTTGGAAACAAGGTTTTAAATAGTAAAAAACCACTTCCTGAATTAGTGAAAGAGTTTAATTTAACTACAGTTCAAAAGCAGTTTATCATTGGTAGTGTTTACAGGGATAGTTTAACGGAAATGATTTTTACCATCGCTGCTTTGGAGCCATCTCCTTTATTGAAAACCCCAGTTTCCAGGTCCGAGAGAAGTGCTCGTATGCAAGAAGCCAGATCTTTTTCCTACAGACAATATTTAGAAGATGTTTTGTTAGTAAAGGTTAATTCTTTGGAGAAAAAAGAAAGCTTTTCAAATCTTGAACAATTATTGAAGGGCTATGATTTATATAACTATAAAGACTTATTTGCTAAGGATAACAGATTTTATATTTTCCACAATGAGGATGACTTTTTACTTAGCCATAAAGACTTTCACTTTATAGAAACAACCTTTAAAGAAAGGGCTTTTTTATTTCCTTTCGGTGGACATTGTGGAAATTTTTCTTTTCCTATTAATAAGGCATTGCTTAAATCGGTAACTCTAAATAATAATTAGAGTGTATAGGGTTGTTGGTAATTCCTGCGCCCTGATTTTATCTTTTCAGATTGGATTAGATAACGTTTTTCAATTTCATCTGATTGAAGCAAGATTTTTTCATTGCTTCTAGTTTTTTCTCTGAGGTCTTGCTCCGTTTGCAGTAAGATACCTGTGATTACAAGAGTGTTCATAACCATAAAAACTGTAAGTAAAATCATTTCCTTTACCATATAATAAAGGATGGATGCAAAACTTACTCCAAAGTTTTTTAAAATAGGCTAAAATGATTGAATATGAAGCTGAACTAGCTGTCAGTTTCATTGACAGAGTACTGACGTTTTTTGTTCTCATTAAAATAGATGAATCCCAAGGGATGGTTTAAAGCTGGATTTCACGATGCCTTATGGCACTCGTGTTGCTGTATTCGTGTTGCTGTATTTAGTTGTTGTCGCTAAGTATTGGTATTGTGTGACTTAAATAATTTAAAAATAAAGAGAGGTTAAAATGCTAAAGAAGAAAATATTAATTTTGTTGAGTTTTTATGGGACGATGTCCATGGCCGTTGAGTTTTCAACCAAAATTCAAGTTGCTAGTGAGATGTGTACGGCGTTGATAAACCAAAATGCTAAGCTTAAAAATGATAGTTTAGGAACAAAAATAAATTTGGAAATTCACAATGCCACATGTGGTTTATATTTTGGTGTCGGTGAATATTTGTCTGGGAAAACAGATGTAGAATTAAAAAACAAATGTGAAAATTTATATATGACAATTGATTTATCTAGAGAAAGAGCTGCCCAAAATAAAACCATCCTTACGGCCAGCCAAAATGAGCTAATAATTAAAAATATTACTTGGGCAGAATCGGCATATACGCAATTATGTGATATTCCTTATATGAACAGAAGTATTATTACTGACTCTGCAATTAAAATAAAAATTCAAAAACTGAATGTCTTTTAAAAACTAATACTGTTGAGGCGGCAGTTACTTAGATCGCAAAATGATTTATGAAATGTCAATTTTTTCGATCAGAGTCTGCTCCCTTTATTTTTATGGCTTCCAATCTCTAAGTTTCCAGATTCCTAACTAGAAAAATGTTGACTAAAGTATTTATAGAGAATCAAGTTTAGGTATGGAAACAATGATACTAGATAAATATGAATTAAATTTGGAAAAAAACTCTGCTAATTATTTAGCTCTTTCGCCGATCAGTTTTATCAGAAAAGCAGCTGCTGTATATCCTAACAGGATAGCAACTATTTATGAGGAAATTAGGTTTACCTGGAAGAGTGTTTATACACGTTCATGCCGTCTAGCCTCGGCTTTGCAAAAAGTTGGAATAAAAAAAGGTGATACTGTCGCGGCAGTGCTACCTAATATCCCTGCAATGGTCGAATTACATTTTGGCCCAGCAATGATAGGAGCCGTATTAAACACTATTAATATTCGTCTTGATGCCGAGGCGATTGCCTTCATGTTAGACCATGGCGAAGCTAAGGTTTTGTTTGTGGATCAAGAGTTTGTACCATTAATTAGGAAAGCTTTGTCACTTTGTAAAGCTAAACCAATAATTATTGATGTAGAAGATCGTCATATTTCTGCCAATGAGTTTTTGGGTGAACTAGAATATGAAGATTTTCTTTTGTCTGGTGAGGTAGATTTTACGCCTTCACTGCCTGCTGATGAATGGGAAGCTATTTCTTTGAACTATACCTCTGGGACTACAGGCAATCCCAAAGGGGTTGTCTATCATCATCGTGGAGCTGCTATTAACGCTGTAAATAATATTTTAGAATGGGGTATGCCTAGGCATCCCATTTATCTATGGACCTTACCCATGTTTCATTGCAACGGTTGGTGTTTTCCGTGGACGGTGGCTTCAGCCGTAGGCACAAATGTGTGTCTTAGGAAAGTGGATGTTGTTAAAGTTTTCGAGCTGATGAGAAAACACAAAGTCACTCACTATTGTGGTGCTCCTATTGTCCATGCGTCTTTAATTAATGCGCCAGAAGAATTGAAGCAAGGGGTGCGGGGAGTTTCTGCTTTGGTAGCTGGGGCGGCTCCACCTCTGACAGTGATCGAAGGAATGGATCGCATGGGGTTTGATTTAACTCATGTCTATGGTTTAACAGAAACCTATGGTCCCGCAGCTGGAGCGGCTAAACATCCTCAATGGATGGCCTTATCTCTTGAAGAACGTGCTATGAAAAATGGACGTCAGGGAGTTCCTTATTTACTTCAAGAGGAAATGACGGTGCTAGATCCAGAGACAATGAAGCCAGTTCCTTGGGACGGAGAAACTATGGGTGAGATCATGTTTCGTGGTAATATTACGATGAAAGGGTATTTAAAAAATAAACAAGCTACTGATGAGGCCTTCAAGGGAGGGTGGTTCCATTCGGGAGACTTAGCCGTAGTCGAGAGAGATGGTTATGTAAAAATAAAAGATCGCTCTAAAGATATTATTATCTCTGGTGGAGAAAATATTTCCTCTTTGGAAGTGGAAGATGTTTTACATCGTCATCCTGCAGTTATGATTGCCGCAGTGGTTGCAAAGCCTGATGAAAAATGGGGAGAAACTCCATGTGCTTTTATTGAACTTAAGGAAGGCCAAGTGACTAACGAAGAGGAAATCATTAAATTTTGTAAAGAAAAACTAGCTCATTATAAGTGTCCAAAATATGTAGTTTTTGGAACTGTTCCTAAGACCTCAACAGGGAAAATTCAAAAATTTTTACTGCGTAAAAGGGTTAAGTAGATTGATAAATTTTTTTCAACAGATTGAAAAAAAAGCCTTTTCAATTGTATGGTTTTTTTCTTTGGTATTTTTAAGTTTTAATATTTCCAATGTGAGTCAGCTTTATTTTGATGAGCAGCACTATATCCCAGCAGCTATGGATTGGCTTAAAAATATTCCAACAACTAATTTGGAGCACCCTCCACTAGCCAAACTGTTAATGGCGGCCAGTATTAAGTTTTTTGGTAATAACTCTATGGGATGGAGATTTCCCTCTGCCTTACTTGGCTCTTTGGCTATTTTTTTTTTAATGAAGATTTCTAGTCTTATATTTAAGGATAAGAAATTAGCTTTGATGATAGGTTTTTTTACCCTTAGTAACTTTTGGATTTATATTTTCTCAAGGGTGGCTCTTTTAGAAATATATTTTGTGAGTTTTTCTTTGGCCGGTATTTACTACGCTCTGAATGCTGAGATAAAAAAAAATAAACGTAACTTTTTTGTCGCTGGATTTTTTTGGGGTCTAGCTGTAGCCTCTAAGTGGTCAGCCCTAATTCTATTGCTTCCTTTCATGCTGACATTGTTAATAAAAAGAAAATGGCAAAGTGTTCCTGTTTTTATAATTAGTGGTGTCACTTATTTTGTGACTTTTTTGCCCTATTTTTATACTAAGACAGTTCTTCACCGTAGTTTTAAGCAAATTTTTTTTGATCTTCCTTTGGAAATGTATGAACTACAAAAATCAGTTTCTGGCAGTCATCCTTATCAAAGCGAATGGTATACCTGGCCATTGATGTATAGACCTATTTGGTTTTATTTTGAAGACCCTGTTTGGGGAGATTTTATCAAGGGTGTTTTGTTGTTAGGTAATCCTCTACAAATGCTTTTGGGTCTTTTGAGTGTCGTTTTTTTAGTGATCAAGTTTTTCCAAATTGAAAAACAAAGTCAGCGTGTACTTTTGTTTTTTATTTTAACTTTTTTTATATGGGCCGTGATTCCAAGGAAGATAAGTTATTTCTATTATTTTTTTCCTACGGCATTAGTTTATTCTTTGTTAATTCCTATTTGCTTGCGGGAGTGGTTTGGAGCAAAAAAAAGTAATTATATATTTTTGATTATATGTCTTATTTCGTTTGGTTTTTTTCTGTATTTTTTTCCTCTTTTAACAGGAGAATATATAGAACATAAACATTTCCAGCAAATGATGTGGTTAAAGAGTTGGATTTAAAAACGCCTCGTTGGTGTTATTGAGTTTTAAATAACTGTTCTTGGGTTAGTCCGGTGATATGCTTGAGCTTATTAATTATAAAAAAAAGAATTCCCATGAGTGCTATCATTGAGGGCAGCATAATTACGGCAAATGACCATTTAGTCATTGTGGCAATTTGTTCATTTAGGGCTTGAGTTCTTGCATCTCCAACAAGAGCTATATCTATAGGCGAAAAAATATTTGAGGCTAAGATAAAATTCAGGACAGCGCTTAAAACAAAAGACAAAGAAAGTAGTTTAGTTCCTAAAATTAACAGATGTTCAAACTCTTTTTCTTTTTCATTGCTAGAGATAGAGTGAGTTATTAGGTCCATATTTAAAACTTGAGGGTTTAAAAAAAGTGTTTTGATAAATGGATTTTTTGTAAAAGCGGAAAAGAAAACAAAAGACCCGACTAAAAGAGGAAAAGCAGCTTCTTTTACGGCAAACCAGAGTCCTTCAATATGCAGTAAGGCAAGACTTCCCGTAAAACCAACATTGATAATGCCAAGAATAGAAATGTAATTAGTTTTCCTTTGCTTCCAGTAATCATAAATTCCGTAGATAATAGGAAAAGCAAGGGCCAATATCAAAGCGTTGGTAGGAGTAAAGTACTTACTGCCTTTATTAAGAATCATAATGGGGATAAGAATATTAAATAAGATATTAATAAATGGATTTTCTTTATGAGAGCTTTGAATTTGGGAGTGATCTTGTAATGTTGTCATAACTAAATGCTGATATAAAAAAGTCTTTAAAACAAGATATTTACAAAAAAAAAGAGCAAAAAAAAACTTGCTATTTATAAAATCCAAAATAATCCTTATGGAGATGAAATTAAAAACTTTAATTTTTCTTTTTATAGGTATAAGTTTTAATTTTTTTTCTGCGGTCGCAAATCAGCACACTCAAGACAGGAAAGTTTGGAACCCCTCCTTATGGGTTAACGATTTTATTCAAGAGGCAAAGTTAGAAGATCTTGAAGACCAGGCAGGTGGTCGTTATCCTGAATCTTTTAAATGGATTTTGGAAAAAACGATTGGTTGGATCCCAGAGAAATCATTAGGACAAGAATCTAGGTGTTCACAGCGATTCGGTGCTTTTTATGAAAAGCTGTTGAAGAGTGAACTTCCCAGCAATAAAAAAAGGTATCTTGAAGACTTTTTGAAAACTTGTTCACCTGTAGAATCTAATAACAATCCATGGACGGTGTTAAAAAATATTTCTCAAATTCACGATTTTCCCCAAGAAAAAGGTTATCGTCGGGTCACTTTACATTTTCCTGGAGGTATAAAAACACAAGCGTTGTTAGGTCTTAAAGACAATAAAAAACGCGATTGGATTGTCATACGTCCTGGAATATTTGCCTCTACGAACGAGATTATTGCAGAGAAGTATTTACTGATCTTGCTTTATGAATTGTCGCCATTCAATGTGATTTATCTAGAGAGTTCAACAAGTTCTGATCATTTATTTCATAATAAAAAAGTTTTTCTTGGTGGAGCCAAAGAAGCTTTTGAGAACATCTACTTGATAAAGGAATTAAGGAGTCATCCTTTTTTTTCAAAATTAATAAATAAGATTCATCTTTTTGGAATGAGTCTTGGAGGTAATGGGGTTCTTTTAGCGAGTTTGATCAATGCAGAAAACCACTATAGTTTTTTTGAAAAAACACTCTTGTTTTGTCCATTAATTGATCTAAAAACGACTTATCAACAGAGCCTTAGCCCAAGTCTTTGGAATTTAATAAAGGACTTGTGGTCAGCTCAAAGATTTACATATATTTTATCACAGAGACAAGCCTTTCCAATGGGATTTTGGCAAGGTATTTTCAATTTAACTCCTAGAAATATTACTGGCTATTACGAACTTGTAAAAAGGGATTATACCATAGAGCCAACTCTGTATAAAGGTTTTGGAGAAAAGTATTATTCTGGAGATTTTGAAAAAGATGTAGATTTTTTTAAAAAAATTAAGGTGTTACCTGATCATTTTTATCTTTGGGCCACAAAAACAGATGTTCTAGTACCAACGACTTTAAACTATGATTTTTTGAAGCCTTTGGAATCAGAAAAACAATTTTTCTTTTTATTTGATAAAGGTAATCACTGTTCATTTCTATACGCCTATAATCTTGAGTTTTTGAAGAGTTTAATTTTAGGAATTTTAGAGTGAAGGTGGTTTCAATAGATCTATGCTAAAATCGATGGCATAGTCGATGTCTTTGTTTTTTAAAGATATACGTTCTGTATTTTCTTTATGTGAGAGAACTTCTAGCCATTTTTCATTTTGAATTAAATAAGTCAGATGGTTTTTCAAGTACTCTTTGTTGTCAGGTATAAGAGAACGGTAAAAGATTGCCATTTGAGATCGATTCGTTTTGTTCATTAATTCAGCAATAATGGATTCTATCAAAGAGTTGGGGTTTTTCATCTCAGCTAAAAACAAACTAGATGTGTAGTAGTTCTCCCTACTCAGATGCATTTGAGCCAGAGATAATTTAACATCTTCATTATCGGGAGCTATGAGTCTAAGAATTTCAAGCAAGTTGATAGCCTCTTGATGATAATAATTTCCCTTGAAACTTTCAACAATTTGGAGTTTGTGAAAAATAGAAATTTTGTTGTCTTTTGTAAATTCTTTTTTGCATTTTTCATAGGCCATCTGAACTAGCTGATGTTGTAGTAAAAACTGAACATTCATGTAAAAGATTTCAAAATAAGCTTGAGAGGTGAGCTCTGAGGATTCCGTATCTGGTTTTAGTGTGGAAGATAAAAGTTGCTCATTAAGATTATAAAAGTCTTCTGATTTTTTCCCAAGAAGACATGATTTAGATAGAGTAACATAAGAGTTCTCAGCAGCTGAAGGTAAGGATTTTAAGAAAGACCACTCCTTAATTTGACAAAGTATTTGAGGGTTATTCTGAAATGTTTGATGCCAAAGTTTAAGAAATAAATGCAAAACTAAAGGCTGTGAGGTTAGGTTCAAAGATTTTAAGTAGAAATCAAGTGCTTGCTCTTGGAAGCCTTTATGGGAACTCTTAAGAGCTTCAAAGAAAAAACGATTCTCTGGCTTTAGTTGCTTTGTGGGAATTTTTTCTAGATAATTAAGAGCGGCTGTAACTTCATTATCTTCTATGAGTTTAAATACCAAAGCTTCATTTTCAAAAAAATCATATTTTTCTTTCAGTGTAGGATCTGATTCAGGCTTTAACTCGCTAAAAACTAGAAGTGGAAAAAAACAAAAAGAAAAAATAATTGAGCTTTTTAGGTTAAATTTCATAGTTGATCCATTTTAAAATAAATCTTTCGTATTAATACTCCAGCGATGGATTTACCTTTTGAAAGAGCCGGTTTAAAAGTCCATTCAGATAAGGCATTTTTCAAAGAATCTTCAAATATTCCTTTAGGTTCAGAGTCTAGAATCTCAAAGGATTGCAGTTTTCCTAAGTCCGAAATATATAATTTGACCTTGATAAAGCCCTCTATATTTTTACTTCGAGCATGTTCCGGGTATTTAGGCTGAGAAAAGTTAATAATCTGAGCCGTTTCTTCTTTTTGTTGAGTTTGTGCTGAAATTTGTTCGGAAAAACTTGAACCAGAAGAACTGACTTGGGCACCAGTTCCTTGGCCTCCTTCAAAGGCTTTTCCCAGGATTTGGGTTTGTGAAGAAAGCAAGGAGGAAATCATAGGCTTAGCTTTAAGTTTTGGTTCTATAATTTTGGGAATACTTTGTTTTTTCAACTCTTCTATTTTTTTTTCAGTTTTGACTTGAAAGGTTTTAGTTTCTTTTTTGCTATTCTTGGTACTTTCTTCAATGTATTCCTTTTGGGAAAAAATTAAAACAACTAAACCCATAAGAACTAAAGAGTTAATAATCAAAAGGAAAAAATATTTCATATAGATTTCCCCTAAAATTAAACTTTAGTTAAAACTAGAAAGATCCAGCCAACAAAAGAAAACACCAGCAAAAGAAAAGCGGCTGGCAAAAAGTCGGCTAGTTTATCGGCGAAATTTTTCTCTTTTAAGAGCTTATAGGATTTAGAAAAATTATCATAGATAAAGGCATTGGTTTTAAAGTAGCGACCAGCAATGGGTGTGAGTTCATTTTTAATAGAAGAGTTATTTAAATACCCAAACTCACTAGGAATAAGTACCGAAAAAAATGATTTTCCTGCTAAAGATTGTTTGGGAGAGGTTTGAGCTTCGAGGCCTTCTGAAACTTTAAAACTTATCAGTGGACCAAGAGCCAAGAGGGTGCCTTCTTCAAGACTTTGTTGGATGTTAAGAATCGTTGTTGGAATAAGGCGGGTTTGTGTTAACGCGTCTATATTTTTGGCAAGACTTAAGAAATCATTTTTGAAATCATCAATGCGGTTTATTTGATTTTCTTTGAAACTAGAATTTTTTTGTAAAACAGAGTTCAAAATCTCTTTATGTAGTTTATTAATTCGACTTGCAAATTTTTCGATTTTAAAGCTTTGCCATTTTTTTATTTCCTCATTCTTGTTATTCCAAATCAAAATTTCTTCTTTGAGACTTAGATTGTCTTTTCTAAGAGTTTCATTTTTTTTAGATATTTCCTGCATTTCTTTGTCATAATTTTTTTCAAGCTCTTGAATTTGAAATTTTAATGCTTTTTTTTGTGAATCAATAAATTCAAATTCTCGCTTCAAGGAGTTTTCCCAAGTGAGTGTTTGATTTTGGGCTCTGGTTTTGAAAGAAACTAGAACAACTAAAGAAAATATTATTAGTGAAGGTATTAATTTCATATATGAATATCCTTAATTTAAGAGGTTTTTGGGAAGAATAAGATTCTCATGGAGTCCCCATTTTTTTTGATTTTTAATATCCAAGAAAAATTGGTCAATGTGACCAGCCGTTATAGAGTCATTAACATCTTCAGTGATAAATTTTTGTTTTTGATCTTTAAACCAAATACCATTTTTTTTATGGCTCGTGCGATAGTAACCAAGAACCTCTCCAAGGCGGATTAGTTCGACGGTTTGTTTTCTTCCTTCTAGATCAAGTTCTGTTACCATATATTCAAAACTTTTACTTTCTTTGTATTCTTTTTCTAAAAACGTAAGGAGTAAGCTCAAACTCGTTTCAATAGAATCTTTAGGATTTTTAAAAGATTCTTTAATGGAAACTAGAGTTTTCTTTTTTAAATTATAATTTAAAAAATCAGGAGCTGTGGTGTTATCATATTTTTTAGTAATAATATCTAGAATCGACTCCCACTCTTTGGTGTTTATTTTTGTTTGATGAATTGTGGCTTTGATAAGCGTTTTTTCATAATTTTTTTTTGATTCGCTCAGCGAAGAGTGTAGAAGAGAGTTTTCTGCTTCAAGTTCTGTTTTTTGATTTAGCAGGAGTTCTATTTGTTGATTTTTATTTTTTTGTAAAAGATTAATTTTTTGCACCAGCAGTTCTAGTTCGGCTCGTTCTTTAGAGATATCTTCCCAATCCTTTGCAGAGGAATTAGAAACAAATAGAAAAGCTATCACTAGAGATAGGAATAAAATTTGGCAAGACATGGCGTTATCCTTTCTTTTAAACTTTTTAATGATTACCATTGGAGTCCGTTGTGACAGAGAGAGTTTTAATACCACTTGACTTTATCCAATCAAGAAGCTCTATGGCGCGACCGTAGACAAGGTTTTTGTCGGCGCTAACCACAGCCGTGACCTCTGGATTTTTATTGAGTTCTTCTACGGAAATTTTTTTTACGTCTTCTTCCGTGACTTCTATATTGTTATGGAAAACACTTCCTTCTTGCGTTACATAAAAGTTCAAAACAGTGGATTCTTTGGTTTCACCAGAAGCGGCTTCAGGAAGGTTTAAATCCATAGAAGGTTTTACCGCTGTAGGGACTGTGACCATAAAAATGATTAAAACTACAAGAATAATATCAACAAGGGGGACAATGTTAATATCAGAGATAGATTCTTCACTTGAACCTTTATTGACACTAGCCATGGTGGGTCCTTTTAAAATTAAGAGTAAGATATGTTTGGATCAAATCGATGGTCTCAAAAATGTATTTTACTTGTTTTTGAAAATAGTTATAAGCAAGGACCGCAGGAATCGCTGCAAGTAGTCCAGCTGCTGTAGCGATAAGAGCCGAAGAAATTCCGGCCATAACAGAACCATTACCTCCGGCTTGAGTTTGTGCCATATCATTAAAAGATTTCATAATTCCAAGAACTGTTCCGAATAAACCTATATAGGGCGAATTACTACCAACTGTGGCCATAAAGCTTAAGTATTTTTCAAGTTTAGACTTATGAATATTTTTAAAACTTTCTGTTAGCTCATCAAGTCCTTGTAGTCCTTGATGACTTATATGATTTTGTCCGATGGTAAAATAGCGGTAAGGAAGTATTTGAGGGTTTAAACTGGTATTAATTTTTTCAAAAAATGTCTTCGTTTCAATGGGTAGGGTTTGATTTAAAGCCGTTTCAATTTCATTTTTTAGATGAATGCATGCATTAAAGGTTTTATTTAAAACGAAATAGCGATTTACAATCATTATTAGACAAAGGGTACAAACCGTTAGTAGTAGGTAAAGAACGGCCTGATCAGCAAGATGGGCTATTTGAAAAATTTTTTCATTCATTGGAGTTTTCCTTTTTAAAGTTTTCAATTATTTTTTGACTACGTTTAAGATCTAAGTTGATAGCCCAATCACTGGCTGTTAAATGGTCTTGGTCTTTGAAATCAATATCCAAGAGATCAGGATACTGAAGAAGTAATCGTACAAGACTTTCTTTCTTGGTTTTTAATGTCAAAATCAGAGGGCTTTCGCCTGTGGAAAATAGAAAATTAAGATTAAGCCCTTCCTCAAGTAATTGTTTTATGGTGGTGATATCATTTTTAATTATTGAGTCATAAAGGCTTTGGCGAGTGCTAGTTAAAAGTGTTGGATTTAAAAGAAATAAAAGTTCTTTTTTGTCATTAGCATAATCTTCTGCCCTATGACCAGCTTCGTCTTTTACATCTAAATTCGAACCCATTTCAATAAGCAGGGTTACCATGGACTTTTTATTCCAATAGATAGCTTCCATTAACGGGGTTCTACCATTGGGCAGAAGCTGGTTTAAAAGTCTTGCATTAGATAATGAATTTTTAAGTTTTTCAGGGTTTTCATTTTGAATGTATTCAGAGATATTTTCTGATTCATTTTTAACTATTTGTCGTGAAAGATCCTTATCTGATTGATTAAAAGTAACATATTCAGCTTCATGACGGGAACAGGAAGTAAGATAAAAACTAAAAGTCAATAAAACCAGGAAACTACATTGTGTAAGACCAACTGAGTGCAAACTGAGTTCCTTTCTTGTAGGATTTGACGATTTCATTTCCTTGCTGGGATTTGATTTCAGGATCAAATAAGTTTTTAATTTTAAAATTGAATTGGCTACTAGAATTAAACGTATAGTTAGAGTTAAAATCAAATTGACCATTCTCCATCTCATAAACGTCAGGTCGTCCTTGAGTTCCTACTTCAGTGATGCGTTTACCAATCTCGTTGTAAATAAGTGCTGCAGAAAGTTTTTCTTTCTTGTTTTCATAGATCAATTGCAAATTAAAAATATAGGGAGATTGTCCTTGAAGGGGTCTATTTTTTGATGTTTGTAAGCCAAGCAAGTCTTCAGAGAGATCGACTTTAGAGTCAATCAAAGCTAAGTTTGACTGAAAATAAAACCAACGAAGGTCTCTGGTTAAGGACCGTAGGTTGTTTCTTGTTTCAAATTCCACTCCGTGATTAGTTGCTGTTTTTGAGTTAGCAAAAGTTTTTCTAAGATTGGGGCTTGGTTCAAATTGCGATTCAATTGGGTGGGTAAATTTTTTCAAGAAATAACCCAAAGAAATATACTCATCAGTTTTCCAATAATATTCATAGCGATGGTCCCAGTTTTCAATGACGGTAGTTTTTAGAAATGGATTTCCAATCGTTTCAAATCCTGAATCAGGATCGATGAAAGGGGCTGTGGAAAGCTCCCTAAAATCGGGGCGAGCTAAAGTTTTTGAAAAAGCTAAACGGGCCTTTAAGTTTTCATTAAAACTATAAGAAATATTAGCAGCAGGGAGTAGATCCTTAGTTTTTACTTGAGACGAAGATAGGGGATTATTGCGGTCATAGTAGTAAAACGTTTGCACTTGCGTGAGATTGTTTTCCTCACGCAAACCAAGGCCAAACTGAACTTTATCGCTCCAGTCAACTTCATGCCAAATAAAGCGCGAACTTAAGTTTTGTTCTCCTTGATAGCTATCGGCTGAATCAGTTATGCTCATCAATTCAAAACCGTTAAGTTTTTTCTCTTCGTTAAGTAAGGTATCAAAGTCCTTGGTTAAATCCATTTGGTTGGTATCATTGGTTTTATTCTTAAAATGGAAACGGTAAGTGTCAGAGATTCTTTTTCTTTGTGAAACAAGCAAGCCAATTTTTGTTTTTTGATTTAACCACTTACTTTCTAGTGCTAAACTTTGCTCTTCCGTGTGATCATTAAGATAGTCATACTGTCTGCGATTACCAGTGGTGTCGGTATTAAGTTCAAATTGAGTAGAGCGTTTTAGGTAGGTGACTTCTTTGTAGTCTGGTGCCGTTCTTTTGGCTTCAGAACTTTGTAACTTCCAATCTATGGTTAATCCTGTGAAGAGAGGATGTTCACCTTGGAGTTGTTTTCTTTCAAGATTTCTTTCTGCCCATTCAGAGCTACTTTTTCGTCGTGCATCCACTGAGTCTCCGACAACAGAATAGTTTTTAATAGCGACTTCATGACTTGTGTCTAAAAGATTTAGATAGTTAAAATTCAGTTTATTTTCTGAAAACTTAATTCCAAAATCAGCATTGTAAGAGGTTTTAATATTATTTTCATAGCTATTAATTTGTCCTGATTCATCAAGTACTAAATCTGTGTCATTTTGTGCATTGAACTTTTTAACTAGAGTGGTTTTAGCATCATAGTTATTAGAATATTGCAGTGAATGAAGAGTTCCAAAACTTAGACTTTCAGTTTTCCAAATATCCCCATAGGAAAGTTGCAGTGAAGGAATGTTGTTATTTAACTTTCTTGGGTAAAGATTATAGTTGTTTTTTAATGCATGTCCAAAACTAGAAAGTTCTTCTTTGGTGAAACCATCCTCCGAAAAACCAGGAACTTTTTCGATGATTTTTTTTTGGTTGTCTATTTGTGATTTCAAAATCACTGGCATGGCCCGATAACCGCTATCATGTCCAAGGAAATCATTTTGTGCACCTTGTGGAAAAAAGCCTTCTTTGCTAGTGGCATTTTGCATTCCTAATTTAATTTGTAAAACTCTTTCTCTAGGAAGCGATTTTGTTTTTAATAAGATAGTTCCTCCTCCAAATTCTGCAGGAAGATCTGTGGAATAACTTTTTTTCACTTGAACTGAATCCAGCAGACTGACCGGAAAAAGATCCAAGGGGATAATTCGTCGAGAAGGCTCTGGTGATGGAATGGAAAGGTCGTTTAAAAGAACACTCGAGTAGCGTTCTCCTAAACCTCGAACATAAATGTATTTTCCATTCATCAGCGTCAGACCAGTGACCCGCCTTAAGGTTTGAGCCGAATCACTATCACCTGTAACTTTCATTTGTTCCGCGCTTAACCCTTCGCTGACTTGTAGGTCTTTTTTTCTTAGTTGTAAAAGTTCATTTAAGGAGCCTTTGATTTTGGGTGCTTTAACAACAATATCCTCTTCCGTTGTTAACCCGGAAGAGGATATGTTTTCTGCTTTGGCAGTCTTTGCTTCTATCAGGAGCAAAAGACTTATAAAATGAACAGCAAAGAGTTTTGTCATGGATTATAGACCTACAGTCCAGCCTTTAGTCCAATCTTGTTTTGCACTTTCAATAGCACCGATGTAGCTCACTTCGTCAAAAAATAAATCATCAGAGATTGTCGTTTTGTTAAAGATAGGGCTAGTTGCAGTTGGTAAGTGTTTGTTTAGATCTGCAGACATTAAAAGGTTCGTTTTGTCAGTTTTAATAAGATCTTCTGTTGACCATAAATCACCAGCTTCTAGTTCGAAGTTTTTGGCACATTGAAAAAGAGTGCTTGTGATTTTGACGCCATTGTTTTTGAAAGTTTCATTATCATCGATATCTACGCAACCTTTACCGCTACCTGCAACGATAGAGTTCATAATGCTAGCTGAAGTTCCACGTCTTAAAAGCATTCCATAGCCTGATTTGGGCGAACCAATAATTGTCATGTTTGAGATTGTAGGATTCGATCTAGGAAGTGCATTCATTGGAGACTTCAAGTTGTCGGCTTCGATTCCATTATCAGCAATATCATTTGCTTGAACCATAAGAAGGTATTGAGCTCTACCAACCCAGCCCATATCCCAATCAAGAGAATCATCTTCATTTTCTGTTAGCACCAAATGTTTTACATCCACAGTTCCGCCAAAAAACTCAACACCGTCATCGGAGTTTCGGTGAACTTGAACGTAGTCGATTAGTGTTTTATTACCAACTCCATTAAAGGTGATACCATTAAGTTCGTTATCGGGAGAAATAGGGTAACCGCCATATTCAAAGCGGGCATATTTAATAACTCCACTGTTGTCAGTAGGATTGTTACCGCCAAATTTAACAGCTTCAACTTTGATTCCTTCAGAAATGGCTTCACAAACAGTAGCACCTTGAGCGCAGGCATTGATAGGTGCATTTCCGTTAAGAACTAAACCACCCCAGTCACCACGTTTAGGTTCTGCTTGAGCTGAAGTAAAAACGATTGGTTTTGTAGCTGTCCCTTGAGCGTAAATTTGAGAGCCTCTCATAACGACAAGGAAAGATCCAGGTAGTCCAAGAATTTTGGTTCCAGCTTCGATGTATAGTTTCGAGCTTTGTTCGTTGTCACCACCGATAAAAACACCATCTTGTAGTACGTATTCATTTTTTGCAGTTAAGGTGATTTGAGTCGAAAGATATTTGCCTTTTAAGGCACATCTTTCTGTTTTGTTTGTAAGGCCAAGCGACGTGGTTCCAGAAGGGCAAGCGGCCCATAAACTACCAGTCATAAGCAAAGAAGAAAGTAAAACCTTTTTCATTTAAACTCCCAATTAAAATTGTTGTGGCCGATTTATGATTCACTTTTAGACAACGTTCAATTTAGGATTTGGTTTAGACGCTCGGTGAATTGTTAGGAAATGATTTAAAACTGCAATCGTAATAATCAATATAATATTTTTTGAAACCAGCCCTTGCGCTGGTAAGAGGCAGCAATTCTTGATAAAGATCAAAGTGTTAAAGTGAATAACTCAAGTGATAAAACTGCCTAGTACAAAGTACTTTGCAGCAGAAAAAACTCAGACTTAAATTCAGAATGAAGGGGATATTTTTTTTCTAGACCCTAGAGTAGAGTATCAGCTCCTGTATGCTAATCATGCAAACTATAAAAGTTTGATGTTATCAAAAAGGAGGGGATTTTTGAAGAACTACCATGTTAAGAAATTAATGTTAGGAATATTTTTATGTCTAATGACGATGGCGTTTTCAGCGCTAGCGGAAGAGGAAAAAGAATGGACATTCTTGATATTTTTGAATGCCAATAACAACTTGGATTACTATGGCGATTTAAATTTAAAGCAGATGGAAGAAATTGGCTCTACTGATAAAATTAACATAGTGGTTCAATGGGGTTCGATGAAGCGACCTTCTGTGAAGAGAATGCTAATTCAAAAAAATAACTCAGAAAATAAAGATCAAATCATTTCGCCGGTAATAGAGGATCTAGGAGCTGTAGACATGGGTGATCAGAATGAGTTCTTGAAGTTTTTAAAATGGGGAAAAGAAAAATTTCCAGCAAAAAAATACTTTGTCTCTTTGTGGAATCACGGGAATGGTTGGTACAAAAGTAAAACCGATCTGCATGTGAATGATATTTCTTATGATGATAAAACAGGAAATAAAATCACGACGGAACAGCTTGGAGTGGTATTAAAAGATTTCACTACAGAATTAGGGCGAAAGATTGATGTTCTTGGTAGTGATGCTTGTTTGATGTCTATGGCAGAGGTAGCTTCGGAAGTGAAAGACTCAGTTCATTACTTTGCTGGTTCCCAAGAGGTTGAGCCTGGTGATGGTTGGCCTTACAGTCCTTTTTTGAGTGAGTGGACTCAAAGAGCAGAAATAGATGGCGCCGGAGTTGGAAAAATTCTTGCTGAACAATATTTAAAGGCCTACTCAGAAAATGGGGTTTACACATCTGGTGATGTGACATTCAGTGTTTTAGATTTGGATCGTATGGGTGACTATGAGCAGTTTGTCGCCGGATTGAGTAAGGAGCTACAATTGTTGTCATCAGAGCAACTAAAGCAAAGTGTTGAGGCAGCGTACAATACGCTTAGTTTTACTTATTCAGATTATAAGGATTTAGGACATTTTTTAAAGTTACTTAACGACAAGCAACTGGTGACGGCTGAAACTATGTATAATTATACAAAAACGCTTGAGCAGTTAGTGATTTCAAATCAAGTCAGTCCAGCCTACGCGGAAGCAAAGGGGATTTCAATTTGGTTACCAGACTCAGAATGGCAACGAGGTCGAAATGCTGAACGCTATGAAAAACTCAAATTCAACCAAAATTCAGGTTGGCTTGAGTTTCTCAAAAAATTAGAATTCTAAGTCCTAAAGAAGTAAAGCAAGACCTATGGCCTGTTGTGAAAACATCCATAGACAAGCTTAAGCTAACAATAAGAACCTAGTATTTAATATAAGGTTCTTATTGTTTTTATTTTTTTAGGAGGGGAAAGAATGAAGATTACTATTTTGGTATTCATGTTAGCGATGCTGACCTGGGGTAAAGAAATTGATGTCAAAGCTATTAATAAAGCCATTGAGCAAACCAGTCAGAATACTAAGGCACTGAATCAGAATTCCTGGTATGCAAAGGAAAATTGGTTAACATCTTTAACAGAAAAACAGTTAAGGCAGATGTTCAATTTAGAAGTGGATGACAAGCTTGTTGAGTTTCAAGAGATTGATGTCTTGGAGAAAGCAAATGTCAGACCTAGCAAATGGGATTGGCGCGATGTCGCTGGGAAAAATTGGGTATCACCTGTAAAAAATCAAGGAGTCTGTGGTTCCTGCGTGGCTTTTGCAGCGGTAGCAACCTTAGAGACTCAAATTAATGTGACAGCTGTGAATCCATTTTTAAATTTACAACTTTCTCCTCAGCATTTATTTTCCTGCGGAGGTGGGAAATGCAGTTACGGTTGGCGGCCAGAGCCTGCAGCTAAGTTTTTGAAAAAAACGGGCGTGGTTGATGAGGCTTGTATGCCTTATATTTCAGGTGCTCAAGGTGACGATCAGGCATGTCAAAGTCGCTGTCAAGATAGCGATTCTAGAGTAGTTAAAATTATCGATTTTGAAAGGCCAACATGGTTTTTTAAAAATAAAGAAAAAGTTAAAAAAGCTCTTTTGAAAGGTCCATTAGTCACAACCATGAAAGTATATGAAGATTTTTTAGCATACAGCCATGGAGTTTACAAGCATGTTAAGGGACCAGCTCTTGGGGGACATGCTATTTCTTTAGTAGGTTATGATGACGAGAAACAAGCTTTTTTGATTCGTAATAGTTGGGGAGATTCGTGGGGCGAAAAAGGTTTTGGTTATATCTCTTACGAAGATATTTCTGGTATTGGAAATCAGACATGGTTATATGAAGTGCCAACGAGCTCTAAGTATTTAGTGCTCGAGTACCCAAGAAATCAAGATATTTTATCGCAGAATATTAAATTTAAATTGACAACAAGTGGTCTCAAAGAAACAGAAAGTTTAAACTACACAATAAAAGATCTTTCCAGTAGAAGTTTAGAACTTAAGACCTTAACCTCTCGGTTAAATGAGGACGTAGAATTAGATACGACGACACTTAAAGATGGCAAGTATGAAGTTGTTATTACAAGTAGAGATGAACAGGGGCGAATCACTTTGACCTCAAGACCTCATGTATTTTATATACTTAATCAGCAACCGGTAGTTGATGTTAGTTTTAAATTCAAAAACACTCAAAGCTTGAATGTTCTTAGCGGTCGAGTGGAAGTGCAAATCCAGGCGCGAAGCCAATCGGTACCATTAACCGATATTGAGTTTCATTTTAAAAATGCAGAAGGTTATGAAGTTGTCAGACAAACTAAAAGTCAATCTGAAGTTATGGATTTAACTTGGGCTACAGGGCAATTAAAAAATGGTAAGTATGAAGTTTGGGTGGTAGGTAAAATCCAGACAGAAAAGTTGAAATATCAATTTCAGTCCCCATCAGTTTTCGTACAGGTAAATAATCCTTAATGATATAAAAATCAATGGTAGAATCTAAAGCACTGATGAATATTTGAAAATGTTGAGTGCGTTAGAGACCATTGATTTTTTTTAGCTATAAGAATCCTTTCTATGAGGTTTTTTAGCGAGGATTCCGCTAAAAAAATCCATTAGATATTGATTCAGTTCTTTATCATTTGCTTTTGAATTTAAGTAGTGCAGAAGGCTTTGATAAATGGGAGTGTAGGAATCATTGGAGAGTAAAATAATAGGATCAAGCACTTTTGAGTCATTATTCATAGTGCCTACTTTAGAGTTTATATAAAAATAAAACTGTAGATAAATAGACAAACTGCCAAAAAATGACGAAGAATCTAGGCTATCTTAAGATCCCTTGGCAGTCAGTTAGTTCTAAAGCATTACTAGAGAAGTTAAGTAATTATAGAAAGGCAAAAAGTGTCTAAAAATCTACAGGAGAATTTTTTTAGGGGATCATGTATGATGGGTCCTATTCTTTAAGGAGGCTAGGTATGAAAATTTTAAATCTTTTTGCTTTATTATTAACGATATCTTTTTTTTCTGAAGCTCAAGTATCTAAAAATATTCGTCAATACCAACCATTGAGTTTGTCTTTTGATGGGGAAGTAAGAGTTCATAAAGAAGGTGACTTAGATACTAATGACACAATAGAAAATTACATTCTTTTGGAGAAACAACTAACGGATAAAATTGCAGATAGGTATCTCTTTTCAGATAATGATGTAAAAGGTGCAGGATACTTTAATTTTTTCCATTCGCCTCAACCAGGATATAGTTTTGTCATAGGTGTTCTCCAAAAAGGTACAAAATATCTTGTTTTCAATCTCATGATAATTAAAGGTGGTTTTAGTTTTAAAACCTATGAAATTGTTGATGTAAAAAGACAATCTGCAAAATCATTCAGTTTGATAACCAAAACATCAACAAATGAAACTTATATTTTTAATGTTACAAATAAATAAATAGAGCAAGTTTTATAATATTTAGCATAAACTAGAAATTAAATTTTACTTAAAAGTTCCGTTTTTTTTCTTTCATAGTCGTCGGGGGTGATTAGCCCCTGATCCATTAAACTTTTAAGACTTGATAGTTGTCTTTCTAAGTCTGTTAACGGGGAAGTGTTTGCTGTAGAAGCTCCAGAGTTTGGAATTAAATCTTCATCCATACGGGTAAAAAGTTTGGAAATTTCATTGATCCAAAGTTTAAAAAAGTGAGTTGACTCTGGAATTTCCTTTTCGATTACTAAAGTACCAGCAATCATGTCGTGAAGGGTTTGTCTTTTTTTTGAAAAGAGACTTATGAAGTAGCCAAAACCACACAGCATTGCAGATAAAATAGAGCCAAAGTAACGGATGTAGGCTTGCTTATAGCTGACCTTGCCGCCATTAAGGTCTATCATTTTAAGTCCCATGAAAGCTCGTCCTGGAGTTGCGCCAATCGGTGACGCATCAAATATGGGTCTAAAAAAGAGGGCTAGTATAGCACCTCCAACATAAGGAATGGCGATATTAAAAATCAGCGCAGGAACAGCAAGAATAGCACCGTCAATCATAGCTGCAATCAGACGTCTCCAAAAACCAGCATAAATAAACTCTTTGGAAATGGGATGTGCCGTCATCGTCTCTTGAGGGGTTTGGTCATTTGGGGCCGGAAAACTGTTGAAGGTTTCCATGGAAGATCCTTTCACTTGATTTCTATAGAACTTAAATACTGATATTGAGGAGTAAAGGCAAAAAAAATCTACAAGGCTATGAATTTTACCAAAGGAAATTGTTAAAAAAAAGCTAACCAAATAGGCATCTACGAAGGAGCTGATGGTAAGAAATTCCTTGCGTCCTATGGGGGTGCCTGTCATAGTCTAAAACATGACTATTTACGAAAAGTTACAAGAAATACATGACAAAGCAATGAAACAATTAAACTCAGCCACAAACCGTGATGAGCTTTATCAAATGAAGGTTCAATATCTTGGTAAAACAGGAGAATTCACCGAGATCATGAAAGAAATGGCTAAACTTTCCAAAGAAGAAAAGCCGGTCTTTGGAAAGAAAGTCAATGAGGTGAAGCAAGCTCTTGAGCAAATTCATGATCAGTGTTTTGAACGTTTAAAAAAGAATGAAATTCTAGAGCAAATGAAATCAGAGTATTTAGATCTAAGTTTGCCATCAACAGCTAAAGGAGTTGGTGCGGCTCATCCGGTGTACCTTGTAACGGAAGAGATTGTTCAAGTATTATCAAGGCTTGGGTACTCGCTGAGATTGGGGCCCTCAATAGAGAGTGATTATTATAATTTTGAAGCTCTTAATATCCCTAAAAATCATCCAGCTCGCGATATGCAAGATACTTTTTTTGTTGATGATACTCAGGTGCTTAGAACTCACACTTCGCCGATTCAAATTCATGCTCTTGAAAAAGAAGAACTACCATTAAGAATTTTAGGAACAGGACCTGTATTTCGTTGTGATAGCGATATTTCACATTTACCTAATTTTCACCAAATCGAAGGAATGTGTGTGGATAAAAAGATTTCTATGGCGGATCTAAAGGGAACTATTTCCTTTTTTGTGCGGGAATTTTTTGGTTCCGAGTTAAAAACACGTTTTCGTCCAAGTTTTTTCCCTTTTACAGAGCCTTCAGCCGAAGTGGATTGCCAGTGCCCAATTTGTAAAGGTGCTGGTTGTAGTTTGTGTAAGCAGACGGGTTGGATTGAAATCGGAGGAGCTGGTCTTATGAATCCTAAGGTTTTACAAGCAGCTAAAATTAAATATCCAGAGTGGACCGGTTTTGCCTTTGGTTTTGGTATCGAAAGGATGGCTGTAATAAAGTATGGTATTCCAGATATTCGTTTGTTGCCGGAGAATAATTTGTCTTTTTTAAAACAATTTTAAATGGATCCACTTTTTAAATAAGTGGTAATAAAATGATGCAAGTTTTTGAGGATTAAAATGAAAATTTCATTGAATTGGTTAAGTGATTATTTAGATTTGTCTGACTACTACAAAAAACCCGATGTTTTAGCTGAGGTATTAACTAAAGCAGGTTTAGAGGTGGAAGGTATAGAAAATAAATCAAAAGACTTTGAGAACGTGGTGATTGGTTTGATCTTGGAAAAAGACAAACATCCTAATGCCGATAAACTTTCTTTGTGTCGAGTGACTACGGGGCAAGGAATTGTACACCAAATAGTCTGTGGGGCCCAAAATCATAAAACAGGAGACCGTGTGATTGTGGCTTTGCCAGGGGCTCTGCTTCCTGGGAACTTTGCGATTCAGAAATCCGTGATTAGAAGTGTAGAATCTTATGGTATGCTCTGTTCCTACAAAGAGTTAGGGATGGCTGACACGTCAGATGGAATTGCAATTCTCGATAGTGAAGCTCCGGTGGGGACTGCTTTTGCAGACTATAAGGGATTAAATGATGTGGTATTTGAGATTAAAGTTACACCTAATAGAGCTGATGTATTAAGTCATTTTGGATTAGCTAGAGAACTTTCCTGTTTGTTAAATAAATCTTTGAAGGTTTCAGACTTTCAAAAAGAAATGCAAGAAAACACAAAGTGGATGATTGAGGACAAATCGACAAAACAGAAAATTCAACTCACTGTTGAAGATAATACACTTTGTCCTAGATATTCTGGGCGGTTTTTAGCACGCGTCAAGGTAGGTCCATCTCCAGAATGGCTTAAGCAAAGACTAGAAATATTAGGTTTAAAATCTATTAATAATATTGTCGATGTTACTAATTTTGTTCTTCAGGATTTAGGTCAGCCACTGCATGCATTTGATGCTGATAAAATAGATCAAGGAACTCTTAAGGTGGGGCATCCTATCAAGGATGAAAAATTTACGACTCTTGATGGAACTGAACTGATTTTAACAGGTGAAGAGCTTTCTATTAAAGACAAGAATCAAAAAACCTTGTGTCTTGCTGGAGTAATTGGTGGAAAAAACTCAGGTGTCGTTGATGAGACTCAGAATCTGTTTCTTGAGTCAGCCTACTTTTTATCTCACTCAGTTCGAAAGACCTCTCGTTTGTTGGGTGTTGAGAGTGAGTCGGCTTATCGATTTTCAAGAGGTGTAGATCCACAAATTACTTTAGAGGCTCTTAATCGTGCCGCTTTTTTAATTCAAAAAATAGCTGGTGGCGAGGTTTACGGAGATCATTATGATATCTACCCATCTCCTGTTGGTAGTAAAACAATCACTATTCAGCTGCAAACATTGACAGACAGGCTAGGGTTTGAAGCCAAAGCTGATAAATTAGTAAGCTGGCTTGAGAGGCTTTTTTGTAAGGTTGAAAAGATTTCTGAAGTTGAGTTTAGAATTACGCCTCCAAGCTTTCGAGTGGATCTAGAAACAGAGATGGATTTAGTCGAAGAATATGCTCGTCTTGAAGGCTATGAGTTGATACCAGAGTCGATTCCTCCACTTCACTCTAAACCGTCGGCCCATGATCCTACTTATATTAACATGATTAAAACTTATGGTCTTTTGAAAAGTTTTGGTTTCAATCACGCCTTTAATTATTCTTTTTTGGCCGAAAAAGATTTGAAAAAACAGAACTTAGATAAGGGTTTTGATTTTTCTGGATTAGGTCTTGAAAAATTTGAAATGCTTGTAAAACTAAAAAATCCTTTGAATGAGGATTTAAATGTAATGAGACCCTTGTTGTTTTGGGGGCTTTTTAAAAATGCGCTAACAAATCTTCGTTATGGCAATGAAGCCGGAAAACTTTTCGAGGTTGGAAAGGTTTTTCATTCTAAAAATGGAGCTTCCATTGAAAAAATGAATATGGGTATAATTACTTGGGGCAATGAAAAAGATTTATGGGGATCACAGTCTCAAGCTCCTCAGATATACTGTTTGAAGGAAGCTGTTGAAAATCTTTTAAAAGAATTTAAAATTAAATCTTTTGCTTGGAAGCAAGCTGAGTTTTCTAAAGTCAACGAGTTGAATTTGCCAGAGTTTGCTCATCCTTACCAAACAGCGGTATTGATTGTTGAAGGTAGAAAAAGAGGATACATTAGCAGTGTTCATCCTATGCTTTTGGAAGAAGAAAAAGTACGAGTGCCCGTGGCTTTTGGAGAGTTTGATTTTGATGGTATGTTGCCCGCTGTAGCCCGAGTGAAAAGGGTTACAAATATTTCTCGTTTTCCCATTGTGGAAAGAGATTTATCGTTGGTGATGGATAAATATCAACCAATTGATTTAGTATTTGAGACGATAAAGAAAGCTGCTGGGAAAACACTCTTGAAAATGGATGTTTTTGATGTCTATGAAGGTGAAAAACTAGATACTGGTAAAAAAAGTGTCGCTTTAAGAATTAAGCTTCAAGATCATGAGAAAACATTAGAGGAGGCTCAGGTGAATCAATTGCAAGAACAGATTTTGATTCAGTTAAAAACTCAATATGGAATTCATTTACGCTAAAACTTAGTTCCATTAAACTGAAGACGATGAATAAAAGAATAGAAAAATAGGAAAATGGAAAAATGGAAAAATGGAAAAAATAGACGCGCTGCTTGAGGGGATACTTCTAACTTCTTGATTTTGTTAAGCTTGTAGATAGAATAAACTCTTATAAGAGAATAGCAACACGGAGAAAACTATGGCTGGTCAAAACGTTTGGAAGTCAACAATGACAAAAGCTGATATTGTTGAAAAAGTTTATGAAAAAATTGGATTTTCAAAAAAAGAGGCTAGTGAGCTCGTAGAGTTGGTTTTTAATTCTATTAAAGATGAACTTAACAAAGGCGAAAAAATCAAAATTTCCGGTTTTGGAAACTTTGTTGTGACTCAGAAACATGAAAGGGTAGGAAGGAATCCTCAAACTGGAGATCAGATTATGATTTCTGCCAGAAAAAAATTGACCTTCAAACCATCTCAAGTGTTAAGAGCTATGCTTAATGGTGAAGATTATTCTCAGTTAAAGGATGAGGATGACGACAACTAATAAAGATTGCCAAGAAAAAATCTCTGCACATAATCCACAGGGAACCTTGCCAGAGATTCAACTACCTCTAGATTATAAAGAAGAACAGATGGAATTTACGATTGCTAATCAAGTGGTGGTAGCTCCAGCGGATTCTTGTGGAGAATATTCTGCTTTGCCTTCAATGGAGTCGACTATGGAAAATCCTAACACGACCTTGGCATCTTCAAGTTCAGATATGATAAATTTAGAACATGAGTTAGGTAATGAATTGCTGCTCTCGGTAAACTTAGAAAATGAACCTTTAGAAAATCTACCTGCTATTGATAGTTTAGAGGCGCCTTTGATGGCTACAGAGCCACTATCCATGCCAGCAGCCCTCTGTGATGATCAGTTATTGCAGGAGTTGAACACTATTCCAGATAAAATGGGATTTAAGATTGGGGATGTTGCTGATTTACTGGGTATTAAACAGTATGTTCTGAGGTATTGGGAAAGTGAATTTGAAATTTTAAAACCTAAAAAAGCTCATAATAACCAAAGACTGTATACCAAAAAAGATGTTGAGAATGCCTTTCTAATTCGAAAGTTACTTCATAGGGATCGTTTTTCAATTGAGGGAGCTAGAACAGCGTTGAAGGGTTTAAAAGCCTTTGTAAAAAAAGAAAATCTCAAAGAAAAAGAAATCAAGCAAGTTATTCACAAGATTGATTCTTTTCAAGAGCGCTTAGAGAATCTTGCCTTTGATGTTCGAAGAGTGAGGCAATTTTTCAAGTAAATTAATGAGCCTATAAAGAGTTTAATATTTATAAGCTTTGTTTTTCTTTAGCTTTCACTGCAAGGGTGAAGGCTGTAAAAGCCACAATAAATGCAAAAAAATAGGGAGCTCCTGGCAACTTTATTCCTAGAGTATTTTGGTGACTAAAGTAAGCAAAAGCTTGAGTGCTAATTACCGGGCATAAAATACTAGCAAGACTTGTGAGGCTAAATAATGATCCTTGTAGTTCACCTTGTTCACTTGGTGGGACCTGTTTAGAAATCAGTGATTGAAGTGCAGGCCCTGCGGTCCAAAAAATAGAAGTAATAATTAATAATAGATAAATCATCCACCCTTGATTTGCTAAACCAAAAAACAAAAAACCAAAACTATTTCCAAGGGCTCCAAAAACTACAGTTTTTTTCTCGCCGAGAAATGCAATAATCTTAGGGGTTAAAAAACCTTGAGTGAGTGCAGACATAATTCCAACAACAGCTAGAGAGGCACCAATTTGGGAGGGGCTCCACTCGAAACGGCTGTGGGTGTAGAGACTCCAGATAGAGGGGTGAGTTTGTCCTGCCAATTGCAAGCAGAAGTGAATTAGAAAAAAGACTAGGAGTTCTTTATTTCCTAAGAGCTTTCCTAATGATTTAAAGGGATTAATTTGGTTTTTTGTAAAGACCCTTCTTTTTTCTTTGGGAAGTGATTCGGGTAAAATAAAAAGACCAAAAGCAAAATTAAGTAAGTTCATCACGGCGGCTACCAGGAAAGGATAATGAGGGTCTATTCCCCCTAGCCAACCACCGATAGCTGGGCCGATTATAAAACCAAGTCCAAAAGCGGCACCCGATAAGCCAAAATTTTTTGCACGATTCTCGTCGTTACTCACATCAGAAATATAGGCCATGGCTACGGTGAAATTAGCTCCGGTGAGGCCAGCTAACACTCTGCCCGCAAAAAGAATTGTGAGATTAGGAGCAAAAGCCATAACCAGGTAATCAATTCCAGCCATCAACAGTGAAACAAGTAAAACAGGTCTTCGTCCTTTCCAGTCTGAAATGGCACCCAGTAAAGGTGAGGCTAGAAACTGCATGATGGCATAGATTGAAATAAAATAACCAAAACTTTGAGTGGCAAGCTCAGGATCAGCAATGAATTTTTTTAAAATGTCTGGCAGGGAGGGGATAATGATACCAATGCCAATCATGTCCAGAGAGAGGGTAATTAATATAAATAACATTCTTGCTTGCATAAAATTCACTCATTGTTTTAATTTTGTTTTCTAGTATTTTTGTTCTAGACAAATTCTTTTTTCGCACCTAGATTTTAGTCTATGAAAAAATTAATGATCTCTTTTATCTTAATTTTATTTTTTCTTAAGCTGCAAGCACAAACATTTACATTGCCAGCTAAAGTCCTTCCTAAGAGTCAAAATCAGTACTTATTGTCAGAAGCTGCTGAACAAAAACGTCTTCAGTTATACAGATCACTTCGTCGAGAAGTATACAAACCCTTCCGCGATCAAGGTGCTCCAGCGCCTCAAGATCCTGCTGACCTTCGAGGGTTCAATGAACTTGTTCCTTTTGTTAGTCCCTCACCAGATCAGGAGGATGCAGGTACTTGTCTATTTATGTCCTTAACAGGTATTGTTGAGTGGTGGTTAGCAAAACTTAGTAATGTTAAATTTGTACAGGATGGTCCAACGGATTTGAGTGAACGTTGGTGGGTAAATGTTAATGATCGCTTTAAAAGAAGTCGTGTAGCTATTGATAATTGGATTACAGATACTATTTATCTATTTAATCAATCACCAGCTGTTTTGAATGTTGATTATCGTTACACAAAGGGGTGGTCAAAGACTTCTTGGGGAAAAACAGTTAAAGCTAAACCTAATGAGGGTGGTGCTAATTATGGTACCCTTTACAATTGGATTGATGAAATTGACTTGTTTAAGCCTAAAACCATGAGTTTACCTAAATTTGAAAGAACCGTTATTTATAAGGATCCTGATCAAAACCCGTGGCAATTTGGCGGTCTTACCTTTGCAGCTGTGGACAAGGTGAAGTCTTTGTTGCAGACCTACAAAGCACCTATTCAAGTTGTCTACAATCATTTGGGTTATTGGCATTCCGTTTTTATAGTTGGATATGACGATGAGCTACCAACCTATAACTGTTATTTTATCCGAGAAACCAAAGAGTACTTTGCTTCTGAAAGAAGTAGAACTCAAGCAGAGATATCCAGAGCTAGTGACGATCAGCTTCTTCAGGAGCTTAAAAAGAAATATACGGAACTTGTTAACAATGAGAAAAAGTTGGAAAAGGTTCATCAACGTAATGGTGGATGTAGAGCTAAGGGAATGTTCTATGTTAGAGATTCCCAGTATCCTGATGCAAGTGAAGAGATTTATAAATACGATCTTAAGAACCCGGGGTCCTACACACATTACGCCAAAAGAATTATTCTTAGAGAGTATAACTGGCTCTCTGATTTATCCAATCATGTTGTACTAATTTCGGTCAAAACTCGTTAAGATTGTATTTTGATTTATATTAAAGTCCTTTCCTCTCCCCATGAGAAGAAAAGAAATAATAAAGCACCATTTAAAGAAGCCTTGTCAGCGACGGTAATTTTGGCTGCTGTTTGAGAGTCGACGACTTTTGAGTAATCACTTGCTTGGCAGGCATAGCCTGTTAGACCAACGCCCATGGTTTGGCTTTTACCAAAGTAGTTTCGCCATCCGAGGAATCCGCAACCTATATTTTTGCTCAAACTGATTTCTGTGTTTGGGGCAGCTGCAGTTTCCTTTAGTGTGGATTCCGTGACGGCAACACCAAGACCTATAAAAAGATCATTTTTTCCCTTAGAGTAACCAAGGTAAGGACCAATAAAGAGAAGTTTGGAATTGATATCATCTGATTTAGCTGCGGGTAGAAACCACATATTACCACCAATAAGAGTATTTATAGCAGGGATGGGAACATTGAAATCAATCCCTCCTAGAAAGCCATTATTAGAAATATTTTTTTTATCTAAATTAAAAGAAGAGGATCCATTTAAGTAGCCAGCAAAAACATTGAGTCTTACGGGGATAGAGATTAAAGATGTCTGTTGTCCTTTGCATAATGTTTTTTCACTAATAAAAAGAACTAAGAAAAAAGTAACACAGATTAGGGAAATATTTTGGTTTTTTCTCATGAATTCTATAGTAAAAGTTAAACAAATTTTATTCAATCTGAGCTAAGTCTAGGTTTGTCTTTTAAAAAATAAAATAGGACATAGGCTTAATAATCCCAAATTATTTTCGTTACCCACGGAGATAAATAGTGTTGGTGGCATTTATTAGTGGGTGGGATGTGCATAATTGCAGCTAGTGTAGGAGGATCTTGAGTGTGTAAGACAGCTCTTTTTAGCAAGAGTAGGCCAATTTTTGTTTCATGGAATAAATATTCACTTGGAAAATAACTGTAATTAGAAAAGTTAATTTTTGGGGCCATGGAATTAGCAAAACTTAGATTGTTTGATTTTTCGTTATCAATCCATCTTTGAAGCATTTTCATCTGATAAGTTAGGTCTGTGTTTATGTTGGTGGTAAAATTGTTTCTAATTTCCAAAAATAGATTTTCAAATATAGAAGATATGAGGTCGTTGTTGATTAATTCCACAGAGATGTTAACGTAGCCATAAGTTTTTTTCATATAGCTAAAGGTTTCACTTTGTCCTTCTTTCATGACTGCAATTAGGTCTTTAACTTTTTTCCAGTGTTCTGCATTTTGATTCACATGAAGGTGTTTAAAAACTTCAGATAAATACGCTTCCATATAAAAGCCCAATGACTGAATCATGAAGTTGTATTCTTTAGTTGAAAGTTCTTCAAAAAGAAATCTAATTGATTGAAAAATGTTATATAAAAAGAAATTTTCTGGTTGGCTAATACCAGTCATCTCACCTTTATATTTTGAATAGAGGCGATGATCTGTTTTTCTTAGTAATGGACTTAAAAAAGGTTTTTGTGTTTTTTGTAAGGAGTCAGGTATAAAGGTGAAAACAAGTGAATCCCCCAAATCTTGAGAAAAAAAAGTTTCAATTTTTCCTGTGGATTCATTTAAGACGGCAAATGTGTTTTGCATGTGAGAAAGTGGCATTATTCCAAGTAGGGAGGTGAATTCCCCCACGTAGTGACCAAATTTAGAACTGTATTCATTGATAAGCCATTCTTTATAGGACATTCCTGCGATGCGAGCATATTTTTTTGCAAGAGTTTCGCCCCTCATGCCATGGATACTTTCTTGCGAGTCTGAGTTCCCGAATAAAGCTGTTAACGGAATTACTTTTTGATTTGCTTTTAATTTAAAACTTTGAGGTAGGAATCTTCTTTTTGTATAGCTATACTCTATACCCTCTAGAACTAGAGAGTAACCTTCGTACTCATCTAATTGGTGTAAATATCTAGAGTCCACAGGCGCCGTCTTTTTTATGTATTCTGAGATCTCAATGCCTCTTTCTAATTCTTCTTTTTTCATTCTGGGTTTGAGATAGTAAGGATTTTTTGTATCAACTAAAACGGTTGATCTTGAAAGAACGCGGTAGGAGCTAGCAATTGGAGTCATTTTAAAGCGCGCATTGAGTGCTTTAAAAGAAGGATGGTTTTCAGGAATTTCAAGAGTGATATAATCACCATTTATTTTTGTTTCAGATAAAGAGGTTACATACTGAGTTGGAACTTGGAATTCATAGATAGAAATTGGTAAAGCTTTTTTGTTGCTAGGTAAAACGTTTTCTCCATCAGATCTTCTCAAACTCACATTGAAAAAACTGCTTAAATACAAGCGATCAAGAACTTGTTCTGTAATTTCAGTAGCAGGAAGCTCAATGGAGTTAAGTATTAAAAAGAATATTAATAATTTTTTGCTCATAACTTACTTTAGGTAATTTGCAAAAACTAAACCATTTGTGGCTGTAATGATAGATTGTGTATAGCTATTTCTAGTAATGTTTCATTTTGAAACATTTTGTTCATTTCAATTAGGATGGTATGCTTGTTGCTTATGATTATCTTTATGAAATTGACAGCTAAGTTAATACTTTTTGTTAGTATCTTTGTTCATTTAGAAATTTCAATTGCCATGTCTCTGGATCATATGAAAAGGAAATGTTCTAGTTACTATATCGACACCATTCATAGAGGATTTGAGTCTCTTCCTAAAGCCACTAGGATTGAGATGCCTGAAGAATTAAAAAAAGTTATTTTAGAATACAAAAAACTATTTGAGCCGCTGGGGCTTGGTGAGGGAGAGGACGCAGTGATCACTATTTCTGATATCTCTTCAGGAATGTATTCTCTAGGCAGACACATCGCAGCTCAATATATTGCTCAAATACTTAAAACTCTGTATCCGAAAGTTACAATTGCCGAGAAATACTTCGATATCACTTCGCAAAATTATTGGCAGCAAAATCAGGTTTTGAATGCATTTGAGATGGCGTATTCACAGAAAAAAAGATTTGCAATTTCTTTGTCTGATACTACTAATAATGTTTTTGAACCCACTTCTTTAAATATTGACATGTCAAAAATTAAATTGGCAAATCCTGGAGTCACAAGAGTTCCGCGGAGTTGGTTTCGAAAAAGATTGGGTATTCCTAGCAACGATACGGTTTTTAGTATTTATAATAAATCTCCAGAAAAACCATCGCTAAAGGCTCCCACTGCAGCTATGGTAATTCAAGAAATTTTGACAGCAATAGATCGAGTTTCAGAAGAACCACCAGCATTGTTTTTTATTTCAGAGGGGGGTGGAAATTATTTATCGTTTAAAAAACCTGCCGATGAACGATTAAAAGATTATAAAGTAATTTCAATATCGAAGTGGGCAGAACAATACGTTGCAGGGCAAAAATTCATTGTATTGAATGATATGGAGGGAGTCATGCCAAGTATTTTAAATGTAGCAAATGCAGCTTATGTTAGCGGCCCTAATAATATCGTTGAGCCAACTACCGCTGGTGTTCCTGTGTTTTTTATGAATAACTCTGAAGTTTTAGGGAGCTATTCAAAAACTAATTTTGACAGGATGTCTGACATTGTTAAAGCTACGGGTGGGGGTTACGAATTACAATCCTTGAATGGTTTTCAATCAGCATATCGAAAATTTTTACAAAATCCGCAAGTGATTAAGCCTACCTTTATGCATGGGGAAATTATTGAGAGTTTATTGGTTTCTATTTATAAAGTTCTTGAAGAAAATCCACGATATCAGATTGAAATCAGGGATAAAATTCGATCATTGAGACAAGAAAAAAATAGAAATGAACATAGTGATAGTGATTTGTTGCGTTGGTAGTGAGTGATATCATCATGATAAAAAATGAGTGAAATAAAGATGAGAGCTACTGCTATAATCTGAAAAAGAAAAAAATTCTGAATAGATTTTGCGAAATTAAGGACACTGTAATTTAATAATTTATTTTTTTTTAAGTTTTGAATTTTTTTCTTTTTTGTTTTTTTATTTGTCAGTTAAGCCGTTAACATTTCGATCAGGTTTGATTTGGAGAGGTCTCTATATTGCAAATACGCAAGAGTAAAAAATGTTAAGCTTTTGTTGATTTTTTTTCTGCATCAGTGCTATCTGTGTTTTTATTGTTCTATGGGGTTTCGGGGGTTTCGTGGGAAGAGTATTAGTTTTGTTATTTACTATTTATCTTATTATGGGAGGGGGCTTGCTCTCTTGTAAAAGTAGTCATGATCGTGATGGGTTAAATATTTTAGAGGATCAGTATGGAATCATTGGTGGTAGTGAAGTAGCTACAATGGATTCGATCAGTAAGTTTGTAGTAAAAATTCATGTTTATTCTCTAAAAAAAATAGGAGATCCTAAGCCAGATAATTTTTATCTTTGCACTGGAATTATAATAGATGAGTATCATATTCTTACGGCGGGTCATTGTGTTTACAGAGAAGAACCAGGTGAAATAAAAACGGGTAACACCAATTCAACAGTTGCAGAGGGAGCTAAAGCAAAAGAAATTTTAGCTGCTGAAGTGTATTTTAATAATTCAAATGTGACAGAAGCTAGTAGCAAGACAAATAAGATTTTTGCAAAGAGTGTTAGTGTTCATCCAAACTATAGTTTCTATCGCTTGCGATTTTTTGATTTAGCAGTTTTAGAGTTGTTTGAAAAAATTCCAAGTACAGCTTTGCCAATAGAATTTTTACCCTATTCTATTGAGCTCAAAGAAGGGGATCAATTGACCGTTTTGGGCTATGGAAGTAAAGTTGATTATGGGATTAGCTCATCAAGTACCTTAGCAAAAGCTGAAAATATCCCTATCCAAAGCGATGAGGGGACTAATTTTTTGCTGGATCAAAAAAATGGTAAAGGTATTTGCTCAGGAGATTCTGGCGGTCCTGCTGTTTATCTTTATCAGGGTAAGTATTATTTAGTTGGGATAAATCAGGGAGTGGTTGTTTTGAACAAAAACTCTGATAGTAAAGGGACTTGTAAAAGTGCAAGTTCAGTGGTTAAAGCTCAAACTTTTAAATCTTGGATATTGAAACAAATATCTAATTAATTCTGTTGCGATAAAAAGGAAATCATTCTTCAGTAACAGTTGCTAATACTTCTAGTATGTCTGTGGAGTTGATTTTTAGTGCAAATGATTTTTGTCTTTAAGATGAGCTAAAACTTCCTCGGATTCAATATCGGCAAGTTCAAAGGCATCGTCTTCGATCGAGTCATTTTCACCGACCAGACTTTTTTCGTTGATGCCAAGAAGTTGGTCGGCCAAGGCTTCAAGTTTTGAGTTCGTAGTGGAGTATTGAAAAAAGAAAGTGTCATTCTTAAAATTCACTTTTTTCCAAGAAAGAGGTAGTTCTAACTCTGTAGACTCCTCTTCAGAGCTAGCTGTTTTTCCTGATAGGTAGTCAACCATAACTCCCTGTAGAAAGTCTAAAGCGATTCTAAGTCGTTGCCATACCTCGTCTTTATTGTCTCCAATATCAAAAGAAATTTCAAAATTAGGTTGTTTAAGAGTATTTTTTTGACTTAATCCTAAGCGAAGAAGGACTTCTTGTGGAAAAATCTGTCCCTCTACGATAAATTGAGTTTCAGTGAGTTGTTTCTTAAACTCTTCTGCGAAGAACTCCTGAGTTGCCTCTTCAATTTGCATAAGAAGATCAGAGGGGAAATGGGTCCATTTCTTTGAATCTGGGCGTCTGGGAGTCATCATTAACCTCGTAATAAAGAGTGTATAGTTAGACTGGAACCTATACCCGAAAGATTGCATTGACACAATGAGTTTTTTGCCCAAATATAGGCCCATTTTGCTATTAGCATAATCTTAATGGGAGTCAAGACATGGAAATCCAAATGCAACCTCAAACACAACAAGGTCAAGAGTCTGTGCCGGAAATAGGGACTAGGAATTTTTCCAATCAAGATATCGGAAAAGGCAGAGGCGTATATATTTCAACCTATGGTTGTCAAATGAATGTGAATGATTCTGATCGTATGCTAGCCCTGCTTGAGATGGTGAATTTTGTGCCTGTGGATGATGTCAAAGACGCTAGTGTGATTATTATTAATTCCTGCTCTATTCGAGAAAAACCAGTACATAAAGTCTATTCTGAAGTGGGTACTTATCGCAAGATGAAGGAGCAAAATCCAAATTTGAAAATTGGAGTTGGTGGTTGTGTTGGGCAACAAGAGAAGGAAAAGCTTATCAAAAATCAACCTATGATAGATTTCGTTTTTGGTACGGATGCTATAGATTCTCTTCCTGAGCTTTTAAATGATCTTTACCGTAAAGAACAGGAGTTATTAGAGCAAAAGGGAAAGCCATCCCAAGGAAAAATCGTAAAAGCTCAATTTGCTCATAGAGAACCTTACCATGTTGAAACGCTAGTTAGAAATCCTGGAGTCTCGACATTTGTTAATATTACCAAAGGTTGTGATAATTTTTGCACATTCTGTGTAGTGCCATTTACGCGTGGACGTGAAAAAAGTAGACCTTTATCCCATGTTTTAGTGGATATTAAAAGTTTGCTTAAGCGTGGTGTTAAAGAAGTCACTTTACTGGGACAAAACGTGAATTCTTATGAAAGTGAATGTGGCGCTGACTTCGCTGATTTGCTAAAAAAAGTAGCTACGGAGACAGATGTAGAGAGAATTAGGTATACCACAAGTCATCCAAAAGATTTTGACGAGAAACTGATGCAGGTTATGGCTGATCACCAAGAAAAAATTTGTGAATACATTCACTTGCCTTTCCAGAGTGGGAATTCCAGAATCTTAGAGCGGATGAATCGTGGTTATACTCGTGAAGAGTATCTTGAGAAGATAACTCAGATTAAGAAAATTATTCCAAATGTGGTGTTGTCTACTGATATTATCGTGGGCTTTCCTGGAGAAACTGAAGAAGAGTTTCAAGACACGATGTCTTTGGTGAAGGAAGTTGGTTTTGAGACTATTTTTGCCTTTAAATACTCACCACGACCCAATACTAAGGCAGCTAAGTTCGAGGATCAAGTACAAGAAGATGTGAAGTCAGATCGTTTGCAGAGATTATTTGATTTTCATAATGACTTGGCTTTTGAGCTTGCCAAAAAATATGAAGGACGCATATTGAAAGTACTTGTTGAAAAAGAAGAGTCTTCTGAGGTTGATAAGCATATTAACGGAATGAAGAAGTTTTCAGGAAGAAGTACGCAAAACAAATTGGTGCATTTTGAGGCACCAGCGGATTTAACATTGGTTGGAAAAACAGTGAGTATTAACATCACAAAGGCTTTTCCTGCCGTTTTTAGAGGTGAATACATTGGCAGAATTAACTAAAAAGGTGACGATAGCAGCCGACTTTCAAGTTCCTGATATCCAGCAGGTTGTTGGTGGGCATATGCTTTTTTCTTCATCCACAGATGAGGAAGAAGTTTTTCATCAGGATGATCTGATTCAGCTTTTTCCTTTTGGTGTGTCTCTAACTCCTGATTTAATGAACCCCTTTGTGCTACTTAAAGACAAATCTTTGGATTTGACTATGCCCGTGGCCATACATCCTATCGAGGCTAGTTCGGTTCTTAATTTTGGTAACAAACAAAATAAGCCCTATAATCCTCATCAGTTTTTAGTGCAAGTTCTTCAATCATTGGATATAAAAATGCTCCAGTGTGTGTTTGTTCAAATTCAAGGTGCTAAGCAATGGGTGAGGATTTACTTTCAGGGACACAATAAATTAAACTCTATTAAGATTCAGGCGGATCAAGCTTTAAGTCTTTGTATTTCTATGAATGTTCCTATTTATGCTACCAAAAAAATGATTAATCAAAGCAAGTTGTTAAACGCACAAATTGATGGTGTTTCTAAGGGGCTTTTAGATAATCAGAAATTGATGGTAAAGAATTCAAGTTATCTTCAGTAGTTGATCTGTTTTCATAAGTAAACACAGCTCTGATGATTGTGATTCGTTAATGGGTTTTAATAATCGGTAGCTTAATATGAATGTAACATAAGGTCTTTAGTGTCCTAGCCTTTATCCTTTTTTCTTGCCTGAAAAAATCATTTTTAATACCCTTAATCATGGCAGTTATCAAATCGCTTCGAGGGTTTAATCCGCAAATTCATGAGTCCGTTTTTCTTGCTGAAAATGCAACTCTTATAGGTAACGTCACCATTCATAAAAATGCTTCCATATGGTATCAAACAGTACTAAGGGGAGATGTTATGCCAATTCAAATTGGCGAACATACGAATATTCAAGATGGAACTATTATTCATGGAACTTATGAAAAATGGGGTACAACGATTGGGGCTAGAGTCACTATCGGTCATCAGGTAGTATTGCATGGAACAACCATTGAAGATCTGTGTTTGATTGGTATGGGTAGTGTATTGATGGATGGAAGTCATATCGGGAAAAACTCCATCGTTGGAGCCGGTTCGCTAGTTACAGAGGGTGCTAAATTTCCTCCAGGATCATTGATATTAGGTAGACCTGCACGTTTGATTCGTCCATTAACTGAAGAGGAACTTAGTTTTTTACCAAAATCAGCAGCTAATTATGATTTCTACGTGAGCTGGTATCGTTAAGATATTAATTGTTGCAGAATGAAAGGAATTGAAATGGAAATAAAAACCATACCCTATGCTTTAACTTTTGATGATATCTTGCTAATTCCTCAATATTCTGAGGTCGTGCCAACAGAGGTTACGCCGCGAAGTTTTTTTGCCAAGGGCAGGTATCTTAACACGCCTATTTTATCTTCAGCTATGGATACAGTGACGGAAAATAAAATTGCAAGAATTATGGCCCAAATGGGTGGCATTGGATTTATTCACAAAAACATGTCAGTGGAACAGCAGTGCTTAGAAGTAGAGAGAGTTAAAAAATACGAAAGTGGAATGATTCAAGATCCCATCACTTTGGGACCAAAAGAAAAAGTCAGTCAAGCTTTAGAGATTATGAGCAAGTACTCTATAAGTGGTGTTCCAGTGACGGTCAACAAAGTACTGGTTGGAATTTTAACCAACAGAGATATTCGTTTTGAAACTAATTTTGATCAGCCGATTGAAAATCTAATGACCAAAGAAAATCTGGTCACAGCAGTCGAGGGGACAACTCTAGAGCAGGCCAAAAAAATTCTTCAAAAGCACAGAATTGAAAAGCTCCCGGTGGTGAATGCTAAGGGAGAATTAAAAGGTTTGATCACAATTAAAGATATCGAAAAAGCACAAGCTTATCCTCAGGCGACCAAAGACTCACGAGGTCGACTTTCTGTGGGGGCTGCGGTGAGTGTTGGCAAAGAGGGCATCGATCGAGCCGAGGCTCTTTGTGCTGCACATGCTGATGTGATTTGTATTGATACAGCCCATGGACACTCAAAAAATGTGATAACTAACCTTAATTATCTTAGTCAGAAATACAAAGATGTGGTGTTTGTGGCTGGGAATGTAGTTACTGCGGATGGAACTCAAGCCTTGATTGAGGCCGGCGCTGATGTGGTAAAAGTGGGTGTTGGGCCTGGAAGTATTTGTACTACTCGAGTCGTAGCGGGAGTTGGAATGCCGCAGATTTCTGCTATCGTAGAGTGTTCAGAAGTTGCCAGAAAAAAAGGAAAAACGATCATTGCTGACGGAGGGATTAAGTACTCGGGAGATATTACTAAGGCTCTCGCATTGGGGGCAAATTGTGTTATGATTGGAAACTTGCTAGCTGGTGCTGAAGAGTCCCCAGGAGAAACGATCTTGTATCAAGGACGAACATACAAAATGTATCGAGGGATGGGATCATTAGGTGCTATGTCTAAAGGATCAAAAGATCGTTATGGGCAGATGGATGTGAATGATCTTGATAAGTTAGTCCCAGAGGGAATTGAAGGTAAGGTTCCTTATAAAGGAAATGCTTCAGGAATTATCCATCAACTTGTTGGTGGGTTAAAGTCGGGGATGGGGTATTTGGGAGCTAGAAATGTTGATGAATTACAACATCGTGCACGCTTCGTGCAAATTTCTCCTCAGGGGTTGAAGGAGTCGCATGTTCACGATGTGAGTATAACGAAGGAAGCTCCAAATTATCGTTTAGAGTAAGCGTATAGAAAACCTTTGGGCTTTGATGCGAGCTTCTTTTAATTTATTCCATGTGCTTATAGCTAAGTCCCTCTTTATGGCCACATAGGACACAAAATCTTTAATATCAATTTTACCAATTGCAGAGGCTTCAAGCCTAACTTCGGGGCCCGTAAGGGCTCCCAGAATGTCGCCTGGACGGAGTTTATTTTTCCTTCCGGCTGAAATTAAAAGTGTTTGGTTTTTTGCTTGAAGATGTCCTTCTGGAAAGCCAAACTGACCTTTAAAGCCAAGAGTTGGTTTAATTAGGTTTAATTTTTTTTGAGAGGCGTAATCAAGTAGAGTTTTTTCTTCGAAGTCCTTGATTAAGGTGATCGCTTTTCCAGAGGCTCCGTTTCGACCTGTTCGTCCAATGCGGTGAATGAAGGTATCTTCATTTAAAGGAAAATCGTAATTGATAACAAGAGCCAAGTTTTCTATGTCAATTCCACGGGCCGCGACATCGGTTGCAACTAGTACACGCAGAGATTGGTTTTTAAAAAGAGTCAAAGTCTTCTCTCGGTCTTGTTGTTCATGGAGCCCGTGAAGCCCTAGGCAGCTGATGTTTTTCTCCTGTAATTCAGCGACGATTTCGTCAACGACAGTGCGTTGATTGCAAAAAATCAATATGGATTCTTCAGGGTGTTGTAATAAAACGCGAATAAGAATAGAGAAGCGATCTTCAGAAGTAGGGTATTCATAGGCCATAAGTTCTATAGTAGAGAGATTTTCTTCCGATTCTTCTATGCTTATCTCATTAGGTTTGTGCAGGTAGCGTTTGGTTAAGCTTTTGATATTTTCAGGAAATGTAGCTGAAAAAAGTACAGTTTGTTTTTTTTGCGGACAATGATCTAAAATGGCATTGATGTCAGGCTCAAAACCTAATTCGAGCATTTTATCTGCCTCATCCAAAACCACTGAGGTGATGGCTTCTAAAATGAGTTCACCTTTGTATATTAGATCTAAAACACGTCCCGGGGTTCCAACAGTAATATGAACACCTTTGCGTAATTGAAAGGCCTGTTCACGAGCGGGGACACCGCCTGCCAAGAGAAGCACTTGTAATCCCTCAAGCCGTCTTCCTAGTTTACGCATTTCTTGAGCAACTTGTTGAGCTAACTCTCTAGTGGGGCACAATATTAGAGTTTGGGGCATTTTTAAATTCAATTCCAAATGTTGTAGAATTGGCAGGCAAAAAGCTGCAGTTTTACCACTGCCTGTCTTTGATTTACCAATAAAATCTTGTTTTGAAAGTAGTAAGGGGATGGATTGTTCTTGAATAGGAGTGAACTTTTGGTAACCAATTTCAGTTAATACAGATTTAAGTTCAGCTTTGAGTTTAATTTCAGAGTTTGTGTTCATAAGTGCTTAGTTTTAAAGAAAGAATTGGTTGCTTGCAACAAGGAATGCCGCTTGTGAAAATTAAACAAGAATGGCAAGAACTATTTTGTGTTTCAGGCAGTGCATAGGTGTAGAATTCTTCTTGTTAAATCAATGATTTCAATAGAAAATGTCAAGCTATGACAAAAGTATTAGATAACGGGTTTTTAATTCTTGATTTTGGTTCGCAAGTCACTCAACTTATTGCTCGAAGACTCAGGGAAATGGGATTTTATTCAGAAATTAAACATTTCTCAACTCCAATAGAGCAAATTCAGCAAAAAAAATATGCCGGTATTATTTTAAGTGGCGGTCCAAGTTCTGTTTATGAAGCTGGGGCTCCTTACAGTTCTGTAAAAGAATTACAAAAAGTAGCTCCTCTTATGGGAATTTGTTATGGGATGCAGCTGATATGCCATGATCTTGGTGGTAAAGTAGAGTCAGCTAAAAATCGTGAGTATGGTTATAAAACGGTGCTGTGGAAGAAAGATATTTTTTCTAGTTCCACTTCTTCTTTACAGACAATTTCAAATGTTTTGACGCCACTTTCGAAGGATTTTCCTTTCGGACAGAACGTGTGGATGAGTCATGGGGATGTGGTTACGGAAATTCCTTCTGGATTTGAGTTATTAGCTATCACTGAAGACCATCCTGCGGCTATAGAAAACGAGCGAGTATTCGCAGTGCAGTTTCATCCAGAAGTGGTTCACACTGAGGCGGGTGAAAAAGTTTTAGAATACTTTGTTAAAAAGTGTGGAGCAAAAAAAAATTGGGAAACCAAAAACATGCTAGAGGAGTTGAATCAACAAGTTTTACAGCAAGTGAGAAGTTCCGATCATGTTCTCTGTGGACTTTCTGGAGGAGTTGATTCTAGTGTTGTTGCGGTCATGCTAACGCGTCTTTTAGGTAAAGACCGTGTGCATTGTGTATTTGTAAATAATGGTTTACTGCGAAAAAATGAATATGTTGAAGTGTTAAAATCCTACGAAAATTTGGGGTTAAATGTTCTGGGTGTTGATGCGAGCGATAAGTTCCTTCAAGGATTAAAAACATTGATAGATCCAGAACTTAAAAGAAAAGCTATTGGTAGAATTTTTATTGAGGTTTTTGAAGAGGCCGTAGCGTCGATTAAAAGCCAAACCCACACAGAAATTCAATGGTTAGCGCAAGGAACTCTTTATCCTGATGTTATTGAGAGTGTTTCGACGACGGGGAGTTCGGTGACTATTAAATCGCACCATAATGTGGGAGGTTTGCCTGAGCGTCTTAACTTTAAACTTTTAGAGCCAGTGCGATTATTGTTTAAGGATGAGGTTAGGAACTTAGGTCGTGAGCTAGGGGCTCCTGATGCGATTATAAAGCGTCATCCTTTCCCGGGGCCTGGTTTAAGTATTCGAGTGATTGGAGAAGTGACGGAGTCGCGGCTGAAAGTTTTAAGAGAGGCTGATTACGAGTTCATTAGTTACTTAAAAGAAAAAAACCTCTATGATCAAATTTGGCAAGCTTTTTGTGTTTTGACACCTATTCAAACAGTGGGTGTTATGGGCGATGGAAGAACTTATGAATACGTTTTAGCTGTAAGAGCTGTGACGGCTAAGGACGGAATGACAGCCGACTGGTATGAGTTTAAAGCTTCGGAACTGAAAGAAATTTCCACTCGGCTTACTAACCGAGTAAAAGGAATTTCTCGCGTGGTTTATGATATTACAAGTAAACCACCAGCAACCATTGAGTGGGAGTAGTTTTTATCTATGTCTGAAATAAAACCTTTTGTTCATCTTCATGTGCATTCGGAATACTCTCTTTTAGAAGCCGCTTGCCGAGTCAAGGGGATCGCAAAAAAAGCTGCGGGTTATGGAATGCCAGCTGTCGCTTTAACAGATAATGGCAATATGTTTGGTGCTATTGAGTTCTACTTTGCATGTAAAGACAACAATGTGAAACCAATCATTGGTCTTGACGCTTATATTTGTGAAAATCGTTTTGAAAAAAAACAAGAAAAAGAAGCGAGTCTCGGGCCAAGACGGTTAGTTTTGTTAGCTAAGAGTTTCAAGGGTTATCAGAATCTTTGCGCTTTAAGTTCGATTGGATACCAAGAGGGTTTTTATTGGAAGCCTCGGATCGATTATGAAACTTTAAGGACATTTTCTGGTGATTTGATTTGCCTAAGTGGTAGTTTAAGGGGCGAAGTAAGTGATTGCTTTCTTAAAGAAGGAGCTGAAGCTGCGAAGGCTAAAATTCTGCAGTTGAAGGAAATTTTTGGTGAAGACTTTTACCTTGAAATTAATCGTATGGGCTTACCCAAATCCATGGTGGTGGGAAAAGAAAATCAGCCTCTAGAAGACTTCCTTGTTCAGTCGTCCAAAGAGCTTAATATTCCTTTGGTAGCTACTAATGATGTTTATTATTTGAATCAAGATGAACAAATTGCTCAGGAGGTTTTGGTTTGTATTGGGACAAACAGAACTCTATCTGATGAACACAGGCAAAAACTGGGATCTAGTGAGTTTTATTTTAAAGCTCCCCATGTGATGCTGGAGCTTTTTGCTGATTTACCAGAAGCGGTAGAAAATACTTTAAAGATCGCCGAAAAAATAGATATCAAATTTAACTTAAAAGATGCCAATGGTAAGGCCATTTACCACCTTCCAACATTTCCGACGGAAGCGGGAAGAACAATCAAGGAAGAGATTTCTTACAGAGCTCATTTGGGTCTAAATGAGCGTTACGAAGAGGCATCTCTTCGTAACGAAGCAGTTCCTGAAGAGAAGAAATCGGATTATGAAGCAAGACTTCAGTATGAGCTAGGCATCATCGATCGCATGGGGTTTAACGGTTATTTTTTAATCGTACAAGATTTCATCAATTGGGCAAAAAGAAATAATATTCCCGTTGGGCCAGGGCGGGGATCTGGAGCTGGTTCACTGGTAGCCTACTCGTTGAAGATTACGGATCTTGATCCGTTACCTAATTATTTACTGTTTGAGCGTTTTTTGAACCCAGAACGTATTAGTATGCCAGATTTCGATATCGATTTCTGTCAAGATCGTCGTGGAGAGGTGATTCGTTATGTGACCGAAAAATATGGAGAGGCATCGGTTTCGCAAATTATCACCTATGGAAAACTTCAAGCACGTGCGGCGATCAAAGATGTGGGGCGTGTTTTAGGGATGACTTTTGCTGAAGTGGATTTGGTGACGAAGTTGGTTCCCGATAAGCTTGGTATTCATCTCAAAGAAGCTTTAGAAATGGAGCCTCGAATTGGCGAGATGATGGAATCTAATCCAACAGTTGCGACATTAATGGATTTGGCTCAAAAAGTGGAAGGAATGGTGAGACACGCTGGAATTCACGCTGCGGGAGTGATCATTGCTGACGGACAATTGCGCAAACATGCGCCATTGTACAAGGGTGCTGACGGTGAAAATGTGGTTCAGTATGATATGAAACATGCTGAAAAAATAGGATTGATTAAGTTTGATTTTTTGGGATTAAAAACTCTGACTCATATTCACTATGCATTAGAAATGGTAAAAAAGAATAGAGGGGTGAGTGTTAAATCTCATCACATTCCATTAACAGATTCAAAAATATATGAGTTATTATCTCGAGGAGACACTGCTGGAATTTTTCAGTTCGAGGGCGAAGGTATTAGTGATGCTACTCGAAAAATTAAACCCTCTTCTTTTGCCGATATCACTGCGATCACTTCACTGTACCGTCCAGGTCCTATGGCAAATATTCCTGAATACACAAAAAGGAAGCATGGTGAATCCCCTATTGAGTATCTGTTAGAGGATACTAAAAAAGTACTGGAAGAAACCTATGGTATTATGGTTTATCAAGAACAGGTTATGGGTATTGCCTCGATCATTGCCGGTTATAGTTTGGGTGAAGCGGATATGCTCCGAAGAGCCATGGGGAAAAAGATCAAAGAAGAAATGGATCAACATCGTGAACGTTTTCTTCGGGGCGCAAAAGCTAAGGGGCATGATACAAAAAGATCAGAAGAACTTTTTGAGCTGATGTATAAGTTTGCTGATTACGGATTTAATAAATCCCATGCAGCAGCTTACTCGGTTATTACGGCTCAAACAGCTTGGATTAAGCATTATTATCCTGCAGAATTTTTTGCAGCGCTATTATCGACTGAGATCAGTGATACAGATAAGGTGGTAAAATATGTTAAGGATGCGCAAAAACATCATATAGAGGTGGTGACCCCTCATATTAATGTTTCAGATTATTTATTTACGGTGAAGGGTAGTCAAATTTACTTTGGACTTGGTGCTATTAAAGGAGTTGGTCAAGCGGCTGTGGATTCTATCCTTGAAGCTAGGGCTCAAAAACCAGATCAAAAATTTACGGATATCAGCGACTTTTTTAATAGTGTTGATCTTCGTCGTGTAAATAAAAAAGTTATCGAATGCTTGATTAAATCAGGAGCTTTTGATGGATTTGGTTATCATCGTGCAGAACTACTGAGTGGATATTCTTTGTTTTTGGACCGAGCTTTTGAAACGCAAAAAGATAAAGAATTAGGACAAACTTCTTTATTTGATTTAGATGAGGTTGAAAAAACAGAAATTAAGCTTCCTAAAATTAAGCCGTGGCCGAGAATGGCTCAGTTGGGTTTTGAAAAAGAAGTGCTTGGATTTTATTTAAGTGATCACCCATTAAATGGCTATGAGAAATTGGCCAAGATTTGGACTAATGGTGCAGTTAAGGATCTACCAGAACTGAGTAAAAAGCCAGACCCGATTGTGCCTTCTCCAAGTCCAAATCCATATGATCGCCGCAAGGATCAAAGAAAACGTGTCATACTTTCAGGAATTATTACTGAGTTTAGAGAAATGATTACTAAAAAAGGAACGAGAATGGCCTTTGCAAAGCTTGAGGATTTAACTGGGAGTTGTGAGCTCGTGGTTTTTCCTGATGCTTACGCTAAGTTTGAGCCTGTTTTTAAGGATGATAAACCGGTGTTGATTGCTGGTATGGTTGAGGACAACGAGGGTGTTTTTAAAATTATGGTCGACAATGTAGCAAGCCTTGATGACATATTGAAAAAATCAAAAAAAATAATTTTTAACTTAGAATTGCTAAATGAAGAAGAATTGGAACGTTTGAGTTTGTTATTAAAAGAGTTTCAAGGGCAAGTCCCAGTGACTTTAAAAATGAAATTAAAAGATTATGATCGCATTGTTGAGTTTGAACCTGAAGATTTAAAAGGCGTTGCTATCAACAATGATTTTTTTGATTCGATTCAAAACTCATTTGGTAGAACTGATTTTATGGAATTAAGAAATTAGATAATACGGAGGAAAATCAAATGATAAATATACTGTTGGCACTATTGTTTTTAGCCATACAAGTGAAGGCTCAGCAGCTGATTGAAAGAAATTTTACCCTTACTAGTGAAAAAGAATCCGTGATCGAAGCAAAAAAAGAAATCCAAGAAAAAGCTTTTCAAGAAGCTGTTTTAGAGCTTTGTAAGGAACTTATTGGTGAAGAAAGAGTCCAAAAAAATAAGAACCTTATACAGAGTAAAATTATTGCTAAGGCTGTTAGATTTATTCCTTTCTCTAAAGGCTCTGAGTTAGACTTAAAAGAAAAAACCTACAGCCAGACAGTGAATTTAAAAATTAATGTGAACGAGCTTAAGACTTTGTTAAAAGAGAATAAGTTGCTTGAAGAGTTTAATCAAAGACTGACAATTATTCCTTATGTCTCTTTCGAAAATCAATTAACCAATAAAAGATACAAATGGTGGTCAAAACAGGATGAAGGATATAAGAAATTGGCACTTTTGTTTGAAGAACAGTTTCAAAAAAATCTTTTAAAAAATGGAATTTTTTTTCATCGTCCAGCTACTTTTGATTACTTAAGTTCTACGCCTCAAAGCTTTATTCGGGAAAGTGTTTTAAATGTCGACGATCTTATCCCTTTATGTAAATGGCATAAAGCTAATTTTTTACTCACAGGGTCTGTGATAATCAAAGGCAATGAAAAGAAATCAAATCAAGGTTTTGTGGTGTTAAAATTAAACTTGTCTCAGCCTTCAACTCAAACAAAAGTACTCGTTGATATACAAAGACAATATGATTTCCCTGTTAGTAAAGAAGCTTTACGTTTGGAAAGTGCTGTGGAAAATAAATTTAAAGAAGAAGTTGAATCCTTGACTTTGGAACTTTATCAGCAATTAGATGAAATTTTACAGCGCGGAATTTTAAATACTCAAACTATGAAGTTACAAATTGTGATGGGGGCTCAACCCTTGAAAATGGAGTGGATGAAAGAAAAAATTAGAAACTCAATTGCTAATGTGAAGGCTCTTAAAGAACGTGAAATTACAGCTCAGGGCGTGACTTATGAGATGGAGTTTGCTGGCAGTCCTGAAGAAATTAAAAATAAATTACTAGTTCTTGATGTGAGTCCTGGAAAACTTAGTTTTTTGAAGTCTTCGGATAAAGAGATGAGTTTCGAATTAAAGTAACTTAGTAAGTGTGACGTAGTGATAAAAAAGGAATAAAAATGATGAAAAAAATAATTATTTTTGTATGTTCTTTATTAGTGATAGGTTTGCTTTCTTGTACCACGCAAATGAAGCATTCAAATTCATCACCAGTAAGAATGGTTAAAGATATTCCTCTGAGTAAGAATCCAGATCATCAGATGATTAAAAAAAGATTGATGGTGTTGCCAATTCTTGATCCTAAGAAAGTTCTTCCAGAGGATTTGTCGAAAGCCATAAAAAAAGGTTTTCTTAAAGAGCTTAATCGTAATGACGAGGTCATTGCTTTTGATAGTGAAGATTTGAAGATATCTATTCCTAAAATTACTATCCAAGGCAATTATGACTTTAAAGACATACAAAAGACGTTGAAAGAGTTCTCGGTACATAGTGGTCTTGAGGCTCAAGTTTATGATTTAAAAATTAGAAAATCAATTCCTCAAAAAGGTCTTTTAAAGACGGTTAAGACTGAGTATGAATGTTCTGTGGTGGTTAAGGTTGTAAATCAGTCAGGCAAAGAGCTTTACAACACAATGAAGACGGTAACCTACAAGGATCAAGAGGGTAGTTTAGCTGAGGAAGTAGATAATCCTTCAAAACTTGTGGGAACATTAATTAAAGACACTCTTTATGAGTTTGTCCCTCAAATAGTAAAGTCTTTAGAGACTGTATCATGGGAAGGGCGTATTGCTTCCGTTCAGGGTGAACGATTATTTTTAAATGTGGGGAAAATTTCTGGGTTAAATGTAGGTGACTTACTTCGTGTAGTTGATGAAGGCGAAGAAATCTATGACACTGAAACTGGAAATTTTATCGGGAAAAGTCCAGGAAGACTCAAGGGAACTCTAGAGGTTGTTAGTTTTTTTGGTCAAGATGGCGCAATAGCAGTCATTCACTCCGGGGCCGGATTTAGAGAAAATGATAGAGTTGAGTTGTACTAACATGAAGTCGTTTGCTTTAGGGAAAAACTTTCACCAGAACTTTCTTGGTTTAAAATCTTTTAAAGAAATTGATCAGCAACAAAGACGCCTTGTCGCTGAAGTTTCTGGGACTGATAAAATATTTATTTTAGGTATGGAGTTTCTTCCTGTCATTACTTTAGGTCATAGAGCTGCTCAACAAAGTCACGATCTTATTTTATTAAGCTCTAAGGACGTGGAGTCAGAGGGATTGACTATTGAAACTACAGATCGTGGAGGACTTGCAACAGTTCACTCACCTGGACAATTGGTTATTTATCCTATGGTAGATTTGAAGTATCGTCATTTAGGAATTAAGAATTTTATTGATTTACTTTTTAGTTGTACTTCTGAGTTATTGACACGCCAAGGAGTTGTTAACCACTACGATCAAGAAAAACCAGGGTTATACACAGATCATGGAAAAATTGCGTTTGTTGGTCTAAAGGTAGATCATGGTGTGGTGAGGCACGGAATTTCTATTAACGTGAGTAATGATTTAGGGCTATTTGATCATATCCTTTCTTGTGGAATTAAGTGTCAACACCACGACAAAATAGAAAATCACCAAAAGTTAAATCAAGACGATTCTCTAAATTTACTTTTTAATGAGTGGATAGAAATCTTTAAGATGCAGGTTTCTTGAGTACTTAAGGTATTGAAGAAATCACATTAATGACTTTATTTTTTTTATTTTCAGGAGTCAGAAACTAACTAAAGTGTCTTTATAGTTTTTGAGCCAACCTCAATGCATAATATAAAACTTCAGACCTTCGTAGCCAGAAATGGTTGGCTTGTCTTTTTTAATTGTTGATTTTGAGGGTGGAGGTCATTCAAATTTTAAAAGATAAAACCCCTTTGACTCTTCAGGACAAAACGGCAACAAATCCTAATTTAATTTATTGATTTGACTGTAATTTAACAATCAAGCATTTTCCATAAACAAAATGAAAACAAGAAAGGTTTTTTATGAAGAAGATATTTTTTTTAGTTATTCTGCTCGGAATAACTGCATTTGCAGCCGAAGACAGTTCTTGGAAGCATGAATCAGAAGCTTCGGTAGTACAAGTCGGTGGTAATACAACATCAGAAAGCTATAGCGCAAAGCAAAAAACTAGCTACAAAATTGAAACTCATGTTTTGACCGGTTCAGCTAGGTACTTGCAGGCTAAAGCAAATCAACTTGAAACAGCAAAACAATGGGATGCCTCTTTGAGATATGAAAAAGAGCTAGGGGAAAAATGGGGAGTTTTTTTACAGCATGGTGCTGAAAACGATACTTTTGCAGGATATGTTCAAAGAGATAATACTGACATGGGTGGAAAGTACTTTTTTTTAAAAGAAGCTGATAGGAATTTTTTTGGTGAGTTAGGTTATCGTTATACTAAGACACAATTCGTTGCTGGAGATGTTAGTTTTTCAAATTCTGCACGTGTCTATTTAGAGTATGGAGTAAAACTGAATGAGTCAGTAACAGGAAAGATCTGGCTTGAGTATCTTCCAAATTTGAAAAGCAGTGAATCTGATGATTACTTATTAAACTATGAGCCTTCTATCAATGTTATGATGAATCAAATTTTGTCTTTGAAGGTTTCTTATTTAGTTAAATATCATAACAAAACAAAAACTGACTCTGAAAAAAAAGAAGATACAACATTTACAACAGCCTTAGTTGCTAAGTTTTAATAAAATAGATTGGATTAGATTATGGGAATGCTACAAGAATTTAAAGAGTTTGCAGTAAAAGGTAATGTTTTAGATTTGGCAGTAGGTTTAATTATCGGTGCTGAATTTGGTAAAATTGTTAACTCGATGGTACAAGATGTTATTATGCCACCAATTGGATTAATCATTGGTGGTATCGATTTTAAAAACTTGTTTGTAACTTTAAAAGAAGGAGCAACACAGGCTGGTCCCTACGCAACCCTAGCAGACGCTCAGAAAGCTGGTGCCGTTACAATGAATATCGGAGTTTTTGTGACGACGATGATTACATTTACTATCATTGCTTTCGCTGTTTTTCTGATTGTTAGAGCTTTTAACAAACTTAAATCAGAAGAAAAAAAGGCTTAGTATTTTTTTTGATATTTTGAAGTATTTTTTGTTTCAAGTAGGTTTGTACAATTTTTTATAAAAAGGTCTGAACGGTATTCAAGCGTTCAGACTTTCGATCCTTACATAGTGGCAGCTTTTAAGTTTAAAATTCATGATAAAGATAAATCATTACCAAAATGAGATTAATGTTTTATTGAGTCAAAAATAATATTTTTTACAGGAAAGTGAATTCTTTTTTTTATCGCTTTGTTTTAGGAATGCATTTAAATTTAATAATTCTTTAAAAAAGTTAAAATGATCTCCATCTCTAGCAATGAATTTTATTCTACTCTCTGACGAAAAATACTCCCTCATTTCATCATACGCTGCAGGCGGTGTATAGACATCTTCTTTACCTATAAAGAAATATATTTTTAAATCAGGATTTCTAACAAGGGCTTGAGTGATATCATTAAAGAAAATTTTATTCTTTAAAAACTTTAATCCACGTAACTTTGAAACATCTTCTTTTAGTAAAAGTTCATCAGTTAATGGAAAAATAGGCAATTCTTTTAGAGTTTCATCTTCTGCCATAATTTTTTTCAAATATTTTTCAAAAAATAAATTATAGCAGTCTCCAATTTCAGAATAGTGAATAAAAGTGCTGGGTAAAGATAGACTAAATGTTCTTAAGTTAATTTCCTCCCGAAAATAAGTAAAAATGAATTTTTTTAAAAAATCTAAATCAATTTGAAATTGACTATCTGGTGCAACTTTTAGTAAAAAATCGTTTACGGAATCCGAACTGCTGGTGTCTTGAATTCCTCTTGTTAAAATAAGATCTACAAAGTCATTATTCTTATAAAGACCAGTAGAGATTTTACCTTCAATTTGCGTTTTAATTTTTTTTACTCTAGACACATTTGAAGGAAACTTTTTAAAAAAATCGGAAACTAACTTAATTTTCATTTGTGATTTATAGTATAGAAGCTTATCTTCAGGTTGAGAGTGAAGAGCAAAGCCATCGGTTGTTGAAGAGAGAATACTTTCTGGGAAAAGTTTTAAATAGCGATAAACCACTATGGCCCCATAACTTTGTCCAAAAATATTCCATGACTTGTTTTGAAATAGAGCTTTCCGAATTTCTTCTGCATCTCTGACTATACCCTCACTGCCATAGTAATCAAAAACTTTGCTAGGACCATAATTAGTAGTAATGTCCGGGTATTTACTTGAAAAACCTGTGCCACGTTGGTCTATAAAAATGATTGGCTGTTTATCAAAACTAATTTCAGATTCTATTAATTTGTGATAGGAATAGTGACTATCGTTTCCTGGACCACCATTAAAAAAAACTGTTGGTGGGAGATTTTTATAAACTCCACTCCCTTTAATACGTCCATAGTAAAAAATTTCGATATGTTTACCATTAGGCTTATTCCAATCTTCAGGAACTTTTATAAAGCCATAAGTAAAATCTTTTGGTAATGTACTAGCAAAGTTTTTAAATTCTTTATTGTCTCTATTGATAGCATAGACAATGTAAGAAAGCGAGCATCCCCTGAGGGGAACATCCACAAATGGACCTCATGCTAGCCTAAAAATAGACGTTAGCTGTGTCAGACCCTTTCGGGAGTGGATGTAAAATTAAGAGTTAACCTTAATTTAATCCGAAGGAGGATGCCGCTTATGAAATATTATATAGGACTCCGCATATATCAGGGGCTAGGAGGCCCCGAAAATATAAAGTATTATTTTATTGACGCTGTTGACGCCAATAACTTTATCACCCTTTTGGAGAAAACCGAAAACCTGTGCGTTGCACGTATGGAAGAGGAAAAAGGCGCACTCTCTGAAAATCAAGAAGCCAAAGCTCTCAAAAAAATCTTTGAACAACTTATAATGGAACTCATGGGCGGCAAAGAGGTTGTCCCGCATCGAGCTATGAAGACGTCCTGAAATTCTTTAAAGCTGCTGGCGACCCTTCGACACAATCACACAGTTTGATCAGATTTTTCGGAGAGGCTTTCAAATTACCAGAGCTAGCAAATTGGAAAGCCCCAGTTACTGTCGACTTCAAGATCAAGAGTAAAATCTCACGCACGTCCCGTAGCGCAACAAAACCGTTGTAAATCTATATACATTACCAGAAGAAAATGAGCCGGCTTGCTAGACGCAAAATTCCGCGGTAGAAACAATCGTCCTGCCGCTAAAGAGGGAACTTTTATATAAGCTTCTCAAACTCTACTTCAGTTTGACATGGTGATGCAAACAGAGTCGGTCAAGTCTATGGAAGGCGGTAGGGAGATTGAATCACCGTCACTTAACAAATTTCTCACCTATCACATGTATTAAGGTCAAAACGGCACGGTTCCGCACGCTCTCAGACGGGTCGCCTGCGGCGATGGCCTCCAATACTGGGATGTATTGCGGCCAGCCCCGATACCCCATCGCATTAATCGCTGCCTCCTGGAGGAGGGTATTTTCATGCTGGGTCGCCGCCGCGACGAACACCCTATACGTCTGCTCATCGTAACTGGGGAACATGGCCGCAAGTTTGGACAGAGCCTGTACCCGCTCATTGTGGGTCTTGCCAGCTCTTACGGCGTCCAGCAGTTCAGATGGGCTAAAGACGCGCAACATGATCTCAATATCAGCGCACAAGGCATCCGATCGCTCTCCCCTTATGGTCAGATACGCAACGTTGAAGAGCCTAGATTCGACATAATTGACGGCAATATCGCGGGCAGAGTTCGTCCATACTTCTTCATAACCCTCGCCCGCTGCATCCTGCTCCCACGTGTGGTGGTGGGTCAGACCGAGCAGTGCCAGCGCGCTCTGCACCTCCGTCCTTGCCACCTCTGGCATCAGGACGATGCAATGGTTGGAGTTCATGGCTACTTCCTTTTTCTGTTGGCTCAGGAATTCACGAATTTATCTTATCTGAGAACAACGGACTCGTTGTTGGGCACTTTAGCAAAGTCTTCTTCATAGTCAACCGGGGTTTTATAACTCAACTCGGTTCAGGAAGACTCTCCGGCGGTGACCGCCTGCTACTGTTATTCATTTCTTTGTTGACCGGTTTTCAGCTTTGCTTTGAAATTAAATGAATGAGCCCATTGTTTAAGTCTAGAGCTAAGAAAACCTTAGTCGTCGCAATCATTTTAGGAATTTTTGCGGCTTTTTTCTTTGGTGAAGCGTCGTGGAGCCACAACCCACAAGATGAGTTTCATATTGATGGGGTCCCCACATCGGATTTTTATTTTCTTGTGGTTATGACATTTAGCCTTGTTACTGGCGGCATTCTGCTTTTGGGATTACCAGCAGTTTATTTTCTTTCGCGATCACCAGGTAAGAATTAACAAAATGCTTATAGCACACCTTCATGCTGGCTATATTTTATTTAAAGGTGCAAATCAAAAACCGATCTTCCCTAAAGAATCAAAAAAATCGCAACTTGTAGGCATTTTACTCGGAAGCATATTGCCTGATGTTGATACTTTTTGGTTCTACTTTATTTCTGATAGAAGTGAGGTTTCATCATAGTTATTGGACTCATACACCATTCTTTTGGAGCGGGATCTGTGTCTTCTTATACATGCTTTCCAAAATTACAAAGTTACAAAAGCTGAGAGTTTTTACTTTAGGGCTCTGGATGAGCCTGATGCTGCATTTAGCCCTCGACACAATTGCTGGGCAGATCCGCTGGGCTTGGCCATTTTCAAATCAAGCTATTCAATTGGTGAACATTCCGCCTACTCACAGTTGGTGGGTTATGAGTTTTATCTTTCATTGGACTTTTTTTATTGAAGTCGGGTTAATTATTCTAGCTCTACTTCTTTTTTTAAAAGAGCGTTCGCACTCAACCTTGATCAGATAGCTCTACCGTCTGAAGCGTAGGGCCCCGCGGCTTGCCGCGTGGGATATAAGCGGGGGTTGAAGGGGGCGTAGCCCCATTCTCCACCTAGGTTTCAAGCCCGTTTTGTGTTATAGGTCGGATTATGGGATTTCACAGAAGCAGTCACTCCGTTTTTGAATGTCAGTATCACATTGTCTGGTCTACGAAATATCGTAAGAGGGTAATGACGCTTGCGCATGAAAAAGACAATGTAAGAAAGCGAGCATCCCCTAGATGGAATCATCCACAAAAGGACCTCATGCTCGTCTAAAAATAGACTAAAGCTGTGTCAGACTCTTT
>JABWCN010000008.1 GCA_013359135.1 Pseudobdellovibrionaceae bacterium | reverse complement strand
TAGAAAATGAATATTTTTTTTTCAAAAAATAAACGAAATAGCCCTTCTTTAGTCGAGTCGAATTGAGATCAGATGCTACTACCTAGTCTGATCTATAAGAAAAGTACAACATAATTATAAGTTTTTATTTGGTTAAGACATACTTATATATTGGTAACTTTGTAACCATTAGGAATTTCTACTTTAAAAGTCTCTTCATTTATTTCTAAAACTTGAGGGGGTTTAAAAAACCAATCTACCTCAATAGTTGGGCTATAAATCTTAACTAATTTTCCTCCACCCACCCGGTTGGACCACTCAACTCTAGATTGTTGCTTTTCATTTTCACATAATGAAACAACTTTCAAATTATCATAGTTACACTTCCACTGAGTACCTTTGATGCTTTCATCAAATGCAATCGAGTAAAGAGCTTCGGGAGGAATAGGTAAATTAAAAGCTTTCGTCAAAACTTTCTCATCCATTTTCCCTTGGATAACGTTTTTTTGGCGATATAAAACAGCAATAAACTGTTCCTGAGAAATCCCTAAAGTACCAACTTGGATCCCAAGTGTAGCTTTAATCTCTAATCTGATTTTTGCATTTTTTATTGCTAAAAAATCTATAGAAACGTTATTATTTTTTTTTCGTTTCAGATCTCGAATCTGCGCCTTAGTTTCCCAATAAAATTTGGGCAACTTAGAAATATCAACTTTATTACCTAATTCTAAAGTTTTAACTGGTTTTGTCTGACAGCTAATTTGTATAAAAATATTCACTATAAGTAGTGGTATAAAAAGAAAGCAATTTTTCATCATCTCTAAATGCTAATTTTTTTTTTCCTAAGCTACAAACAAAATCTGAAAACATTTATTCGCTAGCTGGCAATCGAGATGGGTAAATTTGCTTTTCGATAGCTAATATTTTTTCTTTTAGCTCTTCAATTTTTTTCTTATCACTTTCTAACGACTTGGCCTTCTCATACATTCTTTTTGCCTTGTCATTCATCGTCAAGTCTCGATAAACGTCGCCTAGATGTTCTGCAATAATTCCTACTGCTGGTTGAAACTTTAAGGCAGCTTCAAGCATTTTCAAAGCTTCACTTTTTTTACCCTTTTTATAGAGTATCCACCCCAGGGTATCTAATATATAGCCATCTTGAGGATCTAACTCAACAGCTCTACGCGACAGTTTTTCTGCTTCATCCAAATTTTGGTTCATTTCTACCCATGTGAACGCCAAATAATTTAGACCTTGAGAGTGATTTGGATCAATTTCAACAACTCTTCTCATCATATTAATCACTTTGTCTTTATTACCTACTCGATCATAAATAGTTCCATAATAAAAATATATTTGCGCATTATCAGGAAACTTTCTAGTCCCCAACTCTAACACGTCTAATGCTTTTTGATACTCTTTGTTTTCATCTAATAGGGTAGCATACATCGCATATATTTGAGGGACATCTTTTTTCTTTTCAAAGCCTTCTGAAACAACAGCTAAGGCTTCTTTCAGCTTTCCATTATTTTTTAGCAAGTAACCTGCATGCACTACTGACTCTCCATAAAAGGAACTTGTTACAGGAATTTTACGATAATGTTCAATGGCTTTGCTATCAGCTTTTATTTCTTCATAAACAGCGGCCAAATAAAATCTAATTTTATCGGAGTCTGGCGCTGAACCCAAAATTTCTTCTAGTTTTATAATCGCTCTATCAAACACCTTTTTTTCAATCAGGATTAAAGCCATTTTTACTTTTACACTCAAAGAATCATCAGACTGACTTTCTAAAATTTCAAGCTGCTCAAATGCTTCATCATATTTTTGCTTTTCTATGTAATATTGTGAAAGAATTTCTGCAATTTTTGTGTTTGGACCTTTTTTAGATTGGAACTCTTGGTAGAGTTTAATAGCCTTATCTTCATGTTTTTGTGTTTTATAAAATGCAGCTAAAGCAATAGTAGCATCTACAAAATCAGGCTTAACTTCAATTGCCTTTTTGTAATACTCTTCAACTAGTGAGTTAAATTTTGTTAAATTTTGTTCTTCTCTGACTCTACCCATATAATAATATATCAGATGTTTATTTTGATAATTACCGTCTTGTAAAATTTGTTTGAATAGACCAATTGCTTTATCATACTCTTTAGTTTCAGAATAAACTGCGGCCAAGTATATCTTTGCATCAATACTTTTTGGATCATTTTTTAAAACGACTTCATAGTTCTCAATAGCCTTTGGATAAGATTTTATGGTGGTATATATTCCAGCTAAAAAAATTCTGGCATCCTTATTAGACTCATTTTTTTCAAGTACGTTTTTAACTAAATCAATCGCTTGATTCACCTGACCTAATTTCAAATGCTCTTTAGCTAAACGAAGTTTAACTTGCTCTGCATCAGGGTCATAGATAAGAACTGCTTTAAAAGCCTCTAAGGCTTTCTGCGATTCTCCTTCTAAAGAATAAGCTTCTGCCAATGAGTAGTTATAATCAGCTTGGGAACGCACGTAGAAAGGATCCAAGGTTTGATTTTCCGTAATCAGCTTTGGCGGAGAAAACTTTGCTGGAGCTCGATTCTTGTCATCATAAGAGGCTTCAAAGTATGTCTGCCCTTCAGAAAAAGTCTCTCCAGCATGGGAAACCTGACTCGAATTAGACTTCTTTTGTGAGGAAGAACAAAAACTCAAGGTGATAGAAAATAAAATTATAAATGTACGTAAGAAGCCTGTCCTCATTGGATCTCCTTGTTTCTATGGACATCGGAGATTTAGAGAGGCCACTTAAACGATTGCTTAAAAAATGGACTTAGGTCACTTACATAGTCATCTTTGAAAGATTGCGTATTCAGAAGTAAGTATCTAGTTACCTTTAGTTTCCAGGGGAACAGAAAGCTCTACATGGACTAACTCATGGTTAGGTCTAGTATCTACAGGACTACCATCTTCAACTTCTTCCTTATTTGTCACGATAACTTTAAGTTGTTTACTTCCTTCTTCAAAAATTTTGTAACGAAATGGCTTGCCATTTTGATCAGCACCAATAAAACCTTCTTTTTTAAACTCTTCTTTAGCAGAAGCTGGCCCTCGGGAATTTGTCATATTTGAATTAAGTACTTGATCCTTATATATTTGAGCTATTTGATAGCCTAAAACTTCAGCTTTGTTCTTTGCACTTTTAGATGTTTGCTCTTCATTTTGGTGATTAAAGGGAAAGCTATAGAAAAATAAACCAAGTATTAATAGAAAAACTATTGCCAGGACATCAAAACTTTTAAATGCTTGATTTTCTTTAGAATTTTTTAACATGTTAAACTCCAAACTCGACGAATGTACCTAGATCGGAGTCTAGTTATGAAAACTTTAGAACTAAATGAAAACTATCCTACTTTTTACAATTTAAGGATTTTTTTTAACCTCTTAAAAATGTGGATAAGTCTTAGAAATATGTACATTTTCGCGCCGCATTTGTGACTTTTTTATGTTCATCACTTGACAGTCTGTTGCGGCACGGCTAGTTTGCCGCTATCCAGCTGACCCCACTAGATAGTTTTAAATAGGGGAATTAAAAATGGGAGGCCAATTGATCAATCAAAACGACACAAACCAACCTACAGTCGGTTCTAGCATGCAAACAATCACTCTGGGTAAATCCAGTTCTAAAGTTAAAATCATTAAAAGATATCAAAATAGAAAGCTATATGACACTCAACAAAGCTGTTATGTAACTCTAGATGATATCGCTAAAATGATCAGAACTAATGAAGAAGTCATGGTTATAGACAATAAATCTAAAAATGACATTACTGCTGCTACCCTAACTCAGATCATTTTTGAGGCAGAGAAAAAAGCATCTCAATATGCTCCACTTTTTACTTTAAGAGACATTATACAAAATGGTAATGGTAGCATTTCTAGTTACTTAGCTAAGTTAGGTGCTTTCCCTCTAGATTACATGACTAAGCAACAGCAAAACCAACAATTAGTTGAAAAAATTGCTGCTGAAGAAATGAAGCAAAATCTAGAAAATAGAATTGTTAGTGCCGCAACAAGGTATAATCCTGATAATACAGCAAAAATGGCAGCTGAAAAAGCAACGGTTTTACCCGGGGCTTCTCAGGACGAAGAAACTCCTAATTTACCGACTCACAATCCTAGTTTAAATCAACTTCCTAGTAACTCTTAAAAAAATAGAAGCTACTGTAAACTAAAAAAAGCCGACATTTTGTCGGCTTTTTCTGTTTTTTGAGGTAATTTAAATAAACTCTATGAAAAATTTTTTAATTCTTCAACATGAAGACATAACACCCCCTGGATCAACCCTAGCTTGGCTTGAGAAAAACCATTTTTCATACGAAATTATCCCTACATCAACAGTAATAAATTATCCTGACTTAAATAAAGATCAGCATATTATTATTTGCGGTGGCACTCAAAATGTAGATCAAGAAATCCAATATCCTTGGCTTAAAAAAGAAAAAAAATTTATAGCTTCAGCTATAAAAAATAAAAATAAAATTTTAGGGCTTTGCTTGGGAGCTCAATTAATCGCAGAAGTTATGGGTGCAAAAGTATTTAAAGCTATGCAATGGGAATTTGGTTGGCAAAAAATTCATTTTGATTCATGTAATAACCATCTCTTTGAAAAATCACGCTATGTGTTTCAAGCCCATGGTTATCAATTTTCTTTACCCGATGGCACTTCCAGGATAGCCCATTCGGAAGCTTGTCCAAATCAAGGTTTTTTAAACAATCACACATTAGCTTTTCAATTTCATCCAGAGGTAGATCAAGCTTGGATTGATCTTTGTTTAGAAGGAGAGGAAATAACTGGAAATTTTTGTCAAAATTTTAATGATATTCGCTTGGAAACACCACAAAAAATTCAGAGCAATATTTCATGGTACTTTTCCATTTTAGATTTTTTTTTCCTTAATAAATAGATTTTTTGCTTAGATATTTCTGACTAGTGCAAAGATCTCCAGTTTAAAAATTTAGTTTTTCCTTTAAGTAAATTAATTTCCTTAAAAGTTTTAAAATCTTGAGTAGGGTTATCAAACGATGATATCCCCTGAACTTCTATATCGTAAACTCCAGGCTCCAAATAAAAACGAACAACTTGTATAGACTCCGGCAAAGTGGACCACTGTCTTAAATCTGCCCTTTCAGAAGCATGCATCACAAGCCACGCCAATGCTCCCAAAGTTTTATCTCTTCTGGATATTTCATTTGCAGCCACTTCTTTGGCAATAAAAGCTCCTACTCGCCTTGCTAGTAGTGAAGCTTGGTCGTCCTTAAGCGTTTGAATTGCAGCACTCTCTACATCATAAATCTTATTCGTTTTCTTAACGATTTCTACAGAATCATTTTTTTTAATAGTTACTTTTGCCTTTTGAGTATCTGAAAAAGTAGGACGTAATATCGGAAACCTGGAATCTGCCGGATTGAAAACTTTTTGTGGTCCCCATCCCTGTTGAAAAATCAACACCAACTCAGCTTTGTTTTTATCGTACCAATCCTTATTTTCTTCGGACAAAATAAATTCTTCTTTATATTTTTTATATTCATCTAACCTTTTAGATTTTTTTGAAATTCTAAGTAGATCTTCTTTAATATTTTCTATTTGATAATCTAGTTGATATGCTTCTTTATAGGCTATGAAGGCATCATCATATTTTTTATCAGCTTCCCAAATCATCGCCGAAAGATATTTTGCAAAGGAATTTAATTCAAAATTCTTTTTCTCCTCACTTTGATACAACTTATACTTATCATTTATTCTTCTTGCCTCTACCAAGGCTGCATCCAAATCGCCAAGTTCAAGAAAATTCATAGCTAAAAAAGCATTGATGAAAATCTTCTCAAAAGTATCACCTTTATATTGCTTCACTTCCTCGCTCAACAAATAGGATCCTGTAACTCTAGATATAGAGTGATAATCTTTTTCGTCAGCAACCTTTTCAGCTTTGAAAAAAAAATCATTACTGATCTTAAAATCACCAGCTATTTGCAAAGTTGTGGCATAATCAAGAAGGTATATCAACTGATCTCCACCTTCTTCTTGAGCCAATGGTTGCAGTTGAGCTTTAGCCGCTTCAAACTCTTGACTTTTTATGTGCTGCCGAGCTTGTTGTACCTTACCCTGATAAGTGGCACATCCCAGTATAAACAGAGGAACAAATACAATAATTCTAAGTTTTAGATTTTTAACATAATCCATCTCAATAACTTAGAGATTAAAGACCGATAGTTTTCTTTCTGAACTGTTTTCTGATTTGCTTATAGTCAGACCAAGCAATTTTACTGGTTTTTAGATTCGTTAAATTCAAAGTAATTTTATAATAGACAGTTTTATCTTTTCCAACTTCTTGTACGATAGAATCTAAACGACCATTTATAATAAAATCAGCACCAGCCTGTCCACCAGGACCTTTTTTACTTTCTTCTGCCACAATTCCAGAATTTTGATAGTCATACTCATCTTTTATATCTTGCCGAGCTTCTTTATCGATAAACTCGACTCTTCCTGACTTCATCAACTCTACTCGAACCATATCCATAATATTTTGAGTGTCTATATGCTCACTAGTTTTATTTTGTAGTTGAGTTACTATAACCACAGGAGGTGTCTTTGCATTAGCTATAGCATTATGAGCGGTTACGCTAGCGACAAGATCTTTAACTGCATTTTGCATATCTGTTTCTGACCAAGAATCATTTAAGAGATTTTCTCTATTTACATCATCGTACTTTCCTTTGACAAAGGCCTGCGGACCACATTGGGTAATGAATACAGTGACTAAAATTAGACTTGCTTTTAAAATTTTCATTTCGAACTCCTTCAATTTAGATCCGAATTTAAGATCTTATAAATTTATATTCTAACAACTGTTATAGTATATAAATTGTGTAACACTGACAATATGGTAATTTCAACTCCCGAACTAGCCTTTGAATTTTTCAAAATTAACCTAACGAATTCACATTCAGAAGAACTGTGGATAGCAGCACTTGACTCTAATAGCACCGTGATTTCATCGGCAATGCTATTCAAAGGTACTGTGAACTATTGTTTATTTCATCCCAGAGATATATTTCGATTTGTAATATTACATAATAGTGTCTCTTTTCTATTGGCTCACAACCATCCTTCTAATAGCTCTCTACCCTCACCAGAAGATATTGAATTAACAAGACGTATATACTGTCTTTCTCAATTGATGCAGATCCCCTTGCAAGACCATATTATAACAACAAAAGATTCATTTTATTCGTTTTCAAGAGAAAATCACTTTAAGAAATGGAATAAACTCAAATTACCTGAAAATATTCTTGATAGACACACTTGGAAGCTTTGAGTAAAAGCAGACCTTTACTTATTGGGAAACAATTCATACCCTTCAAATTTTCTTTCCTCTTCAGAAAGTTTTCTTTTATTTTCTAAATCTTTATCAATTCTTGTGTATGACTTAACTTTAAAATCTTTATCAAGCACCACCGCCCAACCATCAGCTCTTGCCTTTGCTATAAATTTTTTAGCTTGTGCTAATTTAGCATCATAAGAAAGTTGCGATCTTCTTTCACTATTCAAAACATCTTGATAAATTACACTTTGTGGATCATCATCTTTAATTTTTTTTGCCTCATTAGAGCGGCCAATATCCTCTGCTAGTTGTTTAGCTCTTGGATCACCATCAAACTCAAAAAACTCATGTGGATTTTCTGTATTGTAGGAAGTTTCCTGAGGGATTTCATCAATCGATTTTTGAGCCTTTAAACTTTGAGCTTTATTAATCATTTTTTGTAGTTCAATATCATCTGTAGTTTTCCACAAATGTTTATTGATAACTTCATTCTCTTTGGAACCACCCAGTGATGACAAATCGGTATTACCCTCAGAGGTTAAAATGGGTTTAATTGGTTGTGAAGGCTCATTAATATAATCGAATACTAGAAAAAGAGAGGCTGCAATAAAAACAACGCCAAGGAGATTCAAATAACTTTTATTGTTATTAGTTGTTAGTTTTGGTTTTGATTTCATGAGTTACTTTTCGGTATTTATATTTTAAAATTAAAGTTTTTTATAATTAATCGTACTTAACGACTTATGTCTCATTTTAAGAACTGAAATAAATTTTAAGCATTAATTATTTAAATATGGATAAACTACTAATAATTACTATCATTTTTGTTTATATTCGTAAAATCAAAGCCTACAGGAATAGTGACTATAAATTCTGTTCCAATATTTTCTTTAGATTTAACTTGTATATCTCCGCCATGTTTTTGGATAATTCCATACGTGATACTTAAACCAAGTCCGGTTCCTTTACCAATTTCTTTAGTGGTAAAAAAGGGGTCAAAAATTTTATCTAAGTTTTCATTTTTTATACCTTTACCAGTATCTTGAATAGAAACTTGAATAAACTCTTTGCTGTCTTGCCAATAAGACCTAACAGAAATCCATATTTTTCCTTGATGATCAATAGCTTGAATTGCATTAGAAATAAGATTTAAAAAAACTTGACTAATTTGGCTAGCATAACATCTAAGCAATGGAATCTCTTCGTAGTTTTTAATGATTTCTACTTTATTTTTGGTTTCTCCTTGAACTAAATTCAAGGACTTATCTAGTAAATCTCTAATGTCTGCCTCTTTAAGCTGAGCCTCATCTAACCGTGAAAAATTTCTTAATCCTAAAACAATATCTCTAGTTCTTCTGGCTCCATCTTCACAAGAAGTAATTAGTTTTGGTAAGTCTTTAACAATAAAATCAAACTCAAACTCTTCTTTTTTGGTTTGTAATTCCATTGGTTGATCTTCAGCAACTTTAACAAGCGCTATTAGTTTATCAGAGTAATCTCTAAGGTGTGTCATATTACTATAAATAAAACTGATAGGATTATTCAACTCATGAGCAACACCAGCAACAAGCTCCCCTAAACTAATCATCTTAGCTGAATGAACAAGCTTTTTTTGAGTTTCTATCAATTTCTTATTCGCATCCTCAAGCTCTTTAACTTTATTTTTTAAGTCTGTTTTAGCCTGCCAAATTTTAATACTCATTTGGTTAAAACTCTCTGTTAGCAAACCAATTTCCGTATTATTTTTAACAGGAATAGTAATCGCCTGCTCTTGACTCTCAAATGACTGAAGAGCCTCAACTAGTTCGTACAGCGGCTTTAAAATCCAATTACTTGTTATAGTCACTGTGATTAGTAAAAAAATCATCACCAAACCAACGACACTAAAAAAAGCCCACCGAATATTTTTTAAAACATCACTTGCATCTGACTTTGAAACTCCAAGGCCCAAAAGAAACCGACCATTTCCCCACTCCACCCGGTTCACATAAAACCCATAAGGATTATTTTTAATTTCGATTTCAAAAATTTGTTCCTTACTCTCTAATATAGAACTTCTAATAACTTCGGAAAATTGAAAATTTTTATCTGCAAAAGAAGTCGTAATGACTCGTGTATCTTCTTTTGCAAGAAAAAACTCTAATTTCAATTTCGTCTTAAGCATCTGTAAGAATGATCTATCAAAATATACAATTTGCTGTATATACCCTAGATTTACCTGATTCTGATTTTGGATTCTAGAAATCAACCCCAAACCAATCTTATTATCAAAATAATCTAAAGAGCCTATTTCCTTGTTGGTTTTAAGATACGAAAGAAATTTTTCAGACAAGAAAACAGCTTCATCTTTGGGAAAATCTTTTATTACACTTCTCTTTTCATTTTTATAAACTCTAGAAACAAGCCTGCCCTCTCTGTTATAAAAATTTATTTCAGAAGTTGAATCTTGACTTAAAATTTGCTCTGAAAGACTTCTAAGTGTTTCAAAATCTGAAACCGAAAGACTATAAATTAAATTTAAGTCTCTTAGATATTTTTCTCTTTTAAGCTGCAAGCCACTTTTAAAATCTGCTATAATAACTTCAACTTCTCTTGCATTAACAGATAGTCTCTGTGAAAGTTCTTTATCTATCGCTTGCTCATATTTTACAGTTGAATAATAAGCTACAAAAAGTAATGGCAAAATAGAAAGTAATAAAAACCAACTAATAATAATTGTTCTTATCGATTTTCTAGATTTCTTTTTGGTATAGTTCACTTTTGACCTTGACTCATATTTTTTTCTTCAACAGTGAAAATAATTCTGATAATTCCATCTGGCATTATCCTTGGATGAGTTTCCTTTTGCAACTTCACATCTGTGTATATTTTTAAGTACTCTTGAAGATCTTTTAATTTAGCATCAGGAATTGTGAAGTGATAATAAAAAACTTGATTAGTTTTTTTCCAGCCTATTTCAACTTCTCCTGCTTTCCTGCCACCAAACTCTGTAATTTTAGCGTTGATCTTAGGGGCTATCATTTCCACATTTGTCACATACAATTGGCCTCGATATAAAAATCCTCCACTTACTTTATTCGGTGATTTTATCTTTTCATCAATAACTTTAGCTACACTATCATGGGCCTTAAGAGGTTCTTTTGTTATGTTTTCAGAAACTACTGTTGCCTTTAACTCTTTACCTACGGATTTGACATCTTGCTTATTAGCAACGCTCACCGTACTTTTAGCCACTACCTGTTGATTATTCGCTGGAATCATTGACTCCGATTTTTTATTTCCACCATTAGAAGGAATGCCAGAAGCTCCTGATTTAACCTCCTCATCAACAAACTCTGGAGATATTTTGTTTGGCTCAGATGTACTTTCTGCACTTTCCTTTTTTTTATAGTCATACTGAGCAATGATAAGGTTATCATTCTGATCTTCCATTGTCATGTGAACTAGTTTACTCCAAGGAATTACATTAAGAGTTACAATCATAAGAGTAACTATAAAAATAGCTTCCATCGTCCACTTCACGGTTACTGGCCACTGGTTAAACTTAATTTTAGCAAGCCATTTTTCTAATTGAGAATTTCTATTAACAATGCTTTTAACAATCTCTTCACTAACTAAAATCTCACTTAATAATTCTGTGTACTGAAGTCCGTTCGTTAACTTAATAAACTCTTTCTGGGTACTTTCATCTTCTGCCAATATTTTTTCTAGTGCTTTCTTTCTTTCTTCATCAAGCTGATTAAGAGCATAGCCATACAAAAAATTTTTTGCAAAAAAAGAACTCATCTCTCTTTTTGACTTTTTTTTCAATGCAATCTTAGAAAATTGATTTTTTTCCATATTAATTATTAATACTAAAGGTGATGTCACCCAGTTTTTTTAATGCATTAGAAATCCGATAGTGATGAGTACCTTTGTTTATCATTAAACCTCTCAAAACATCTTGTTCAGTAAACTTGATAACATGACTCCAAAGTAAGGAGATCATTTCCTCTTTTGAAACTTTTTTATGAAATTCTTTCCATGGCCCAATATCTAGACCATTGGGAAGAATCCATTTTTCGTTTATATTCTTAGTTATATATGTCTTTAAATTTTCAGTTTGATAAACAACTTCGGAAGCTCTGGAAATCAGGTATGGAACAAAGTTTTCTTTAACGTCACTCCTCCTAAGCCTCTCCATCAATATGGTAGTTTCTGAAATTGCTTTTTCTTCGTTCATCAAAGCTAGAAAAAAAAATAAAGTTAGAGGCCTGATAAGATAATTTAAATCCCTACCTTCAGTTATTTCCTCAGGCTCAACAGTTATTTTTTTTTTCGATCCTTTTTGAGGAGTTATCATCTCTACTCGACTGTTAATTGTCTTAATAAGTCTAAATTATCTAGAACTTTACCAGATCCAAGCACTACACAGCTCAAAGGATCTTCAGCAATAGACACTGGCAAACCAGTCCTTTCCCTTAGAAGAACATCCAGATTTGCAAGAAGCGCTCCTCCGCCAGTTAAAACAATTCCATTATCGACAATATCAGAAGCTAATTCAGGAGGAGTTTTTTCAAGTGCTGTCCTTACGGCATCAACAACCTCAGATAAAGGGTCCATCAAAGCATCATTTACTTGCGATGACGTAACCTCAATCGTTTTAGGAGCCCCAGCAACTAGATCTCTCCCTTTAATTTCCATGGTTTTTTCTTCCTCGAAAGGGTAAGCATTTCCGATCTCTATTTTAATTCGCTCTGCCGTTCTTTCTCCAATTAATAAATTAAACTGACGACGAATATAGTTAACAATAGCCTCGTCAAATTTATCCCCAGCAACTTTGATAGATTTGCAGTAAACAATACCACCCAGTGATATCACAGCAACGCCCGTCGTTCCACCACCCATATCTACAACCATGTTACCACTTGGCTCGGTGATAGGAAGACCAGCGCCAATAGCTGCTGCCATCGGTTCTTCAATCAAATAAACCTCTCTAGCACCAGCAGATTGTGCAGCTTCTCTGACTGCCCTCTTCTCAACTTGAGTGATCCCGTAGGGAACACAAATAATTATTCTTGGACGCATAAAGCTTTTTTTCTCGCCCATAGATTTGGTTATGAAATACTTTAACATAGATTGAGTCACCTCAAAATCAGCAATAACCCCATCCTTAATAGGTCTTATGGCAACGATACTTCCTGGAGTTCGTCCTAACATCTCTTTGGCTTCTTTACCTACTGCTAGCACCCGATTTTGCAATCCTCGATAATTTTTTTGAACAGCTACGACAGAGGGTTCATCAAGAATTATTCCCCTACCCTTAACATACACAAGAGTGTTAGCTGTTCCTAAATCAATTGCTATATCATTTGAAAAATAGTCTGAAAATTTATCAATAAATCCCATCTCAATCCTGTCTTGGGTATAGATCTTAAAAAAGTTCTATATGTCTAAAGTTTTTTGTTAGCGCAATGAAGGCGCACTCTTCTGGTGCCTTTAAGTTTATGAGCCTTAAAAACAAGAGTCAATGCAGATATTTAAGAGATTTTAAAGTTCTTCTCGCTTTGCGGCATTTGTAAGCAAACTTTTCCCATTTTGCTTTTTTTTAGATAGGGTCATTGATCGATTAAGAGGTAAAAGATTTTATGAAAAAAGTGATTGTTTCAAAATTTGGTGGAACTTCTATGGGTGATGCTCAGTGCATGCTAAGAAGTGCTGCTGTTTCCCTTCAACAAAACTCGACCTTAGTAGTTGTTTCTGCAACATCCGGAACAACTAATAAACTCATAGAATTGGGCCAATTAGCTCGTTCAGCACAAAACGAAAAAGCACAAAAATTATTTCTTGAAATCACTGAAAAACACAGTCAGATAGGGAAAGCTCTTGAAATTTCTGACGAACGAAAAGCTCAGCTGGAAGGCCTTTTCGAAGAGCTCGCCTCGATTAATAAAGGAATTTACTTTTTGAAAGACAACTCTCCTCGAGCCCTTGATGCCCTGGTAAGCATGGGCGAACGAATGTCATCTGTTTTATTCTCACAAGCTCTAGAAAACACATTGAAAACACATAATTCAAAAGCCAAAGTTGTTTGGTATGATGTTAGAAGTGTAATGAAGACAGATGATCAATTCGGCAAAGCTAGACCTTTGACTGATGAGATTAATCGTCTTGGGAAAATTGTATTTGCAGAAATTTTATCATCTAATGCTATTGGTGTTACTCAAGGTTACATTGGCTCAACACCTGATGGACAGGCTACAACTCTTGGACGAGGTGGAAGTGATTTTTCAGCGGCCATTCTAGCTGAAGCTGTTGATGCTGCTGTTTTGGAGATCTGGACGGATGTTGCAGGAATTGCAACTACTGATCCTCGTATTGTTGCTGAAGCTAAACTTATCGATGAACTAAGTTTCAAAGAAGCCTCTGAGCTTGCCACTTTTGGAGCTAAAGTTCTTCATCCAGCAACCCTACTACCAGCCATTAAGAGAAACATTCCTGTTTTTGTTGGTTCTAGCTTTGAACCAGAAAAGAAAGGAACTTGGATCAAAAAAGAAGTTGAGTCACATCCACTAATTCGAGCTATGGCTATAAGAAAAAAACAAGTTTTAGTCACCCTGTCTACTCCTGAAATGCTTCAGACGCATGGATTTCTATTTCAAGTTTTCAAAATTTTTAACGAACTTAAAATTTCCATTGATGCAATAACAACATCAGAGATTTCAGTCTCGATGACTCTTGATGATTCTACTTTACTTAACAAGAAACTAATCGAGCAACTTTCTGAAATTGCCGAAGTTCACATAGAAGAAAGCCTAAGTTTGGTTTCTTTGATTGGAAATAACATCAATCACACACCAGGTATCGCAAAAAAAATATTTGATGCTATTCCAGAAATTAACGTTAGAATGATTTGCCTTGGAGCAAGCAAACACAATTTTTGCTTCCTAGTCAGTGAAGCTCAAGCTGAAGAAACTCTAAAGCGTCTTCATAAAGTATTTATTTAAAATCTAAATTTATCATCACATCCAGTGCATTTCACGCTGGATATGATTTTTTATTTGCTCCAAATCTTTATCTATTTCAGAATCAGAATAGTTTAATTTATCTTTGAATACTTTACTAATTTGTTGAAACTGACTCAATCCATGATCTTTAAGAGTTAGCATTAAAAAAGATCTTCTTAAATAAAAATCAAAAATAGAGATACACATAGAATAGTCGATATGAAACGCTGCTATTTTTTGAATCACAGAGTAATTCGGATAACTATTTTTAATATTCTCAACTTCGGGGCCAAACTGCTGAGCTAGCCAATAATCCTCTCTGGTTTCCTGAATATTTAAATAATAGTAATAAGATTCAGCTGTTACTAGAGGATTTATTGGAGTTTTACTCTTAGTTTTTCCAAATAGAACTTTCTCTTCAATAGAAAGTTCTTTAATTAATTTATCTACGACTTCCTCGGCAATTTTCCTATAAGTCGTATATTTTCCACCTACTACAAAAAAAACATCATTTTTACCTTTTATTATTACATGTTCTCTGCTGGTTTTTCCTGTACTTGAGGCCTCATCTTTAACTAGAGGACGCACGCCAGAATATGAAGAAATCAAATCTGCTTGAGTTAGATTAACTTGTGGAAAATAACTATTAACAATTTTCAAAAGATATTGCACATCTTCTTTATCAGTTCTTACTAAAAATGGATCTTCCTGATAATCTGTATCCGTAGTACCAATAATAACAAAATCTCCTCTTGGAATACCGAAAATAATTCTGTTACCAGTCTCGGCTCCCATCACAACAGCCTGATGTAAATTGAATTTTTTTCTGTCTACTATAAGGTGAATGCCTTTTGTGGGGCGTAAGACTTTCTTCCACTCCTTATCAATCAAAGGAGCAAATAAGTCTGTCCATGGACCAACACACGAAACTACTTGCTTGGCTTTAATATTTACAATACTTCCAGAAAAAAAATCTTGTGCTCTAATGGAATGAATTTGACCATTAAAACTGTATTCTATAGCTTTTATATAATTAACAATTTTAGCACCACTTTCAGATGCTGATCTCAATGTTTCATGGACTAATCTATCATCATCCATATAGGCATCAAAATAAGTAAATGAACCAACTAAATCTACATTTCTAACCTCTGGTTGAGATAAAATTGTTTGCTTACGAGAAAGTCGATCATGAATTTCTGGAGCTTGAAATAAAGCTAATAAATCATATAGCCACATGCCTAGTCCCATTTTAAACATCCCCACACGAGAAGATTTAAATAGAGGAATCATGAACTTTAAAGGATGAACTAGGTGAGGTGCAATTTCAAATAACAAACTACGCTCACTTAAAGCCTCAAATACTAGCTTAAACTCTAAGTTTTCAAGATATCTGATGCCCCCATGAATAAGCTTACTAGATCTAGAAGAGGTTCCTGAAGCAAAATCATTTTGCTCGATCAAAGCAACCTTCATTCCTCTCATGGCTGCATCTCTAGCAATCCCCGCCCCATTTATTCCACCACCAACAATCAATACATCAAAAGTTTCCTGTTCTATCTCTATGATGTTTTGAGCTCTTAATTGGTGATTAAATTTTTTCATTTTACCGTCTTTACTAAAAAATTTTGAGGATTCCAAACATCTGGTTTGTATGTATTTATAGAGTTAATAATACCAGCCGTATTAGGAAAAAACACTCTCTGAAAATGCTTTTCCCTTGCAAGTTTATAGGCTAATTCACTTAATTGATCACGAGCTTGCAATGAATTATAAGCTAAATGTTCAATCCAAAGTGATTGTGTTTGGCCATCAAGAAAAAGTAACGGTTGAGCTGTAAAATAGCCAACTAAAGCTCCCTCAGCAGAATGTGTGCTTGGAATTTCTTTATTTCTAGCTAAAAAACTCCATCCAAGTTTTGAATAATGCTCAAGAGACTCTTGTCGCCATTTAGAGTTCCAACGTGCAAAAATTCTGTCAGATTCATCACTCATAGTTTCAAGCAGTTTTTTTTCTTCAAAATCTAGAATTTCATTAACATCTTCAAACTGGATCGTACGGCAAAAAAAACTCACTCTCAATTCCTTGGTTGGCTAATTAAATTTAATTTCTCACACCATATAGTATATCTAGACAGAATTCTCAAATTATTTTAACCTCTCTCCATATGAAATACAAAAAATTTTCTCCTGAAATATGGTCGCAGATTAAAAATACTACTAAAGAATTAAAAGCCAAAAACATAGAAAATGCGAATTCCTCTCCACTTGTTGCAGCATTTGATGCTGATGGCACTCTGTGGGACACAGATCTTGGAGAAAATTTTTTTCAATATACTATAAACCAACGTCTAGTTGATCTTCCTCCATCGCCTTGGGAACACTATTTAGAAATGAAAAAACTGAACAACGATCCTCGCCCCGCTTACCTTTGGCTAGCACAAATTTACAAAGGCTTGAATATTGACTTGGTCAAAAAATGGTCTCAAGAAGCAATTGAATCCATTCAACCACTGCCTTTGTTTCAAGAACAACAAGATCTTATTTCTTTTTTTAAAGATGAAGGCATCTCAATCTATATTATTACAGCCTCCATCAAGTGGGCTGTTGAACCTGGAGCCAAGCTTCTTGGATTAAGCCAGTCACAAGTTCTTGGAGTAAAAACTAAAGTTAATAATCTAATTATTTCCGATGAAGTTGATGGAACCATAACTTATAAAGAAGGCAAATCAGAAGCTCTTAAACAAACAACAGGACATTCGGCATTTTTTGCTTCAGGCAATAGTGAAGGAGATTTGAATCTACTAGAGTCAAGCACTCACCTGAAACTAGCAGTGAGTGCCGCAAACAGAGATGATAAATTATTTAAAACTGAATTCCGACTACAACAAATTGCCGAACAAAATAATTGGTTACATCACAGGTTCATTTAAAATGAACTTTATCAATTGTTCGCTTTAATCTGCATCAAGATATTCCTATCTTTCAGAGTCAAACTCTCTTGGTTTTTTTCATTATCTAAAAACTGAGACAAGCTAGCAATTTGATCACTAATTAGCGTTTGGTAGGCAAAAGTTACATTTAGTGAATTTTTATCAATTGTTGTTTTATTAGATTTAAGTTCATTAATGATAACCTCTTTATCGATACTACTCATAATATTTTCACCTTGCAGTTGAATAAAAAGATCAATCAAATAATTTTGCTGCTCTTTTGTCATTTTTGAAATTCTTTGGTGAACTTTCTCTGAGTTTTTAACTTTACTTTCAAGATATCCAATAAAACCTCTTATACGATCTAAACGTAAACTTAAAAAACTCTTCTCTTCAGACAAACTAGAAAATTTCTTACCTTCATAGAATTTCTTAATTCTTTTATTATAAGTAAGCTCAGGAATGTCCAAAGAATTTAATTTTTCTTTTAGATCCTCCTTATTAATAGACTGCCCCTGTGAGGCTTTAGCTATTTTATCATATTCAAGCATAAAATTAACAACACTGTTTGGTGAATTTCCCATAAAATCTAACTTTTTTTGAAATAAAAACTCTTGTTCCTTAAAGTAGTCTAATAAACAATTTAGCGCTTTCAGATAATAGTTATCCATTCCAGTTCTTAGTGTTATTAACATGGGTAGAGATATTTCTACGGTCAAATCAGCACGGCTAAAATGCAACTCTCTGATTATGCCATCAAAAATCTCAACTTTTTTTAAATCTCCAAAAAGATGTGTTAAATCTTTACCTTGAAATGTCGGCGCCTTCCTTATAACTTCTAATAGTTTATTTCCTAAATCCATTGATTGAGAATTGATTTCATTAGCTTTATTTTTACTATCAATTGCCATAGTCAAAAGCTTAATAGAAAGCCCCTCTGCTGTTCGATTCATATCTACATTGCAGACTTCTGATTCATAATTTCTTTTATCTATTCTTAGCTTTTCCACTGAAGCAGTACTCGTAATCAAAACCGGAGCCTGATATTTTTCCATAGATGAAATTCTGTCTGCGGTTAACTTTAGCTCCCCCTTAATCAAAGAAGAAAAACTAAGTAAATTCATTGCATTATCAGACTTCACATCTGTTTTAATTTTAGCTAAATCTTGCAAAGAAGAATAATTACCACTGCTTGAAAATAATTTTTTTCGAAGGCTTTGTATCTGTAGTTTGACTTCTTCAGAAGATGCAGTTGCTTTTTCAACAGAATAAAGTTCACTATTTTTTCTTAATACAGCTAAATTCATAGCATTAGCAAACTGAATTCCAATAAGCGTCACACAAATTATTTTTTTCATACCTAACCTCTTAGAATAAATCTAATATATCTAAAACTTTACGACCAAATCCTCGTTCATCTTGCATTTTTTCTGGAGTTTTAAAGTAAATTTCTATTGGATCAGAATAGTAATCTTTTTCATTTCTTTTCATAAATAAAGACCACCATTTACAATCCCAAGCCTCTGAATCCTCTTCGCAGTCTTGCTTGTAAAAACCTTTGACACCTTTTTGATACATAGAAATTTTTAATAAATATTTTTGATCTGGTCGCAGAGTTCTTTCACTACTGTCACTAACCATGTAAATATTATTATTCTTTTTCACTTTGCTATTTAAAATAATTTTCCAAAGATCAGAACTAGCAATGTCTTGATTTGTTGAGAATGATCTAAAATCCATTTCCACAGCATCAATATCATCTACAACAATGGGATCGGTTGAACTTGTTTTCCACCAATACTTATTATCTGCCAGCAACTCAATTTTAACTTTTGTATTCTTAAAAAAAGCTGGATCTTTTTTTAAAGCCTCAGCTGAATCATTGTTTTTACCAAGACTAAGTTTTTCTTTCTGCACTTCTCTTTCTTCATTTTTTCGTGATTGCTCTGCAATTAATGTAATCATAGAAGAAGATGTATCATCTAAATATACAGCTGAGGGATGCCCAGCTATAAATGAATTTTTTGATTCTGATTGAATTTCAAAATCTTTTCCATCTTCTAATTTAACAGTATCAGAAGATAAAGCTAAGATTTTATTACCTTTAGAATCGTGAGGTAGTCTAAACGCATTTGGCGTCTTTTTACTTGGAATTCGTTTATCTGTATAAATAGTTATATTAGCATGGTACTTACCATTTTGAATACAACTTGCCTTAGTAGATCCATTAATTGTATTAGATATTTTATACTCATTCCATGCATCCCCAACCTTAGTAAAAGGGCTCACCGAAGAGGCCATGCTTTGGTTATTTAAAACTTGAATATCCTCAACTTCACCCGGAAGTAGATCATACTTATTAGGAATTGGATCTTTGTATCCTGGAGTTTGTGGTGTCCAATCTTTTGGTCTATCAAACTTAGCCGAGTAAGTCATAATCTCATTACTACATTCCCAATTTTCTCTATGAGATACATCAGCATAACAAGTATTAGGGTCTTGGTATGATTCAGTACAAGTTTTTGAAACTCTATTTCCACCAGTGCAACGACCTTTAGAATCGCAGGATCGAGACGTTGTATAACTGCAATCATAAATACGAGTCTTTGTTGTTGTCCCACACTCAGAAGAACTTGTTATTAAATCACAACTTTCCCAAACCCATGTTTCAACTGTGACAAAAGGAACACTTCCACTCCAAGCTATCTCTTTCTGCTGTTCACGCCTTAAATTGTAGGCTTCCTGCTTTTTTCCATTTTGTACTAGCGTAGCCCAAGTATTAAAATCAAATTTTTGCGGCCTTCGTATGTAGTGATCAACATTTGCAGAGCAATTTAGCATTTGTGTATTAACTCTCAAATTCCTAGCTTTTGATGCTGGAATAGTTCTTCCCTCACAAACACTTGGCGCTGGTCCTGTTCTGTGTGTACTACAACGATTTCCACTAAAATTTGCAGTGGAGATGCTAGTCATCATAACTGTTACTAAAAACCCTAAAATCCGAAACGATTTAAATTTATAGTCCATAAACACTCCACTGAAAGATTTTAGAAAGATTATAAATTATCTAAAGCATTAACTCTTTTTTGGGTATCTTGTGTCGCTTTAGAGTTAGAATCATATTGAGCAATAACAGCATCAAGTTGATTGGCTCTATCAACGCGAGCCCTAATATTTTTTAGGATGGAACTTGGAAAAGTAAAAGCAGCAACTCCTGCATTTGATGCAACATTCACATCCCCAAAACCATCATCGCTTGTATTGTTAGACATACTAGGTTCAAGCATTGCGACCACTTCATCTTTTTTCTGCTTATAATACTTTCTATTTTCATCGCTAGTGTAATAACGCCCTTTAAACATGTCTTTCAATTTCCTTAAGCCTCCAACGTTATCTAGTGCAATATCTTCAGCAATATCAGCTGCTAATACTTTTAACATGATGGTATTCATAACAGCCAAAGCTCTTTCTCCTTTTAGAAAGGTTATTGCAGAAGTCACTTTCGCTAAAATATTAGAATCAAGCGAAAACACATTCTTTGTCCTTGCTTCTTGAGTTCTTATGGCTTCATTGATTTTATTCAACATAGCTGTTTGCTGATTTCCATCGATAACACTGTCTTTATAAAATTGAACTTCATTATTAGAAGAGAAAAAATCCCAATTGAAAGCTTGTTTGTTATAAGTGACTACGGCTGGAGTTCCTAGCTTAACCCCATATAACAGCCTCATTAAACTTCTGGTAAACATAATGTCCTCAACCGTTTTTAGTACTTCTTTTTGAAGAACAGTGTTGTCCTGAGCTTGTAATCTGTATTTCTCAGATTTCCCAAATGTTTCAATAGCCATTCTTATTTTTCTGACTGTATAAGCATTTACTGAATCATTAATCGCCTTCTTTTCCTGAAAGCCAACCATTCTTAATCCCAGAGCTTCTTGTCTCATTTTACTTATAGCTTCTAAAGTGTAAGGATTAGTTAGTTTTTCATTCAATGTGGCAATACCTTGTTGAGAAATAACTACGCCACCACCATTTGGATCTTTAATATTAAATTTTTTGGACTCCATTCCAGATTCCACTTTACTGATCACTTCATTGTAGGACTTAATTAAAGGAGAAAAATCAGCCTTTATTTTTCCATCAACCAAAACTTGAGTTCCCTTTACTTCTATATTTCTTTGATTAACTGAACCAACTTCTGGAAGAGCAGTTAAACTTCTTATTTTCAATTTAATGATTTCCAAAGCGGCATAAAATTCTCTTCTTTTTCCGACAAATTCAGCTAAATCTACAGCTTTTCCTGGAATTTGACTGTTGTCAGATAAAGCGGTTAATCCTTCCTTAACATTATCGACAACAAAAGCTTCCATTAAAGCATCTAAGCTTTTTACAGTTGAAAGCATGTAGTCTCTATCTTTTAACGAAAATTCTTTGAGTACATTTAAATACATTTCATTTAATCTTGTTTCATCTGTATGCTGATAACTATAAACTCCAGGCCCTTGACTAATAACTCCAGGATATCCCATTTGACTCACACTAACTTTTGTATTTGTTCCGACCGGAGCCGCTAACAGAGGTTGAGACAACTGCATTAAAAATGATAACGCCAATACACCTGAAAGATTACCCTTGAAAATTCTAGATTTCATAATTTCTCCTATTTAAATTTAATATACAAAATTACGAAATGCAGAAAGGATGCCATTTAAATTACATATTTTCATTCTAAAAAATCACCTCAAACGGCAATGTTTAGAGTTGCTAAATATCAATAAAATAAAAAAATTAAATTACGCAAACGAGTTTACAGCTGTTTAAAATAAAGACACCTATGTAACTACACAGCGATTCTGTACGGTTCTAATTACACATGGACTTTGACCAACAAAGCGCTTCGACAATTTAATCACTAAAATATCAAACTATAAATTAAAAGAATCCACTCTATGGAAGTCTTTTTAATTGGAACTGACCCCATCCAAGGAATTGTACTTCTCAATAAGGTCCCTATAATGTGAAGACTCGGAAAGTAATTCTTGATGGGATCCTTGAGCTTTAATTTCACCTTGATCAAGTAATAAAATCCTTTTACAGTTTCTTATTGTAGATAAACGATGAGCAATAATAATACTTGTACGATTTTTAGTGATGCGTTCAGTTGCTGCTTGAATAAGTTGTTCGGTTTTGGAATCAATGTTTGATGTTGCCTCATCTAAAACAATAATTTCTGGTTCAAAAGCTAAAATTCTGGCAAAGGCGATTAATTGTCTTTCTCCAGCACTCAGATTAGCCCCTCTTTCTTCTACTTCAGAATAAAGATTCCTCTGAGTCTGTATTAGATGTTCTGTTAATCCTAACTCTTCAGCAATCGATTTAATTTTAACCTCGGAAATATCTGGAGATTCAAGAGTAATGTTCTGCAAAATTGTTCCTTTAAATAAAAAATTATCTTGCTGAACTACTGAAAGTTTAGATCTTAACCATTTTTTAGGAATAGTTTCAATTGGTAAAGAGCCAATGAACAAACTCTGCTTTGGTGCTGGATAGAAACCCTGAAGTAAATTAATCATCGTAGACTTACCACTTCCAGTTCTACCAATAATTGCAATAGATTCACCTGGAGTAATTATTAAACTAATTTTTTTTAAAACCCAATTCAAGTCATTTTGGTATTTAAAAGATAAATTTCTAAATTCTATACTAGGAAAAATTTTTAATGAAAGATTACTTTCTTTCTCGGAAATTGATATCTCGCTAGGCTCATCAAGCATAGTGAAAACACGCTCTGCACTTGTTAAGCTATTCTGGAATTGTTGGTACTTTTCCAAGATTTCTCTAAAAGGATGTACTATATCTAACGCATGCAAAAAAAATGCAACCATAGATCCAACAGCTAAACCTTCTTTTTGTCCCCAAAAACCACAAAAATAAAAAGCCGAAGTAATGATAAATGCATTAAATAAATTCATTACAGGCATCATCAAAGCATAATTTTTTGTCGACTGTAAACTTAACTCTTTATATGCAGCCGACTGAGTTTGAAACAAATTTCTATTAACATTGATTCTATTATACAGCTGAACAATTCTAATTCCATTTAAATTTTCTGCAACAAAAGAGTTTAACTGAGAAAGCTTCTTCTTTGACTCACGTAAAGTTTCCTTGGTTTTTTCACTCAAATTAATTGCTAAATAATAAAAAATTGGAAAGCTTACAAGAGTCATAATAGCTATTTTAAAAGAAATCAAAAATAATGAGACTAAGATAGAAACAAGGATAACTCCTTGAACAAATATATTTATTACTCCATTGGAAAAAAGCTCACCTATTTGAGCCACATCATTAGTAGCCCTAGTGACGATTCGACCAATGGGATTCTTATTAAAATAATCAATAGGATAAGTTTGTATTTTGGTAATTAAATCATCTCTTAGTTCAAATAAAATTCGCGCTCCTAATTTTTGAAAATAAAAAATTTGTACCAAACTTAAAATTGCTGTTAATACCTCTAAGAGAACATATCCAATAAGTAAACTAGTTAAAAGTTCTTTGTCTTTTTTGATCAACGCATGATCTACAGTATATCCTATTAAGGTCGGTACCAGTCTGGAAACAACTGCCATCAATACCACAATAAAAATTAAAATAGTTAATGTTAATGCATGCCTTTTAAGATAGGGCTTTATCCTTACATACAAATCTTTGTAGCTCAATTGTGACTTGACCTGGTCTTCATGAAGAAATTCATTGTGGCTCATAATTCAGCCCCCTGGATTTGTGCCATCTCACGATAAATAGCTGAAGTCATAAGTAATTCTTTGTGGGTTCCAATCGCTTCAATCCGCCCTTTATTCATAACCACAATTTTACTAGCTTTTATAATAGTTTTAATCCTGTGAGTGATGACAACTCTTATCTGCTGAGGATTTGCCAAATAAAGTTCATTTTGAATCAATTCCTCAGTCTCTCCATCAACAGCACTCAATGTATCATCTAGTAAAATCACATCAGCATCTGCAATAATTCCTCGAGCTAGAGTTAATCTTTGTTTTTGTCCACCAGAAAGATTCACTCCTTTTTCACCAAGTTGAGATTCAAATTGATGAGGCAAAGACATTATCTCATCTTTAATACCTACTTGCTCGACAATTTTATCAATTTTCAGATCTTGGTATTCCTGATTAATTACGTTTTCTGAAACACCAAAAATAACGTTGTTTTTTACTGTCTCACTAAATAAGAAAGCCTCCTGAGGTACAAGTTTGATTTTTTTCCAAATCTGAGAAAATTTAAATTTAGAATAAGAAATTCCATTTATCAAAAAATCACCTTTTTGAGGAACTAAATAACGAGTTAAAATTTGAACTAAAGTTGATTTCCCAGCTCCTACAGGGCCAACAATTCCAACAAAATCACCTTGATTAATCTTTAGACTTATTTTTTCTAGCCCAAATCCATTCTGTTGATAATAAAATTCCACGTCTTTTAATTCAAGGCTCTCTACTTTGTTTAAATCTAAACCCTCATCATCAGCAAAGTCGGGTGTGTTTTCTAATTGCTCTTTAATTCTAGAAAATGCTGCCATCCCTTTTTGCCATTGTGAAAAACCAAATCCAAGTGCTGACATTGGCCATATAATTTTTTGAATATATCTTTGAAAAGCAATAAAGGATCCTACCGTTTTCACTCCAGTAATTACCTCCATACCTCCAAAATAAAATAATATCAAAGTTCCAGAGGCTACTGACAACTTCATTACTGGCTCAAAAAAAGCATCAATTAAATTCATTTTGTTTGTCGCGATTTCATATCTTTTGCTATACTGATTAAATATGTTTTTCTTATTTTCTTCTTGAGCAAAAGTTTTTATCGTTCGAATTCCTGAAATTAACTCTTGTGTGTACCCAGTCATTTCAGATAAACGATCTTGTTGAGCTTTAAAATTTTTCCAAATTTGCTTCATGATAAAATTAATTAAAAAAGGAACAATTGGCATAAATAACAAACATTTCCAAGTCCAACTCCAATCGATAAAGATCATCATCGGAATTAAGATAAATAATAAGCTAGTTCCATCAACAAGGGTCAATAATCCAGGTCCAATTCCATTCCTAAAAGATTGAACATCATTGGTAATTAAACTCATCATTTGTCCAATAGAACTCTGAGTAAAAAACTTTGGACCAAGAACTGTATAGTGATTAAAGATTCGATTTCTTAGATCCTCAGCAGAAAGAGTATGGAAACGCCCCCAAATAACTCTCCACCCATAACGAGTTAGAGCCAAAGTTCCTATCACTCCAAAAAACATAGCAGATATTCTGACAATTTCTGCTAGATCATATATTCCTACAGTTAAATAGTCGATGGCAATTTTCAAAACTAGGGGAGTCAAGCAATCCACAAAATTGTTAAAAACAAGCAAAGTCAAACCTACAAAAAAAGGTCTTTTATTTTGGGAAATGTAAAACCACAAAGGGCTTTTGAGTAATAACTGATTTTCACTATCCATGGAAATTCAATCATGTTACAAAAAAAAATGCCGGTAAAGTAATATCATCAGCACTTTACCGGCATTTTCATTTTTTAATCTTTAGGTCAATTTTATTGATAGCTTTTTGCGAGCTCTACAAAAGTCCTAACCATAGCTCCTGTTGCTCCTTTTTTCGTACAGTATTTTAATCTATTACCAGCAGCCCATCCTGTTCCTGCAATATCAAAATGTGCCCAAGGAATTCCTTCGTCAACAAATTGCTCTAGAAAAGCCGCAGCCGTTGCTGATCCTGCCCCTTTACCAGATGACATATTCGAAAGGTCGGCAAATGTTCCCTTCATATCTTGCACATGATAATCACATAGAGGCATGTTCCATACCCACTCACCAGAAGCTTCCGCAGCTTTTTCGATTTGAGCTTTCAAGTTTTTATTTCTTGTGAAATAACCTGTATGAATATTTCCAAGAGCAACCACCATGGCACCAGTTAAAGTTGCCGCATCTATTATTAATTCTGGTTTTTGCTCTGAAGCATAAACTAAAGCATCACTTAAAATTAATCTTCCTTCAGCATCTGTATTGTTGATTTCAAAAGTTTTTCCATTACGGCTAGTATGCACATCGCCTGGCTTAGTAGCGCTTGGACCTGGCATATTTTCAGTTGAGGGAATCAAGGCTATAGCGTTCACCTTTAGCTTCATTTTAGCGATCGCAATGATAGTTCCAATAACGTTAGCTCCACCACACATGTCATACTTCATTTCTTCCATGCCTGCAGAAGGTTTAATAGAAATACCACCAGAATCAAAGGTTAATCCTTTACCTACATATACAATAGGTTTCTGAGACTTAGCTGCTCCTGTATATTCCAAGATAATAAATCTAGGTTCTTGTGTTGAGCCCATAGAAACACCAAGCAAGCCACCCATTTTTTCCTTTGCAATTCTTGCCTTATCCCAAACTGTGGCTTTAATTTTTGTTCCCTTAATAGCCTCTAGAGTTTTTTCTGCCAAAATTGTAGGTGTCATCAAATTACCTGGCATATCACCTAAATATTTAGAAAAATTAACTGCTTGAGCTAAAATCAATCCTTCCTCAAAAGCCAACTTCACTTCATTACTTTTAGCTTCATTTAATAATAAATGAATTTGTAGTTCTTGATCTTCTTCTGAAGTTACTTTTTTTGCTGATTTTATTGATCCAGGTTTTGCTTTTTTTGACTTTAACTCTGTAAAATCATAGGAGGTCAATTCAAGGCCTTCAACAGCAGCTTTAACAAACTCAGGAGCATGTTTTTTTAAATGCAAATCATTTAAATCTACAAAAACATCCTCAGCTTTTAAAGACTTGCTCGCATCATAAACACAAGACAAAGCTTGACGAAAAACTTCGTGACTAAACTCACTCTTTTTCCCTAAACCAATAACAACCACATGAGAAAAAAGAGAAAAGTTAAACTCACGATAAATTGCAGTCTCATAAGTCTTTCCTGTAATCAACTTAGAACTCAATGACTTTTCAAGTCTTCCATGCAGCTCTTTATTTACAATGTTAGTTGTTTTTTCTTTATCCTCACCGGAAAAAGAAAATGTAACATAAATTCCATCTTTTTGGTTTTTTGTGACTGTTTTTAAGTCCTGAGACAAAAGGTTTATAATCATACTGACTCCGTGAGTTATTAGCTACTTATGTTAATTGTAAAGGTCTATCACAGATATTTGATTCTTCAAGGTCTTTTTAAATAAAGTATAGTAAGATGTAACCGATATGTTTCTCAAATAACCACGAAGATGATAGCATAGAAGAAAAACCATGTTAATCTTCAGAACCAGGAGTACGGAAGTGGCTTTAATACCTTATGTAATTGAACAAACCTCTAAAGGCGAAAGATCTTATGACATTTATTCTCGCCTACTCAAGGACCGCATCATTATGCTAGGGAGTGCCGTGACTGATGAAGTTGCAAACTCTTTAATTGCACAAATGTTGTTTCTTGAGGTAGATAACCCCGAAAAAGATATTCACCTTTACATTAATTCTCCTGGTGGAAGTGTTTCAGCAGGTATGGCTATTTATGATTTTATGCAATTTGTAAAATGTGACATAGCTACCTACTGCATGGGAATGGCAGCTAGCATGGGTTCACTTTTGTTGGCTGGTGGAACAGCAGGGAAACGTTACTCTCTTCCCAATACACGTATCATGATCCACCAACCACATCTGGGTGGTGGCGGAATTGGCGGTCAAGTTACAGATATTGAAATACACGCCAGAGAGCTTGTGAAAACTAAAGAAAAGTTAACGAGAATTTACGAAAAGCATACGGGTCAAGCTTATGACAAATTATTTAGTGCTATGGAAAGGGATAACTTTATGAGCCCTACAGATGCCAAAGAATTTGGAATCATTGATCACATTGTTGAAACAAGAAAAACAAGCCTTAAAAAAGGATAATTGAAGATGTCTACACCCGCACAAAATAATTTACGCTGTAGCTTTTGTGGCAAAGGCCAAAAAGAAGTTAAAAAATTGATCGCTGGTCCAGGAGTTTATATCTGTGACGAATGTATTGATCTTTGCAACGACATCATTGACGAGGAAAAAGAACGAGAAACGTCGGTAAAAGGCACTTTCAAAGTTCCAAAGCCATTAGATATTAAATTACACCTTGATGAGTATGTGATTGGCCAAACCCAAGCTAAAAAGTCATTAGCTGTGGCTGTTCATAATCACTACAAAAGGATAAATAATATTTCCTCAGGCAAGAAAAACTCTGATGTTGAATTACAAAAATCAAATATTTTACTCATAGGACCAACTGGTTCTGGTAAAACTTTGCTAGCTCAAACCATTGCAAAAATTCTAAACGTTCCTTTTGCTATGGCAGATGCCACAACTCTGACCGAGGCCGGATATGTGGGCGAAGATGTGGAAAACGTTGTTCTCAATCTTCTTCAAGCAGCTGATTATGATGTTGAAAAATGTCAGAAAGGTGTGATCTATATCGATGAAATTGATAAAATTTCTAGAAAATCTGAAAATCCTTCTATCACTAGAGATGTCAGTGGAGAAGGAGTTCAGCAGGCTCTTTTAAAAATTCTTGAAGGTACTGTAGCTAATCTTCCTCCTAAAGGTGGCAGAAAACATCCACAACAAGAATTTATTCAAATTGATACCTCAAATATATTGTTTATTTGCGGGGGAGCTTTTGTTGGTCTTGACAAGATTATTGAGAATAGAACTACAAACAAAACTATGGGTATTGCAGCAGATATAAGAACCGATCAAGAAAAAGATACTGGAGAAAATATTCTACAAAGTGTAGAGCCCGATGATTTAGTTAAATTTGGAATCATTCCTGAGTTTATTGGTCGTCTTCCAGTCATGGCTGTTCTAGATCCTTTGAACGAATCTGCTTTGATAGACATTTTGGTCAGACCAAAAAATGCCATCACCAAACAATATCAGAAATTGTTTAACTATGAAGGTATTGATCTGAAATTCACAGAAACAGCTTTAAAAGCGATAGCCCAAACTGCTATAAAAAGAAGAACAGGTGCTAGGGGCTTAAGAGCAGTCCTAGAAACTTCTATGTTAGATATTATGTTCGATGTGCCCTCAAAAGAAAATGTTAAAGAAGTTCTAATTGATGATAATGTTATTAACATGAGATCTCAGCCTCTTTTAGTTTTCAAGTCAGAGGAAGAAATCAAGAATAGCAAATCGAATAACTCATCAGGTCCTGCAGAAAGTGCCTAATAGCTGTCCAATAAATTGATTTATGAAACAGGGTTACCCTATGGTTAACCCTGTTTTTTATTTTACTAAAAATATAAAAGTGATAACAAAGAAAAGTCTATCTTTCTAAGGAAACAATTTGCACAAATTTTAAGTTTACAAATTAAGCAGCTTTTAGGTCTTTAATTGATTGGTATTGATCTATAACTAAAGAAATATCTTTAACTTCTTCCTCAATTAATTCATTTGAAAATAAGTATACATTCTTTAATCTTTCAATAGTTTTTAAATCTTTATTATGCACATCTTTGGATAAGATAACAACTGGAGTAGAATAATTTTCATTTATAATTTTTATATAGTTTTCACTGCTGCTCTTATCAAACGCAAAGTCACAAACAATAGAGTCAAATTTATTAACATGCAATAAGGAGCTAGCTTCACTGATATCTCGAGCCTCAACAACCTTAAACCCTAGAGGAAAAAAAGAATCATGGAATTTTTTAACAAAATTAATGTCCTCACTAACAAGCAAAATCGACTTCTTTTCTTTAATTAGGTTACCCAAAACAGAACTTCGCTTAGGAAAATATAAATTAAATGTAGTTCCAAGTTTTGGATTAGTTTCGAAAGTAATTTTTCCTTCATGAATACGCATGATATTCTGTGCTAAATATAAACCAAGCCCCACACCAGCACCAACCTGCTTTGTAGTAAAAAAAGGCGAAAAAATTTTATCTTTAATCTCTTCTGAGATAGGATCGCCGTTATTATTTATTGAGATACAAATATCAGACAATGTTTCCGTTGTTGTAATATTAATCATACGAAGATCAGAATATTTACTTACTGCAGTAATAGCATTATTAAGTATATTTATGATAACTTGCTCAGTATAGAGTAAATCACAACTGACATGAAACTCCTGCACATCTAAATTTATAATGATGTTTGTATTTTCAATCTGACTTTTAATTGTATTTAGTGCAATATTAATCAAACTCCTAACGTTAACATCTGTAAATTTAATCTCTTCAGATCTGAACATCTTCATCAATTTTGATATAATATTATTCATCCGCACAATATTTGCTTTGATTGGCTTAATACTTTTAATAAAGACTTCCTTCTCGGTGACACCTTTTTCTATTTGGTCTACAATGTGCTCAGAATATCCAGAGATAATAGCAAGCGGATTATTAAGTTCGTGAGCCATTCCCGTAGCCAGTCGAGATAAGTCAGCTAATTTAGAAATTCGAATATTATCCTGAAGTAAGTTCTCTTTTTCCAATTGTTTCGAATATAGTTCTGTTAGATCTATAATATTCAATAGACCATACTTATTGTTTTCATCTGTAAAAACAGAGCAAGACACTTCGACAGGACATCGTCTTCCAGTTTTTCTTCTTATATAAAGATCACTTTCTTTAATTTTAAATCCATCACTATGTAAAAAACAAATCTCTCTAAGAGCTTCAATATTTTTTCGATTTTGAGAAGCAAAAATTTTTGTTAAAGTGAACTCTGTCATGGCTATTTCATCATATCCAAAAAGTTCAGCAGCAGCCGCATTTACATGAATTAAGACCTCAGTCTTTAAATCAAAAATAATGACGGGTAAAGATAATAAATCTATTAATGATTTAACTTCAATAATCTTAACACTCATACACAGAACTATCGGTTTTTGTTTTACATAAGAACAGTCTAGGAATTATACAACTCATACTTTGTTCTCATTGGCTATATAGACCTTAGACTAATCAAATAATATCTAAAATCAGTACTAATTCTTCAGTAAACCAATTAAATGTCGAAATTTAGTTATGCTTTCTAGAAAGAGATTTGCGACTATTTTTCTTTATACTCTAATTTTAATTAGTGTTTTGATATTTACTTTTTTATTGATGAGAAACTTAGTCATTATATACCCTACAATCTCAAAATGTGAAATCATTGAAAATTTACAGCTCTTAAAAATTAAAAAAAATATCGACTTTATCAATAGTCAAAGTAATGAAGTCAAATATTTCATTTCAAGAGATGCGATAATTTCTTTGAATAACAAGATAAATGACACGATTAATTTTCAAAAAAAATATTGCAACCAAAGTAAGAATTTTTTATTCACATACATGCTTGAATTAAACAAGAAAATCATTTTTTTTGAAGAGCCTTTAAACATCGCTAATTTTACAACCAATCAAATATATGATATATTAAAGAAGACTTTGACTTTAATAAAAAAAATTCCTTCAGCAAAAAAAACTGAAGAGAATTGGAAAAAAGATCTAGTTAATTACTGTTCTCTCCTATCAGAAAAAGAGAAACTTTTTCACTACTTTTCAGTTAATACTTGTCGCTCACCATCAAACGTTAATAACAAAGACCTCTGTTTTAATGGTAAAAACAAACAAAAAGATATTTTTTATACTATTGATAAAAACATAGAAAATAATTCTTTATTAATGGCTAAAAAATGGCTTCACCTCTGGAAAGAAAAATATAAATATGATCTTTGCAAATAATTTTTTAATATTATTTTTAATCATATTTACACAAAGCACTTTATTAAAAAGTGAAGAAAAAAGCAGTATTTCTAGCTGTACGACAAATGAAGCTAATTCTTTATTAACCGATGGAATGCAACTACAAGCCAATAACAATACCCTCTTGGCCATTGAAGAGTATAAAAAAGCTTTAATCAAAGAACCTAACTGCGCTGATGCTTACTACGAATTAGGATGGTCTTATTGGAAATTGAGTGATTGGAAAGAAGTTGTTAAACTCTGGTCCAAGGTAATTTCATTAAATCCCGACCACGACAGAGTCAAACTGTATATTGATTCAGCAAAAGAAAATTTAACAATCATTAACTCAGGAAAAAAAGTAAATACTTTCAGACAAGAAACTCCACTTTTTAGCCAAAGTCTTCCAAAAGATTCTCCAATTCAATTAACTCTTATTTCTAGGTGGCAATCCTACAATAAAAAAACCGAAGTTAGTTTAGATCACTATGATGAAGATATTTTCTCACCAAAGTCAGTGCAATTTAGTAAATCAGGAGAGCAAACTTATATTCACTCATTAGAGGGATTTAAAACCATTGTCTTTAATAAAGATGGTAGCCAAAAAATAGATATTATCAAACATGATTTTAGATCCTTAAAAAATCTAAGTGTAGATAGCAAAGTTATTATTGATCGCAAATCAAATCTATTTCCCACCCCCAAGCACAAACAGGCTTTGCATTTTCTTGGAAAACCAGTTGAAAGTGTTCTTTCACACGATGGAAAGTATTTATGGATTACTTATTACAGAAGAGACTACGATAATCTTGGACAAGATTCATCGGCAGTTGCCATTGTGGATACCAAAACTTTAAAAATTATCAGAGTAATGTTTACCGGACCAATATCAAAATATGTAGAAGTCTCTCATGATAATCAGTTCATAGCCATTTCTAATTGGGGGGACAACACCGTTGGAATCTATGATATCCGAGATAAAGACTACAAAAAATTCAAGTACCATCAACTTTTAGTAATTAACAAAAAGCATCCTTTAACAAACCTAAAGTCTGATAGAGATAAGGATTGTGGTCTTTGCGTCAGAGGACTTGCATTCAGTAAAGATAATAAGTTTTTATTGGTTTCAAGAATGAAAGGTGGAGGAATTACTATTTTTAAAAAGGAAAACGACAAATTCCTATTTTTTAAGACAGTTTTTTCGATTCAACCTGGAACTAGAGATATTCATTTCGATAGTCAAGGCAGTTTTCTTTATACTGGTTGCAATGCCACTGGCACAATCGCTAAAATTCCTTTTGAAAAACTAATTACATTTCTTAATTCTAAAAAAGAACCAGAGGTTTTCCTAAAAGATGTTGATTTAAAAAATATTGAAATTGTTAAAACTTTTGTGGGCCTTGGTGTAAGAAGTTTTAAACTTCATCCAAAGTGGAATTATTTATTTACAACATCAAATAACGGAAGTGAAGTTATTTTTCTAGAAACTAATACCCTCAAGGTTATTGGTAGAATTCCAGTTGATTCTTATCCGGTTGGTCTTGGAATCAGCCCTAACGGTGAATATTTGTGGGTAACGTCCCAAGGAAAAAAATCAGTTGGTGGTAATTCAGTTGCAGTGTTTTTGATAAATGAATTTTCAAGTAAACAAATTGTTAATGATAAAGATAAAAAAAAATAGACACGCCCTGCTTATTAGCCTAGCTAATTAAAGTATTCTCTTCAGAAGCTATGGGAAGTTCAATAACAAAGGTTGTATTAAGAGACCTATTTTCATAATATAAAGTCCCTTGGTGTTGCTCTACAATAGATTTGGAAATACTCAAACCTAAACCTGTGCCTTTTCCTGTAGGTTTCGTTGTAAAAAATAGATTCATAATTTTTCTTACCACTTCAAGAGGTATACCTTTACCACTGTCTATTATTTCAACTCTTAGTTTTTTTTCCTGATCCAAAACTTTTGCGTTAACTTGAATCCACTTTTCTTTTATGCCTTCGATGGCATCTATAGAGTTATTAAGTAAGTTGAGTATAACTTGCCCAATTTGCGCCTGGTGACAATCTACTAAGACTTCTTCATTTTCTAAATTAAATTTAAATAAAATTCCTTTGTTTTGCATCCTTGTTTCACACAAACTAAGAGTATCCGTGAGTATATTCTTAAAACTCACTATCTCTCTAGAATCAGCAACATCATTTCTAGCTATTTGCCTGAGTCCCTTAATAATAGAAGCTATTCGAAATGAAGTTTTATATATTCTCTGTAAGCCATCTAATATTTTATTTACCGATACTCCAGACAAGTTCAAGCTTTCCTCATTTGTTATTTTACTTTCACATAAATTTTCAATCATTCGCATTAACTGCCCCGCCTGACCAGAAATTACAGCTAATGGATTGTTAATTTCATGTGCAAGACCACTAGACATTTCCCCAAGCGCTGCCATTTTGGATGCTGCTTGAAGTGCTACTTCATTTTGTCTCTGCTCATGGATATCAATTGTAATTGCAATAATAAGAGACTTATCATCAGCCATTTTTTGCAGAATCAATAAATGCAGCCTACTTTCATTATTAATTCGAAGATTAATTTCATGAGTTGAGTTTTCACTTTCAGATTCAGAAAACTTTTCAAAGTAGAAATTAAACTCATCGTGATTATCTAAAAACCCAACCTGTTTGCCTATAAATAAAGATTTTTCTAAACCAGATACTTTTAAAGCCTTATTATTTACATAAATATACTTTCTATTTTTAATTAAGGTAATGCCAGCTGGAAATGAATTAATCAAAACTTCCATTTCTTTTTGTTGTGTTAAAATTCTTCTCCACTGAATTGAATAATCTCGTCTTTGTAAGGCAATAAAAATAAAAAAAATGACAAGAATAGCTAAAATATAGAATGAATTAAATGAATCTTTAAAATTAACACTATAAAATAAAATTGGTGCCATTAATATAATTAATGAAAATAAAAAAAAGTCTCTGAAGGAAAGACCAAGATTGTAAGATGCAGAGGCAATCACTCCTGCATAAACAATATGAATCAAGGAAACAATTCTAAAATCTACGTGATATTCTATTAAAGAATAATACAAGAGTAATGACCACGATACCGCGGTCACAACATTAATTAAACTAAAAATTGCATGCCATAATCTATCGCTAATAAAATTAAACGCATGAACGTGAACTAACCTTATCAAACTAAACAAAACAATAGCATAAGTTAGGTTAAAAAAAGTATAGTTGAATTTATATAAAGATTGAAATGAAATCAGTAGCAACAAACTTAAAAGGACATTATTAATAACTCCAATAAATGATCTATTTTTTAATTCGCTTAAAATTTCTCTATAAAATGGCGATTTATTATTCATATTTTACTGCTAACTCGTTTAAAATAGATACACACTTTATTCAACTTTAATTTTGTTAAAAAATCTCATTTTAATCCATAGTTTCAATCAACTAATTGCTCAGGTCACCAGAAAAATTTGCCGAAAGAGATTCATGTTGATTAAATCTACTTTCAAAGCATTATCTCTGCTTTCGTTGCTTTTCGTTATCGTGAATTGCCAAAAGAATGGCGGTTCTAGCTCTAGCAATGCAACTACTGAAATTCCAGAATCTTCTGTTTGCCATGAAAGTAAAAGTTTTCCTAACCATGTAACATTAACTGGTTCAGCTGTTTACTTTTATCGCCCAGTAAACTCTGTCTATACTTCTCATGGCTATATTAAAGTACTTTCAGGTAATCCTGTTTCCGATGCCATTTCTTATGCTGAGATCAATTTGTTAGACTCAAATTCTAATATAATTCAATGCGGTACAACTAACCTCGATGGTAGTTTTAGTATTGATATTCCTAAGGACTCTGGAACGTTAACACTTAGAATCTATTCGCGCGCTTATAATGCGCGTATAAAAACTAGTATCCTTGAAGATCCCACCAGCAATAAACCTTATTTCATAGAAAAAAGTTTCAATATAGCTTCGGTTAATGTCAATGCTGGTGAGATCCAAGCTATGGCAAGACAAAGCGAAAGCTCCAAAATGGAGGGAGCCGCTTTCCATATTCTAAAAACCATTTACTATGCAAATGAATACTTAAAAACTCAATTATCCGATAACTCTTGGGTTAGCGATAAAGTTTCTGTCTACTGGAAAGCTGGTTTCAACCCCTATTCTTATTATGGCTATCCAGACAGCCTTATATCTTTTTACAAACCAGGAGAGCATAAGCTTTTTATCTTAGGCGGCTACAATGGTGATGTCGCAAAGTCTGATACAGACCATTTTGACAAATCTGTTATACTTCATGAATATGGACACTTCCTAGAAGATGTCTATGGAAAAACAGATTCCCCAGGAGGCTATCATAATGGCGATGCTGTTATTGACCCTAGACTAGCATGGAGTGAAGGCTTTGCAAATTTTGTCCAAGCTGCAATACTAGGTAAGAATTATTACTTAGATACTTCCGGGTACTGCAATGACACAACAGAAACCAAAGGAACCTGTTCACAAAACGTGTATATCACTATCGATGATGATGCAAATTCAACGAATTTAGATAATATGCCAACGAATACACCCAGCGGTGAAGGTAATTTTAGAGAAATATCAATTACACGAACTTTATATAAAGTGATATCACCAACTTCATTAACATATCCTATTGGTGCGGGGATTCCATTCAAAGAGATTTGGAATGTTTTTAGTAATCCTTTTTATGGATTTCATTCTCCTTCGCAAGCTTTTCGGTCAAGTATTCTAATGAACAAGGGGCTAGATTCAATAATTTCTTCTACCTATTCCTCGAACAATTCTTATTGGCTGAACATCCTTTCTCAAGAGAAACAAAGTAAAGTTTTTAAAAATTATGCTAACCCTCTTAATGAACAAACCATTAATACGTGTTCAAATACCTATATTAGTCCTGTAGCAGATCTCACTTTATGCGCGGGAACATCCTGTCCTTTTTATAAAAAATCAAATCAATTCAAATCTAATGATTTTTATAAAATTACGATTACAAACGATGATATAGCTGCCAATGCCATCATAAATCTTTCTTATGCTCAAAGCGATGCTAACCAACCAGTTGACTTAGATCTTTATCTTTACAGGGAAGATTATACTTATTTTGAAGAGTATGAAGCCAAAGAGTATGGTGAACAGTCAGATAGCATTGTCAAAACTAGCAATCGCGCTTATGGCTCAATTGAAAATGGTTCTGAAAGTCTAACACTTAGCCAACTAACTCCTGGCACTTATATGTTAGTTGTTAAAGCAAATACTTACGGAAAAACCTCAAGCGGTGTTGGCGTCGAAGCAAGGTACAGGCTAACTAAAACAATTAACTCCTCACAGAGGGATCTATGCCCAGCAAATTAACTTTAAAAAAAATCTTTGTAGTTTTTATCTTTTTAACTTTTAGTTTTGGCTCTTCATTGATCTACGAAAAATACTTTCTAGAAGCGAACTCTGATAGTTTTTCTTTAAATGAACGACAAAAAATTTCAAAGATTCTTTTTAAATCTAAACTTGGCAAACAACTTTCTTTTGTCAGTGTACAACTTGAATTCTCAGAATTAGCAGATTTAAACGCAGATATAACTGAGATAAAAGGCTACATTACACTTCTTAAAAGCAGTGATAACATAGTAAATTATGAATGGGTTCTTCCAGAGGGAGTATTCCTCATTGAAGGAGCTCAGCAACAAGTTTTAAATAATGTTCCTACAGAAACTCCTCAAGAAGTGAAGATTAAAGTGAGTGGCTTTTCTAAAGAAGAAAAAAAGCTTATCTCATTGTCAGCTCACACCAGAATTGGAAATACAACTTTTTCTAATGTTGGATTATTATCATCTAGACCTGAAGATTCTTTTGAGTTCATTGCTAACAAAAATTTTAATGAGAACTACAACCAAACTGATCTTTCAAGTGAAAGCCCACAACCTTCTAAAGATCAAATTAATTCTTACAGTAAAGATTCAGCTGATAATGTGGAAAGAGGTTTGGTTTCTCCAAGAAATAAAATTAGGATTCAAAGATAGTTACTTGATCATTAAAAATGACTGAGGCTTATCTCATTTTAGACAGGAATAACTTCAATATCTCTATTTAAATGATCCTTAAGAATTCCTTCAATCGCCATAAGAGTTCCAGTCGTTGAACTAGGACAAGTTCCACAGGCACCTTCATAATGAACATACAACTGGTTGCCATCCAAATTAACTACCGTCAAATCACCACCATCTCCTTGTAATCCGGGTCGGATAGTATCATCCAAAATACTTTCAATTTGTTGTAATTCTGGAGAAAGCTTCTCTCTAGCTATTTTTTTCTCGTCTTTAATCGTTTGGTTGGGATTATGAATCGGCATTCTTGTTTGAATCACACTTGAAACTGCAGCATGAATTTCTTCAGGTTCAGCATCAAATACGTGTGTTATTGTTATTACATTTTGAAAAAAATGTACCTGCTTTATTCCTGGAATTTCAAATATACTTCGTGCCAACAAATTATTTTCAGCTTCACCAAGAGATGAATAAGTCGCCTTTCCTTCAGTTAAAACCGTTCTATCTAAAATAAACTTCCAGGCATTAGGATTGGGCGTTTCTTGAATTCTGATTAATACATCTGATGAAGTCATAACAGTAGTTCCTTTGCTTTTTGAATAGCTTTCGCAAGTTTCTCAACATCACTCTCTTGATTATATATCGAGAATGAGACTCTAATTGTTCCAGGAATTTTTAAATATTTCATTAATGGCTGTGTGCAATGATGGCCAGCTCTAACAGCAATACCTTGCTGATCAAGCAACTGAGCTACATCGGAATGATGACAATTCTTAATATTGAATGAGACAATCGAATTAAGCTTTTCTTTAGCTCCATAAATCACCACATCTTGTTCTTTTTCAAAAAAGTTTATAAAATATTGGACTAATTTTCTTTCATGCTTCTTTACTTCGTTTATATCTATTTTTTTAAAAAATGAGATCGCGGCAGCCATTCCTAAAACTCCACCAATATGTGGGGTTCCAGCTTCAAATTTAAATGGCACTTGATTAAATAAAGTCCTCTCTTCAGAAACATCACTAATCATAGCCCCACCGCCTTGATACGGTGGCATCTGATCAAGAAGCTTTTTCTTTCCGTAAAGAACTCCTATACCCGTTGGCCCAAATAATTTATGTCCTGAAAAAACTAAAAAATCACAATCTAATGCTCTAACATCTATCTTATCTTGAGAAACTAACTGAGCAGCATCAATCAAAACTTTACTTCCATGTTGATGCGCCATACTTATTAAGTCTTTAATTTTTGGTTTAATACCCAAAGTATTTGAACACCCCGTCAAAGCAACTAACTTCACTTTTTCTGACAACAGAGTTTGATACTCATTTAAGCTCAAATCTAAAGACTCATCTAAATGAACAAAGTTAACTTTGATTTTTTTTTGTTCAGCCAGCATATGCCAAGGAACAATATTAGCATGATGCTCAAGTACTGTAACAATGATCTCATCTCCCTCCGAAAGAAATGATCCAAAACTTGCGGCAATAAGATTTATACCTTCCGTAGTACCCTTTACAAAAACTACTTCAGCTGAAGATTCAGCATTAATAAAATGGCTTACCTCTTCACGAGCTTCTTCAAAAAGATCTGTAGCCTTTTGACTTAAATAATGCGCTCCTCTATGAACATTAGAATTTTCGTAGGAATAATAATGATTAATACGATCTATAACTTCCTTTGGTTTCAAAGTCGTAGCAGCGCTATCCAAATAAATTAATTCTTTATCATAAATTTTCTGTGTCAATGCCGGAAAATGAGATCTTACTTCTTCTATTTGCATACTTTTAAATTCCTTTGCTAACGTATCCTAAACTTTAAGCATCTTTAGCTCTGGCCTAGCTTGCTTTTTATCTATCTTTAATGAAATAGACTTTTTTAAATAGGACCTTAGCACCTGAGAATCAATTAGTTCGTACACTTGTAACAGAAAACCTGAACTTAATAATTCTTTAGCCTTTTCTTTTGATAAAGCCCGACTCCTTAAGTAAAAAAGTTCTTCCTCATTTAATTGACCCACAGTAGATCCATGAGAGGCCTTAACATCGTCCGAATAAATCATCAATACTGGTTTACTATGAGACTCACATTGATTAGACATAAGTAAATTATTATTTAATTGAGCAGAGTTAACATCGTTAATATGCTCATCAATGATCACATTACCACAAAACACAGAGATGGCTTCATCATCTAATATATTTTTATACAATTGCTCAGCTTGAGTGTGACTAGCATGAAATTTAATTTTTGTATGACTGTCGCATTGTTCTTTTTTTTGTAAATAAGCAACTCCCATAACTTTTGCATTAGCTCCGGGTTGCAATAAATTTACTTCCAACTCATGACGAGTCAGTAAAGATCCTATATTGTTCTCTAAGTAATGGCATTGACTATCAGCATGAAGATCAATTTTAAACTGATCTATATGATATGCTTGGTAACTTTGCTCTATACTATTAATCAATTCTAAGTTGGATTTTTTATTAAGCAAAACTTCTAGCTGAATCTGAGAAAAATATTTTACACCATCTTCCCCTACCGATTTTACAACTACACTTGCTTTTGCTTGTTCCTCAAGTTTAATACTAATTCTTGATGAAGATAAAATCGCTTTTTGCTGTTCAGAGTATGAGAATAGAATAATCTTCAACGGTTTACTTAACTCGATCCCTTTTTTAATTTCTATAACGACTTCTTCTGAATTATAAACCTGCCCTAACCCAAGAAAAAAATCACTGAAGTAGAACTCTGACTTATGCATAGGAATTTTAATTGGCGTATCTAATGAAGACTCAACTCCATTCCTTCTGGAAAAATCTTTTTTGAAACACGAGGAATAGAAGTTCTTTTTTATATAAACTTGATCTACAGGTAAATTATCAGAAAGAGCAGGTGAAAAAAATCCATTGATAAAAACTAAAGAAAAGAAATCATCTGTTTTGTGAGCTTCAATTTTTTTTTCTAAATCAGAACTGACATTATCACTAATAAATTCGGAATAAAAAGGAGTATCATTTAAAAACTTCAACGAGGTGTACTTCCAAAATTCATTAGTTCTTTTAGGCAATCCCATTTCTAAAAGCTGCTCTTTTAGAGCTTTTTTTTCATCTAACAACTGATTAATTTTTGATTCTTCAATTCCTATTTTTTTTAAATAGGCTTGAGTGGATTGAATTAGAGAATCAAAAGAATTTAAAATACTCATGAAAGGATCCCATCATACCCATTTTTCTCTAGCTCATGAGCTAATTCTGGACCACCAGTTTTGACAATTCTACCTTGAGATAAAACATGCACAAAGTCGGGTTTTATATAATCTAGCAAACGCTGATAGTGAGTAATCAAAATCACTGCATTTTTAGAAGAACGTAGTTTATTGACTCCTTCAGAAACAATTCTTAAAGCATCGATATCTAAACCTGAGTCTGTTTCATCGAGAATCGCTAATCTAGGAGCTAATACTGCCATTTGTAAAATTTCATTTTTTTTCTTTTCCCCACCAGAAAACCCAGAGTTAACTCCTCGGTCCATAAAACCTTTTTTTAAAAAATCTTCCCTTAAACCCATAAGTTCCATTTTTTTATCTAAGTAAATTTTAAATTCCTCTTCTGAAAGAGGTAATGAGCCTTGATGTTCCAAAACGGCATTAAAAGAATTCATCAAAAATGTAAGATTATTAACCCCAGGAACCTCTACAGGATACTGAAAAGCTAAAAATATTCCTTCTTTTGCTCGTTCATCCGCCTCCATATCAATAATAGATTTTTGTTGAAAATTAATTTCAAAATTAATTTCACCACCAGTTACTACGTAGTTAGGATGACCTGAGAGAATTTTTGACAAAGTACTTTTTCCAGAACCATTTGGTCCCATGATGGCATGGACTTCACCAGCATTCACTTTTAAATTCAAACCTTTAAGAACTGGTTTTCCGTCAACTTCCGCTTTAAGATTTTTAATTTCTAACATGTTATTATTCCTTTTAACCAACTGAGTTTTCTAACTTCATTTCTATCAACTTCACTGCCTCTACTGAAAATTCCAATGGCAGCTGCTTAAATACTTCTTTACAAAAACCATTCACTAACATGGAAATGGTTTGTTCCATATTAAGCCCTCGGGATTGAAGATAAAAAATCTGATCTTCACTAATCCTTGAAGTGGTCGCTTCGTGTTCAATTTGAGCTGTATTATTTTTTACATCCAAATACGGAAACGTGTGCGCGGAAGAATCTTTGCCTACAAGCATCGAATCACATTGAGAGTAATTTCTTGCATTACTTGCTGAAGGCATGATTTTAACTTGTCCACGATAAGCATTACTTGAATGATCCGCAGAAATACCTTTGGAAATAATCGTGCTTTTAGTATTTTTGCCTATATGAATCATCTTTGTTCCCGTATCTGCTTGCATATAATCATGGGTTAATGCAACGGAATAAAAATAACCTTCTGAATGATCACCTTGAAGAATGACAGAGGGGTACTTCCAAGTAATGGCAGAACCTGATTCGACTTGAGTCCATGAAATCTTAGAATTGACTCCCGCACATTTACCTCTCTTAGTTACAAAATTGTAGATTCCACCCTTACCCTCTTTATCCCCCGTATACCAATTTTGTACGGTTGAGTATTTAATTTCAGCATTGTCCAAGGCTATCAACTCTACCACAGCTGCATGAAGCTGATTTTCATCACGTTGAGGTGCTGTGCAACCTTCAAGATAATTAACAAAAGAACCCTCATCAGCGACAAGTAGTGTTCTTTCAAATTGCCCCGTTTCTTTAGCATTAATGCGAAAATACGTAGAAAGATCAATGGGACACTTAACTCCTTTTGGAATATAACAAAAAGATCCGTCAGTAAAAACGGCAGCATTTAAAGCGGCATAATAGTTATCTGAAAAAGGTACGATTGAACCAAGATATTTTCTAACAAGATCAGGATATTTTTTTATAGCTTCAGAGATAGAACAAAAAATAACACCAACTTTATCAAGTTCTTCTTTATGAGTAGTTCCAACAGAAACTGAATCAAAAACTACATCGACAGCCACACCAGAAATTCTTTTTTGCTCAGAAACTGGAATGCCCAATCTTTCAAAAGTCTTAATCAGTTCTGGATCTAAATCTTGCAAAGATTTTGGTTTTTCTTCTTTACCAACAGCTTCAGTTTTTGGAGCAGAATAGTACGAGATATCTTGAAAATTAATTTTTGGATAGCGCACATGAGCCCATGTTGGCTCCTCTAGTTTTTGCCAGTATTCAAATGCTTTCAAACGATATTCTAACATCCACTCTGGCTCTTCTTTTTTTCTTGAGATTAATCTGATTATATCAGAAGAAAGACCTTTTTGAACTTGATCAGAAGCAATCTGGGTTTCAAATCCGTACTTATATTCATAGTCCTGATGGAAGTTTTTATTAGTTTTATTTTCCAAGCATCACCTCTATTGATGACTGTTGAGAAGCTATCTGCTGAGTAGAAGTATGATGATGTTGAGAAACGAGTAAATCTTTTAACTTCACATTACCATAGAACTCGTTAAGCTTTTGATTCAAAACATTTACTGGAGAAATAATGTTACAATGTGGTTGCACATCACAAGCTTCGTTTTTTTCTAGACACTTAACTAACGCTGAAGGTCCCTCAACCATTGACAACAAATCTTGTAGTGAAACACGACTAAGATCTTTTGCAATATAGTAACCGCCCATTGCTCCCTGCTCTGATTTAAGGAGACCCTTTTGAGCCATTACTTGCAGCACTCTTGCCGTAACATCAAAAGGAGTATTAAATTTTTCAGAAATTTCTTTGGCAGACGTCAGTTCTCCTGGAATTTTTCCAGTCATGTATTTTAGGGCTACCAGAGAATATTCTATTTTACGGTTGAGTCGAACCAAGTAAAATCCTTTGTTAAATTTAAAAACATACGTTAGAAGATGCCTGCAAATTAAATGAAAATGAATTGAAATTCAAGCTAAATAAGACTATTTTTAACTTATTTGATTGATATTTACTACATCATTCAGTTTGTTAATTATCTATATATTTCATATAGATAAAATACCGAGGTGATATCTTGAGAGTTTTATTAATTAGTGTAGGTACCCTAATTTGCGTATTTATGATACTTATAATCGTTCGTTTTTGGGGGCTATCTATGCCAACCTACAAATTTGAACATGAGTTTTACTCTAAAACCAAGGCATCAACTTCTAACGATCACCTTTCAAACATTGAAAAAGCAAAAGTTTTTCATTCCTTTGAAGAGACTGACAAATCTCTTACTCAGACTCCAGACTTAATTGTTTGGATTTCCACATATATGACCAATGACGGTTTCTTTATTGTGGATTCAGACAATCAACTAAACGAATTGGTCTTCACATTGAAACAAAAAACTCAAGACACGCACGAAAAAGAAAACCTAAAAAAGGCAATGCCAAAGTTTAAAGGTCGTCATCTTCATGAATACAGCTTAGATGAAATGAAAACACTCAAGCCAGACCTTATTAAAATTGAAGATGTTTTTACAAAATACTCGCAGCAACGCTTTATCATAAACATCAAAAGCAATGCTCCTGAAATTGATAAAAAATTTATTCAGCTAATTCAAGAATTTAAGCTTGAAAAGAAAATCATGATCTACTCTGATTACGATATTGTATTGAAAACTATCAAAGAGACTCTTCCTATGCTTAACTTTGCAACTTCAATATCTGAAGTTACAAGAATCAAAATATTTTCGACCATTCATTTAACTCCCGCAATTTCTATTAAGGGCGATGCCTTTGTTTCGCAGTTAAAGTTTAAAAATCGTTCTTTGGTAAATCAAGAAATTATACAGGAAATGAAACGCCGGCAAAAATACATTTTTCTTGGTCCTTTAAGTGATGCCAAAGATATTGAAACCGCAACAGCTTATCAGCCCACAGGAGTAATCTATAATTAATACGTCATTAAGATCTTGTGAGCTATTTTAAAGCGTTAGAAATTTTTTCGCCTAAAAACCAATCTAACCAACGTTTATTACCGTAGGGAGTAGATGAGTTAACCATGTAACCCAAATGACCTCCGAACGGCTGTATAAATCTTTCAACATTTTTAGGAAGCAACAATTCCTGGTAACTAGATACTGGTATGATAGGATCATCTTCGGCAGTAATCAAAACCGTGGCAGTATTTATCTTAGATATTTTTTTTATGGTAGAACACTGTTCATAATAATCCATAGCATTCTTGTATCCCGAAAGCGGTGCCGTATACAAATCATCGTACTCGATCAGTTTAGCATCCAAAGGCAACTTAGCCACACTCTCCTTGAAAGACAAATTAAGTAATCCTTTTTGATAAAGTTTAAAATTAAATATCCGAAGTAGGTTAAGAAAATAAAAGTTGTAGATACTATTTTCTTTTAAAGATAGACGTGCTGCTGAGGCCTTCAAATCAATTGGACCATTAACGCAGACAGCGAGCTTAATATTCATTTCATTTTCAAATCGGCAAAGGGCATCTAAAACCACATTACCACTAAGTGAAAACCCAACAAGAACAATTTCACATTGCGGATAATGATCCTGAAGGTATTTCACAGCAACCAAGAGATCTTCACCACGTCCAGAATGATAAGGTTTTCTGGAAAGCCCCATAGAGTCACCACAATTTCTATGATTAAACCTGAGAACTGAAATTTGCTTTGTCAAAAATTGTGCTGTAAATCTATTTATATAACTAGACTCACTACTTCCTGCCAAACCGTGAGCTAAAATCACCCATTTTTTGGGGTTTCTTCTATGAGTTTTTAAAAGCAACTTATCACCATCAAGTGTATCAAGAATGATTTTTTCAAAATTTTCGCGTATTGGCTTTTCTTTTTTTAAATGTCCAAAAAGAGTTTGAGAGTGTGGATGTAAATCCCAAAAAGGCCTTCCAAAAGAGCTTATATTTTCTTTCATAACTATCTATATCTGTACTCAGATTAATTAGTCTATTGAAAATTAATTAACAAAGCCTGACCAATGATCTTTTGAATTTCACTTCTATCAATAATAAATTGACCACCCTGAGCCTCGGAATCTGAAAATGAAGAATGTAATGTCACACCAACCAGATGCCACATATCGGGCCAATTATCTGCCAAATTAAGGAGCTTGATACTCACTGGTTTAGGTTGGGTAAAATTATAGTCACCATCGGCTGGGCTCTCTTTCATCAACGTCCTAAATGGAATCATAACAGCTTTTATTTTAGTTAAATCCTCTGTGTTTTCACATGGTCCATCCACCTGCATTGTAGGCTTAACACCATTAATAGCAACGCCCTCGGCTTCAAAAGTTAATGTCACCTTGTTATAAAATTGACACCCCAGAAGACTATCTCCCAAAGAGTTTCGAAGTGCAAAATGCCCTAAAGATAACCCAAAACCTTCGTTAGATTTAATTACTTCAATTTGGCTTATAACTCTTTCTCTCATAGCTACTTCCAGAGAGGAACCACGGAGATTAGTAAAGTCATACTGCTGCCTTATCGCGGATGGAGTTCTTGAAATCATAAATTTCTCATTGGATTGGTTAACAATAAACATACCAACCAAAAATGAAGCAAAAATCATAACATAAATTTTCAATCAGCCCCCCATGTTTACATTCTACCCTAGGACTAATTTTATTAACACTCGCCTTAGACCTAGTTTTAAAATGAAACGCCCATAGCTTTAGCCTCATACGTTATAGCTAATGCACCTAACTTAGACGTCCAACCATAAACATTTTCCATAGGACAACCTTCTGGTCTAATAGCAAGATCACTAACACAAAGACGTTTATAAATAGCACCTGGAGAGTTTAAACTTTCCGTTGCAGATTTTTCTCCGTGCGTTCTTAAAAAACCACCAGCTAAATCAGAACCAATCATGTAAATAACTGGCTCTGCAACTACACCATCAGATTCAACAATAGAAGGAATACCTTCCTGAATAATAACCTCTTCTACTTCCTTACCACCTTTAGCAGCTTTCATTTTTTTTCTAGATTTATAAGACCACTCAAGAACTTCTTTTCCACTTTCTACTTTAATTACAGCTAAACCATAGGTTCCAGAATTATTTTTAACAAAAACGAATGGAGTTTGTTTCCATCCGCGTTTTTCATAATCAATCTTCAAAGCTTCTATCAAAGTATCAACCTTCATTGCTAAATGTTGTTTACTATTCTCGTCACCAATATCAAAGTGTTCAAAAAATTCTGTTTTCACTTCAAAAAGCATAGGGTCGATTTGTGCTACATCAGCAAACTCATGCACCAACTGATTATAAAATTTAAAATAATTGCTTTTCTTTCTTTGATACCATCCCAATTCTCGAGGTGGATTTTGCGGAGTATGAATATTCCTAGCCCACTCATCATGAGCTTCCGAAAAATCGTTATTATTAATAATCAAATCAGGTTTAAAGTCTTTAAAAATTAAATCTTCATAGGTTCCTGATTCTACCTGAACTTCAAAACCATTCGCACTTTTTAATAGTAAGTTATCTGGTAATTTTGAAGGAAAAGCAACTCTGACCGTTTTGCCAGAATCCTCCAAAAGTTTTTTTATTGTATGAACATTATCCCAATAATAAGGATTATGAGTGTGCTCTTCAGTAATCAAAGCAATTTTTTTTAAGCCACTTCCATAGTTTTTATTCAAATAGCTAGCCATAATTTCAATAGCTGATTCTTTGTCTGTAGGACAAATATTATTAAAACCAGCAGGATAAATATTAGCATCTACATTTGCTACTTTATAACCAGAATCCCGTACATCATAACTTGAGTAAATAGGAAATCTAGAGTTTTCAGACTTATCTTTGAACCATTTACAAATAGGTTCTATTCTTCCTAAAATCTTTTTATGCAATTCATTTCTTGTATAACAATTCATTTGATATTCCTTTAAAATCCAGCTTCTTTAGCTAGTATATTATTTTTTAACTTCTTCTAACTGTAACTTTTCTCTGAAGACATTATGTCTAAAAGATTCCTCAGTTGGTGGCGTATAATTATAATTAGAATAAATCTGTTCATAAGTTTTGTTTTGTAAATCCTCTACAAATGAAAAAAATTCTTTTTGATAATTAGTTTTCTGCTTATCTTCTAGAGGTTCCATCAACTGAATTGCATTGAGCATCTTACTAAACTCTGTTAGCTTTACAAACTTGATATTCTCTTTTTCAGCCTTAGAAATTTCTTGAGTACCTTCCATACTAACTAAATTCCAAGTAGATTTCAGTTGCTCCATTAGTTGTTGCTTAGCTTTATCTGAAAATGTATCTTCGTGAAGATTTAACGAATAAATCAAATATTTATAAGTAAGAGAAATTTTTTTGAACTCAATAAAAAAATCATTACTTACAACCTGATTAGTACCTGAACCAATTTCATAATAAAGCTGTGAAATACTTTTTCTTGTGTGATTTCCCTTAGATAGAAAATCTTTTAACCCTATTTCCGTTTCATTCAAATACTTCAAGCTTAAATCGTTCTGGTTTAATCTAGCATAACTAATTGCTAACTTAAGAGGCAATTCAAAATATTTAATTTTTTCGTTCAAAAGGTCTTTATTTTTCTCACACTCAACTAGAGTCGCTAAAACATTGTCATATTTACCCTGTGATTCATAAATATCAGAGCTATAAAATAAAGCCTCGTAATACAATTTTTTATTAGCAATAAAAGCTTCATTTTGAACCTTCATGTTTGCAACCAAAGCGTCACTTAACTTATTAGATTTATATAAATTACGACTTAACAATAATTGTAAGTAATTTCTAAAAGTAGAATTTGGATGATTTTTATCGAAGTTAAGAACTAAGACTTCCATTTTTTCAACTTCATTAAGATAAAATAACTTCTCTATATCTATTATTTCTTGCTCTTCCTGAGTTAATATTGGAACCTCTTCCTTTACCGAACTCAACACTTCTGCCTTGTGAGCACAACCTTGAAAAAATAAAACTGAACCTGTAATAATGGTCGCTGACAAATATACTATTTTTTTCATAATCTTACCGCATTTTTAATTGGTTAATTCTGAATTTCGGGATTTAAACTCTTAGCAAACTGATGAAGTCCCACAATATCAGATATAGGTTCATTATATTCAATTAAGGTAACGACTTGTATCTCTTTCTTAAATTGTTCAAAAAATAGTTTTAAAGTTGTCATTCTTTGTAGATAAAGTTCGACAAATTTTTGATGCCATTTGATGAGTTCATCACGACTCTCCTCTATAACTATTAGATCCAAATCTAATGGTTCTTCAATATTCCAGCTTGGCAAAGCTTTATTCATTATGACTTTAGTCAGATGGTAACCTTGCTTACGAATTAAACGTAAGATTTGGCTGGCTTCTTTTAGCTTAGCATCATCAACACCTGTTACCAAATAAAATTCGGTCTGCATACCAGTTAACAAAGAGTGAACAGCGATAGTTCTTTCATGAAGTTTATCTTGCCAATCATTAATGTAGGTAAAAAATAGAGATAACTCTTTTATAAATTCCGAACCAGTTAACATTTCCAAAGCTCTTAGAACCTGTTTAGTCCCTGAAGATATTAACGAACTTAGCCAAGTACCTCCTTGAGAAGTATCTTTGAACCACTTTGTAATATTCTCATTAAATAAAGAAGCTAATTTTTCTGGAGCATTCAAAAAATCAATAGCATGTTTGGATGGAGGTGTATCTAAAATGATATAATCGTAGATGCCAGTTTCATAACAAGAATACAATTTCTCTAAGGCTGTAAATTCTTGAGAACCACTTAGACTTGTGGAAAGCTGTTTGTATAGTTTGTTATTAATAATCTTTTGAATTTGAGAGTCTTTTTTTGCAGCTCTCATAATAAATTCATTAAAGACCGACTGATGATCAACAACAGAGGCGTATAGCTCTCCCTTAAATAACCCCTCTCCTTCAAAAGGCTTCACACGTACAATATCTTTAGATTGTCCAATTCCCAAGGTCGTAGCCAAGCGCTGAGAAGGATCAATCGTCAAAACTAAGACCTTAAGACCCTCGGTCGCTAAACGATACCCGAGGGCAGCAGAAACTGTTGTTTTCCCAACACCACCCGTTCCAATAGAAACAATCACTTTTGTCTTAATCATTATTGCCATCCTTTTTCACCAAGCGCTTGCAAAAAGGCACCTACCTCTTTATTAATTTCTAGTGGCAAAATCTGAAAACTTTGTCCTTTAGCTTTAATCTCTCCAATAAACTTTTCTTGTTGCTGCAAAATATTTTTAAAAAATGAAATAAAATGGCTACTTTGAACTAATGCTTTCACTTCCGAAGTTGCTGCTAATTTTAATTCCGAAGAACTCAGCTCTGTTAGAACTATTTTATTAAAAACAAGGTGACATGTGACGCCCAATAAAACTTCTATTTTCAATTTCAACTCTGCAGTTTCGACCATTGGTAATTCTTCTGCCAAGGTCACAATATGATACTCACAAAGATCTTCTCTTTTCAGCGTCGCTAAAATGCTACGGCTTTGCTCACCCATAGGCCCAAATTGAATTGTTTCAGCCATCCCCTGAGGAGCTTTCATTAAAGAAAGAAAATGACCCGTAGCATAGGAGTCAACTACAATGACCTCATGCTTTACTGGAGGACCGTGCTGACGAGGCCCAGCCGTGATCTTACCAAGAATAGCTAGCTCCTGAAGAGCTGGAGCAATTTGAATCAGGGTTTTGGAAACTTTGTTTTCAAAAAATAATTTATACAACATTGGTGATTTTAATAAGTAAAGTGCGTATTCTTTAAGACATTCTTCCCCAGACCAAAGTGCCAAATCCAAATTAGACTCCAATGGCGATGGATTATAATTCACTTTCCCTTGAGGTAATGAAAAAAATTCTTGGTAATAACTCTGATCACCCAACTCAACAAGTAAGGTTTTTTTTCCAGATTTGGCGTACTTTTGAGCCAACACGGCTGCATAAGTTGACTTCCCAACTCCACCTTTTCCGGTCACAAAGATAATTTTTTGCATTTCCCTCTCTTTTCGCTTTAAATGCTTGATTTTCCAACATCCCTCTCCTAGTATGCACGACTTAAAAGTAACCGAAAAATCTAGGAGTTATAAGAATGAAGTCTAATGTTGAAAAACTATCCTCATTACAAAGAAAATTAAATGTTGAAGTTCCCTCAACCACTGTTCAATCAAGCTATGAACGCATTTTCAATGATATTCAAAAAGAAGTCACTATTAAAGGTTTTAGAAAAGGTAAAGCTCCTCTTAGTGCAATTAAAAGTATGTACAATAGCAAAGTTAAACAAGATGTGGTTCAAGATCTTATCCAAATGCATTATGTAAAAGCTCTTGTTGAACACAAACTTGATCCTATCTCTTATCCTGAGTTTGAATTTGATGATTTAAGCGAAGAGAAAAATTTTAGTTTTTCTGCAACTTTCGACATTAGACCTGAGATTAGTCTAAAGAAATATGAAAATTTATCTGTAGAAAAAGAAATTCTTAAATTTGACGATGCTCAAGTAGATAAAGTTGTTGAAAATCTGAGAAACTCTAAAGCCACTTATGAAGATTTAGCAACTACGCGACCGGCCCAGCTTGGCGACCTTTCAGTTATAGATTTTGAAGGTTTTGTTGATGGTCAACCTCTAGAAGGAGGCAGCGGTAAAGATCACCGTTTAGAGCTTGGTTCTAAACAATTTATCGAAGGCTTTGAAGAAGGTATTGTTGGAATGAACATTGGCGAAGAAAAAACTTTAAAACTAAGCTTCCCAACTCCTTATCATTCTAAAGATCTTGAAGGTAAAGCAGTTGAGTTTAAAGTTAAATTAACTGGTATTAAAACTAAACAGCTTCCAGAATTAAATGATGAGTTCATTAAGGCTGCTAATACTGGCGTTAACTCTGTTGAGGAATTCAAAAAAGTAGTTAAACAAGATCTTGAAGCTTCTGATAAAAAACGTGTTGAAGATGCCTTCAAGAACCGTTTGTTAAAAACTCTTGTCAAAGAAAATCCCGTCGATGTTCCTAGCTCTTTATTAAAAGATCAGAAATTAGCTTTAATTGAAGATTTCAAGAAAAGAATGGCTCAACAAGGCATGGATGATGTTTCTTTGAAGGAGTACATTGAAAAGTGGGATAAAGATTTTGAAAAGACAGCAACAGAAATGATTCAATCTAGTTTTCTAGTTGATGCCATTGGAAAAAAATATGACCTTATTTGCAAACAGGAAGACGTTGATAAAAAGTTTCAAGAATATGCAGCGCAAACCGGCATTGACGAATCAAGAATAAGAGAATTCTATTCTAAAGAAGAAACTATGAGTCGCCTTACTTACCAAATCACAGAGGAAAAAGTTATCTCAAAACTTATGGAAACTGTAAAAATTAAAGAAGTGACCAAAGAACAATTAAAAGAAGAAGAAAACTAAATTTTTCAATTGGATTATTTTATACAATCTAAAAAAGCAGGAGCTCTTATCCTGCTTTTTTATTTTTTGGGACTCATCGCTGTATAAATAAAATCAATGAAGAGCCTAAGCCTTAATGGCATTTTCTTCTTTTTGAAATAACACAAATTAACAGACCCTACTTCATTTTTCCATTCTGCTAACACTCTAACTAATTCACCTGAAAGAATAGACTCTTTAACTAAAATTAATGGCAAATAAGCAATACCACCATCAGCTATTATAATTCTTTTAATAGATTGCATCGAGTTATTTAAAAGTTTTTTATTTATAACGACCGTTTTGGTGGTTCTAGAATTTGATAATCTCCACTCATGTCCTTTTTTCATTTGTGAAAAAATCCAACATTTGTGGTTTTTTAAATCTTCTGGGATTTGAATATTCTCACTGTTCTTGAGATAATTTTCTGAAGCTACTAACACAAATGTATCACCCCCCAGCTTTTTGCAAACTAAACTCTGATCATTGACACCACCAGCTCGAAGTGCCAAATCAAACTCTTCATTTAAGAGGTCTACAACTCTATCGGTAAACTCAATTTGAAGCTGAATTTCAGGATATAGCTGAGAGAATTTTGCGATGGTTTCAGAGACAACATAATTTCCAATCTCTACAGGGGCCGTAAATTTAATTAACCCTTTGGGTTCATTGAAGTTCTCAATGAGCTCTTTTTCTACATTGTAAAGAGCCTTCAAATAATGCGAACATTCTTTGTAGTACTCTTTACCAAATGTTGTAAGACTTATTTTACGTGTAGTTCGTTGTAGTAAACTAACTCCCAAGCGATTTTCTAGATTTAGTAAATGCCGACTTAATGTTGATTTCGGGATATGTTCTTTTTGAGCAGCGAGAGTTAGCGACTGACTCTCGGCAATCGCTATAAAACTTTTAATTTCGTTTAGATCCATAAGAATTGTTCCATATTTGGGATAATATATTTCAATTATCCCATCTAGTAAAATAAATTTTATTCCTTTATGATATTTTTAACTTGGGTAAATCCTCATTTGGATACACCCCTAACAACAGGAGAATTTATGAATCAAAAAGTAACACTAGGATTGCGTATTTTATTAGGTTTGATTTTCACAATATTTGGACTTAATGGCTTTCTTAATTTTTTACCTCAACCACAAGGAATGCCAGAAGGGGCTATAAAACTTGCTATGGCTTTTGTTGAGAGTGGTTATCTAATGACTTTAATCAAAGGAACTGAAGTGGTTGTTGGATTACTTTTGTTAAGTGGATTTTTTGTTCCACTAGCTTTAGTTGTTCTTGCACCTATAGTAATTAATATTTTTCTATTTCACGCTTTCCTGGCACCTGGAAATGGTGGAATGATTATGCCAACAGTAATTATTTTTATTCAAGCGGCTTTAGCTTATCAATACAAAGACAGTTATCGCTCTATACTAAAAGCAAAAGGATGATTCTATGAAATATCTAAGGAAATCTAAAGAAAGGGGCTATGCCGATCACGGCTGGCTTAAAAGTTATCATACTTTTAGTTTTGCTGATTATTATGACTCTAACTTTATGGGATTTGGTCCATTAAGAGTTATAAATGAAGATGAGTTAGAACCTGGAACTGGTTTTCCCTTACACGGTCACAAGAATATGGAGATCATTACCCTGGTTTTAGAAGGTGCTATCGAGCACAAAGATATTCTTGGAAATAAAGAGGTTGTTCCCTATGGCCACATTCAACGTATGAGTGCTGGCAGTGGAATTCGCCACAGTGAATTTAATCCAAGTAAGACTGAAAATCTAAAACTACTACAAGTTTGGATAGAACCAAACCAAATAGACGTTCACCCTAGATATGATCGCAAAGACTTCACTTTGGCTCACCAACAACCTGGCCTAAAAACACTCGTCGGTGGTAATGACAACAGCGAAGAACTTAGTATATATCAGAATGCAACGATCAGCCATGGTCTTTATCTACCTAAGGAGAAAATTAACTTAGCCCTCAATAATGAGAGCAAATACTGGATTCAACTCTTTAAAGGTCAACTAAAAGACACTTTATCTGATCTTATCTTGGTACCTGGTGATGGTCTAGCCATTACTCAAGAAACCAAACTAGAATTCGAAACAGATCAAAAAACAGAATTCTATCTCTTTGAGTTTTACTCTTAAAAACCAACCCAAGGAAATCAAATCCTTGCTTCACTCGGGCTGGTAACGGAGTAAATACCTTATCAGCTATGGGTTAGCCAATAAGTTTCAAAGCTAATGAATTTGTTTGGTTAGCTTGCGCTAACGTTGAAGTACTTGCTTGTAGTAAAATATTATTTTTAACCATTTCAGAAGAAGCTTGAGCGACATCAGTATCACGAATACGACTATTCGCAGACATGATATTTTCTTCCTGAACTGATAAATTATCAGAAGTTGAATACAATCTATTTTGTAGAGCTCCAAGATTCGATCTCATACCATTGACTTGCGTAAGAGCCGCATCTAAACTTTCTAAAGCATTTTGCGCTCCATCTTTTGAAGCAAAATCAATATCACCCAACTCAAGACCATCTAATGTTGCCACGTTTTCTGAAGCGACAAAAGAAATCACACTATTTTGAGGATCATTATAAAGACCAACTTGAAAGTCAAAGGTAGGCGTTGAACCATCTAGAAGTTTTGTTTTACCCCAAGTTGTCACATTAGAGATACGTTGGATTTCATTTTTAAGCTGCCCAACCTCTTTATTTAAAAATCCTCTTTCTGTATCAGAAACTGTATCTGAAGAAGACTGCATACCTAATTCTCTTAATCTAACAACAATATTTGAAATTTCGTTTAAACCACCCTCTGCAGTTTGAATTAAAGAAATACCATCGTTTGCATTACGCTTTGCTTGGGTCGCTGATCTTGACTGCGCTTTCAAGCCCTCAGAAATTGCCAGCCCGGCAGCATCGTCTGCAGCAATGTTAATTCTACTTCCAGAAGCCAATTGTTGCATAGACTTTTGGATTGTTTTTTGGCTGCTGTTCAAATTTCTTTGTGCATTAACAGCTGCTATGTTTGTTGAAATTCTCATTCCCATGTGTGTACCCTCCGTTAAGGTATTGTTTTTGTTTGTGCACTTTAGTCCTTCTCCTATCATTTGGATCAGACTTAGTGCGCGTCTGTGCCCTTTTATACGGGGGATTTTGATCTAGAATTAACGGGACTTGAGTATAGTTTTGAAAAAAAGATGGATTTTTTTTCCCAAACCGAAGTCAAAGTGAAATTTTTCCTAGACTAAAGAATATTTACCACAGGACTTTTTCCCAGGAAAACCTTAGCTAGACTAGATGTTAGGCTTAGATGATGTTGAGATTATTTTTTTAAATAATTGGTGATGTCTGCTCTTATCAAAAATGAAAAAAGCTCCACCTAATTCTGTTTATTTGGAATATTCTAATATTATATTCTGAATTACTTATTGAAAGGTTTTTGTATTGCTTGCTGTAGTTCTGCTTTACTAAAAAGTTCTAGATACTTTTTATAACCTAACTCTTCAAATTTTTCTAAGGGAATAAACCTTAACGAGGCCGAGTTAATACAATAGCGAAGGCCATTTGAACCAGGCCCATCATTAAAAACATGCCCCAAGTGAGAGTCAGCTTTTTTAGCTCGAACTTCTACTCTTTCCATTCCATGAGAAGTATCTTTTTTCTCGATAATTCTTTCATCCGTTAAAGGCTTTGTAAAACTTGGCCATCCACTTCCAGAATCAAACTTATCTTTTGAACTAAATAGAGCTTCACCAGAAATCAGATCTACGTAGATACCTGGATGTTTGTTATCCCAGTATTTATTTCGAAAAGGAAGCTCTGTGCCATTTTCTTTAGTGACTCGATACTGTTCGGGTGAAAGTATTTTTTTTAATTCCTCATCATTTTGAGGCAATGTACAAGCCTCACCATCTTTTTCTTTCATATCTTATTTATTCATAAATTTTAAAACTTTCCAAGTTTTTAAATAATTGAAAGCCTGATAAACTTGATAATCAGTTTTAAATAATTTTTGTTTAGGAGAAAGGTTGTCTTCTTTGCTTGAGGCAACATTATTCCACCAAGCCAACGGACTATTTGAACTTTCTTTTTCATCATCGACACTGACGTTATTTTTTTCTCTTTCTCCTTTTAGATGACCTTGAATGTCTTTCTCTCTTGTACCTTTTTGTTTAACTAATGATTTTGAAAAAGTTTCTGTTTCAACATCTTCAATTTCAATATCAGGTTTTATCCCTTCGGCTTGAATAGATACACCTTTGGGAGTATAGTATCTTGCAACTGTCAATTTTAAACCACTGCCATCTGGCAATTTGACAATTGACTGAACTGAGCCTTTTCCAAAAGTTCTCTCTCCAACAATCAAAGCTCTTTTGTTATCCTGAAGAGCTCCTGACACAATTTCACTAGCACTTGCTGAATATTCATTAACTAAAATAATTAATGGAAAATCTTTATACTTTCCTTTTTTTGAAGCGTAGGAGATTTCCTTTTCTGCTTTGTTTCTACCTATTGTACTTACAATAATGCCCTCATTTAAAAACATATCACTTATTTTAATAGCTTGATCCAATAAGCCACCTGGATTTTTTCTTAAGTCTATAATTAATCCTTCAATTTTTTTATTCTTTTCAGTATGTTTCTCTAAAGCTTTTTCTAAGTCTTTAGCTGTATTTTCAATGAAACTAGTAATTCTAACATAACCAAAGCCATCTTCTAAATCCGTATATTTAACAGATTTTATTTTAACTTGTCCTCTGATTATGGAAATATCAATAGGATCATTATTTTTCTCCCTGACTATTTTCAAAACAACTTTGGTTCCGTTTTTTCCTCTAATCAACTGTGAGGCATCCATCAATGATAAACCTCTTGTTGATTTTCCATCAATAGCTATAACTTTATCTCCAGCTTTAACACCCGCAATCCATGCAGGCGTATCTTCGATTGGAGAAATAATAGTTAAAATTCCATTTTGAATAGACATCTCTATTCCAAGACCAGCAAATTCTCCACTTGTTTCATTTTCAAATTCTTTAAAAACATCAGCAGTCATATAACTGGTATGTGGATCAAGTTCTTTTAACATTCCTTTGATCGCACCCTGAATCAATTTTTTAACATCGACCTCTTCAACATAGTATTGTTGAATCAAGTTTAATACTTTGCTAAAGTTTTGTAATTCAGAATACTTTTCTTGAGCCCCAACCATAAGAATGGAAAAAACTCCTAATAGGAAAATACTCAACTTCCATTGTTTTATAGTCTTAATTAAACCTTTGTGATTCATTCCATCCCCCAATCCACAATTGTGGATTTAAAACTTTTGAATAGTGTCTTAGTTCAAAATACAAACCGCTTTGTTTATCTAAATATTTACTTCCTGTAACAGCAATTTTTTCACCTTTTTTAACTGCATTTCCAATAGAAATCAGTAAGTTTTTTATATTTCCATAGAGTGAATAGTAATTATCTCCATGATCAATAATAGCATACTTACCAAGCCCTTTTATTTCACCAGCATCTATCAACTTACCATCAAATATAGAAATAATAGATTCATCTTCTGAACTATCAATAAAAACGCCATTGTTTTTTATCGTAGCTAATTCCTCTTCAGAGAAAAAACCAAATTTCTCTGTCATTATTCCTCTCAAGGGAGCTGGTAATTTTCCTTTTTCTGCAATGATCGACTTTAAATTCAAGAAATCAAAAACCCCTGTGTCTTGAACCTTTTTTGCCAGCAAAACTTCTTTGCTGTTGGCCATATCTCTAATCCACTTTCTTTTTTTAATTTTTTCTAAAAAAGTAACCTTTGATTGGTAATCTTTTTCTGACTGAATCTTATTTTGTTCAATTGCTACTTCTAATTTTTTTAGTTCTTCTAGTCTACTCTGAGATATTTTAAGCTTCTCTTTTAAAGTAGTTCGATCATTGAAATATTCCTGAATAATAATTAAATCATTAGCAGTAATTATACTCATAATTTTAAGATTTTTTTCAATCTGTGAAAGATTGCGAAACATCAACATAGTCTTAAATAAATTTTCACCTTTAAATTTGCTAATCGTCTTAACTCTTTGGGAAAGAGTTTTCCTAGTTTGAATTAAAGTCTCTGATAATTTTTTTATTTCTTTGATATTTTCGGCCTGATTGAACTCAAGAACTTCTTTTTCTTTTGATAGTTTGTCTAACTTCAATACCATTTTTTTTTGTCTTATATTAATCCTAAGCAGAGCATCTATTAGTTTTTGCTGCTGATCCTCTAAGGTATCTTCATTGTGCTTACTAAACTTAGAGTTACTAGTATCTTCTTCATCTGAAAATTTTGTAATAGCTGCACACAAGTTTTGAAAAAGTAGCACAACTCCAACCATAAATATAAATGAATTCTGTTTATTACTCATTGTCCAGAATTCCATTTAAATCTTACAATATTGATATAAGAAGAAATCAAGCCTATCGTGCTAGTGAAAAGCATAAAAGCAATGATTTCCCAGGTAGATAAAAAAGAAAAAATATCTTGAATTCTAAAGAAACTAATTTGTTTTTCAAATTTAACATTAAAAAATCTAAAAAGTGAAAAAATTAAAACCAAAGAAATAATCCCACTGACTAAACCAATAAAAAGCCCCTCTATTAGAAAGGGTTTTCTGATGTAACTTTTGGTAGCACCAATAATTTCAAGTATTTCAATTTCTCTTGCTCGTTGATAAATATTAGACTTGATCAAATTAGAAATAACTAAAAAAACTGTCACCACCAATATCATTCCAATAACGCCAGAAAAACTATAGATGTATTCAATAAACTGCGAGTACTTATCAAGCCACAAAGAGCCATAACTGACTTCTTCAATTACTTTCATTTCTTCTAAAGTTGAAGCCATTTTCTTAATTGCGACTAGTGTTTCATCAAAAGTTCCATTTACCTTAACCTCAATTTCAAAATAACTTGGCATAAGTTGAACTAAACTTCCCTCTTCTTTCACATCATGTAAAAAGCCAGCTACCTGTGTTTTAAACTCTTCCACAGCCTGTTCTTTAGTGACAAAGGTAACTTTCTTCACATGATCTAATGCTTCAATTTTTCTTCTTGCCTCTTGCACTTCATCTAATGCGACATCGCTATTCAGATAAGCTGTCACTTTTTCAACATCACCCCAGACTGTAATAACTCTATTTAAATTTTTAAAAAATACAAAAAAACCCAATATCAATGATAATCCAGCTGTTGTAATCAAAACTGTTGTAAACTTAAGAAAAGCTTTTTGTGTATTAAAATTCATATGGCACCATCTTTGATGGCAATAACCCTTTTATTTCTTTTTTTTACCATTTCCAAATCATGAGTCGCAATAAAAACAGTAGTTCCTTGGGCACAAACTTTTTCAAAAACATCTATAATATGATGACTCATATCTGGATCTAAATTTCCCGTTGGCTCATCAGCTATTATGACTCCTGGCTGATGTACAATAGCCCGAGCAATGGCGACACGTTGTTGTTCTCCTCCGGATAAACATTCAGGAAGTTGTTCTTTTTTATGTAATAATCCTACAGTATCCAAGACTTCATGGACTCTACGCTTTATAAAATTATCCGGATATCCCTGAACCAATAAAGGCAACGAAACATTATCAAATACATTTTTATCTAAAAGCAGTTTAAAGTCTTGAAAAACCACACCCAACTTTCTACGAAAGAAAGGAATATCCTTGTTTGATAATTTTCCCAAATTATAATTTGCAACCTTGATGTTGCCTGAGGTGGGGGCTTCATAACCACTAATCATTTTAAAAATAGTAGATTTCCCTGCACCACTTGGTCCCGTTAAAAAAACAAACTCTCCACTGTTGATTTCAAGAGAAATATTTTTGAGAGCATGAAATTTTTGATTATAAGTCTTATATAAGTGAGAAATTTCAATCATTCTCTTATTCTAAAATTCTTTATACAGATTTTGAATGCAGAATTGATATTATTAAATCTTCTAAATGAAAGTCCAGCAATACTAACATCTAGTGTTTGTAATACTTATTTAGAGCTAAAAACATCAAACAAATTGGAAGCTGAGTTAAATTTAAAGGTGTAAAGGCGAGCTGTCATATCAGAATTAAATACGGGAACTAAAATTTCTTTGTAACCATCCTCATCGATATCTGCAAAAGCTAAATTTGTCAGCTCACCATGAAATGTAAAAGAACCTTCATTTTTTTCAGAAACTTCAAGCTTTTGTAAAAAATTAAGAGCTTCGCTTTTATCTTCCTCTCTATATATTTCGACAAAAATTTCGTCTCGTTGTTTGATTTTTAAAATCACAAAGCTTGGACCATCTGCGATTACACTGCCCTGAACCTTTCCCAAAATAACCCTTTTATCATCAAGCAAAGATTCTTTTACCGCTCTCTTCAGCTTTGGAACAGAAACTATAACAATAGATGCCAACGAAAGTACAAATAAGACTATAATTAACTTTTGAAATTTCATTAAAAATAAATTATGCCATATTAGGGCCTCTGACAACTAATTAAAACTTATTCTATCTTCTGGTCCATAAAGGAGTCACTCATGGAAACACTAAACAAGGACGATTTTTACCGCTTAGTTGAATCCAGAAAATCAATTCGAAAATTTAAGCCAGATCAGATTGATAAGGCTCAGCTTGAAAGAATTCTTCTTGCTGGTTGCCACGCACCTTCGGGAAAAAATAGACAAAATTGGCGTTTTTATGTCGTTCAGGGACAAAAAAAAGACGAATACTTGGCCCTTTCTCAAAAGTCATGGCTAAATATTAAAGACATTCTCAAAGAAAGATTAAAACCTTCTTTATATGACTTTACCGAAAGATTTTTTTATACTCTTGGAGGAGCGCCAATTTTAATTTTTTGCTATTCAAACAATACAAAAGACGAAAAATACTTAACTAGCGTTGGAAGCGTTTATATGGCTGTTGAAAACATTAATTTAGCTTGTGTTGCTGAGGGTCTTGGGTGTTGTACCATGGGAGCTCCTTTAGAAATTAAAAAAGAAGTTGACCAGTTTTTAGGAGTCACAGAGTTAGAAGAATATCGTTCTGGGGAATTAGAACTTCTTTGTGGACTTGTGATTGGAAAACCAGATCACCAGCCTCCTAAAGCCCAAAGGCAAATGGAAGACCGTATTCATTGGCTTGGTTTTTAATAAAAATTAACTTATCTTTATTCTCTTAAATTCATTAAATTTCTCTCAATTGGACTAATTTGGTCACTTTATATAAAAATTTCATTTTAACTTGACCCACATTTCTTAAAAGTAAAAAAAATGTTAAGTATAGCTGACATAACTAAAAAGGATTATCTAATGAAATCTTTACTTTTTTCATTTGTTGCAAGCTTATTTATTATTACTTCTGCTTCTGCTGCAGTTAAAGTCACTTCTTTACCAGGGAATTACCGAGTTAGTACTAACGAATGCAATGTCCCTGATGCGAAATCTGCTTTCATTAGCTACGTTAACCAGTTCGGAAAAAATGTTCTAAAATTTATGTTTTACTCACAAACATCAAATTTACCTGTAAAAGTAATTGTTTTTGCTCTAGAACCTTCTTACTCCAACCTAGTGGTAAATAACAAAAACATCCCTATTTTTACTCAGGTAATTTATGAGCCTTTCCATGTAATGAACAAAATTTCTAAAGTTGGCGAAATTAAGCCTTTTACTTCTTTAAAATTAGCCACATCTGCCTCTGGTGAAAGAGTTCGATTGACTGGCTTTGACATGACAGATGTAAAAAACTTTGAGTGTGTTCTGTACAAATAAGGGGTATTTGTCTATACCCTTTAAATAAATGAATACAAAGTTATTACTAGAACATCTCAAAAAAAATCCCTTTGTGCTTGCTCCAATGGCAGGTATCACTGATCACTCCTTCAGAACTCTGATGAGACAGCTTGATAGTAGTGTCGTTGTCTCCGAACTCATCAGTGCTAATGGCATTGAGTATGAAAATCAAAAAACTTTAGACATGATGGGCTTTGACGAAATTCAAAGACCTATTGCTATTCAATTATTTGGTGATGATCCTGAAGTGATTGCCAAAGCAGCTCAGTTTGTAGAATCAAAAAACGTTGATTTTATTGATCTTAACTTTGGTTGTCCTGTGCCTAAGGTAACCAAAAAAGGAGCTGGCTCTGCCATGCTTAAAGATCTAGAAATGTTCGCAAAGGTACTTCGTGCAGTAGTCAAAGCTGTAAATCTTCCTGTGACAATAAAAATTCGCACGGGTTGGGATCAAAACACTAGAAACTCTGTTGAGGTATGCAATATCGCTTTTAACGAAGGAATTACTTGGGTAGCTATTCACGGACGCACCCGCTCTCAGAACTATGAAGGACTTGCCGACTGGAATTACATTGCCGAGGTAAAAAGCCATGTCAAAATTCCTGTTCTTGGGAATGGCGATATTCACACTCCTGAGCAAGCTGTCCAGAGGTTAAAACAATCCGGTTGTGATGGCGTTTTAATAGGCCGTGGAGCGCTAAAAAATCCATTCATTTTTTCAGAAGCATTACAACTGTGGCAAGGGAACTCCACACTTGAGTCTTTTCCTTTACAGAAAAATTATACATGGGTACTAACAGAACTTAATAGTCTTTATTCTCGACATAGTTCGGAACAAATCAGAGAGATTCAACTTAAAAAATTTGCGGCTTGGTTCTCTGCTGGCTTTCCTGGTTCAGCTAAATTCAGAAAAGATATTTTCCAACTCGAAGGTCCAGAACACATTCTTGAAGCTTCTATCAATTATTTTAACCTCCTTGAAAAGACACTTCAGGAAGATACCAGCCAAGAGAAATTTTTAATGGGTGGCCATGGTTAACTAGACTAAATTTATTCTTTAGTCTAAAAATAGGGGTTAAATTTAATTTAACGAAGTAAATACCGACAGAATAGATATGAATGTGAGACTCACTTTTATTATCTTTTTTATCTTCTTTTTAAATTTTTTGCTGCGTGCAGAAACATATAAAAGAATCCAATTAAGTCCAACATTTTCATTCACAATCAAAAAATCTGGTGTAAAAAATTTAGATCTAGTTTCTCTAAAATCAAAATGGTTTCAGTTCACCTCACCAAAGACTGATATGCCACTAACGCTCTTAGTACTAAAAGAATCTCCAGAGACTATTGCCAACAAGTACAGCGTAGAAAGATACTGGAATCAAGTTCGATCTAGAACCAAACTAATAGATAAAAAAGAAGAAAATTTTGGCTGCCGAGCATTGAATCCAAGAAGCTATACCTGTTCAAGGAATGTAGGCCAAAATGGAAAGTTTTTTTCAGAAGCTATTTATTGGAACCTCAAAAATGATCTGATATTGTTTCGCGCTTCTTCACTCTCATCCTTCGAAGAGGCTAAGCAAATTATTGATAGTTTAAAGATTAATATGGTCTCAAGATTACCAGCTGGGACAAAAAAATGATTCAAGTTGTAAGCTTTTTTTTGATTTTTTTTAGCCTAAATCTACCTATTACTGTCAATGCAGAAGCTTATGATCCTACAAATGATTTGTTCTATGCTTTTGGCAGTAGATGCAAAGGAAAAGGTCCTATCAATAATACCGCTTTTAACGATGGCTCAGGACTTAAGCAAATTATTGAAGATATTCGTGACGATAGTACTTGTAAAGGTATTATTGGTGCACTTAATGATGTTGAAAAATTGAACATTCCTAATTTACTTAAAGAACCCTATGCAAAAGATGACTTAGAGTTTATGTCAATGCGTGCTAATGAACTAGAACTTGCCTTGAGAAATGCAAGTATTTCCTCAAATAAAGATGATGACTATATTCAGGCACTAAAATCAGAACTTATATCAACAAAGGTTGGAATTTTAAAATCAAAAAAATTATCAAATCAAGAATACACACGAAGACGTCTTGAAACTATAGATAATTTTCATCAATACACTAATCTTCTGTTTTCAAAATTAAAAGAGAGCAATCAATGCTTAACGAAAAAGCCCAATCTAGCAGCTCAAGTAGGGGCCCAAATTTTGGGCTTAGGGGCTACACTTGCATCTGGAATGGTTGGGTCTTTAATGCTTGCAACAGGAAACTTAATCGATAATTTTGTATCCTTCTATCAAGATAAAAATATAGGCGACAAACTTAAAATCATTACAAATAGTCGCATTGGCGAAGCTGTTGGATGCTCTTTTGAAGGGTTAGCATATACTTACTGCCAAGCCAGAGACGTAGATGTCATTTTAGCTTTTCATAAAAACAATTCTGAAAAAAATGAAAGTTTTCCAACTTGGATGGATGGAATTGGGTCGCTTGGGCAAGATGTCGACTCTTACTTGAATTGGGCTTCAAAAATAGACTCAGGAACACCGGCAGGAACTCTAGGTAGAGCACTAGATAAAAAAACTGCTTTTGGATTACAAAACGATCTTCGGATGGCACAAATTGATATCGAAGGAATCTTAAATACAGCTATAAGACTTTTTGCTAATTCCACTCAGAAAGAAAATTTTGTCAGAAAATCTCTCAATGATATTGCAGCTAAAATGCAACCAAAAGTCATCTATGATCAAGCAAGTAATAGCACAAGTTATTCTGGACCTTTCATGACTTTTTTTAGCGCTGATCCAACTTGTGGACCCTATATTTACCTTTATTCTAATGGCAAAGATCGCACCCGAGATAAAGACGACAATGGATCTACGTCTTGCGTATCTTATGTAGCAAAGAAATACCCTAACTTACCTGATTTGCAAGCTGATGGAGTACGAAGGGTCAGTGATATTTTGAGCGAGGCGAGAAGCAATGTGAATGAAAATATCTCCGATGTGAGTGAATCCAATCCTGACTTAGTTCTATCGAGTATAGATACCAAGTTTAAAAACAGAAGGTCAGCACGTGAGTTTCTTAAATCAGCGTTATCGTATCTAAACAATCTCATTCAAGATCAAAAAAGTATTTACAAAAAGCCACTACAAAAATCATTAATTGATAAAACTCAAAAACAAATTTCAAAAGTACTTGAAATCATAGATACAGAAACTGATCATAATGAAAAAACTCCAGGAGCGAGTATCACAAAAAGCAAGTATGATTCAATACAAAAAATCTCTGATATAAGCAGAGCACTCATACCTAATAATGATACTAGTGCTTTACCAAAAGCTTTAGGTGAAATTATTAATCAAGATATTGATGAACGTATTAAACAAGGTGAACTAGATCAAAATTTAGGAATTCTGATGCGCCTTTCATCCAATGACAGCCTTAGCGAACTAATTAAATACTACATTGGACTCGAGGCCGCTAAAACACAATCTCGGTCAGCTAAAGAGTTAACTAAATCCAATCTAAGTGCTTTTGCTGGGGTGTTTCGTGAGCCTTTAAAAGCTAGGATGCAAAAACTTTTTCAAGAATCTAAAGACGATCCAGATGCTCAAGAGTCTTTAGCTCTTCTATGCATGCAGTCCTTGGCAATTCCTGAAGTCGAAACTATGGACATCAGACAGTACTGTAATGGTAAAACTTATAATAGCATTTATGAAAAATCAGGCATTAAGATGAACTTTAATGAACTTATGGGCAAAACTTACCCGGAAAAAGCCTGTGCTGTTTATGATTTTTATAGAAAATCTTACCTTTATGGACTGAAAGAAAATAGATCTTCTGAAGTTCAGCCCCCAAGTTCAGCAAAATAATAGCTTTCATTCTGCTTTCATTGAAAGTCAGCTGGACAAATCATTAAAAATAAAGCAGTATCAGCTTGCCAATCTCTATAAGAAGAATAAGGAAAATTATGATTGATAACAAACACATCAGAAATATTGCTATTATTGCACACGTCGACCATGGGAAAACCACTCTTGTTGACCATTTAATCAAACAAGCTGGTACCTTCAGGGAAAACCAACAAGTCGCAGAAAGACTTATGGACTCTATGGATCTAGAAAAAGAACGTGGGATTACTATTGCTGCAAAAAATGCTTCATTTCAGTATAAGGATTACAAAATCAATATCGTCGACACCCCCGGGCACTCGGATTTTGGTGGTGAGGTTGAGCGTATTTTAAATATGGTTGATGGTGCTATTCTTCTTTGTGATGCCTCAGAGGGCCCTTTACCTCAAACTCGTTTCGTTCTTAAAAAAGCATTAGAGCAAAACATCAAAGTTATTGTTTGTATTAACAAAATTGACCGTTCTGACGCTCGTATTCAAGAAGTTCATAATGAAATTTTTGATCTTTTTATCGATCTTGATGCGACGGAAGAGCAATGTGACTTCCACACTGTTTATGCCATTGCTAGAGAGGGTATGGCAACTTTAGACCCTAAAGTAAACACTGGTAATCTCATTTGTTTGTATGATGCTATCGTAAATTTAGTTCCACCTCCTAAAATTAACGAAGGTAACTCATTGCAAATGATGGTCTCTAATATTTCATACAATGATTACGTTGGAAGACTTGCTATTGGCCGAGTAAGAGCTGGTTCTATCAAGGTAAATGATGAAGTTCTAGTTGTTCAAGAGAAGGCTCAGAAAAAACTTAAGGTAAGTGCTTTATTTCAATATCACGTGAATAATCAAATTCCTGTACAAGAGATTGGAGCCGGAGATATCGCGATTGTTGCCGGTATGGAAGACTTCACTATTGGTGACACAATTACTTCTGCTAACGATCCTAAACCTCTTCCTAGAATTGCTGTAGAAGAGCCTACCGTGGGCATGATTTTCTCTGTAAACAATGGTCCTTTTGCTGGTAGAGATGGGAAAAATGTTACTTCTAGAAAAATTCTTGAAAGACTGGATAAAGAATTACTACATAATGTGGCGATCAGGGTTGAAAAAACTGAAAATACAGATGCCTTCAAGGTAATTGGCCGTGGAGAATTGCAATTGGGTGTTTTGATTGAACAAATGCGACGTGAGAACTTTGAGCTTTGCGTATCTAAACCTCAAGTTATTTTTAAGAATGAAAATGGAAGAAAACTTGAACCAATGGAAATCGCCGTTATTGATGTCGAAGACTCTTATGTTGGAGTTGTTACAGAAAAAATGGGTATCAGAAAAGGAGTCATGTCCAACATGGTTCAAAAAGGTTCAGGAAGAACTCGCTTGGAATTCCGTATTCCTTCTAGAGGTCTGATTGGTTACAGATCTGAGTTCTTAACTGATACTCGTGGTACTGGTCTATTGAACACTCAATTTGATGGATGGGATGATTATAAAGGTGATATCTGGGCTCGTATGAATGGATCCATGATTTCTGATCGTGGTGGTGTTGCAACAGCTTATGCAATTTGGAATCTTCAAGAGCGTGGTGTGATGTTAGTAACTCCACAAACTGAAGTTTACGAGGGCATGATTGTTGGTGAGCATGCTAAAGAAAATAATCTTGAAGTTAATATTACAAGAGAGAAAAAACTGACTAACGTACGTGCCAGCGGTTCTGATGAGGCTATTCGTCTAGTTCCTGTAAAGCCTTTAACATTAGAAAAGGCCATTGAGTGGATTAATGATGACGAATTAATTGAAGTCACTCCTAAGCATATCCGTATCCGTTGCCGCGAGCTTGACCCACACAAACGAGCTAGATCTTCTAAAGAGTAACTTTTAATTTTACTTTCTAAAATCTTCAGTACATCCTAAAATAGATTTACAGAGTATCTGTAAATCTATTTTTTTTGACTGAAGGATATCCTCATGAGTTTAGATACAGCCATAGAAACCAAGCATATAATTAAAAAATATAATGATTTTGTGGCTGTTAACGGAGTGGATTTAAAAGTAATTAAAGGTGAGTGTTTTGGCTTACTTGGACCTAATGGTGCTGGTAAATCCTCATTAATGAAAATGATGTATTGCCATTCTGTAATTACCGAAGGAGAGCTCTTTGTTTTGGGGCTTAATGCTAAGAAAAACTTCCGAGAAATTAAATCCAAAATTGGGGTTGTACCCCAAGATAATCTTCTTGATAGTGATTTCAATGCAATTGATAATCTTAGACTTTTTGCCAAGTACCAACAAATTGACGACTATACTGCGGCTGAAACTATTCGCTCTTTACTGAAACTATTGAAACTTGAAGACTTTGCTAATAGTGAAATCGAAACTCTTAGTGGAGGAACTCAACGACGTCTAGCAATTGCTAGAGCCTTAATTAATAGCCCTGAAATTATTTTTTTAGATGAACCAACAACGGGGTTAGACCCACAGTCTAGACTTTGGCTATGGAACTTCATGAAACAAGTGAAAGAAATGAATGGAACTATTTTCTTAACAACACACTATATCGAAGAAGCTGAAGAATTATGTGATCGTGTCGCCATCATGGATCGAGGAAAAATTCTTTGTGTTGATCAACCAAGAATCTTAATTAAACAACACATAGGTGATGAAATTATAGAATTTTTCTCTAATCCTGTTGATTTGAACTACTATTTAAATCGCCTTAAAGAATTTAATTATGAATATCAGGTCTATAATAATATGGTTTTAGTTTTTTTAAAATCAGGACAAGACTCAAAAAAAATATTTGATATTATTAAAAGTGAAAAAGTCACTGTACGAAAACCCAGTTTAAATGATGTCTTTTTAAAACTTGCAGGTTATAATTTAAGAGATGAATAATTTTTTTAAAACAACTCTAACTCTAGCAAAAATTGGCGATGGATACCGCTACATCTGGTATAGAAATTTTTTACAATTTCGACGTACTTTTTTTGTCAGCCTTTTCTGGGTTATTTTAGAGCCGCTAATGTATTTGGGTGCCATAGGATTTGGCGTTGGTTCCTATATTAATAACATCAAAGGGCAAAGCTATATAGATTTTTTTTTCCCTGGATTACTGTGTTCTACAGCTATGATGGTTCCCTTCTTTGAAGGTACTTACACTAACTTTACCAAACTCACTTTTCAAAAAATTTATCAACACATACTCTTAACTCGTATAACGCCTCAAGAAATTGTCTTTGGCGAAATGCTTTGGGCAACTAGTAAAGGATACTTTGGAGTACTCGGATTATCATTAATAGCACTTTTTCTAGGGCTCATTCAAGACTGGCATTTTATACTTATACTTATTGTTTTACTTATTACATGTTGGCTGTTTAGCTGCCTAGCCATGCTAATTACATCAGTGGCTAAAAACTACGATTCTTTTATTTATGCAACAAGTGGTTTTATTATACCTATGTCACTTATTTCAGGATTGTATTTTCCAATTGAACAACAACCACTTCTTTTACAAATCATCGCCTATATTTTACCACTTTCGCACAGTATAGACTTATGTAGAGCCATCCTCCGACATGATTTTATGGATTATAGGCTCTACCTTCACATCAGCTATTTATTGTTTATGAGCTATGCTCTTTATAATTTAAGCTCATACAAAATAACTAAAAAACTCATTAGATAATTCTAAAACACCAAACTATTGTAGATAAATAATTTGAATGTTGAAGTTTTCTGCTTGAGCTTGGTTTAAAACCTCTAGCAAATCTTTCATTTTTTCGGCACCAACCTTAGAATTAATATCTAAGTATGCAGCACTTCCAAAAGAGACTTCAAATTTTTTATCAGTACCATTCAATGCCTTAAGTTGAGTTTTTAAATCTGTTAAGTCCATCAATTTATCCTGCTTAAATGCCAAAGCTACAGCAAAAATATTCATAATTTCTTGAAAGTCTTCAATCTTATAACCATAAATAACTACATCAGTTCTCTTCACAGAAGTATAAATATCAGCTGAGCTTAATTGTTTAAATGTCACATCTCCATAAAGCACTTCTTTTTCAACTTTAGCTTGTGCCATTGTGTTCATAGAAATCATTAATAAAACTAAAAAACTTTTAACTACTTTCGCTGAAACTGAAAATTTTTTGATCATAAACTTTCCTTTTTACTTTGGTTGAATTCAGGAGATACTACTATAAAAAAAACAATATTATAACTGTCATCTTTTAGACAGCTATAATATATAGTAAGCTCAAAAAAGTAAAAATACCCTTTAATTACAATATGTTGTCAAACATCAAAGTTACACTAGAGACAAATATTTGGTACTGAGGTCTGCAACCTCTTAAAAAAATTAATTGTTTTCCTCGTCTTCATCACCTTGAGAGCCTTCATCCATAAGAAGTTCTTCCTGCATTTGCTCTGCTGATTTAGCCTCTAATTTTTCCTTTTCATCTTTAGACAAGAAAAACTCTAACCTTTGTGCTGCACTCACATAATCTGCTTCAGTAATTCGATTATACTGGTACAAATTTTCAATAATAGTTTTAACCCTGGAATATGCAAAAGGTGTTAACTGTTTACTCTTAAAAGAGCGAGAATATTTTACTGGATTAGGTAATAACATAGCTAAAAAAGCGCTTTCGATAACATCTAATTGTGCAGGAGTTTTATCAAAGTAATGTCTTGCAGCTGCTTTGATTCCATAAATATTCTGACCAAACTCAATCACATTAAGGTATTTTTCTAAAATTTCTTTTTTTGTTAAATATTTCTCAATTTGAATAGTAATAAAGGCTTCGGCAATTTTCCTGACCATAGATTTGTCCTTGGTCAAATACAAATTTTTTGCTAACTGTTGAGTAATTGTTGATCCACCACGTTTAATTTTTCCTTTAGCTAAATTTTCTTTAGCAGATTTCTCAATGGACTCCCAATCAAATCCTTTATGCTCAAAAAATCTAGAGTCTTCAGTTAAGACCACGGCTTTTTGCATAAACTTAGAAATTTGATTCAATGGGATGTAGCTAGAGGTCCCAGGACATAGAGTGACTTTATACATACGAGTTATCATACAACTGGTTAACTGTTTTCGATCGGGTATTATTGAATAAATCCAAACTGATACACCAAAAAGAAATAATCCAATTATAAATGTAACAATGAAAATGATTTTAAAACTTTTTTTCATATCCACTTTTGCTCTTTCATCCAATCAACACTTTGCTTTAAACTATAGTCAGCTGATTTAAAAGATAAGCCGAGCTCATTTTTTGCCTTTTCATTACTAAACCAGTGATACATTGTCGTGGTCCAAGCATTTTCTCGGCTTAACACTTTTCTAAATCCAACGCCTGATAATAAGTCCCCAATAAACCCCACTCCATGTAAAATGAAATCAGGAACTAAAATGTCAGGTGGTTTTACTTCAGCCAATATGGCAATCTTTGTTAAGAGATCTTTAATCGTCAGATTTTCGCTTGATAAAATATACCTCTGCCCGTTTCGACCCTTTAAAAAACCCTGATAGATACCCTCTATAACATCCTCAACAGAAACAACGTTAACTCCACCATGAGTATAAAATCTGAACTTTCCTTGTGCTACTTTTAGCTGTGTTTTGCGGCTTCCCTTCTTAGCATCTGCTGGTCCATAAATTGTGGAGGGATTCAGTATGACACTTTCAATATGACCCTCGGCTGTTTTTTTCTTTACAGCTAGCTCAGCTTGTCTTTTAGTTTCAAAGTATCCTAGATCAAGATGCTGAATTTTGTACTCGCTCTCTTCATTCAGAATTTCACCTGGGCCAAAACTAGCTCCAATCGCTACTACAGAAGAAACGTGAACTATTTTTTTGACTTTATTTTCAATCATAACATTCAACAAATTTTCAGTTCCCTGAACATTAATTTTTTCCATAAGCTGTCGTTCAAATTTTTTGTAACCCACATATCCTGCCAGATGAAAAACTACCTGAGGCTGGACTTTTCGAAAGACCTCATCCAATGTGTTTTTTTCAGTCACATCACCATGGCAAAAATTAAGATTTTTTATCGACTTTAGCTGGCTGATATCACTATTTTTTCTGGTAAGAGCAAAAACCTCTAACCCATTAGCTTGAAGTTTTTGACATAAATGACTTCCTAAAAACCCATTAGCTCCGGTGATTAAGACTTTCAAGTGATTTCCTTTTCTGACTTTTGAATAAATCTTTTTAAAATTTGAAAATAAATAAATGCAATTATAGCACCCAACATAGCTCCTACAATAATATCGCTTGGATAATGAACTCCATTATACACTCGAGTGAAGGAAATAACTGCGGCTAGTGAGTAAAGTACCACCCTTGCTTTGGGAAAAAAGAACCCCATAAAAAATGCAAAGCAAAACATATTAGCGGCATGATTAGAAACAAAACTATATCCACCATAAGGAGAACGAACTATAGCTTGAATTGAAGGATTATCTCCCGGCCTCGCTCTTTGGACTGTTTTCTTGAAGCCCCAATTTCCCACTAAATCAGTAGTACCTATAGCTAAGATACAAAAAATAAAAATAACGATGCCTTTTTTTGAAAATTTTTTTAACAGAAAAAAAAACATTAGTGGATAAGCGACGATATTAAAATACCAAGTCTTATGCAGATCAGTGATAATTGGAAGTACAACATCAAAAAATGAATTACTTAGATTATGATTAACAAAATAAAAAAGACTTAAGTCTATTTGCTGTAAAAAGTTTAACATTTAAATTCTACCATTTCAGTTATCACAATAATGGAATATTTATTATTTCTCAAGCCTATTGGCTTGGCAAATAGCTTCAAACACGGCCGAAGTTTAGATCCTGACTTTTTTTTCACTAGAAGATGATAAGCTATTTCGACTATGTCACAATAATTCTATGGAATTAACGACTCTTATTGGACTCTTAGTTGGTATCGGTGGTATTTTTGTCGGCAACCTCCTTGAGGGCGGACACACGAGCTCCTTAATGCAATTTACTGCTGGCTTTATTGTCATTACAGGAACCATTGGAGCCACTATGGTTTCCTCTAAACAGCACCATTTTAAATTAGGTTTTGAGCTACTTGTGGAGATTTTCAAAGACTCACAAAAAAAAGAGAACGAGTTTCAAGAAAACCTCAAAGAAATCGTTGAGTGCACCAAAATTTTTAAGCGCGAATCCGTTGTTGCGCTAGAGCCCAGGCTAAATAAAATCAAAGATATTTTTCTGCAAAAGATCATCCGTAATGTCATTGATGGGATTGATCCTCAAATAAGTCGAGATACCTTTTATACCGAGATTGACTCTGAAGAAGAAACTTTAATGGCTGGAGCCAAAATATGGAGTGATGCTGGTGGTTTTGCTCCAACGATAGGTATTTTAGGGGCCGTCCTTGGACTCATTCACGTTATGGGAAATCTCTCTGACACTTCAAAACTAGGGCAAGGAATTGCCGTGGCTTTTGTTGCTACCGTATATGGTGTTGGTCTTGCCAATTTGATCTGCCTTCCTTTTGCAAATAAGTTAAAAAGCTACATTGAAGATAGAATTAATAATAAAAAAATTCTTTTAGAAGGTGCCTTACTGATAAGTTCAGGTTTAAGCTCAGCAGTCGTTCAGCAAAGATTGTCTGCTTACCTCGAAGGTAAAAAAATAAAATTATGATTCGTAAAAAAAAACAGCATCAGCAACATGAAAATCACGAGCGTTGGTTAGTTTCCTATGCCGACTTCATTACTTTGCTATTTGCTTTTTTTGTTGTGATGTATGCCACATCTACCAACAACGTTGAGAAACAAAAAGAATTTGAAAACTCCGTTAGAGCCAATCTACATTTGGTCAGTGTTTCCGTAGGCCAAGGCGGTCGAGGTGACAGTAAGGAAGCGACCGTTGCTACAGGTATTGAATCGGAATTATCTGAAAACACTCTGTCAAACCCCGTCGATAAAATAGCACCTAAACAAGAAGAAGGTTATCCAAAACAAGGTAGTCCACGAGAGATCAAAGACTATTTGATGCGGCGATTTGCGAAAAATCCTAACGGAATAAATACAAGTAATCTCAACCAAATCAAACATGAGTGGTATGGGGTTAGAATGAGTTTAGCTGCCTCTACTTTTTTTGATCCTGGATCTTATAAGCTTAAACTATCATCACTTAAAATAATAGATGAGATTGTGTCGCAACTTGATGGCCCTTCAAGCAAAATTATCATTGAAGGACACACTGATAATATTCCAATTAAAACAGCTTCAATCGAAAGTAATTGGGAGCTTTCCAGCCTGAGAGCCTCTAGCGTCGTGCGCTACTTGATAAAATATCATCATTGGGAACCAAGTAAAATAACTGCGGCAGCCTACGCTGATACAAAACCAATTGTTCCTAATAACACTGAAGAGAATCGAGCTAAAAACCGCCGTATTGATTTTCTAATCATTTCCGATAAAAAACTCAATCAAGAAGGTTACTAAAAGCATTCTTGACCTGAATAACCGGAAAAGCTAATAATAGGGGCTGCTGTAAATATACTTTTGAAATTAAATTCGGAGGAAAAAATGGGACTAAAAGACGTTGTTATTATTGCTTCAATTGCTTTAGCTATTATCACCAAATTCATTATAATGATTGTCGGCGGTGCTGGAGCTATCAGTTTTGTTGCTGCTTTACTTCATTTGGCTTTTTAATTTTGTTAATTTTGATCAGTTAAAAATAACTAACTACTAAGTTATTTTTAACTTTGTAAATTATAAAAACCTGAAAAAATACTATTTCTATCTGAAACTAGCTCGTCAAAATTACCTTGCTCCACAATCTGTCCTTTTTGTAAGACAAAAATACGATCACAGTTTTGAATCGTAGACAATCGGTGAGCTACAATAATACTAGTTCTCCCTTTCATAAGCTCGTCTATGCCTTTTTGCACTTCATTTTCACTAGTGGCATCCAGAGCACTTGTCGCTTCATCCAAAATCAATATCGATGCATTCTTAAAAAAAGCCCTAGCTAAACTAATTCTTTGTTTTTCACCACCAGATAGCAATGCGCCACGATCCCCAACCTGGCTTTGATATCCACCCTTAGTTTTTAAAATGAATTCATGAGCATTAGCATGTTTAGCCTTTTCAATAACCAAGCTCTTATCTTTAGAAAAATCACCTGACTGAATATTGTTTTCAATACTATCACTAAAAAGAAAAACATCCTGCGAAACCAAAGCTATATTTTGCCTAAGCTCTTTCAACTTAAAAGACTGTAAATTAATTCCATCTACTAGAATTTCTCCCTCTATAGGATCGTAAAATCGCTCCAGCAGATTCACAATAGTAGATTTTCCACTTCCACTCTGACCAACAAAAGCAACAGACTGACCACGTTTAATTTCAAAACTGATATTTTTCAGAATCCACTCACTACCATACTTGAACGAAACATTTTTATAAGAAATTTTTTGCCAATGAACAGGAAAATCAATTGGACTTTTGACCTCTGGAACCGTCTGCTGGTTATCCAAAATTTCAAAAACTCTATCAGCAGCAACAATAGTTTCTTGAATTCTAACGTAACTCTCTTGTAATTTTTTAATTGGCTGGTTAATCATCATTAAAGAAGTGATGTAAGCAAGCACAGACCCCGTAGTTGTGTTGCCTTTAGCTACCTCAACACTAAAATAAAAAAAGATAGAAAGAATTAAAGCTGTAGCAATAAGCTCAGTGACAGGACCCATAATTTCAATTCGCGAATGAACTTTTTTTCTAATATCTAAATACTCATTAGTTTGTTCTGTGAGCTTTCGACTCATAACGTTTTCAAGATTGAAACTTTGAATAATTCTCACTCCATCTACTGATTCTTTAATAATTGAAGTTATTTTCTCTAAATTTTCCTGACCAAAAATCACATATTTTCTAAGGCTCTTAGAGATTTGTCTTAAAAATCCTAGAACTAATGGCAATAACACCAAAATAAAAGAGGTCAACTTCCAGTTCAGATAAAACAAATTTCCCATTAAAAGTACAGCTAACAAAGGCTCACGGAATAAATCTGCTACCATTCTAAGACCATCTTGAATCACTTTAATATCATTAATAATGCGACTAAGAAGTCCGCCAGAACCAGAACTGTATTGACCATGAAAAGACAGATTTAACTCCATAAATTTTTTTTGTAATTTCAACCGATAGGCATTAGTGATCAATTCTGCTACATAATTCATGGTAAAAATATGCAAGTATCTGGTTACGGCGACTATTAAAGCCATCGAGATAGCAATCAAACCGATCTCACCAACTTTATCCTGATTTCCTGATTGAAAGCTATCGTTGATATCCTTCAAAATCAGAGCTAGCCGTGCATAAACGACAGCATACAAGACTCCAGTAGCGGCAATCACAATTAATTTTTTCTTATAGGGTTTAATTTCCTGTAAAATTCTAACTAACGTTTTATACATTTTTTACCAACTTAATTTACAGAAGATACTTTTTTAAGTATTGCCCTGTTAAACTGTTTTTTTCTTTAATTAAAAGTTCTGGAGGACCTTGGAAAACAACTTCTCCACCTTTTTCCCCAGCGTCCGGCCCCATATCAATAATATGATCTGCCATACGTATGACATCAAGATTATGCTCTACAACCAAAACACTTCCTCCCGAGTCAATCAACTTGTTTAGTACCTTCATCAATAGATTAATTTCCTTAAAGTGCAAGCCCGTAGTGGGTTCATCCAAAATATACAAAGTGGCTTTTTGGTTTACCTCAGCTAACTCCTTGGCAATTTTAAGCCTTTGAGACTCTCCCCCGCTCAAACTACTGGCCGGTTGGCCCAATTGTAAATACTCTAATCCAACTTCTTTTAAAATACTCAAGGGCTTCCTGACATTGGGATGAGCGACAAAAAAATCCATTGCTTCTGCCACTGTCATTGATAAAATTTGATGAATATTCTTGCCCTTGTAATTTACCTCTAAAATTTCGTCTCGATATTTTTTTCCATCACACACATCACAAGGAATAATCACATTATCCATAAACTGCATATCAATCTCTTCAAACCCAGTTCCTTTGCAGGCCGGACAACGCCCACCATCGACATTCAAACTGAAAGTTCCAGGAGTATATCCACGAAATTTTGATTCTTGGATCTGCGAAAATATATTTCTGATGGCATCAAAAGCTTTGATATAAGTGATAGGAGAGCTTCTAGCAGACTTGCCTATGGAGGATTGGTCTATCAAAATGACATTTTTTAAATTCTCAACCCCTTGAATTTCATCATACGGCTTAGCTTGTAAAAACTCTATATCTAATTTTCTGGCAAGAGCTGGATACAAAGTTTTAGTCACCAGGGTGGATTTTCCAGAACCACTGACACCAGTCACCACCACCAAGCGATTAAGAGGAAATGTGACATTAACATTTTTTAGGTTATTTCCAGTAGCTCCCAAAAGGTCCACTTTGTATTTGAATAAATCTGGCTGTACAGGACGCTTTTCAACCATATTTTTTTTACTCATCTTAGGATTCACAAATGGAGCTGTCACAGATCCAGAAAAATCGTAAAATTGATCTACAGAACCAGCATACAAAACGGTTCCACCAAGATATCCTGAACCTGGTCCAATCTCAATAATCTCATCACTATTCTGTATGACATCATGATCATGTTCCACTACAACAAGTGTATTACCTAAATTTTTTAAATCTTTTAGAATCGAAATTAATCTATCATTATCACGTGGGTGTAAACCTACGGTTGGCTCATCAAGTACATATAAAGTTTGTGACAAACCAGATCCCAATTGATTGGCAAGCATCAGTCTTTGATATTCTCCACCAGAAAGAGTTCGTGTTTCACGACTTAAATTAAGATAATGAACACCCACTCTCATTAAATAATCAAGCCTTGAACTTACCTGTTTAAAGGCTTCATTGATAACTTCCAACTCTGTCTTTGTTAATTTTACTGTGGAAAAAAACTCTTGAAGTTTTTCAATGGTTAGCAAGGAAAGATCATTAATATTTTTATCTTTAAAATAGATATACTGAACTTCTTTTCGCAAACGCGCCCCTCGACAGTCAGGACAAGTATGAGGGGATCGATAACGAGCAATAAAAATGCGTACATGCATTTTATACTTCATTTCCTCTAACATGCGAAACAAACCCTCGACACCTAAAAACTCGGAGTTACCACTCCAAATAATTTTTTGATGTTCAGGACTCATATCTTCCCAGGCAGTATCCACAGGAATCTTATTTTTTTTACAGTACATTAATAAATCCCTACGATCTGCCGCTGCGCTGGGCATATTGTAAGGATGAAGAGCTCCTTCTAACAAAGTCAGCTTTGGATTGGGAATCACCTTATGTATATCTAAAGTCAAAATGTTTCCAAAGCCTTTACAGGTAGGACAAGCTCCAAGCGGTGAATTAAAACTAAATAATCGTGATTGTAAAACAGGCGGTATGTAACCACAAATATGACAACATTCTTCTTCGTTTAGGTTTAATAATTTTCCATCCGTTGTAATAACCTTAGCTTTTTTTAAATGGACAAATTGATTCAACTTTCCAAAAGCTTCATAGGCTTGGGTTAATGAATCTGCCAGCCTCCCTTTTTCTTCTTTTATAAAAGACATTCGGTCGACTATCACAAAAAAAGTCTGTTCTGGTAAACCGGATTTTATTAATTTAGCATCTGTCAACTCAAGCACATCACCTTTGAGTGGTTCCTTAAATTCATAACGATACAAATTTTCTTTATCTTGATCTTTGCTATCAGTACTTGTCTTTTTGGTTTTAGCTTTTTTGGTGGTTTTCGCTGTTTTTTTTGCAGAACTTTTCTCAGTTTTCTCTTCAGAGTGAGGAATAAAAATTCTCTGATAACCTTCCTTTAAAAGAAGCGCATGCAATTTTTTGCTATCTAATGCTCTATTTTGAGCACTTACTTCTGTTAAAATATAACCTCTTTGGTTTTCAAACTTTTCAAGAACTAGATCCGTAGCCTCAGTAATGCTTTGCTTACTAGTAGGAATATGATGATCAGGACAATATGCCTTTCCCAATTTCTCGAAAATTAATCGAAAATAATCTACAAGTTCTGTGGTTGTTCCTACCGTAGAACGGCTGTTTTTAACTGTATTTTTCTGTTCTATAGAAATTGCAGGAGGAATATTATTTATTCCCTCAATGTCAGGTTTTGGAGCTTTATTCAAAAACTGCTTTGTATAGTTTGACATGCTTTCAATGAAACGTCGTTGCCCCTCTGCAAACAATGTTTCAAAAGCCAAAGAACTTTTTCCTGACCCAGAAGGACCACATATGACTGTCAACTTCCCAAGAGGAATCTTAACTTCAATGTTTTTTAAATTGTTTTGTTTGATTCCCCAAATGTGTATCGATTTCATTGTGCGTTCCATGATATAATCATGGAGGCTATTCTGTCACCTCTTGCTTAAGAAAATCAACAGTTTCGTCGGCTTTGCTACTAGAGGTCGTTGGCTCAGTTCCTTCCACGTAAGCTTGTTTTATAACTTCTTTAGAACTGGCATTAGCAAGATTTCCAGTTTTACTATCCACATTCGCAAAAACAATTCCAGGAGGTACTGAAAAAGACATCTGTGGTAGTTTTTCATGCGCTGTTTTCATGTAATCAAGCCATAAAGGCAACGCCGCTCTACCACCTACCTCACCCTTTCCAATGGTTTTTTCTTTATCAAAACCAACCCAAACGCCTGTCGCAATTTGCGGGGTGTAGCCTACAAACCAAGCGTCAACATAACCATTTGTTGTTCCCGTTTTTCCAGCAACCTCTCTGCCTAAACTTCTAGCTCTTGCGGCTGTTCCATTAGGATCTTCCACAACTCCCCTTAAAAGATGAGTCATAATGTATGCTGTCTGTGGACGAATCAGTTGATCTGGGTCATCAAAAAAGAAAAACTCCTCTGGTTTTTTATTTTTACTTTCTTTTCCATGATTCTGGGACAAATCTTTAGATGGATGATCTACTTCGGGATTAGTAGATCCATTAGGATCGTTCACATTAAGTACACTCTGCTCTTTTTTCTTATCTAGATACTGAGTTCTTCGTTCCTCAAAATCTTTGTCTATCTCTGCAATCTCTTTTTGAAAACGCACATCCAGAGATACTTT
>JABWCN010000007.1 GCA_013359135.1 Pseudobdellovibrionaceae bacterium | reverse complement strand
AGGCTCCCTGATAGTCAGAGCACTATAGTAGAAGTGTGAAATTTTTTCTACTGTAGAGAATTAGACAAAATGACAAAAAGGGCCTCTATAGACAATCACCGCTCCAAATTCTTCACATACACAGACATGGAGATTTTATTGACCTGCCTATAGGGAATTGATCCAGGTTTTAATCATTTCTAACTCTATAGTAGATAAAGGCGGATTATCTTTTGGCATATTTCTTAGTGCCTGAGTGTTCTCATCACTGGATCCTACTAAATAATACCATAAAGGAGAATCTTTTAAGCGCTTAGGAACAACTAAAATTTTTTGCTGTGTGAATGTACTTGCTACAGTGTAGTCATTTTCATTTAAATTTCTCCAAGAACTATGACAACGGAAGCACTTTTGATTTAATATATTTTTAACATTGATAAAAAGAGCATTATCGGCTCCATCCCAAGTCAAAATATCGGGTGTTTCCAAGGAAGTTTTTGTTGGAATTCCATATAATCTTCCCAAATAACGAGAGAAAGTATTCATTTCAGGTGGCTCCAAAGTTTTGTTAAAAACCACAAACCTGTCCGTATTCGTTGTCTCGATAAATGTCTCTAAATAATTATAATCTATAGGGGACCCTATCTTTTGAACCGTAGGTAAAACGTATTCACCATTTACCATCAAAAGAATATCCTGGGGATTTTTTCCTACTCTAGCGGCAATAACTAAAGACTTAGTCTCATCATAGGCTAAAGTAGTCTTTGACATATTATTGGCAGGTGCTTCGTGCAGCAATGACAATTGCCCTTCGTTAAGAACTAAACTGATTTTTTGATCTTGATCAACACCTAGATTCAATGTGGCTTTGGATCCCGGTTTTTTAACGATCACAAAAACAGTAGCTTTTTCTAAAAAAATATTCTTCTGATTTGTCTTTATATTAAGAGAATCTGATATGATATCCTGACTTCCTATAAGAGAAGCTAAATATTTTTTATCATAGTCCTGCTCTAATTGCAAAATCCTTTGATTTAGAACAAACTGCTCGCTGTACGAACTCTCATCTAAAGAACTGAAATCAGAACTGCAGTTTTGAAAAAAAAGCAGCACTGAAGCTACAGTAAGCATAACTGCAGTGATTTTTTTTATCATAACTTTTGCCAATCTGGAGATTCACAAATGAGTATAAAAAGACCTCTCCAAATATTTTCATTTGTTTCTGAATTTTGCTTTAGTTCGTATACAAAACCTCTAAAGCTTTCTATATATTCATTAGGAATCTCGTCCGTTCTATAAAATAATTCATAGGCCAACTTCATTTTTTCTTTAGAAAAGGGATCTAAATCATCTGAAACATATCCAATTTTTGAAAGTAGAATGGATAAACCTTTATCTTGCCCTATTAATTCCTCGCATAACTGAATTTTAAAAGACTCTCTGACGGCATTAGGATCAGTATAACTACTTTGATTAGCATTACCAAAATCACCATTACAATCAGCCCCTGTAGTTGATCCAAGTAAGTCACAGTTACCACCCATCTGTGCTCCACGTTTTAAAGCCCAATGAAAAATAAGTCTATCCATATTATCTGCAGTCTGCCCATCTGCGGCTGTAAAGATATCACGAAATAACTCTGCTACATATCTGCGATTAACTATTCTCATTTGTTGTTGCGGCATAACAGTGACTACACTTGCATAATGACTCTCAATAGGGGTTTGCTCAGAAAAAAAACTTGAGACGCTATCTTGAGCTTCTGAAAACTGCGAGCAGTTTTGAAATGTCAAAGTAGCGACTACAGATAGAATCAAAAGGAGAATTAGTTTAAATTTAACCATCAACAATCTTTCCCTTTTCAAATTGATAAACAAGAATCCCATCTTTATTTTTTACTAGTGGTTCTGCTAAATTCACATAAGGGTTTTTATTCACATTTAATAACTGAGCAATTGTCGATGCTGCCATTAAAGGCGTCGGCCGTCCTTTTTGATTATAATTTTTGATTTCAACACCAACACCTTGAGTTCCTAGATAACCCTCACCAGGGTGACCTGATTTACTAATGTTTCCTACTAAATAAGGTCCAGCACTATAAGTACCGGAAAAAATACTAGTTACCATTTGATTAAATCCATGGTCTGAACCTGATCCATCGGTTCTAGTACTTCTTCCAAATTCACTTGATACTTGAATCAAAGTTTTATTCCAAATATTTTTTGCCTTTAACTTATCAATAAGCTCTAAAAGACCCGCACTCAAACCACGATAGTAACTATTCATAATAAAGATATTCGCCATAGCTCCTGTTCCATGCATATCGTGATTATGAAAAAGCTTTCTAGAAGTAGATTCTCCTTTGAGAAAAACTTTTAAATTTTCAAAATTACCTGCAAAAATTTCAATAGATTGTCCTAAATCTTCTGACAATATATACTCAACTAAAGCTAACCCCTCGCTCAATAGCGCAATCATAGAATTTTCTATGGCGGATTGAAGGTTGAAATCCTTTGCTAAGGTATAGACATTATCTGCTTGAATGTTCCACAAAGATGATTCATCGGAAAAAATTCCTTCATTATTGATCTGATGAATTCCAGAAGTTCTGATGGCTGATTGAATAAGACCTCTGTACCTAAGTATGGCTTCATTCCAATAACCTTCTAAATTACCAATTCCTTTTTTAATCATTTTTTCTGCGTTGGAAATATTGCTATTCAATATTTCGGAGGCTTGAGAATTTTTTGATGAAAATTGACGTAACTTTGTTTTTGCTTCCTCAAACGCAATACTTTGAGACTCTTTTAAATTTCGAGCTTTCAAATGAGCAGGTCTTTTAAAACCCTCTAACAAAGTTGCCAGCGGATTATCAATAGGTAAAACATTTATGGCTTTTCCTGCTTGAGACGTAAACGCATGGTAGCCTCCTCGATTAGGAGACTGAATAGCTTCAAATATTTTTTTAGAACTATCAGCTACTAATCCATTGATTGATGGCGCTCCACCTAAGGGCGCCATTTGTGCGGCTCCATTGAAGGCATGTCCATCAAAACCAGTTCCAAAACCTCTCATCACAAGCATAGAATCTAAAAGAGTGGAAATATTTTTTATTCCTGAAGATACTGTGACTGACTGGGAAAACAAATAAGGAACTTTAAAACCATTATATAAAAACTCTTTGTTTGTAACTCCTACAACTTTTCCATTAGCTACTTGGTAGGCATTGGCGGTCATATTATTAAAAACCAAATTAGGTTCTGAATCTGTAGTTCTTAGCCACTGATCAAACATAAATCTTAGAGGAGCTCCTGGCATAAAAATATTAACATAATTCAGAGAAGTCTGAAGTTCTTGAGCTTCAGACTTTGAGTTAGCAATAAAACTATTTACCAAGAGCTGCCCAAGAAGATGATATCCAAATGAAGAAGTAGCAATCAAAGAACTTGAATTTTGTAAAAACTTTCTTCTTTTCACTTTGCTTCCTATCTATAGTTTTCGCTTAGATAAAACTTAGATTTCATAATTTTCTGAACTAAGTTTTTTAGAGATTGAGTGTGTTGAAGATTTCGGCCTAAGGATTCAACAAACTCCCTATTTTTAAGATGCTCTTCGGTGAGAGCTTTATTGAGCTCTTCATTTCTTGGGTCTTTTCTATCATATAAAGGAACTTGAATTCCCGTGAAAAACTCAAAATATCTTTTAGCGGCACAATTATAAAAATCAATTGTCTGGGACATAGCAAGTCCTAGTTCCTCTATAGATTGAAGCTCTCTAGAAATAAGTTCACCAGAAGTGGATCGCGTATACAATTTTCCTCCAGATGCAGAAATGTGAAATTCAGAATCTACCTTATCTACCCACTCTGATTTTAGTTTTTTTGAAGAGTTATATTTTGTAATCACAATTGGATGCTTAGCATAATTTGCAAAGCGACCTTTATCTGTAACGAAATAGTCTGAAGAACCAGTTGTCAGATTTCTGGCTACACTTGCGGCCTGATCCAAAGTGGCATGACATTGAACACAACTAGAGGATCTTCTAAACGGTGTTTCTGAATTAACATTGATCAAGGCTCTAATATCTGATTCCCTTAAAGTTGGAAAAGAGGAGCACATAAAAGTCTCAAAAGCGGCCTTGATCCATCGACGTGGTAACTTTGTAGTTCCATTAAATTTAATACCACGAGTATGTCCCATATTCATCATAAAATACGAAGGTAGCCCCAAAACTCCGCCACCAAAAGATTCTTTTAAATCAAACTGATAATTTAATTGAGACTCTTTATTTCCAGGCCGATCGGCACCCAAAGGCTCTAAGGATAAGTTTTTAAAAACAAATGAATCTGTATTTTCTTTAATTCCAATCAGCTCGCCGATTTGTAATTTAGGTGCAAAAGAAAAATCTTCATCTCCACGATTATCACTATTTGTATCGAAAGCTTTATTCATAGATCTAAAAGCAACAAGATTTTGCTCTAAACTAGAACTGTCTCCATATTTAACTCTTGAAGGAAAAGAAAAGTTCCAAAATAAACCGATTCTTCTATTGAGATCAACATTTTCTTTTCTAATTCCTTTAAATCTTTTTACACCTTTAAGAATATCTGAATACTTCTGAGCTCCTGAAAATAAAGCATTCGTAATATAATAAGCTTGTTCATTAGGATCATAAATATCTGTACTACCTTTATTTAACTCTTCACTATAATCTTGAATTTGCTCTAATGTATTTGCAGAAAACCAAGTTCGATGAAAATCATGAAATGTCTGCAAAACTTTTTGACCAACAGATTTCGATCCTAAAGCATAATCTTTAATCATGCCATTACTATCAAGACTAGCCTCCTCAAGGAGGTCCAAACAAGCCGTAACTGGATCAAGATGACCAGTCTTTATTTTTGTCATTTTGTGATCATTAAACGGTACAGGCGCTTGAACAAGCTGAGAAAAACATCTTCTATATATCTTTTGGGCACTTAACTCTTGGGAAAAAGCCTGAGACAAATTCAAAAAAATCAAACTCAAAAAAAACACCCTAAAAGAAAACATATGGTAAGTCTAATGATAATTTCTTACCCTGGCAACACTATTTTTATAAAATGCATCAAAACTAGAACTTCGAATAAAATTTCTGTTTAAAAATTCGACAGGCCCTAAGCTAAATTGACAAACTTCAATCACTTAATCTTTAACACTAAAAGCATGTCGAATTATCACATCTATTGGAAGACTCTTATTAATTGCAATAAATTTGTAACTGGCTTTTTCCATCACGGCCGGTAATATACTGAAGACCAGTAAAACCATGAGTTGAAATGGCACGAGCTTTTACATCTTTCTGTAGTCTCTGGTATAATAGCGAAACAATCGGTGTGTAGGATGGCAAGCCAATACTGATAGGAGGGTTATTCTGCGCTCTGCATGCTAGCCTGTTAGCTTGACCATTGATGGTTGATACATCCGCAATAGTAATACTAATTCCATGATAAGAAGGATCCATAATCACACGAAACTTTCCAACAATAGCACACGTTTCATCGCCAATTATACTTGCTCCGTAATCACTATTGATAGTGTAGGATCTTAACTTAATACTTATCGGTCTAAGGTCTTGATCGTTAAGCTTGGCATAAGCATAACAGCTCACGATAGATTCTGGCGCAACCACTGCCGCTAACAGAATATTTGCTGATAACATAATAACAATAATTAATTTCATAAGAACTCCTTCTTTTTTTTAGGCCGTGTCCTCATTTGGGCAACCTTCACGAGAAAGCAAATATAAGCGGAGATCAAGGCGCGAGGAGAAGATTTAGTGGCGCTAAATCTCTGACCAGTAACGAAGAGATTCGCATATATTTCATTCCCAAGTCAGTTGACCAAATGAGGACACGGCCTAGTGTTTTTCTAAGAAAGAGATTTAATAGAATTCAATTTGAATCTCTAGGTAAATGAAACTAGAGCGTTTACAAAATTGGTAAATAAAATGAAAAACGTAATCTAAATTAGCGACTTAATCTAGTGGAGCAGCAAAAAGATAATTTTTACAATAAAACACATTTACGATTTTTTTTTGGATAGTGGAAAAAACTGTAATTGTAGTTGATATACTTCTGTACAATCCCCCGTACTTAGTTTTGTACTTGTGTCAATTAAACATCTTTCTAAATTCAATTTTACTTGATCTAACTGTGCAAGATTAACGGCCACAGTACATCCGGTGATTAGTCTAGCTTTAAATGAGGCGGCATCGTGAAATTGATTAAGCTGGTCAATAGCTTTTTGAAGGTTCTGCTTATGAAAAGATCTGATAAGACTACGACTTTTTTGTGTCGGTATACGCATTTTTTTATTCTTCTTTGAAAGATTCCCTTTTAAATCTCGCACAAGATACCCTGCCAACTCTAACTCATGCATGGCAGATTTAATTTCATGTGCAGAAACGGCAAATTTATCAGCAAGAAAACTTACATCTTCAGAAAAATTCTTGCATGTCGAGAACTCCAAAAGTGCAAGATGCAACCAGCTTTTTAAGAGAATAGCATCATCAATAACGACTTGTTCAATTTTAATATCTTGAGATGAATCCTCACTCTTTTCTTGTGTGATATCAGTAACCCCCTTATGGCGGCACCAATCTCTTGAATGCGCTTTTTTTAAGTTATCTTGAGCTAATAGGTCAAAGCTAAGACTTTCTGCAAGTTTAATGATATGTTTTTTAGGTAATAGTCTTTTTGAATTTAAAATTAAATTTAAGTTCGTTGGGCTTATGCCAACAATCTGACTCCATTGGCGAAGGCTAAATGAATCATTTTTTTTTAAGGAATTAAACGCTCTAAGTAAAATTTGTGAACTTTCATACTCCATCTTTTTTTTCATTACTTCTCCTCGATACCCTGACAAAGTGTCGCGAGTGCTAGGATTGCCACAAGATCTGCAATTTTAGAAACTCGTGTGCTAAATTTTGGAATGATAATTTTAACATTTGAAGAATGGTCTTTTGCTAGTTCGACTTTACTATATTCAGCTCTGCTTTCAATTTCTACGTCTTGAATATCCATAACCAATCTTGTAGGATTTTCCCATCTCTTTCGACAGGTTGGTGTCAAGGGTACTTCATTTAATGAAAATAAATAGGAATACATCAAAAGCTTTGTTTTGAGTGAATTGACGTCTCCGCCACCACCAACACTAGTAAATCCTCCACTGAACAACAACTCTTTTGTTGTCTTATTATGGTTACGAATAAGCTCATTAAAATTAGCGGGAAATAATCTTTTGTGATCAATTTGATGAATGGGGCTTTCTGAAGAGCTTGCCAAGGACTCTTCATAAGAAAGAAGAGCTAGCGATAGTTGGTAGTTTTCATCTTGCCATCCACAAGCACCTAGAAAAATATGTAGCACAAGTGCCACGAGGGCACTTGAATCGTGAACTAATGTTTCATTGTTCATAACTCCAACGCAAGTATTTGTTAGGTAAAAATCATCCATTCGCTCCTTATCTAATTGATAGGAATTATTTGGCGTCGATTGAAAAAGTTGAAACTTATCCAGTTTCTCGAATAACTCCTTTGCGCTCAAGATACCAAAGGATAAATTAGAATTTTTTTGATATTCTTCCCAAATGTGGGGAAAAGCTTTTTCGCGTAAGGCTTTTCGTAATAAAGGCATAAGTAATTTTTGTCCTTCAGTTTCTTGCTGGAAACTAAGGCTTTGAATCACTTGACTCAGGTCACTGCTGTCTAAAGTTTTAACAGCAAAGGAAAAAACTGGCACCTGCATTAAAACCAATGCTATTTTTGCTATGAAATTCAATTTAAAGTACTTCATGACTTTCCCCTTAGTATGTTAGCTTCAGCCAAGAGAAAGCAATTCAAGTACCAATTTCATCCCCAAAGAATGGAACCAAATTCCTGACCTAGAAATCAAAATCGCAGCTGACAAAACAACTGCAAACTACTTTTCTCATGTTAACCTCGAAGGGTCTTAGCAACGGCTTGTGAATAGTCATTCTAAGCTCTTTTTTTTCAAAAAAAGAGCTTTTGACATAATGTCTTAGTTTTTATTATTTGCGTTTAGTTTAATTGCTAGATAAGTTGCAAAGATCAAAAAAATGATCAGGAAAATATGACTTTGACAACTTGGCTTTTTAAAAATAGCAAAGCTTGCCCCTTTTTATTGCTCGAAATAATAGCAATTCTGTTTTGCTATCAGTCAAGTTTGGCCTACGTCGACGTTCAAACTTCAACTTCTTTTGGATTTTATAGAAATTACAAAAAACTGAATCAGTTTCCGGTTTTTCACTCCTGGTCATTGAACGGTTTTTATGAAAATGGCGTTGAGTCCAGCGTAGAATTTTATCTTAATAATAACTTCTCTGAAAATCAATGGCAGTTGATTCCAACACAAATGCAAATTAATTTACCATTACAACCAGAAACTAACTACTCAGATTCAAAACTCAAAGTAGGCAGGCAACTTTTCTCTGAAGGCTTTGATTTCGCTTTGCTAGATGGGCTGCTTGTTCCCTACTACTTAGATATGAGCTCGGGAATCATGCCGGTGATAGGCTATCTGCGCTCCACTGATTTCGAACAAAAAGAAGATAATAGTAGCCCTCTCTTAGGTATGATTTACTGGACTTCATTGAAAGGCATTAGGTTTAGAGGTGGATATCACGCCAGAGATACTGACTTTGAAAATCGCTATATTCATACTTCATTTCAATATCAATGGGATGCTTTACCTTGGAAGCCACTCCTGTACTTGAAACAAGAATTTATTGCTACTAATATGAATTTCAATCAAAGTTACTCTGAGTTGATTTTTAGCCCAAGTAACACGGTAGAAACAAGATTTTCTTATACCAACCTAAACCCTAGACCGACCAATCATAGCGAAAAGCACACTTTCATTTATCAAATTTTTAGCCTTTCTCCAATGGAAACAGTTGCTACGGAGTGGACTTGGAAAAAAAGTGAACAAGCAACTTTTAATCTTTCTCTTGAACAAGGATTTTATCAATCTAATAAAGGCAACGAAAACTCATCACGGCAAGATTTTTCTATGGATTATTCTATAAAATCAGGACAATCAATTAGTCCTTGTTTTATTCATATGAAATCTTATGGCGGTGAAATTCACGATCTCTGCTTGAGATATTCCATAGAAAACACAATAAACTCTAAATATATTGCTGAACTGAACTCGGCCTACATAAACAAAATCAACCAAATCGAAGGTTGGGTGCAACATGTGCGCGGCAGTTATGAAACAACCCTCAGTAATCGAGCTAAAGTACTCCTCGCTCTTGAGGTAGAAAGAAATCAATATTTTATTTTTGATATGAGAACCATGGCCTATGTCACCAACTATCTTTAATTCTCTTTTTTATTTGTTTACTCGAGGAACACTGACTCTGTTTCTCTTTTCTTCTTTTCTATTGGCTCAGAATCAAGGGAAAGATCCAGAGTCTAAAAGCAAAGCTCTTCGAGAACCCATAAAAACCCTTTTTGATCATAAAAAGCATAAGGGTCCTTTTAATAAAAGCAGTACCTCTTGTACTGATTGTCATACATTTTCTGTGAAATCACCAAGCTCTGATCCTTTAGCAGCAAACGTTCCCAGTGGTTATCTACAACCAAGTAAAAAAGTTTGCCACGAGTGCCATCTAGCAAAAATAAGCCTAGCAAGAGTCAATCAATGTTCTCTTTGCCACTCTCAACCAGAAAAATTAATTCCCGAAAATCATAAGCTAGCTTGGAAAAAACGGCATGGTCATGTGGCTCAAATGGAACCCGAAAGTTGCCATGCCTGCCACAAGGAAAATCAAAACTCTTGTAACAATTGCCACACTCAAAAAAACACTTTAAAACCCATCGTTCACCGCGCTAACTTCAGAATGACTCATGCAATTGAAGCTAGAGGCAATCCCGCACGTTGCACTACCTGTCATACAAGTTCTCAATTTTGTAGTCGTTGTCACGAGTCTGGAGGTAGCAGATGAATAAAATATTTTTTATTTTCATTTTACCCCTAATTACTATTCAATGCTCTTTTGAGAACACAAATGAACGTTATCACTTTGATAACTCTCCTACACCTCTGATATTGACTCAAAATAACCATCCCCATGGCTATACTCATTCGGGTTGCTTTCATTGTCACTTAGCTCAAAATATTCACCAAGAAGATCGCTTAAAAGACCCTAGCTTTGGGATTGCTAATTACTATGTAGCCCAACAAGGGCTAGCAAGCTGTTCTGGTTGTCATGGAAATAATGGAGTAAACTCTACTCAAGGAGGTAATCAATGAATTATCTCCTAAAAACACTGCCAACTCTTTTTTTTATAATTATCTCTCTATCACTGATAATTTCGGCAAAGCCTGTATTGAAACAATCAAGAAAGCCCGTTCCTCCATTGCCTGAAAAAAGTAATCTTGAAAAACAATTCCCCTCTGTCATCCTTGAACGTGTTGATCCCCATGGTAACAAACTCATTAAACCAACCGAAGAGTTAATAACCTCTACAAAAGAATGTCAAATTTGTCATACTCTAGAGAACAAAAAAGTTTCAACTCACTCTCAGATAAAGGAGATTTGCTCAAGTTGTCACAATAAAGCTCCTCACAGTGGAATTGAAGAACATTTCAAACACCAGGTATCTTGTCTTGACTGTCACGCTGTACATCGTGGGAGTGCTCTTCACGACGTAACAACTAACTCACATATTTTTCGTCAGTCCAGCGACAAGCAAATCGAATCAGGGTTTATACAAAGAAAAGCAAGCACTGGAATGTTAAAAAAAACCTGTACGGAATGCCATAAATTATGAAGACAAATAGTTTCTATTTTCTTTTATCATATTTTTTCTTGTTATTTTCTTTAACTATGAAGGCCGATATCATAGAGAGGCCACTTAAAACAATTAAAACAACTTTAATCTTCTCAAAAAGAATCGCAACTCCAAACCATCTCACCCTGTGTGATGAAAAACTTTGGACTTTTTCTGAAAGTAAGCAAAAACTCATCGTTTTATCTATAAGTTCAGGGAATATACTCTCTGAACTTAGTCTATCTGAAGAAAATGCAGAAACAGGTAAAGATATCGCAGCTATAACTTGTCGCAAAAGTCAGATTTATCTCCTTGTGAATGAAAGGAACAAATCCTTCATCCAAAAAATTATTATTAATAAGAATGGTGTTTCTCTTTCTAAATCCTATCTCATTCCGGGTTCAGATCGAGCCTCTGATTTTTTTTGCAACGAAAACCAATGTTTTGCACTTAAAGAAGACCTTTATCAAACAAACGACCTAATTCACTGGAGAAAAGAGCTGTCTCCAAAACTCTCGGAAACTCCTAAAACTTTCTCGCAAAAAAGTACTAACCCTTTTGAAGACTGGCAAAGTTCATTGCATTTAGCTCGTAATAAATACTCTCGTGGTTTAATTAATAAAGATTCTGAACTAGTACTTCTTGACCCTTTTCAAATGCAATTCGCTATTAAATTACAACAAAAAAACTGGCAAAAGTGGGGGCATTTTGGAGCTTGGGAAGGAAGTTTTCTATCACCAAAGGTTTTGACCTTTATTTCAAAAGAAAATATAGCCATTGCTGATAACAAACTCAAAGCCATTTTTATTTTTAAAAAACAAGGCAACTATGTAGGAGTACTTGCCACAGATGATAATAAGATCCTTTCACTAGATTATCCTCTTGGAATGGACTCTGATGGGAAAACACTTTTTATTGCTGATTTCAGAGGCGATCAAATAATAGCGCTGAAACTTCAAGATCAAAAAGAATCTTCTCTTCACTCTTCTCCAGAAATAATGATCAGGAAAAATCTGTTTCGAAGAGAAGAAGTCTTAAAAGACCAACCAAGTTCTCAGTGTCTGAATTGCCACGATGGCATGATCACTAACCAGCTCTATAAGTTTGTTAAACTCAAAAATCATCATCCTCTTGAGTGTTCAGAATGTCATGAACCACACCATAATCTTAAAAACAAACACGCCCTAAAGGATAAACCTTATAGTCTTTGTCTTAGTTGTCACCAAGACTATGCAAATAAGAATACTAATCACGTTTGGTCACACAAAAAAGCTGGTGGTAACTGCATCGATTGTCATGCCTCACATACACTTCACGCTAAGCTCTTGGTTAAAGCTCCACCGCAACTCTGTGAGAATTGTCATAAGGAATTGGCATTTAGTCACAAACCAACAGAGCGTCTAAGTGTTATTGATAAAGCTAACAAAATACATTTAGAAGGTGGTAATATCAGCTGTCAGACCTGCCACCAAACACACCTAAACTGGAAGGACTCTCACTTTGTTAAACCACCAGAATCAATACTCACCTTCTGCTCCAGTTGTCACGGAGACAAATCCCCGGAGCTACTTAAAAATTTTCATAAACTTACTAAACCAAAGAAGGAGTCTCTAAATCATGTTGAAAAAAAATAAGAAATGGATACTTCACTTAATTGGCTTTATTTTGGGTTTTGCGATTGGTGGATTTATCGTTTTTCAAGTTTTATTTCTCTCAAAGGTTTTACCTCACGGAGGTCTTTGATGTTTCAATGGCCGCAAATCAAGTTAATTCTTTTGTTTATGCTTCCTTCGATCATGTTGGGGGTCCTTGCTGGTTCCTATCCTGGCTATCAGCTTTATAAATACACTTGGTATAACGCCAATTTTTGCACAAGTTGCCATGTTCATGACTACGCCACGATAGGCTGGGCACAAAGCCCCCACGGAGCAACAACTACCTGTCATGACTGCCATCACCAACGACTACGCGATTATCTGAAGGAAATGATAGTCATGATCAAAGATCGTCCTGAGTTTCCAAAGGACTTACATCATACGCCCTACGTAAAAAAAGAACTATGTGCCGCTTGTCACGTTAGTAATGCTGCTGACAAAAGTACCATTACTGGTCCTTTTGAACTAGAAGACGTAAAAAAAATTCCTAAAGTAGATCTTTCTCACCTACACTCTCTACATCTAAAGAAAAAAACTGAATTAAAACTTTTAAACCACCACGAACTAAGCCCCTCAGAAAGAGGAATTGAAAAATTACAGCCCTTGCATGAAATGAACTTTGAAAGAGCTGAATCAAGAAATATCACCTGTGCTGACTGTCATGGGGGTCCACAAAATCGAGGTCATAATTTTTCTGCCGTAGATTCTTCCTGTATTCGCTGCCATCAAGAAACACACACTACAAAAGTTACTAAAGAAGTGGGCTGTAGATTCTGTCATTTTCAAGACTTTATGATTCCTGCTAATTTAAAAAAACCACTCAAAGAACTGAAAACTGAAAATTAAATTTTAAAAAAAAGCTTATAAAATTATCAATATTGTATCTAATACTTTATAGTCAAAAGCTCTTTCGATCCTGCTTCATTGATATTACTTTTTAAGTTTTGAGTGCGGTGATGAAGCTGACGGCAAGCGTTCTTTTAAGCTAGGCATCATATGCTTAGAACTTTTTTCTTTAGTTTCTGGAGATATCCACTGCATTTCTGTTTTGCCTTCATGACAATTGAAACACCCCACTCCCTCGGATGGATCCTGGAAGTTTGGCATATTATTCTTATAGTCCTGATGGCAATTTAAACATTTACCATCATATGACAGAGCTAGGGTCTTATGCTTCTTTCCCTTCTCAAAATTTTCTTCATGAGGAAAAGCCTTATGACAAGTATCACACTTTGTAGCAAAGGAAGGTGTCTTATGAGAATCATGGCAATTTAAACATTGCTTCTTATCCTTGAGTTCGACAAAAGCTTTTCCATGCTGATCTGGAACAGCCCACTTGATAGGATGAGGATAACCTTCGTGACACTGAAAACAAGAGACCTTGGAGTTCCCACCTTTCCAGTCATCTCCGTGGCAAACAGAACAACTTTGTGGACTTTTAATATAATCTGTAGAGTGTTGCGCAGCTGTTGCCCAATTTCGCGGATGTGGAAAATTTTGATGACACTGGACACAGGAAACATTGGCTGTACCTCCTGTCCCATCATTACCATGACAACTTAAACATTGAGTTTTACTCTCAATATAATTTTTCCCATGATTTTTAAAAAAGTCTTTCTCGTGAGGATAAACAGTAAAGTTTAATTTCTGTTGTTTGACCTGTTTATCTGTGGAGTCTTTAGTTGCGACCTTGTTACATGAAACAAATTGCAAAACAATAACAAGGATATAAACAAAAAACTTAACTTTAGCCATTGACTCTTCCCTCTTGAATTCTATTCTACATCGGCAAAAAAGGGAGTCAATAAAGCTAAAAAATCAAACTGTTCTTTGGTGCCATAACTTATACCCACCGGCTAAAAGTAAGCACAACTGTATTCCTAAAAAACTGAGAACCATAAGGGTGCCACCAGAAGAGAAACCATAAGAATGTAGTCCAGCAGCTAATATAAAATTCACACCATACCAGGCCATAATCACTAGAAGATAAGCTACAGGAGACCATAACAAAAGAGAGGTGGTATTAACCCAACCTGCAAAACGTCCATGAAGAATAATTAAAAAACCAAGATCCGCGATTAAAGCCCAGGTTTCTTTCGGGTCCCATCCCCAAAACCGACCCCAGGAATAATCTGCCCAGACGCCTCCAAGTATAATTCCAACTGTAAGTAAAAAACATCCCAATTGAATCATCCGGTAAGCATAATGAGAGTATTCCTTAATAAAATGAGTGTTATCTTTATAAATCAAAACTCTTACTAAAGCGACATTACCCAAGATCATGGCTATTGAAAAAGCGGCATAGGAAATCGTAATCGTTGTCACATGAGTTGAAAGCCAAAAATTACTTCTTAGTACAGCTACTATAGGGTCTAAATCAGGACTTAAAACTAAAGGTAATCTTTCAGTCAATAGAAGTAATAATCCTGAGGCTATCAATCCAGTTCCAGGAAGAAAAAGATTTTTATAAAACAATAAAATTAAAAAAGTAAACAGTAAAATTCCAAAAGAAACCCAGATCATGGTTCCATACATATTTGTTACAGGCGCAAATTCAGTAATATAAACTCTGATTCCAAGCCCTAATGTAACTAATAAAAGAGGCAAGCTAAATAATACTCCTTTAACCAAATCTGAAACCTTGTTGCGAAAAAGAGGTGTAAAGAAAAAAACTCCTAAAAATATCGACAGCACCGCCGCTATCAAAAAAAATCGAACTTCATTATAAAAAATTTCCACATCAACTTTTTTTAAATAATGAGAAAAAATAGCTGGTACTTCTTGCTTTTCAGATAATTCCATCAACTCTTGAGCTAATATTTTTTGTTCATTTGCCGTTTTATTTAAAGATAAAAAGTAGTCTTTTGCCTTAATTTGAAGACTTAGATTTTCTTTCCCTTGTTCTTTTTTGAGGTAACTAAAATCTAAATGATACAAAAAAGCTTGTCCTGTGACTATCTCTTCTAGCAAAGTCATTTGTTGATAGACTTCTAAAATCTTTTTCTCATGTTCATCCAATGCTCTTGCATTTTGTTGTTGCTTTTTAATAAGAGGAGATGCCATGGTTTGTAACTGACTTTTCTGTAATTCCTCCAAGGAATAATATCTTTTACTTTTTGAAAATCCCAACTCTTCTCTTAATAAAATATCTCTTATTTCTAGAACTTCGACTTGTTTACCATCCTCATAAAAAGCTAATGCCAGATAGCTGGCAACAGAAGGGAGAGTATAAATCTTGTAACTTCCATGTAGAAATAACAAACTCTCTCGTGCCAAAGTATCAAAAGGTTTGAGCCTGCCATTTTGTTGCATTAAAATTCGCTTTATAGGTTCAACCTCAATTTTTTTTGCAACACTTTCGAATTCTTTTTCTAAAATCAATGCACTTTTCGGTATTAAGAATTTGTTTTCAGACTCCAAAGGCTCTGCACTCTGCGATAATGAAATTGCAAATAACAAACAAATTAAAGTTTTATTTTCTATCCAAGATTTAATCATAACGAAGACCTCTGATTTCTTTGACGATACCACTTTGATCTCATCAGTGTGAAAATAATAATTCCTACAGAAAGAATCACACTTCCTAGATATTTGATCCATCGTCCTGGATCTTTATTTACTGAAAAAATGGAAACTGGATTTTTGTTCTCATCCAAAATATAACTGGATTGATAGACTGTAAACCCATCTATACTTAAAGGCTGATTCATAGAAATAGTTATATTATTAAGTTTTTCTTTTTGTTCTTTATTCAAAATATCAACCCTACTTTCAAAGGACATTGGCGTCATAGTCCCTGGATAATCAATTTTTGAGAATTGCCTCAATCTAATTACAAATGGCAACTCAAAGCTCTGTCTGCCATAGTAGAACAAATAAGGCTGTCCTTGTAGGTCAACTTTTTTTTCTTCACCTTCTAAAAACCAAACTTCTTGATTATCAATAGTAACAATTTTCAAAGCACTTGGTGGCAATTGTGTTCGTTTCTCTGGGTTTAATTTATGAATCTGAACCTGAGAACTGGCATTTTTAACTATTGACCCAATAAAAATTTGCATCCCCATCCACGGAGTTTGTAACGATTCACCTTCTTGACGAATCTCCTCAAGAACTAACTCATTATTCTTTAACAATCTGATTTTAACTTTTCCCGGAGAATTCTTACTTGTCAAAAATTCAACAACATTAGAACTTCCTGTGGACTCTTGTTCACTAATTTTAGGATGACCTACAGGCAAAGTTTGAATTTCACTATTTTCATTTTCTATTAAATACTCAAATTCGTATGGAAATGACTCTTCTTTTATTAAAGAAAAACCTTTAAATCGTAAATAACAGACTTCCCTAAAAAAACCTTTTTTCGTATGTATCTTCAACTCAATGGCAGGATTACTTCCCATTTTCTTACTTTCAACCAATCTATTATCCATAACTATAGCATTTTTGAAAAGACCCACTAGTTCAATTTTGATATCTTTATAAGAAAAAGGTGCTTGTTTTAGTTGGAGAAGATTAACAATTTGAGAATCTCTTGTTACCTTATCGCGAAGAAGCAGTTTCATACTAGGAGACTTTTTTGATTCTAATCCTTTATTCTTCGCTAACCTACTAATTCTGCTATTAACTTCTTGTTTATTAACTTTGGTAAAAAAATCATCTACCTTTTTAATTTTTAATGTAGCTGGACCCATTTTTAGTTCAGGAATATCAGCTGTATGTAACCACTCTGAAACATTAAAAAAATTACTTTTTAAAATAAAACTTACAGCAAATTCAACCTCACCTGCATTCTTCTCACCTTGATCACGATATAACTTTTCAATCTGGGCAAAGGGGAAATAATTTTGTATTGAAAAAAAATTTTTATAAATTTTATTCTGTTCTGAAAAAAAACTAGATCCTTTTTCAGACAAAGACTTTTCAAAGATAATTTTTCTTGGAAAGTCCTCACCTTCCTTTTGAAAGAAAAGCTCCAGAGGAGACAAAACAACCAATGAGTTTGATTCTCCCTCAATCACCGAAATCTGACCATCAATCCCTAGATGGGTAGTCACAAATCCTCCCAGCAGCAGGGTCAGTAAGCCAACATGAGTGATGACAAAGCCCAAATGGTGTTTTTTAAAAGGATAGCGTGACAGGGTAGCAAAAAAAATATTTAACCACAGTAAGACCAATAAAACTGAAAAACCCACAGACTTATAAACCACAAGACTTGCGTATTCTGCATTATACTTACTTTCTACCACAGTCCCATAAGCCACAATAACTAAAACAATTAACATTAGTGGAATTGCCAAACGGACACTCGAAAAAAATTTAAAAATCCTATTTTGATTTAATTTAACCACCAATGTAACCATGGCTTCCTTTGCTGTTTCTGCAACATATATCTTTTTTACTTACCGAAAATGATCTTCAATTTCCATTTCAATCTTTGGATCTGCCCAATCCGCAGCCCCAGAAATTTGAAACATTTTTTTTTGTGCTAAAGAATAGACAAATGTCTCTGGTAATTTTTGAACCCCGAATTGTCGAGACAAGCGCTTTGAACTATCTAAAATAATCTGCGATGACAAATCTGAAAACAAAGGATAGAGTTTAACAAAATTCAATACCTCGGTAAGTCCTTCGTCCTCTGAAATGGCTATCAAAAAAAACCTATTATTTCTAGCTTGTACAAACTTGATTAACGAGGGAGTCTCACTGATACAAGGAGGACACCAACTTGCCCAAAAATTAATAATCAAGAAGGGCGAATCTTTAGCTTTATTAGATAGCGTTTCATTTAAAATATTTTTTTCTTTAAAAAGATTTTCAATTCTTGAATCATGTCTTTGCTGCCAAGGGTTAAAAATAAACCCTAGGATTCCAACAAAGACAAATAAAAAAATATAAAAAATCACTTTATTTGCGAACATTTCATTTTCACTTTTTTTCTTTTTCAATTCTTGGAAATAAAGGTGACCCATCTTGGATATTAAAAGCAATTGTTTTCATATTTACTGTCGATTCAAAGTCTCCTTGACCCCCTAAAAGTTTTAATGCTTTATCTGCTGACTCTGGAATAAAAGGCACTAGCAACTGAGTTATCAACTGAATATTTAAAAGAGCTGTGTACATAACTCTTTGAATACCAATGAGATCATCCTTCATCTTCCATGGTTCCATCTGATTAATATAAGCATTTAGCTGACGAACCCCGGTCCATAAAGTTAATAAAGCTTTATGGTGTTCACGCTGCTGCATCTCTTGCTTAAACTGAGGATAAATATCTAACTTAAAATCAATTTTTTCTGAAGGAGTAATCTGACTCCCAAGACTGCGAAGGCTTAGTTTGATAACTCTCATCAATAAATTTCCATACTCATTAGCTAGTTCATTATTATGGGTCTTAGCTAAATCCTCCAATGAAAAGGCTCCGTCCTGACCTGAAGGAATAACTTTGAGCAAGTAATACCTAAACGAATCTAAGTGAAATTGAGCAAGACAATCCTCAGGAGAAACTCCATTTCCAGCACTCTTGGACATTCTTTTACCATCTGAACCTAAGACCATTCCATGAACATATACCTGCTTAGGTAATTCCAACCCAGCTGACTTCAACATAGCTGGCCAAATCACCGCATGAAACCATGAAATATCTTTACCAATCACATGCACACTTGCTGGCCAAAGGTTTTTTTCTGAAATGTCTTGCCCGTGAGCATCGAGCTGAGTGGCCGTATAATAGTTAATTAAAGCATCGAACCATGTGTAGACAACCATTTTTTGATCTTCAGGAACAGGAATGCCCCAACCCTGATTTGGCCTTGAAATCGAAAGATCCAAAAGTTTTTCGCCCTGTAAACGACTTAAAAGTTCGCTACGAATATTCGATGGAAATAAAAAATCTATGTTATTTTTTAAATGCTCTGTAATCCAATCTTGATACTTTGAAAGTCTAAAGAAATAACCATTTTCTTCCATATATGTAAGTTCAGTTTCATGGACAGGGCACTTGCCATTTTTACTTTGTGTCTCTGTATAAAAAGCTTCACAAGCAAGACAGTAATGACCACTATATCGATCCAAGTATATGTCTCCGTTATCCTGAAGTTTTTTCCAAAACCAGGCAACGATCTGATGATGTCTTTTCTCGGTAGTTCTAATAAAGTCATGATTTCCAATATGCAACTGAGCACAAAGATTTTTAAATTTTTCTACGTTCTCATCAACATAAACTTGAGTTGAGACAGCTCCAGCCACTTCGGCCGCTTTTGAGAGTTTCTGACCATTTTCATCTGTACCGGTCAGAAAAAAAACCTCATTACCCAATAAATGGTTCCAGCGCGCGTAACAATCTGAGACAATTTTTTCATAGGCATGACCAAGGTGAGGTGCGCCATTAGGATAATCGATTGCTGTGGTGATAAAAAACTTTTGCTTCATAGAACTCCCTCGAATGCCATTGAATTTACCCAGGCTCAAAGGCTTGGTCAAAGTGAATTTAAACTTAGAGCTTAAATTTGTCTAAGATTTTGCCAATGAGACAACACCTTTTTCTTGACCCCTTTTAAGTGATATAATGATTTCAGGTCTAAGGTTTAAGTTTGTTTTTAATAATTAACTTAGAAAGACCTTAAACCGAAGAGAGATTATATGAGACAAAAACCTTTTTATTACCTCTTTTTAACTTGTTATTTGACGATGATGGTCTTTACCTTCCCGTTTCAGATTCTCTTTTTTAAGGACCTTAGCTGGCAACACGCCCATAGAGTTTTTTTTGAGTTTCACCCCTTACTTTTAGGAATCATTCTCGCAAGTTTGATTTCCGCCTATTTTTCATGGACAGTAGACAAGAAGTTAAATCTTTCCGTGGGATTTCTTGCACTTCTTGTTTTTAGTAACTCTTTTTTTCTCGCAAACAAAGACCAAACCATTCTCAAAACTTTAGCTGGAAGCCTTTTATACTTAGCTCCTTTCGTTTTTCTACTAGTCCCCGAATACCAGGAAGCTTTACAAAATCGTAAACGTCATTGGTGGCGTTCTGCACGAAGAATCAATAAAAAAATTCCTGTCAATGTAGAAATGGAAATTGACAGAGGGCAAAGTAAAGTCCTGCCTGCGCAGACAATCAATATCTCTAAAACAGGGGCTCTTTTACTTATTAAACCTTCTGAACTTGAAACATTTAAAGATCTAATTCTTGAATTAAAAGACAAAGAAAGTTCTCTTAAAATAAAGACTTCCGATAACGAGTTTGAAAGTAAAGCAGAAATAATTCGACTCAAAAGACTCAAAGAGTCTGAAAATTTCCAAGTTGCTATTACTTTTTGCGAAATTGATGCAAAAAACAGAAGAAAACTTTACTCTCAGATTTTAAACCATTAGGATGCTTATGGTTTATGAAAGAACAGATTTGGCAATACAAAGAAACAAAAATACAAGGGGTGTCTCTTGCTGGGACCTACTCTGCATACCTTTTACCTGACCAGCTTTGCTGCATTGATGTTGGTCAAGGCTTTGACTGGCTACTTAATGTGCATCAGTACTTTATCACTCACGGCCACATGGATCACGCTGCGGGAATAGCTTACATTATCTCTCAAAAAAATATGCGTCACCACCCAAAACCTCAATTTTACATGCCTGCAAGCCTTATTGGTCCAATGACTCAAATTGTAAGACTTTGGAGTCAGATCGAAAAATTTACTTATGATTTTGAGTTTTTTGCCTTAGAAGACTTTAAGGAGATTTCACTTAAGCCTGGTTTTAAAATGCGCCCCTTTAAAACTAAACACCGTATTGATTCATTTGGGTTTTCTTTAATCAAAACCCATAAAAGTTTAGCTCCTGAATTCCAAAATAAAAACTCACAAGCTCTAGCTGAGCTGAAAAAAAAAGGTATTCCAATCGAGATAGAAAAAGAAAAAATATTGATTAGTTTTTCTGGAGATACAGAAATTGAGTTCCTAGACATGAACCCCCACCTTTATGAGTCGGAAATTCTTTTTTTAGAAAGTACTTTCATTGATGATAAAAAAACAATTGAACAAGCTAAAACCTGGGGACATATCCATTTTGACGAAATCATTTCAAGGCTGCCATACATCAAGGCAGAAAAAGTTTTACTAAAACACTTATCAGGACGATACAGTTTAAACAGAGCCGAAAAAATTCTTGATGAGAAGCTGCCTCCAGCTTGGCGTCAACGCTTTGAAGTTTTCCCAGGTCGTTAACAGAAACCAACAAAACAAGTGCTTTTCTTTCTGATTTTTTTAAGATAGCCTTGGGACATGAAATCACTACATAGACCTAGAAGACTCAGGTCAACAACCAATATCAGAGAATTATCCCACGAAATTTCTTATCCAGGAATGGAACGTTTAATTTATCCCTGTTTTATTCAAAGTGGTTCTCAAAAAATGGATCCTATTCTAGCAATGCCGGGTCAATTTCGTTACAGTATGGATATTTTTTTAAAAAAACTCACGGACTGGAAGAAACTTGGCATTAAAAATATTGCTTTATTTCCAAAAATTGATGAAAATTTAAAAAATTCTGAATCTTCTGAAGCCTTAAATGAAAATGGTTTTTTACCAAAGGCTTTACAGCAAATAAAAGAACGCCATCCTGAAATAGCCATCTTTACTGATTTAGCCTTGGATCCATTTTCTAGTGATGGGCATGATGGTCTTGTTGCTAATGGTAAAATACTTAATGACGAAACTGTTGCAGTACTTGCTGAAATGGCTGTAATTCATGCACGCAATGGAGCTGACTTCGTCTGCCCTAGTGATATGATGGACGGTCGCGTGAAAAAAATTAGAGAAGCCCTCGAACAAAGTCGCTATATCGATACGGGAATTGTCTCATACAGCGCTAAATACGCTTCTAGCTTTTATGGCCCTTTTCGCGAAGCTCTAGACTCTGCACCCAGAGCCGGTGACAAAAAAACTTACCAAATGGATTTTAGAAATCAGAAAGAAGCTTTAAAAGAGGCCAAACTTGATTTCCTAGAAGGCGCTGATGTACTCATGGTTAAACCAGCGCTCTCATATTTGGATGTCATTTCAAAGGTTAAAGAAAAAAGTATACTTCCCGTTGCCGCTTACAATGTCAGTGGCGAATATGCAATGGTCAAAGCCTCGGCTGAAAAAGGTTGGATCGATGGTAAAAAAGCCATTCTTGAAATTTTAACTTCCATACACAGAGCTGGAGCCGATATGATTTTTACCTACCATGCGCCTGAGTATGCAGAGATTATGCAAAAGGAGCTCAAATGATAGTTCAAAGATGGCAGGGCGATAAAACCCTTAGTATTGATGAAATTAGAAGTTGTTATCAAATCAAATCAGATCAAGATTTTATTGAAGAGACCATTGCTTCAGGGCAAACATTCAAGGAGCATTATCACACTTTTCTTGAAATTAGAATTATATGCCAGGGGGAACTTCTATGTAAAATCGCAGGCAACCAAATTTTACTCAGACCTGGTGATCGTATCGAAATTCCTGCAAATACGAAACATTCCTACGTGAATAACTACAAGTCTGATTGCATTAGTCTTGTTGGTTACTACTCTTTCTAAATAAATCCTTTTCACCTTTTAAGGAGCTTCCATGTTAAGATCTATCTATACAAGTATTCTTATGCTTTTATTAGCCAGCTTCGCGCCTGCCTGGCCAACAAAAGCAGATTCTCACAAGACCTGTATTCATTTCGATTTTAGCAATACAAATCAGCAAAAGGCTAAGGATGAAAATCAAAAAGCAGAAAATTTATTTGCTTTTATCTGGAATCAGTGGATGCAAGCTAACCCAACTTGGGCTTCTAGCATTGGATATTCTGGTTTTGATGATCAATGGCCCGATTTAAGCCTACAAAATATCACTCTACAAAAACTAACCACTCGATGTCATTTAACTTTGTTAAAAAAAATTTCTGTTAAAAAGTTAAACTCAAAAAATAGAATTAGTTACGACTTACTATTAAAGAAAACTCAACTTATTTTAGATTCCTATCAGTTTCCAGAAGAGTATTTACAAATTAATCAAATGGAAGGCCTACATCTATACTTTATTGATGATATTGATTCTAGCCCGAAGACTTCACTTAAAAACTTTCAAGATAAGCTTCAACGAATGCGTACTTTTCCTACTTATGTCGATCAGACAATCACTCTGCTGGATTTAGGAATTAAAAAAAAGATAACCACTCCTAAATTTTTAATGAAAAAAACTCCTGATCAAGTGGCAAAAATGATTTTTAAAAATCCAAAAGAAAGTCCACTTTATCAAATAATGATAGAAATGCCTACCTCAATTTCAAATGAAGAAAGAAGTAAGATTCTATTGGAAACTCAGGAAGTCATTCTCTCTTCAATCAATCCAGCTCTTGAAAAACTACATAAATTCCTTCAAGAGAAATATATTCCCGAAGCTCGAGAAAGCTTTTCTTGCTCAGAACTTCCTGACGGTTCAAACTGGTATAATTATTTAATTCATCACCATACTACCATTAAAAAATCAGCTCTAGAAATCCATAATCTTGGTGTTAAAGAAGTTGCTCGTATTGATGATGAAATGTCACAAATCAGAGAAAAGTTAAACTTCAAAGGTAGTAAAAAAGAATTTCATGATTTTTTAAAAACAGATAAACAGTTTTACTTTACCTCAGCGAAAGATCTTATCTCAGCCTATCGTGACATTGCTAAACAAATTGATCCTGAATTACCACGTCTTTTTAATCCACTACCAAGACTTACATACGGAGTCAGACCCATAGCCGAACAAAAAGCAGCTGCCTCTCCAACGGCTTATTATTTTCCAGGAAGTGCTGCATCCAACCGTGCTGGTTATTTTGAAGCTAACACTTATAATTTAGATTCACGACCAAAATGGGAAATGGAAGTCCTTACTGTTCATGAAGCTGTTCCGGGACACCACTTACAAATATCTTTAGCTCAAGAACAAGGAGATTTACCAGAGTTTCGCAAGCACCTATTTTATACAGCTTTTATTGAAGGTTGGGGACTTTATTCTGAAGAACTTGGCAAGGATATGAATCTATATAAAGATCCCTACTCTCATTATGGAAAGCTCACTTTTGAAATGTGGCGAGCCGTCCGTCTTGTCGTTGATACTGGTATGCATACGCTTGGATGGAGCAAAGAAAAAGCCTTAACTTACTTCATGGAGTATGTTCCCAAAGACCGTCTCCAATCTGAGAACGAAATTGACCGTTATATAGCTATGCCAGGACAAGCTTTAGCCTATAAAATGGGTCAACTTCAAATTTTAGAGTTAAAAAAACAAGCCCAAGATCAACTTGGCAAAAATTTTGATATAAAAGAGTTCCATAAAACTATTCTCGAACAAGGAGCTGTTCCTATGGAGACCTTGTCTGATGTCGTTCACGCGTGGCTAAACACAAAACTTAAAGCACAAAAAAAGGGCCATTAACGGCCCTTGAAGTAAGTCTTCTTATATTTTATCTAACTAAATTAGTAGTTAAATTGGTAATAAACTTGTTCGTATGTATCAGTTGATGTTGAATACATATAAGTTCTGAAGTTATCAGATCCAAGTTTATTTATTTTAGAATAATCTACATAAAAAGAACCTTGCATAGCTACTTCAGAAGTAACTAATTTAGGATAATAATCATATCCAACGTACAATTTAACTCTGTTACAATTGTAGCTCTCGCTAAACTTAATTTCACACTGACTAGTTTGTTTAGCATTAGAAACATCAGGACATACTAATTTAGTATATCCACCACAGTGTGGAAGATAAGTCCATTGGTTGTAGGGAACATAGACTTCTGCCATAGCTGAAAAACCAACTAATGACATAGCAACAGCTGCTAAAATTTTTTTCATAAAGAACTCCTTTTATTAATGCAGTTAATCTGCGTTTTTGACAAATTATAAAAATTCAGTTTTGAATTTAACTGCTGTGAAATGTAAAGTAATTGCAGTTTTTTTCAACTGTATTTTTTTTGTTCTAAAAAAACTATATGTCATAATAAACGACAATAAGAAAGTATTGAAATTTATAAGGATATTTTAAACTAACAGCAAATTTTGCTATAAAAATTTGAATTTTTTGTATTTTTTTTAAATCATGTGAAGAAAAAATGACAGATTTATTGAATATTTAATTCACATTTATCTTTGAAAAAAGTTAGTTAAATTATTCCAAAGATGAAGACTAGTTTTGATATTCTAAATATTCTTCACTCCCTTTACCTAAGTACTTAATTAGTTCTTTCCTAACTTTTTCATCCTTAGAAACCTTTGATATATCTATGAGTAACAGACCATCAATCGTATTAAAATCAGAATCTGAATTAAACCCTAAAAACTCAGCACCTAATTTGGAATTAGCAATATACAATGGTGGGACTGATATTCCATCAAGCCCAACGATTAAGCTATTAAGTTCTTTTATTGAGTTTGCTTTTGAGGCAAGAATTTCACCATATTTTTTAGTCGAATCTCGAATTTGAACAGGATTTAAAGAAATAATTTTTTCAAAAAATAAAGAACGATGTTTTTTTTCAAAGTAACTCATAATAGTAGCCTTAGAAATATTAGAATAAGCCTGTGAAATACTTAATGTACTTAACAAGTACCTATATCTAGGATTGTCGCTAAGAAATGTTCCTATTCCTCTCCAGATCGCATCAAGAGCTCTAATTACTTGAGGCCCTCCCGTTGCAACGTTTACAAAAACTCTTCCAACTTCAACTGTTCTCTCCATTACCTCAGAGGGAATACTATCAAAATTAAAAAAACTTCTTGCATAAAAATTATTATAATTTGACCGAACTAGTTGGTTGCCTAAACCTAATCGACAAGAACCTAAAATATTTTTTGATTTACTCTCTACAATAACAAGATGCTTATAACTAAGATCAAACGAGTCCAAATCAGTTTTTTTCCCACTTCCTTCAAAAACTCTCCTAAAATTTAATTCTCTTAACTCACCAACTTTTTTTAAAGTTTCAGGTATTTCATATCCATTAACTAAGTATATCTGAATGTCATTATGATGGTTTTTAATCTCTAGTATGGGTTTAAACTTTGAAAGTTCTTTTTGAATTTTCTTCTGATTATCTATCTTTTTTACATTTTCCATAGATTTAGTAAAATGATCGTTTCTGACTAAATCATCCTGATTAAAAACAGCTCCATCTCGAATTAAATCTTTTAAAACAGATGGTAATTCGTCTCGATTCATCTTAGCAACAGAAGCTTTTGTATCTGTATATTTATTGAGACAACTAGCTTTAACCTCAACAGCTAAGATCATTAAAAAGCCAAAATAATAAATTTTTTTTCTAAAAAATTTAATCATAGTATTTAACACATTGTGCACCTTTACCGAATAACAATTGAATATTAGACTTTAAACTATCTCTTGACCTACTCCCTTTTATATTTTTTAAACCCTGTGTCCCTATATCATCAATCAAATGATTTGCAATTTTAAATATATTCCCAATAATATCCCAACTTTCTTGACGGTTAATAATACTCTTAGAAATTTTTATTTGAAGTTCTTTGTCATTCAAGAAAATAGCTAATTTTGAGGCTTTCTCGTTAAGACCTTTCAAATCTAAAGTATCTAGTTCCTCAGTTAACATAAACATCGGATCTAACAGTGAAGCATCTACTTTTAAATCTTTAGCAATTAGTTTCTTTGTTCCAAAAGCACTTTCTACTTTCCACTCAGGACTTTCATAAATCAAAGATTTACCTTCAGATCTTACGCTGCTAAGAGCTTGGCCATATGAAATATCACCAGTAACTAAAGGAGAGAAATAAGATTCTTGTATTAAGGCACTCATAACTTCGTGAGGCAAACCTTTTACAGGAATAACAGTAACTGATTTCGGTAAATTTTTAAAATTTAACTCAGGAAAATCTTTTACAAAAAGAACTATTGGTTTCTCCGGTTGCTCTAATTTTGAGAGTGCATCGATATATATCTGTATAGATCGCCACCCCGCAGAATAAGCTATTTGTGGTAAAAAATCTCCACTGGGAACGACCTTACCGTTTGATTCACTCCATTCGCGGATCAGATTTATACTCTGTTCACTATTAGGACGATTGAAAGTTAACATGAAACCTGTAGAAAATGGTCCCGATGTTAACTCTGTTACAGAGGCAGTTCTCGTTGATTTAAAAGGATATAAAAGATTAACTAAATTAGAGTCTCCATAGTGTTCTTCGACACCTATTGCAACCTTAGTGTTCATTCTTAAAACTTGCTCACCCCCAGGATAAGCGGAAAAATTTAAATTTAAATCTGATGTTGGAATATGGGATGGTAATACAAGCTTCAACTTAAACAATTCCCAATAGTAGGAAACCATAGAATTAATTTGTAATGCTTTTTTAAAATCCACGGGAATAAACACGACCTCCACATCCCCATACATTTGAACAACTCCTTTTTTTGAAGGATCAAGTTGAGGTGCCATAATCTTAACTATTTCATCCGTAGTTGGAATAAGTGGATCTATGCGATTAAACGCCGATGTAACGATTAACCTAACTTTCTTATCAGGATAACGAGATTTAATCTCACTCGAGGCAACTAAATTTGCAGCTATATCCCCAAATCCTGCATACTTAGAAGGGCCGTCAATAGCTTGTGGTGCCCCACTAAACACATTAATCACTTTGACGCTTTTTGAAAGATCTACGCTCCCTATCTCTGAACAAATAGCCTCAAATCTAATAGTACAAATTACCACTAATGATACAAAAAAAAGTGAGACTTTATTTCTATTTTTTTTAGTTAATGTGAATAGTATTGTAAACATTCAAAACTCTTTCTGTTTTTAACTGTTCTAGAATCATTCTCTATACTACTTCTATCTTGCTCTAAGCTTGAATTAACAATAAATTTCCACATATTCTTCATCCACTGTGGTGTGACTTTTAGTAAAAAGCGTTTTCCTTCATAAAATAACTGTACTGTCTGTTTATTTTTTGTACTATTTCTATATTCAGCTACTCGTTCTTTGATATCAGGATTTGTTGAGATCACTAGCCATTCCAATCTTTTTAAGCTCATTCTTTCAGGTCTACTTAAAATGATCTTAGCCAAAGCCATTTCATTTTGAGAATTACCCCTAACTTTCGGCATCAAATCATCAATGAATTTATCAATTCCAGGTACTTTCAATAAGTTTGGATTTATTTGAAATCCTGTAAGTATAAGTTCTGGACTTAACTTGTCACGATTTTGCCAAATTTTCTTAATCCAAAACGGAGATTGTTTTCTCATCATCCAAGTTCCTTTATGAATTAATTGTGCCGCCCACTCATATTTTTCATGTTTGAAAAGAGCATCCACTAATTTAGGAACATTTATTTTTTCTATTGGAAATAGACCAAGATGTGGCAGAAAAGACATCCCAAATTCAGTAGAAGTTAAAAACTTTTCCATCCTAACTGTTTGTTCTTTATTCAATTTATCGTTAGTCGTAGCACCTGAAATATAACTTGCTACAGTACGAATATCATCATTACTGAATTTACTTTTCTTAGAAGTTATTTGCTCTAAAAATTCAATTAGTTCATCAAAGTATTTTGGATGAAAATTGCTAATAACTCCAAGCAAAGTTATCCTTCTAACAAAAACTCCATTTTTTCTTTCCTCATCTTTTACCTCTAGTTCCCATTGTTTCGACAAAACATCAATTTCGTTCTGGAACTTTTCAGTCGGTAATCCTGATTGAAATAAGAAAGCTAGCGTTCTATACGCTGACTTGTGTTCCAACTCATAGTAATCTAATACTCTATCAAATTCTTTTAAGTTTTTCTTGAATAGATTCTTCACCAAATCAATAAATTCAACACTCTCAGAAAGTTCCCTATAAAATGGTGTTAGCGTCTCATAAACTAATGGAATATCAGAATAAGCTCTGATTAAAACTTGGATATAACTTAAAGCTAAATCTTTGTTACTACCTATCAAAGCATCAGGTGCAAGCATATGCCCTCTAAAAAATAAAGGAGATTGTATAAAGTCATCCCACCTGTAATCTAATCTGAGGCTATTTAAGATGTCTTTTGTTGCTTTGTGAAAGTCTTTAATGGCTTTTTTATCTTGATTTGATACAATTCTCCAAAGTTTTTCAAAAACAATTGGATCAATATTGTTAGCTTTAAGAATGTCACTGATTCCATGGTTGTTATTCTCTCGATTTCGCAGTTCAAGAGCCACCATAATAATTTCATTTAAGCTAGCTTTCGGAAATGGGAATTCAGGATTCAATCTTAAATGTTGATTTGCAATTTTGAATTTTGGTAAAATGAGTGTCGCAGGTTCAATCTCTATTGCCTGCTTGTTTTTTTCTGGAAGATCCACTGAATCTGCAGAAAATGGCAACAATCTAAGCCTACTTTCCTCATCAAGATAATTAACTTGTACTAATTTTCCTTTATGAGCTAGTTCTTGAAAAACAAATTCCACTTCTGGAAAATTGATTATTGCTGGTATTTTATCAAAAGTTGGAATTACAATCTTTTCTACTTTTAATTGTTTTAAAGATGATGCTATTGTATGAAAAATAGCTCTGGTATCTTCCTTTGAAATACCAGCTCCTGAAATGGTGTTTAAATAAAGAGCCTTTTTTCCATTCACTAGAACTCTAGTAAATTGAAAATAGCCCTTAACACTCCCATCAGGTCTACGAATCCAAAAAAATTCTTCCTCTGGGACTAGAGGTATAGCAAAACAATTCGATGTCGAACAGTCACCTACAGATCCTCTTGGAAAAGCGTCGTACGGATGAGATCTTTCAAGCTTAATTAAGAATTTATTAACTTCTACCTGTTTAGTTTGATTTGAAACTTTTCTTAGTTCATCTTTTGAACTTTTAAAAATTTTATTTATTGTCGCGTTATTAATTTTTGCTTCAGCTAAAAAGCTGAACCTTTCTAATTCAAATTTTGAATTAAGTTTATCAATTATTTCATTATCTGTTTGCAAAATTATTCTTGAAGTAAGCTCTGCAAATGTCACGTTAGATTTTAATGGTTTCTCAGAAGAGCTAACAAGTATCGCCCAAAAAATCCTAGCAACTAATTTACGACTTTCAATTGACTCTTTAAAAAGATCTAAAATCTCCTTACCTGATACTTCACTCTTATTAAGACCTAATAGTTTCGGGTTTATTCCATTAACCACATCTAAGGACTCTATTTTTTTTGCTAAATCCTGTAAAAGGTTATCCGAATTAGAACGTAAAATTTCTTTTAAACCTAATGAGGTATCAGTATGAGATAACCCTGCCGTAATAGCATCATAGAGTAAAGAGCTAGACATGTGTCTTAGTAGAACGTCTATCACGTTTTCTTTTTGGTCTATTATAGCTATAGTTTTTAAAATATCTTCTTTGATTTTATCAACTATATACTTCTTCTGAAACTCATTATCTGACGACATGGAAACATTCCATGAATAACTCTCTATGGAAGAATTCTTAAACCCAACAGCATCAATCGCCTCTTGTGCTGTTTCTAAAAAATCAAAAGCATCATATCTTGTTATAAAATCTCTATAAATTTCAGGAAAATTTTGCCTTAAATGAACCAAATACTGAGTCTTGTATGAAGAATTACGAAAGTCATAACCATGAGCTAAGTTATAACTAAGCATAACTAGTATTAGAACAAATTTACTAAGAATATCCTTAGACTTCCTCGATAATTCATTACAAATTAATCTATAAACTGTTCTAAGATAAATCAAACAGACTCCTTCAACTTTGTTTATGTCTTGTTATAATAGAGTGCACACTCAGTGCCAGTAATAACTATTTAATCTTGTTCCAAAATGAGACGGTTTAAACTCTTCCAAGTAGGATATAATTATAGAAACACTTTCATAATTATATGTTTTTATGAATAATTTTTAAGAACCTAAATATATAAATGAAAAAATATTCTACAACCAGTTTAAATCTCTGACTATATGTAAGATAGTATAAGTTCCTTAGTTCGCTAATTCATGGAATCGAAAAAGTCAAAATAGGCGTTCAGATGTATACTTAAAAGACGCTTTAACAAAGATTCGTTGAAAAACTTCTATAGTTTTCCTAAATAAAGAATTAAACAGCTATTACTGCCGTTGTTTGCTTCTCTTTCACTTCTGTTTCGGTAGGCAGAAATTTGAGACTTAATTGCCTGAGGACCTGCTCGAAGACTTGCGAGCAGTAAAGAAGATAACTGACGAAACTTTGGAAGACTCACCTCAAGCTCTCTAGCTATTGTGATTTGGGCTCGTGCAGAAATCTTTGCCTCTCTGAATAAATCTAGGATTTGTCCTGCATTTGGATTTAGTTGCTTAACTATAGCTATATTCTCTAATATCCAATCATTTGTTGCATATGTAAATTCAACTGGTGAATTTGAATATATTCGCGAAACAGTTAAAAGATCCGAAAAATTTTTAATACGTGGAGTAACTAGTTTTAAAAACTCAAGATGCGTTTTTTTGTTCCTTAAACCAACAATCTCTTCGGCATCACGCAGTTCATGCAATGAGAAGTTTTCCAAAGATAGACTCTTGTTTAATAGATAGGAAGATAAAGACTGTTCCTCTGTTGGAATACCAATTCGGGCTGTCGCGAGTGTAGATAAAAGGTTATAATGAACAAGCCTTGTAATAAGCTCTGCGACATCTCCCTTATTAGCTATAAGAATTTTTTCCAAGATAATTGCAACATGATCTCTCCTCTTTTCAGTCCATTTCCAGTTCTTCTCGTATACCTCAACATCTTTGATTTGATCTACGCTTTCTAATGTAACTTGCAGTTCTGGTAGATCATAAGAAAGACGAATAAAGCGTAAAGCCATTTCTGTTTTACTGTAGTCATCAGATTTTACTATGGGGTGAGTTCGGAAATTTTTTTCTGGAACAGACTTAAAAACTAATTGTCCTTTGTGGTAATGTTCTAAACCTTGTAAAGGATCAACAATTTTAATTGGATTCAAAATAATTTTTCCTATCGTTGGCCCGCCAAGTTCGACCAACTTTTGATAGGTGTCCTGGTCAATTATATCCATTTCAAAACCCTTAGGTAGTAGACTTAAAATTTTATCCTTGTCTGCAATGGGACCAACTAAGTCGATATCGTAACCACCGCGAGGCAAAAACTCTTTCAATCCAGGTGCTGGCATATGCCGAAGTTCTTCAATCGTTTGTGTTTGTAACTTCTTGTAATGCCAGCTCCAAAAACCTCGTGCGGAACTACCTGTCCAAAATATATCAGACCGACTTTCTGAATCCATCCATTTCCATAAATTCTGCAATTCTGGAATTCGACGGATATTGTATTGTGCTAGTTCTTTGATATCTTCTAAAGACGGAGGTTCTTTTGCAGACACCTGAAAAGTGATAGATATAAAGACAAATAAAGAAAAAATTAAAGTTTTCATTAGTCCTTATCCTTGTTGCCTGAGGATTTTATGCTATATCTTTCGTAGGTAAGAAGCTCAACACGGTTAGTGAAGGAACCAGCTATTTTTTTAACGAATAAGACGGTTTCGCTTAGACTTGAAAATGGATAGTCGTCTCCTTGAACCATAACAGCACGAGCATCAACGATACGCTCGCCATGTCCGTTCATCACTGGGGATGTCTCTCTGAAATTATAACCCGCATCTAACAATCCAACAAGTATTTGAGTGATAGGGCGGATAGAATGGTTTGCGCCGGTACTTTCAATATAACTTCCAGCAAAGATTTCCGACCTACCTGTTTCGGAAATTAATTCAACAGCCGTCCCACGATAGGATTCTATATCCTTGTTTGTATAACCTTGTAGCGCAGCACGAATCGCAGCTTCCTGAATAGGGGTTGGAGCCGATACATCGCTCAAACGTTTTGAAAGAAATCCGTCTTGTAGAACCTTTCTTTTTTTGATCCCCGAAAAGCTGACATCACGAATATCAAAAAGATTCAGATCTAAATCACCGAATGGAAGTTTAATTAAATGTGGCAATTTTTCATCTATGATTTGTCCATTATAAGGAAATCTAATATTGATTTTGTTTACATTTCCATTTGCATTAAGCAACATTTGCCGACAAGATCCACAAGGAGCTGCTGAAACATAAAGAAAATCAATTTGTTTTTCCATAGCACGATCAGCTCTAGGAATACGGGCATTTGCAACTGCAGCCTGCTCTGCATGAATAAAACTTGAAACATCAAGTCCTGGAAATTCTATGTTGAATCCAAAATATATATTACCTGTACTCGTAATTGCAACCGCTCCAACTTTGTCTGAATAGTTAATTGAAAATTCACGGGCTAGACCAATAAGAGCAAAATAAAATAAATCATTTGTTTCGTTCTTAGCAAATCGGTTTTTAAGTTCAGTGGCTTCTTTAGCTGTCAATTGAACAGGGATTTTACCATTTCCAGTATTTTTATAATATTTTATTAATTGAAGTGCTAGTTTGTATACTTGATTTTCTATGGAATCATTGAATGACTTACGAGTTTTTTTTGATATCTCCGTTGCTTTTGATTTTTCTTCAATTTTTAGATTGTAAAACTGTTTACAGTAGATTTGATCGGATTTTGAATGCATTGGTAAACAAAGTAAAAATGTTATAATTATAAATATAAGAAATTTACCTGATTGGAATACCATTGCAACTCCATAATCCGAAGATTATAGCAATAGCTATACCAATTAATGAGATCTATATTCATCTTGAAAACAAAAAAATATCTAAAAATGACAAAATTTGCTGGAAAGATGCTGCTGTTTGTTTCAAATATATTGATTCATTTTTTTTCTAACTCTTGAAAGGTTAAAACAACAAAAACTCTGCAGCACTAAACTGACAAACGGTAAAAAATACGAATCTAAAATCGAAAATATTCGCGCTATCTAACTTTTAGACAGTGACCACTAGCGGCTCAAGGTGAAATCACTTTGACAGTTCTTTATGATCTATTCAAACTTAAACTGAATATAGCATGGAATAAATACTGCTGATCATTGTAGATATAAATCTGGATTTATTTCAATCAAGGGAAATATACCCTGACATCTGAAATGACATCAATAGATCCTAACTTATGGAGTTTTATGAATCGGAGAATATTTCTTAAGAGAATGAACTTGTTATTATACTCTCTTCTTTTAACCTCAAAGTCAAAATCAAACTCTTTTCCTATAACTCCTTGGATACCACAGGGCCGTCGTATTCCGATCATGCAAGGTTATACTGATGATAACTCTACTCAAATTACTCTATTAGTTTCACAAATCGAAAATTTGAGCTACAATATCACCGCAATTGATAAGGTTTCACAGCAACCCCAATTTCATATCAATAACTTTTGTTTTCCTAACTCAAAATATAAAATTGAAAAAATTTTTATCTCTAATTTAGAAAATAATTCCTCTTACAAACTTGAAGTTTTTGACAAAAACAATCAACTGATTGACCTACGTTTTTTTAAAACACTAAATACATTATCTAACTCTTTAAAAATTGGTCTGATGTCATGCATGGATGATAGGTCTCCAATTCATGCACCAATGTGGAAATCAGTGATTGAGAAAAAATCAGATATTCTTTTCTTTCTTGGGGATAATGCATACATCGATGATGAAGAGATTTCAACTACTCCAGAATCAATATGGGAAAGACATGTTGAAACGAGGATGACACTTGATATTTATCAAGTAGAAAATTTAATTCCAATATTAGCTATCTGGGATGACCATGATTATGGAGTCGACAACGGAAATAGTTCATTTGAACACAAGCAAAAATCACTTGAAATATTCAAGGCCTTTTTTGGAAACAATGATAGTACCTACTTAGAAAATGGCCCAGGAAACTGTTTTTATGTTAGGCTAGCAAATCAGAGGTTTGTCTTTTTTGACTCACGCTATTTTCGTCAAAATGAATCTCTATCAACCTCCAAAGTTTGGGGACAAGATCAAATATCTTGGTTTATTAGCAAACTTGATCCAAAAAGCAATGATCCCGTTTGGTTTGTAAATGGATCACAGTTTTTTGGCGCTTATCACCACTACGAATCAGTCGAACGTGAGGCTTCTACAGAACTAACTCAACTTCTTGATGTTGCAAGAAATTTAAATTCAGTATCCATTTTCATATCAGGAGATCTACATTATAGTGAAATTAGTTCGATAGAGAAAAAACTCCTTGGGTTCCAAAGTCTAGAATTAACATCAAGTGCTATTCATAGTACTAAAGCCGATGATCTAAGAAATAATCCACGAAGAGTTATTTCCTATAGAGAAAATAATTACTTTATTGTTACGGCACATGTCAATCAAGCTCAATTAAATCTTAAAATTGATATTTGTGGAAGAAATCAAACTTACAACTCAAGCTCCTATAACATCAAAAAATAACCATACTACAAAAGGAGTAATATGAAAAAAATTTTAATGTTTTTACTTATTGGTCTATCCTCTTACGCTAAAACGATTGATGTGAATGTTAACTCAGGTTGGGTTAATTTACCCTATTGCAATGGAAAAGCACGCTTAGTCTGTGAACAAAGCGATATTTCAACTGAAATGAGTAGTTGTTTTGCTGAATTTGCAAATTCTAAATGTACAAAAATAAACATGTACACCGCCTCTACTTTTTATCCCTCTGTATGGACTCAGGAAGTGATCCGAAATATAAATGAAAGTAAAAAAATAAAAATAGATTCAAATCGTATTTCTGGATTAAAAAATCAATATTTTTATGTTTTTTTTGCAACTACAGATAATTCCAGTTACACTAAAATAAAATTTAAATTTTGATTTCTTTTGCCAATTGACTAAGAAATTGTTTAAATCTTATGTCAGTTTCTAATTGAGTCATGAAATCAATTTTTTTAAGTTCATTTGGTTGATATTTAAAACCACAAAGTCTTAAGTAGAAAACACTCGTCACCATTCTAAATCTTGGATTTAGAGCTAAAGTAAGTTTAGCAACGCTTCTAAGAGATTTAATTTTTTTTTGATCTTTTTTAAAAACCTCATACTCAGCAGATGAGAATGATAGGAATTTAAGTATTCTTTCTATGTTTCTATCCTCAAATTGAGTGTACATAAAGTTAGAATGCAAATAACATATCACTACAAAATAAAAAACAAATTCTCTTCCAAAGTTTTGAATTAAATTCTTTAGATTACTTCTGTCATCGCACATAAAAATATAGGAATTCATTTCATAAAATAATCGATGAGCTTCATCATCTACATCTATTATAGCCAATAATTCACAGCTATTAGCAAACGACTCTTCTATCATTATCTGTAACAGTTTTTTTTCTTCAGAAATTTCTGCGTAAAAATATTTTTTTGATAAACTTCTTGCGACCGCATGACATGATTCATGAAAAACATGATTTGTCTTTAAATTATCAACGATTTCATCCCAAACTGTAGTATTAGGAATTTTTTTTTCTACTTCCCAAAGAATACTTACATTATCAAAATAAGGTATTTTTTTAGTGTCTAAAAATAGGTCTAATTGACTTAAAGGCAAAGTTAAATAGGCCAAATTAAACTCTGTAGTGTAAGCAAATCCTTCTCTCAGAGCTAAACTTCTTATGATACGATACAACTGATTTTTTTGTAGCAAAAATCCATCTCCAAAATTAGTCACTAAAGCCATCGGCACTGTGTTTTGTTGATGTAACTCAAGCATTTTCTTTATTTTCATATAATACTCGATTGAAACACCAACTTTCAAAGATTCGCAAGCGTAAAAACTTAGACAAATCTTTTTTTTTATACTGAAATAAAGATATGAAAGTTTTTACACGAGCAGAATATCAAATTTTACCATGGAAAAATAATCTAGGCATTACAGAGCTTATTGCTACTGACTCTAACGAACTCTTTAGTTGGCGCTTGAGTGCTGCAACAATAACTGGCCCTAGCCTTTTTTCAGAGTATCCAGGATACAAAAGATGGCTCACAATTTGGAAGGGTTCAGGACTTCTTTTGAATGAATACAAATTGACTTATGGTTTAACCTACGAATTCAATGGAGAAGAAAAAATTACTTGTAAAAATTTAAGTGCCGAAATCGTAGATCTTGGGCTAATTTATAATCCAAAAAAAGTTAAAGCTAAAATGGAAATAGTAAATCTAAACTTAAAAAATAATAACTTTACTATTGAAATTAAATCCCAGCTAAGCTTTTTGTTTGTATGCCAAGGATCTATAGAGGCGAATATGAACACTCTCAACGAAGGTGATACTTTAAAAAGTGATACTCCACAAAAAATAAATCTGAAACTTAAAACACATACCAGCGATTTAGTTTTAATCACTATAGATCCAAAAAAGTCTAAAAAGCTTTAGTCAAATCTTTGCCACAATCATGACAGAAATGATTACGATCTTTTCTACGAGAGCGATGCTTTTCTTCATCACAACTTCCAACTGATGCGGATTTTAATTTTTCACCACAGTTAGGACAAAACCTGACTGGGGGGTTGGTCCGTCCATGATTCATATTTCGACAGTCTTTTTTTTGTATAGACATATTTTTAGCCCCAATCATTATCAAAGAATTCTCTACTAGAAAGTTAACTTTCACCACTAACTACAACATAAATCGAAGGCATTTTATAGCTGTATTTTTCCAATTACATTACCGTTAATTAGAGCTAATTTTAGACATAGTTTTATGAATAAACTCAACCAACCTCTAGTTAAAATTTCATTTAAAATTAACTTTATATAGGAAGAGTCCTCATTCCTTAATAAAAGCATTAGTTCTATGAGAATTATTCAGAATAACAGCGAGTGTTTATTAAAAATACAATTTAGCTGTAAACTTTTTTTACATTTATGAATTTTATCCAGATTTTTTTACAACTTTTTATCAAAAAAGCATTGTTAATGAAAAAAAATACAATTTGACTTATAGTTCTTACAAAAAATACGGTCCTAAAAGGCTGTTTAAAAAATAATTAACATAAACAATAAACAAAATGGTGTAGATTTTATGTGTCAATTAAAGAAGTTCATTTTCGCCCTATTTCTCTTCATCTCAGTATTTAGCTCAATATCTTTTGCTGAAAGCAAAAAAGTAGTTATTTTTTACTCTTCAATAGGAATGGGACATCTTAGCGCTGCGCGCGCAATTGAACAGAACATCAAAATAAAAGACCCTGATACTATTGTTGAACTAAAGAACATCAGAGATTTTATGCCAAAGTGGAAAAATTACACTGATGAAAAACTATTTTGGCTGGTAGTTAAAAACTCACCAAACTATTTTGATAAATTATTTAAAGGGAAAATGAAAAGTGCTATGCTCAATCATAATTACTTTGATAATATCTCTAATAGCTACTCAGAAAAAGATGTTTTAAAATATCTAGAAGAAGTCAAGCCAACTCATATCATTGCAACTCACTACGGTTCAGCAGAAACAATGATTAAGTTAAGATCACAAGGAGCTTTAAGAAATACACCAATTGCTTGGTTACATACCGATTACTTCAAAGGTTATTTCCCACGTATTTCACAGAATATTGAAAAAACTTTTCTTGGAATGCCTGAACTTGAAAGGCAATGGAAAGAAACTGGACTTGATCCTGAGAAGGTTGCAACTACTGGGCTACCTGTAAACCCCAAGGTTTTTGAACCAGTTGATAAGGATTCTTTTTTAAGAGAACAAGGACTTAATCCAGAAATAAAAACCATTGTCATCGCCAGTGGTGGCGAGGGAGTAGGTGATTTCCCAACAATTGTTAAAAGTATCTCATCAAAGATCAAAGAACCTGTACAAATAGTTGCAATTTGTGCAAAGAATGAAGATCACGTTAAGAATTTGACAAACTTAAAACCAAAGCTTCCATCTAATGTAAATCTTGTCATACATGGATTTGTTAAAAATGATCTTTTATTGAATTTAGTAAAATCATCTGATCTGTATATCACTAAAAGCGGTGGTTTATCACCAACAGAAGGCTTCGCGATAAATAAACCTATCGTATTATTAGATGTTTATGGAGGCCATGAGAGAGAAAATGCACTCCTTTTCGAAAAACTTGGACTTGCTATAGTTAATAAAGAGCAAAAAAATATCGGTTCAGATGTATATAAATTACTTAATGATGAAAATCTTCAAGAAAAAATGCTAGAGCAACAAGGTAAATTCAGAGATAGTTTTAATATTAATGCTATCACGGATTTCGTTTTCAATACTGAGACTCGAACTAGTATTATTCCAGAAGGATATGGGACAGAAAATAGCCCAAGTGTTAAAGGCGCTAAAGAAAGCCTAAAAGCATTAGATGACTCTTTTAAATCTGATATCGAAATAATTTTAAGTTATGGAAAGTCCGATACAGGGAAAATATTTTCTGGTGACACCAATCCTTTTGGTCATATAGCTATTAAGATTGATGATATAGTCTATACATTAAATGGAAGAGCACAAAATGATGTTGAGAAAAACTTCGTTTTTAGAACTGAACTTGCTGAATACTTATATGGAACACAGAGACAAGTTGAGAATATGGAACATTCCGATGCTTTTGGTAGTTCCTACGCTAGAAATAATATTTCTGTACGTGTTAGCGGAATTTCTTCGTCTCAAAAAAAGGCAATGTTAGACTATTTTGAACAGATTGACTCTTTATTTAGAGAAGGTAAAATCGGCTATGATAAAAAACATTTTAATTGTGCAGATTTAGTTAAAAATTCTTTAATTAAAGCAGGTTTGAATATTCCTTCATCACAAAAGGAAAAAGGCCCCACCTTCCCTTTAGATGTTTTAACTAACTCTAAGAATTATTTTGAAAGTTCACCTACATATAAATCAGAAATTGTTTTGTATTCGAAAGCTAATGGTTCTGAAAACTCTTTTAAGCAAAACACTTTTCCTATTTCTCCAAATCAATTTCAAAGAACAATTAAAACACTAACTAGTAGTAATTACGTTGATGAATTTGAAAGATCCGTAGGTAAAAGAATTGCCATCGGTTCTTCAGATCCAAAAACTTATTTTGAAAATTTAAATGGAGTTTCTGAACTAGAAACTCAAAAAGAAGTCGAACGACAAGAAGAGTTTCTTGAAAAGTCTCTTTTGTCTTTCGAGAAATATGAAACTCAATTAGATCAACTGGATAAGTATAGCAGTGAATTCAAATTTAAAAGTGACGACATTGCTAAAGATTTAAAAATCATCTCTAAGGAATACACTGTAGAAGAGTTAAATCACGTTATTAAAAATGAAATTTCAGAAAAAACTTTTCCTGAAGTGGATAAACGAAAACGAGCTGAAGCTCTTTTTATTGGTTTTAAACAATGGGAAAAACTACAAAAAACATATCAAGAAAATATGGACTCATTCATTAAAACTGAAATGAATTATCTTATCGTTGGAACTTATACAACTTTAACAGTTCTGTGGGATGATTTAGTTTTAAAATACCCCAAAATTCCTAGAAAAGAACTCAATGAGCTACTTAGCAAGGCACAATTAAACTATAAACTCTATCAGCAAAGCATTGAACAATATGGAAAACCATTAGATGGCCCTACTAGAACAACAGCATACAGAGCATTTTTTGATAACGCTAAAGAGTTTATTGATCTTTATCAGTTAGCAACCCATAATCAAATTCTTGCTAAAGATCAGATTAAAAAAATTGACAGTAAAGCTAAACGCCTATTCTCAACCATCAAAGGTATTGTTTTAATGACTCCTGAAATGGTAAAGGTTTTATTTAAATCCTTTTTACCCACTAGGTATACTGACTCTTCAGTAGCTTTAAGCAAAAGTATTGACTCTTTGTTTCTAAAATTTGCCAAAGCTTTCGGAATTTCGGCATCGCTTGAAAATAAAGAAGTACTAGATAAGTTAATCAAAGAGGCTACCCCTGGCTCTAAAAAGATTAACATAATTACACCAAACCATAGCCACCCTATTCATGATGCTATATTGATGAGTTCATTAAACTTACCAAATTATTTACTAGTTATGGCAACGGATCAAATTCTAGCTGGATCACTTGCAGATAAAGTAGACAAGAATGATCATATTATTACCGTAGGCAGAGGCTCTGATACACCTATCAATAAAATATTAGCACAACTGGAAAAGGGAGAAGTAAATAACATTGTCATCTACCCTGAGGGCAGTGTTTCAGTAGGTATCTACGAGACGCGTCCTCTTCGAGAAAAATTTTCTCATGGGCTTATCAATGAGCTTACAAAAGCTGGATATGAAGTTAACATTGTGCCAGTGGCATATAAAAATTCAGCAAGGTTTTTACACAAGAATTCCATATCATCTTTTTTTAAAGATGTTGTTAACAGACCTTCTGGCTTAAGTTATTCCTTAACTGCAAGGATTAAAGATCCAATTCCACCTGAAATTGTTAAAGCCATCATGGCTAGTGGCCAATATGATTTATTAAATCTTTATATTAGGCAAAATTGGTTAGATGACCTTGGAAAAACATCCAAGACTTTGAGTGGCTTACTAAAATCAAAAGATTTGATAGCTAATTTTGAAAAAGAATTCAAAATCAATATCAGATCTACTAGACAAAATACAAATAGATGTATGACATTTTATCGATAAACACTATTTTAGATAAGACTGGGTGATAAATTAACCCAGTCCTTGATCTTTTGGAGATACCATGCCTCTCACTTTAGCTAAAAAATTTTTATTAACTATTCTTTGCTTATTTTTATACTCATCTACTACCCTTTCTATGGGATTTGAAGATTCGGATGTAGAAAGCATTAGATCTGAAGAAATTTTTAGCTTTGATAAAACCCGCATGACAACATCTAGAGGAGTTATCTACACACTAAGAGAATTACCAAGCGATGAAGCTGTTAAAAGCGAATTTTTAACTCTTTCTCCAGAAGCGCAAGAGATTTTCTTCAAAAGAAGAAACTCAATAATTCAAGGAATCATTGAAAAAGTAGATCGAGAGAAAAGCACTAAAATGTTAGGTCGTTTTACTAGCATCAGAGGCAAAGTAATAAAATTCAAAGATAAAATTTTTGGTAAGACCAATCAAAATGTAGAGGACAATGGTGAAATTGTTAATTATCAAGAACTGGGCTCAAAAGAAATACAAAATTTAGTTACAACTCTTGAAAATGAGCTATTTAAATCGGCGCGTTTGATTGCAAATCAAGATGTAAGAGGGAGATCGCTTGCTCTTAATATTGGTCTAGGCTTTGGACTTAAATCTTTTGGTGCATTACTAAATTTTTCTTTGGGGATCGGTTACTTCGAAAATATTCAAACAGGTCAAAAATACATTGAATTATTTCTAATAAGCGAGAAGTTTAATAAAGCTTTGTCCTTTGCTGCCCCTGTATTTGCTGGCGCTAAAGTTGCCTGGATAACTATGCGCAATGACAAATTAAACGAACAAAGTGGTAAAACAATCGGTTCCTCACTAACTCTTCCTATGGCAATACCAAGTATCTACAGAAACCAAGCTGAACTTTCCATAAGTAGCAATATTGGTCTAGACCTACTTGACGTTGTCATCCCAATGCAAACACTAGCTCAATCCTATAATACGACATGGAAACGTTGGCACTACCGCATCTACTTAAGTTCTGATAGACCAACAAATGCCTGCGCGAAAAAATACACACAAGCATTTAAACCCTATATTCAGTAATCATAATAGATAAATATTTCTTACCTTTATTCCAAAAATAGTATTGAAAATACTTTAACTTGTACTCATCAGATAAAAGATATTTTATCTCAAACTAATACCTCTCATAATCTGGATAGCTTGTATTTAATCTAGCATTTCTGTCGTATGTTCCTTTATCTGAAAGAATTTGCAATAATATTTTCCTATCAAAATCTGAAACATACCTTCCTTTAATAGATTCATAATTATCTCCTTCAAAAATTACAGTTTTTGTTCTATCAGGAGAGAAAACTTGAATCACTTGCTCTCTTTTATTAACCTTTGCTATTCCGTCATTAAAAGAATCGACTATATAAAATTCTTTATTTGATTCAATAGTTTCAACACCAAACCCAAAAACTAAGAATAAAGTTTTTCTCAGTAACTCAACATCTGAAATTTTACTTAAAATAATTTCAATTTCTTCTTTTGATAATTTTATATTATTGCCATTAATAACTTTTTCTAGCAACTTTATGCGTAGATTAGCATTTTTAGAACTTTTACCATTAGATTTTGACCCAAAAGAATCTTCAATAAATCTGACTATTTCTTTAGTTTCATAACTTAAAGAATTCATATCAACATCAAAACCTTCAATTTTATTTTCATTGTTAATTTCTTTAGAAAACTTTAAACGTAGAGGACTTTTAAATCCAACATTTAAACCACTTTTGTAAATTAAATATCTCTTTACATCAGAATCAAAAACAGTAGGAGATTGTAACACGCCCGTAAACAATCTAAATAAAACAGATTCAAAAGGATTGTAGTGAAAAGATTTAAATTGTTTAACTAGTTTGGATAGTTCATAAATATATTCAGCAACGAGTTTAGCTTCGTTCTCCGCTGTGATTTTTTTCATCAATAAATCACTGTAAGGCATTAAAAGCTCCATTCTAGAATATTCTTCAGCTGATGGAGTAGAGCTAAATAACTCTCTTGAAAGAGCAATAACCTCTTTAGTTAATGCTGAAAACTCTATTCTATCGTTTGACTCGAAACTACTCATAATTTTTTCATGCAGGGTTTTAATTTTTTGATCTAGCTGCTTTAATTCATTCTTTTTGGCAGATTTTTTAAGAAGTGTTCTAAAATCAATACCCATCTCTTTTAAAGAGCTTAATTTAATTCCCCACGAACTAAATCCATATCTTGAGTCATCAATATCATGCGTTTTAGCCTTTTTAATTTGCCCAGTAATATAATTTTCTAAGAAGACTTGACCGTCAAGACTGTGAATTTGATTTGGTGACAATGCTATAAACTTATCACCCTTTGAATTTTCAACAATTGCATCTTTAGAAAACTCAATCTGAGAAATTAGTTCTTTTACTCTGTCCATTGGTATTCTGTTTCCTGAAGAATGAATTTTCCTTGGCTTTTTTGGTAAAACAAAGTCCTGAAGAGGAAAGTAGTCACCAAATTTATCTAATGAATACTGAATTTCAAATACGTAAGAATCGTCAAGTTGAATTTTACCTTTTGCTGTTTCTATTTCATATTTTTCACTACCATCTTCATGTTTAATTAAAGAAATCTTACCAAAAAAATATTTAGAATTGTAATCATATTTCTCTTCTTTATGCTTTACTTTTGCCACTACAAATATTTCTTTACCGTTATTTAATGAGGTCATTAAATCTTTTTGACTTTGCTCATTGTAATGGTTTTTTAAAGATAATGAACCACCAGAAATTTTAATTGAATTAAAATAATTCTGGCTTTGCTCCAAAAAAATAATTTTACCTTCTAAAGTCAGCAAAGTAATTCTGTTTTTGGAAACTTCTATAATCATACCATTTAAAGTTGATTTTCTTTCTGTTTTAAGTTCTGTGTAAGTGATTCTAACTGCTGCTCCACGTATTCTTTCAGCTATTTTTTCTAATAAATAAATAGATCCTAAATTTTTATTTTCATTAATTGCCGGCAAAAGTTCTCGAGAGTGTACCCCGAATGGCTCATCGAACTTTTCAAACAAATATTCTCTTTTTATAACTTCACTTAATTCTTTTGGGTTATCTAAATTTACAGACTCAGAATTACTTTTTACTTTAGTCTTATTCTCATACAGCTTTAAACAATTCTGATTTGCTAAAGTTACACTGGATCCTAAAACTGCAAAAGAAAAGACAAAATGCATGACTCTTTTAGAAAATAACACAAGTACCTCCGGTCCTTAGTGTTATAACAATCAATTTCAATACCATGGTATCTAAGCATCAAAAAAACAGCTTAACTACTCATGGTAAACACTCATAACTCAAAGAATTTTTACTTGATTTTTGTATTAAAATATTTGCATTGAATAATTTTAGTTAAGATGAAAACTTAGTAAATTGTCATGTTTAATGTCTATTTTTTTGACACACTTTTAATTAATATACTTAGCATAGGCTCCCGAATCCAGCCAATCTCTTAAAATCTTTAGTTCACTCTCAGTTATTTCGGTTGGATGATCGGCACCAAAATCTACGTCATTGGTATATGAAGAATCACTTCTGCCATCAAGTCTTTTATTAGCAGCCTTCCATAAGAATAAGCTTTCGATAGCAAATGCCGAATTCACATAGACAGAAGAATGTGGTTTCTCTAAACTGTAGTTATTAGGATCAAGTGAAAAATAGCTCCTCTTATTTGCCACAAAATACTGATTACTATCAGCTACAATTCTAAACCAACTTGAAGTCATTGCCGGAGTTGTATAATTAAAAAGTGAAGTTCCAGAAATATCAAGTCTTAGCCCATTTGGTGCGCTAGGACCTGAATGACATGACACACATCTTCTATTTAAAATAGGTAAAATATCCTTTGTATATTCTGGCTCAGTTAGCGCTTGAGATTGGGCGATCCACCAGCCTTTTTGCATTGTAGGAACTTTACCCAAGGTTAATTGAAATGGAGAAGAAAATTGAGAATAGGCTATACTGTCCTCTATTGGTCGCCCTGGTTTACTGTGCAAATGACACCCCTTACATGTTCTAACTTCACCAGCTCTTAGTGACTGCACCACCTGATCTCTGAGAATCGTATTACCATCTTCATCAACACCAGCCATGATATAAGGAGTATCACATGGCAATTCTGCTGCAAATGATCCATCTTTATTTAAAGGTACATCACCTAAGAGAATTTGCTCATTACCAGACACTGTTCTTAATTTACTAACATACGTAGTTTTGTCTTTATTAGGCAGAACTTTCCAGAATCTGATGGCCTTCACCTTACTCATAGGAATCGCTCGAGCCTTACACCCCTGCATAGCACAATCTTTTGTGTTAAAAAATGTGTATGGAGCAATGTTTTCTGTTTCTGTTTCCATTGATGAAGAGGCCAGTATACATCGGTTATTTTTATCCCTTTGCAAATTAGGAAGATCAGGTTTTTCTTTGCCATAAACAAAAGAGTATGACTCTGCTACTCTTGGCATAAACTCGTGCCAATCAGGATCATCGACGATTTTAATTAGATCTGCCGGAGAATTACTTGGTATTATAGACGTTTTATAAATGCCTCCATCACAGCCATAAGGTTCTGTTTGGATAGATTCAACACTGTACTCTGCCTGTATCCGCGAACAAACACCTTTCATATGAGTCAGCAAAAGTTGATTACCTGGTAAAGCAACAGGATCCCTTAATTTTCCAACATAGACACCATTAACTTGGTCTGAAAACCTATCTTCACTTGTCGCCCACGAAGCTATTGGCATAAGATTCCGAGGCATAAAAATAAAACTGAGTTGAGTTGTCTCTTCTGGTCCACGACCTTCAATTTCTAAATCCTCTTTTTGCCAACACAAAATCTGGCCTGAACCAAAATTATTTTCTCTATAATAGTCTGTTGAACAAAGCCAATTATTAGTCGTTTCTGCAACAAAATGAAGTGCTCTGAAATCATATAAATTCCCGTTTACAGTATATTGATGCCCATGGGCACCTAAAACAGACATCCACCTTCCCCCTGTATGATCCACGGAAGCAAGCCAAAATTTATTATCTTGAGTACCTGGATTTCCGAGAGTTCCATTATTTTGTCCAAAAGCTTGCAAGTGCCTAGTTTGCCATGTGCTAAATAAAACCCTACCATCAGTCATTACATAAGGATGAAGCGTGTCGTTTAAATCATGAGGACCAACTCTCTCTGCATTATTTCCATCAACATCTGACTTCCAAAGCTGAAGAACATACTGTTGTATAGGCGTGTAAAACAAATGGCTCGAACCAAATTCATTAGACCTCGTTGAGGTAAACATTATTTTGCCATCAGGTAGATAAACTGGTCCTGTATCGTAAGTTCCTGGAATATGAGTCAGATATTTAATAGCTCCAGTAGCAATATTTACTTCAGCCAATTGAGCTTCCGTACTCGTAATTACATTGTAAGGAAATGTTTGACCAAACTTTTCGACTTTACTAAATTTACCTCTTAAAATACTAAAAATTACTTTTGATCCATCAAAAGAAACTGTTGGATCCATAGGTAAACAATTTGCAGATGCCATACAATCAAATAAAACTTTCTCATTACCGCTTCTGTCACGATAGATCAATTGACCAGGACCTGACATGCCCGTCGTACGAAATGAGGTTTCAGGAAGAGTTTGCAGCAGATCCCAGTTTTTTGTATTGGGCTTTAACACCCCAAGATAATTTACATAATTCATTGTTTCCTTAACTCTTGGAATTCTTATGTAAACAATAGCAAAGTTGGTATTTGTCGAGTCTGTTGTGTATGTCTTTTTCAGAAATTTTGGAAGAGGACTTCTAGGAGGCTCTGAAAGACTTTCCGGTATAAAGCTTTCATGGGAAATTGTACTTTTTGGAGAAGACCCATCAACAGAACTAAGATCTACGAAGTCTTGTCCCATAAAGCCCTTAGAACAATTAGTATAGAATAAATTAATCAGCAAAAGGAAAGAGAATGCGATAACTAACTTAATTCGTCTCGGATTGATTTTATCCATATATATATATTACGGATTTTTAAAAAAAAAGAATATAACTTCAAAAATTTTCTTAAAAAAAGTCATCCTCTTTTATTTTTGATTAAAAAAAATGTCTCGATATAAGACTTTTCTATGACTATTTTTAAAAATAGCATCCAATTTTTAAAAAATGAATAACAAAATTACAATACGAAGATCTATAGTTATAGTCTTTAAATTGAGCTCTTTTATAAGATATTGAAAAATAAATATTCACTGCAATTTTTTATTGTCTCAAGTTGATAAATCATATTCAGATTGTGACAAAATAGTAATATATTATTTATATGCCAAGACCAGTTCATAGTAGTATACTTTTTTCTACTAAAATAAAATTTTACATTATTACAATCATTTTACTGCCAATTTTACTGGTAGGCTTTCAAAATTGTGGTTCTAAATTCGAAATTGATGCTTCAATATTATCTCAAAGTTCAGAAATTGATTCCTCGGATGACACTTCCAGATTAAATCCTAATGACAGAACTCCATCAATTCAACCCAAAGTCCCTGTTTTTGAAAACCACTTTAAAACTGTAGATAAACTTGGGACCGATATCTACGCTCCAAAATCTGATCAAGGGCAAAGAGTTGAAATGGTTCTTCATCCAAGTGGCGGTGGAACTAATATCACTTTTGGTGACTGGTATCAAGCCACCGGAGATATTACGCTTGGCTATAAAGATGAAATGCCATTTGAATTTCATGTTCAAAATTCAGGTAATTATGGAGGTATTCCTTTTATTGGTATACGCCCAAGAGATTACATCAATAAAGAAAATGGAAATATGCTCGAGACTTGGTGGTTTGGTTACATGCATAAGACCTTTCCTTTAACATCTTCGTCAAAAGTCTATGCGTTTGACTACACAGAGAAAAGATTAGATCAGCTATATCAGTGGTTTTTTAAAAATTATCCACAAGCTAACCCTAAAAAAATTATCTTACGAGGTCAATCGATGGGTTGTTGGGGATCCATGACTTATGGTTTGAGACGAGTAAATCAATATGCAGCTATTTTTTGTACATTACCCAGATGGCGACAAACAGATATGGCAACTCTTGACGGAAGCACCATTTCAAATGACATGACATTGCCTAATGGAGAAAATTTTATAAATCGAATGGATATGGTTTCTTATATCAATAATCCCTCTAATGAAATTCCATTTGTTGCTTGGTCTATTGGTAAAAATGATGGATTTGCGACTTGGGAATCTCAAGTAGACGCAGTAAAAGCTCTTAGAGCTACTAAAAGAGGATTTGTTTTTAGTTGGAATAATGGAAACCATTCAGAGGGTGTTGATGCTATGACAGCAGTTACAGCAACATACACTCCAGAGGATTTTGAACTTGGAAAAGGCTATCCAATTTTCATGAATAGTTCTTTGGATAATGATGTAAATACTGACTTAATAGGTGGAATCAATTTAGGGTTTAAATGGCGAAATATGATCGAAACAGATAATGGATTTGAAATAGAGATTAGTAACACTTTAGGTAATGTCAGCGTCGATGTCCTTCCACACAGTCATACCTTTTTAAAAAAAGTAGTTCAAAAAAATATCTATATCCCATCAGGACAATGGGTAAAAGTAACATTTAATTAAATAAATTTTAGTAAAAAGTAAAATTATGAATTAAGCGCAAATCAAAGCGTGATCCCCTTATAGAACTTGCTCAAAGTATTTGATCAATGGGTTAATAGGTGGTCAAATCGACGGAGCAAGGATTAGAAAATGTCTAAGCAACCTGAGCAGTTTTTACTCGGTATCTCCCTGCGCCGAACGATAACTGTTGTTTCTCTTGTTAATTTCCCATTGAATGGGAGATGAAATGGAAGTTTAAAGCACTCTTTGTCTTGTCTTAAAGGGGTAAAGAGTGTCAAATTGTCGTACAGATGTCACTTTTAATTTTTCATTGGTAAATATAATTATAAAAAATAAGTTTATTATTAGAAGTTTTTTGCGGTACAGATCCTGCATCGATCATTCATGAGGTTGTATGTGCTTTTAAAAAACTTTTCGATAGCTCCATCCCTAATCCTTATTTTGTTATCTGTTCAAGGGCTTCAGGCCTCATCGGGAGCTTGTTTTCGATTTTATGACTCGAATATAGCTCATTATATAAAGTTTTTGGGTAAAGCGAGAGTCGTTTCACTGTATCCAACTTTTACAGTTAAAAACGATAAAGACACTGGTTTGTTAAAAGAGATGAATCAAAAACCTGTTAAAATTCTTTCTGCAGCAGTAGATTCCTTTTCGGTTAAAGTAAAATTGGTTTTATACCCAGCTTCAGGTTTTGATAGCAACACGGTATTTACAGTTTTTAAAAATGCAAGGACTGTGATTGGAATTGATAAGCATGGATTTATCAGTAAAACTACGAAATCTCTAGTTCCCAAAGTGACATTGTCAACAAGATCCAAAGATCAAGGATGGGTAAAATATACGGAAATTGATAGTGAAGAATTTGTTGGTGCTGATTTGATTGGGAATATTTTATCGTTAAGCCCAAGTGTTAGAGTTTTATCTGTGACCAGTGTTCACACTGAAAATGGAACTTCCCATGGAATAATAGAATTTGACTATGGTGAATCAACCCCGAAGTATCAGTATATTCATGTACAAGCTCACAGCGTAACAGAGGAGGTACGTCCTATTTTGGATAAGTCTATTGATGCTGTTTATTTGAAGGCGGCAATGGACTTTTTTGATGATTCGGTTAATCCAAATAATCGTGTCATCATTGATCAGATAGAAAAAAATAAGGCCTTGATTGTGGATGCTGATGGAGTTATGTCGTTTGTTTTGTGGCCCTATTTGGATAGAGAATCAGAAGTATATAAAAAACAACTCATTAATAATTATCCTCAAATCATAAATACTCATATTAAAAAAATTGGCTATGATGAAACTTACTTGTTAAAGTTTTAACTATGGGCTTATTTAAAAGAGGCTAATTTATTGACTCTGCTCATGAGTTCCCACATCTCTTTTAAAGATACGTGGTATTCGATACCACTTTTTATGAAAAAAAATACCACATTTGATTTTTTAGCAACTCTGTAAATTATTGATTTTACTTGAAAAAGAAGTGGTCTGCGCGAGAGGATTTGAACCTCCGACCTCTTGCACCCCAAGCAAGTGCCCTACCAAGCTGAGCCACGCGCAGACTTTTGCTAAAGTTTTAGAATCATACTTAAAATCTATCAACTTAGGCAAGTCTTTTTGTTTTTGCACTTATTTTAAGCATGCGGAAAACTGAGATAAAACTCACTCATTCTCATTTTCTTTTTTCTCAGTAAAGATTTTTTTTTGCTTCTCTTGGTTTCTTTTTGATGTTTCCAGCATCTCTACAGTTGCTTGATCTAACTTGATATCAAGGTCTTTTAATATGCTAGCTATACGATGAATATTCGAAACCCAATCTGTAAAAATTATTTTGTTCGTTCCTGAAAATACTGAAAACTCACCATCCTTTGACGGTAATATTCTTAACTCACGGGAAATACTTTCTGCTGATAAATTTTTGGGAGTATAAATCCATGTATACATACGTTCAGGTTTCAAAAGAGGAATTTCATTACTTACTTCAATAAAGTCTCTTTGGATATTTCTAGCTGTTTTAACAACCATAGTATCACCCTGCTTACTAATCGCATAACCATTAATGGCTAAAGCCGACGAAAGTTGATTAAAGGCCTCCTGAATCGAGACTGGCTTTTGAATAAAAATAGAAATTCTTCCTCTAACTGTAGGATCAACAATAAATTTTTGCCCTGAGATCTTAGAATAAACTTCAATAACTTTTGTAATTTCTTCGTTATTAAACAACATTTTCATTTTTTCTTCAGCATTTAGCTTACTCATAAACAAGACAAATATTAAAATTGAAACTATCTTCATCTTAAAACTCCTTAGCAATTAGATTGTAAACTCCTATTTTCTTAATAGAAACACTTTTACCTAAGCTCGACAAATATTATATTAATTATTTTTTTCTTTGTATTTTTATATGACTACCGAAGTTAGCCTAATCGTAATACGTAATAGACAATAATTGTCACCATTGACTAAATCTCTACAGCTGAAAATAAAAAGAAAATAAGGTAGTCTTACTTTAAGTTTAACAAGCTTAAATTACCCTAAGCTTCATTTCGTAGGAGAGTAATAAAAATGACTTCCAAACAAACTTCAGTAGTAACGTTTTTATTTATGACCGCTCTTTTTTTTGAATTATCGCCTACTCAAGCACAAGACATTGCATTTGATGCCGAATGCCGAGTTCAAGCCAAAGAAGCAGCACTCAATACCTACCAAAGTTGCGTTAAGGAAACTAGAACTAATAAAATTGATGAAATAAGAAAAGAGTACCAAGAAAAACTGACAGAACTAAAAAGTCACTATGAGGGAGAGTTAAAAAAACTAGCACCTACAAAAAACAACGACGCAAAACAAAGTGATTCTCTTTCAACCCCTGAAGACGCAACCATAACCCAACCTGTAATTCAATTAAAGAAAAAAACAAAAAAAGTATCAAAAAAATCTGCTACTACTTCACAATTACCTTCTAAAAAAACCATATCTCAAACTTTACCTGTGCAAAATAATTCTGTTCAAGAAACTACAATTAGTCCGGAAAGCTCACCAAGTATAAAACAAAATCCAGTAAGTAATGAAATTTATCAAGGTGAAGCTACCGACTATTCACTTTAATTTTTTTAAATCTCCAGATCAGGTAGCTTCAAAATATTTATTTTTTTACAGGAGGCTTTACTGCCACTGGTGACTGAGCTTTAGTTGCAGCGACGGCGACAACAGGCACTACTACTGTTACATTCACAATGTCTTTAACTCCAGCTCCTAAATATCTAATTCCGGAAATTTTAAATTTAGATAGACTAAGTTCAAATTTCGCTTCTAGCTCTTTGTTGTTATTAATCAATTTATAAGTACCCTCAATATCTTTTTCAATTCCACGAAACTTAATTTTACCATCGCCTTTTCCATCCTTACCTTTTCCTATAATAAGTTCAGCAGTAGGAAACTTAGTCACTTCTAAATACTTATTTTTCATATGATCATCACGCAAAGGCATCTCCGTTGTAAGCGATTTCAAATCAACGATAATTTTATCAGCTTGGACTTCATTATTTTTCAAAGTGACTGATCCTTTAACTTCTTTAGTCTTTGCTTGAAACTTTCCAACAGGAGAGATTTTACAATCAACAACAACCCCAGTCTCAGCAAAAATAAAACCTGAACTCAATAAAACCAGCAATAATGACTTAAAATCCATCTATATCCCCCAAGAAAAAGTTTATTATTTGGAACTCACTTATTTAATGATTATAAATTTCTATCTCTACTTTAGTCCACAGTAAAAATATTATTTCTAAAAACATACGTTCTGATAAAACACGTCTCATTTTAAAACAATATTGTAGAGATCTATAAGGTACATAAATAAAAACTAGTATAATCTTATACTAAATCTATCAGACCTGGCGTTAGCACATCAGAAATAATCGAATCAACACCCATCTGATAAAATTTTTTAGCCATAGACAAATCATTTTCAGTCCAAACTGAAATCTTTAAGTTTTTACTCTTCAAAAATGAAACAAACTCTTCGTTTGCCATCGCTGTTTCTATATGAATCAGCTGAGGCTCAACCAAAGGAGCTAAATATAAATACTTTAAGTAAACCTTATTCCAATTATTCTTCTCTCCTGTTGCCAACATAGCTCTGGGAATCTCGGGTTCCAGATTCTTTATTTTTATTAATGAGAGATGATTAAAGCTTGAAAATAAGACATTCCCCATAGTTCCTGTTTTTCTTAACAAAGAGATAACTTTTTCTTCAAGACTAAAATTTCTCCAACTTTTTGTCTTCAGTTCAATGTTTAAAAACTCAGGCCTATCAGTTGACAACAAAACTTCTTCCAAAGAATCAACTTTAATTAATTTTTGCAAATCTTTAAAATTCAATTCAGAAATAAGAACATTTTTAAGACAAATATTTTTCAAGTCAAAATCATGAAAAAGAATAACTTCACCATCTTTAGTCAGTTGAACATCAATTTCGGCCATACAAAATTTTTCTTTTTTTGCATCAGCTAAAGATTCAAGAGTGTTTTGTCGGTTCGATTTAATCCAGTGTCCACGATGAGCTTGTAACTTTGGCAACTCCCAAGTTTGAGACCAGAATGATGTTCGACAAAAAGACAAAGGAAGTCTCTCAATTTTTTCTAGTAAAAACTGGTTCATCTCTAGTTCCTTTGATCAGCCATTGTACTTTACTGGCCTCAGTTAACTCTCCGACGACTTCACCGTTGGCTAACCACTCACCTTGTGCTTGCCAACGATTCTTAGTGTTTATTCTCCATTTTGAAGTTTTATAGTCTGAATTATAATTAAACTTAATCTGCTGATATTCTGGCAAGAGAGTGACGTCGTGCTTTTGCATTAACTCTTGCAACGGTTTATTAACCTGCAAAACACCCACATTTAAAGCAATTTGAATACTTTTATTTAACACACTCTGTATCTCCACATCTACTTTATCTAAATTCATAGAGGCGTGTTTTATCTGTGGAATTTTAACCCTAGATTCTATGTGTAAATTTTCTATATTTCCCTTAGCTTGAAGCTTCAAAGAACTAAGAAGCATTCCACCATCGCTCAAGTTTAACAATCTAGAGGACTCCTCTGTTAACGGAACATCTTTAAACTCAGCTTTAAGATCTAAATTATTTTTATAATCAACCTTAAAGCTCAGTTCTCCAATGGCTTTTTTTTGTTTTAAAATCGTCTTAGACAAGAGTTGTAATTCTTGATTTTCATACTTAGCTTCAAAGTCAAGACTATCAAATTTCTCAATTTGTCTAATTCCGTTGCTTGAAATATAAAATGAAAAATTTTTTAAATCACCTTGAGCTATTGCATTCTTTTTAGAGTTAAATGTAACTTCCCCATTTAGCTCTCCAAGTGAATTTATTTGTTCTGGAACTTTAGTCACTCTATTGGCCTCTACAAACTTATCTAAAGAAAATTTATGAAATTTAAGTTTAAAATCTGACTCAAAAAAAGCTTTCCTAAAACCATTACTTAAGATCACTTCATCACTGGTAATTTCACCAAAATTACCATCATACTTTAGTCTTTTAAGTTCCATCCGCGAATCAAACCAATTTTGATTTTTTCCTTCAGAATACCCTGTAAAACTCAACCAACCCGTCTTTAAATAATTATTTTTTTCAGCTTTAAGCTGAGGAATTTCCAGTATTTTTTGCACAGGAATATTCTTAGCCTCAACCTGAAGTTGAAAATGATTGTCATCAAACCTATCCATAAGACTTAAAGTCAAATGTCCTTCTCTTAATCCAGCAAGAATACTTAATTTAAGAATACGTTCAGGAAACTCCGAGTATTCACCACTAACATCTACTTTTAAATCCTCTTTGCTAAAATTTAACCATGAGGATACATCAATTTTTGTTTTTAAGCTCACTATCTTGGGGTTTTCTGATTTGTTTTCTAAAACTAGATTCGATAAACTAAGTGATTTCGAATGATCTTCTGGAAACTTTAACTCTAAGCGATCGACTCTAATATTTTTTAATTTTTGCTCGGCCTGAGTCGCTACGCTTTTAGACTTATCAATCAATGATACTTTGTTTTTAGTTGGCTCAACTAGTTCTACTTTTTTTGGCTTTTGGTTTTTGTCACATTCATACTTTGAAGTCTTAAACTCAATTTTAGCATCATAAAGCAATACCTCAGAGAAGTAGTCTTTTTTAAAAGCCAAATTCAATATAGAAATAGGAACTCTTAAGTTTTTTACACTTCCCGATGGTTTAAGAAAACAACTAGATTCAGAACTAAACTGAATATCAGAAACTTCTAGACCTATTTTTGGTAAAAAACCCTCACGCAGGTATATTCTCACCCCAGAAAACTGCACTTTCCAATCCGAACCTATATTCTGAGATGCTTGTTTAACAAGATCATTTAAGTATCTGGAGGTATTAAAGGTCCTAAGTGAGTAACCCAGCACCACAGAAATAAAAACACCAAGGAATAATAAGAAATTCCCAGGTTGATCCGTAACTAAATACTTCTCTTTAGTTTTTCTCTTTTGCCAATATCCTTCAGTTGAATTCACAATCAAAGGATATTCATACAAATTAAAATATTCAAACAGTTATTATTTTTTATAAGAGTTCGACTTTAGTTAAACTTGAAGTTTTTAATTTCAAATTCTTTATCGCCTTTAGGAGACTGAACAACGATAGTCTCTCCTGTTTTTTTACCAATAAGCGCTCGGGCTAATGGTGATAAAATAGAAACTTTACCAAGTTTTACATTAGCTTCATCGACCCCCACGATTTGATACTGAGATTCCTCATCGGTATCCAGATCCATGACAGTGACTGTAGCACCAAAAACGATGCGATCAGATTTTATTGTGCTAATATCTATAACTTCAGCTAAAGCAAGTTTAGTTTGAATCTCAGCTATTCGCCCTTCAATCAATGCCTGTTTTTCTTTAGCCGCATCATACTCGGCATTCTCACTGATATCTCCGTGAGCCCTGGCTTCTTCGATGGCCTTAATCACATTTGGTCTTTCCTCGTGCATAAGTTTTTTGAGTTCTTGCTCGAGTTGAGACTTTCCAAGCACTGTCATTGGCATTTTTTCAGATTTATTTTTAGCGTCAGACATGATGGCAACCTCCAAAGTTATGAATTCAAGGCGTTATTTGTATACAAAAAACTTCAGTTTTTCAATACAAAGGATCAGTTTATTAGATTGCATCGCGTTAACTGTCGTCAATGATCCCAAATATCCTATCCTAATCTTATGTAGCGACTCCCCGCCCTTGTGGAAGTGCCCCATGAAGCTGTGAAAGGACTCTCAAATTGCAAGAACTGCTTAACCACATTCAAAAATCGGAACGTATTCTCTTAACCACCCACAGAGACGCTGATGGTGACGGACTTGGATCACAAATTGCCTTGTATCATGCCTTAAAAAAAATAGGTAAAAATGTGAGTATCCACAATGTTGATCCCATGCCAAAGAAGTATGAAAAATTGATCGACAAAAACCTTTTAAGCATTTACCAAGAGAATCAGCAACTTCCCCTTTTTGATTTAGCTCTCGTTTTTGACACTAATGATCAAAGACTCATTGAACCTCTTTTTTCCAATCTAACGGTTCAAGGATGTCAGATTTTTTTCATCGATCACCATCCGATTCTAAAGCAGGGTCCTAAACCCAAAAACTTTTTTATTGATATGAAAGCCGCAAGCACCGGCGAGATAGTTTTTAAGCTGATTGACGCACTTAAAATACCTCTAGATACTCCGATTGCTAATGCTCTCTATACCAGTTTAGTTTTTGATACCCAATTATTCCGTTACACAAGAGCAAGTTCTTTCTCTCACGAAATGGCGTTAAAACTCTTCCCCTATCTATTTCGACCTGAAGACATACATCGTCATTTATTCGGTGTCCAAACTCCTGAAAAAATGGAGTTACTATCTAGAGCCTTAGGACGAGTTAAGTATTATCTAGAAAACAAAATTGCCATTATTCACTTAAAACACCAAGATCTTGAAGAACTCCATCTAGATACCGAAGACACCCGCGACGTGGTAGATAAAATCATTGATATCGATGGGGTCGAGGTTGCCGTCTTATTCCGCGAAGATAAAAATCAATCCTTTAAAGTAAGTTTCCGCAGCAAGAATAACATCAATGTTCTTGGTGTGTCAGAGCTTTTAGGTGGCGGCGGACATCATCATGCTTCAGGTGCCTACATTAAAGGTAATTTTGAGGAGCTAAACCTCAAAGTCGTCAACTTTCTTTCTGATTTAATCAAAACCCATGCACACTCCTAAAAAGAAAACCTCACCCATCATTTGTAAATGCAATGATGTAACTGAAGAAACTATAAAACAAGCCATTAAAGAAGGCTGCAAAGACTTAAATGAACTTTTTGATAAAACCAACGCCGGCGTTGGCCCCTGTGGTGGTTCATGTAGAAAAACCACCGGGCCCTGGCTTGAGTATTATTTAAAGCATGGAACCTTTCCCACCCAAACTGATGATAAAAAAAAGTCATAATTCACTTGAAACACTTTTCATATTTGGTCCTTTACTAAAATTTCTTTCTCTAATTGCTATTGGCTCTTAGTCCTGTTCGATAAAAATTAACTTACTCTGTTACTTAATTTTGTTAACATTTGCTAAATGGCGTTTAAAAAAAAAATTATCTCTACTAATGACAAACCCTGGGTATTTACCCTGATTCTCTATAGCACCCTCGCCTTTGTAGGCTTTGCCATATCCGATCTCGTTATTTTACATTTTAGAGCTTACTTTCTGCCCCACGAACTGTCTAGAAGCGCGCCTCGACGTCCTCCAAATCCTCAGATGATGAGTCGAGATTTTTTTCAGCCAATCATCGTTAGAAACGGATTCTCTTCTACAGGCGAAATCCCTCCAGAACTTTTACCTAAGGGCGTCGATAAGATACAAAAAGATAATGAGCCTGTTTTATCTAACTTACCGATCAACTTAATTGGAACTCTGGTTCACTCTAACCCTGAAAAATCCATTGCTGCCATCGAAATCAAATCTAAAAACTTAATAACCTCTTTCACTCCTGGTAAAGAAATTGAAGGCCTCGCTAAAGTAGAAAAAATCCAAAGAGGTAAAGTCATTCTAAGAAACTCAACGACAGATCGCCTAGAGTATATTGAAATGAAAGACAGTTCCAAAGTCAGTTTTGACACCAAAGTGAAACCCGTTGCTGGCACAAGCAAAGAAGCCATCATCCAAAAAAGTGGCGATAATAAATTTGAACTCAAACGTTCTGACTTAGAAGATAAGCTAAAGGACATTCAAAGTATTTTAATGCAAGCAAGAGCTGTTCCAGCAAGAAGACCTGGAAATGGCGAGACCTATGGTTTTCGTTTGCTTGAAATTCAACCCGACAGCATCTACACACAACTCGGCTTGCAAGTTATGGACGTGATTACTGGAGTCAATGGCACTCCTGTAACTACTCAACAGCAGGCTCTTGAAATGTACCAAACACTAAGAAATTCGAATCAAATCAAAATCACTGTAGAACGCGGTGGGAAAACCGAGGATCTTTCTTATACTGTGAAACAATAGTTCCAAATAAACTACAGAACAGGCAAAGAAAGATAAGATCTAGGAGGATCGATGAAATCATCAAAAAAATATGTGTCACTCATGACGATGATGCTGTTTTCTGCAAATTCACTGGCACAAGATGAATTTCCACCACCACCTCCTCCTGATTTTGGTGACATCGAAACACCACTTCCTCCACCAATTCAACCCACCCACAATGGTGGAGCGAGCAATCTTTTTTCTGGAGGAACTTCCAAAGCTACCGGAGAATCTGAAAAAAAAGGTTCAGGTCTGAACAAGCTTCAGAAACAAAAGTTTTCTCAATCTAATGCCGAAGATATCACTAATGAGAATTTTCCAGAGACTATAGAATCATTTGATTTTCCTAATGTAGAAATCACTGATGTGATTAAAGCCATCTCCGAATTGACAGGTAAAAATTTTATTATTGATCCTGGTGTACGAGGCAAAATCACGATCGTAGCCCCTAGTAAGATCACAGTAGCAGAAGCCTATAAAGCTTTTCTCTCTGCTCTGGCAATTAATGGTTTCACAGTTGTTCCTTCTGGTAGTTTTCTAAAGGTAAAATCAGGTCGTAATGCTCAAAGAGATAGTATCGAGACTTTTTCTGGAAGCTATTACCCTAACACGGATCAAATGATCACAAGGATCATCCACTTAAAACACATTTCTGCAGAAATGGTAAATCGTGATTTGCGGATTCTCCCATCAAAAGACGGTGAAATGAACGTCTATACGCAAACAAATTCGATCATCCTTTCTGATTGGGGATCTAACATTGATCGCGTGATGAAGATTATTAATCAACTAGATGTTCCCGGCTTTGAAGAACAACTTGAAGTCGTCCCAATAAAGTTTGCTAAAGCTAAAGATCTTGCAGATCTTGTAGATAAAATCGTTAATAAAGGCCAAAACTCAAGTCGAGGCAACACCGGTGTCTCTGCAGGCTTTGGAGGTGGAGTTCCCCAGTTTAATACCCGCAGCCGCTCGGGAGCTTCTGGCCAACAAGGCACAAGTTACTTTATGGCCATTCCAGAGGAAAGAACTAACTCCATTATCATCGTGGGCAATAAGGGTGGAATTGAACGTGTCAAAAAACTTATCGCTAAACTAGATAATCGTATCAAAATTGAAGATCAAGGTGGTGTTTTCGTTTACTACGTAAAGCATGGTGAAGCAAAAAAAATTGCGCAAGTTCTACAAGGAGTTGCTAAAGATGCAGCTCCTAAAAACCAACCTGGAACAAGTGGGGCTCCTGGAAGCTCGCCTTTCTTTGCTCCGCCAATGGGATTTGATCAGGGCAACAATAACAATCCCAACGGAGGTCAGGTTTTCGGAGGAGAAGTTAAAATTACAGCCGACGAAACCACCAACAGTTTAATTATCACAGCAGGCAAAGGTGATTATGAAGTCGTCATGAATCTACTTTCAAAAATTGATATTCCAAGAGATCAAGTTTTCGTTGAAGCCATAATTATGGAGATGTCAGCTGGTGATGGTTTTGGATTTAAACCAACTTATTACAATTTTGTTTCTGAAAATGGGATCGCTCGGCAAGGATTCTCAGGCGGACTTAAAGCTGATGATGTGATTAACCCTCTAGCTGGTGTAGGAACTGTTTTAGGCTTTGGCTCTGGAAGTGATGTTAAAATAAACGTCGCTGGAAAAGAAACAAAAGTCCCCTCATTGATTGGGCTTATCAATTTGTTAAAGAAAACAACGAAAGCCAATATTCTTTCTCGACCTCAAGTCATTGCTATGGATAACCAGGAAGCTCTTATTCAGGTAGGCGATAAAGTAGTTACAGGTGCTAATTCTACAACTAATCAAAACGGAACGGTACAAACTCCCATCTTTGAAGAAGCCTTGATAGAATTAAAACTAAAACCTTTCATCAATCCTAGTAGCGAAAGTGTACGCATGGAGATTGATCAGAGTGTTAAGCAACCCTCAGCAGGCGCGACAACTCCGAAAGCTTTTCAAGATTCCACCCAACCACTTGCTACTAGAAAAATTAAAACTAATATCGTAATTAATAATGGCGATACAGCGGTTCTTGGTGGTCTTATCAAAGATCGAGAAACCGAAGAAATCGTCAAAGTTCCCCTTCTGGGTGACCTACCAATTATTGGTTGGCTATTTAAATCAAAAGAAACCAACAAAGAAAAAGTCAACATGTTGGTATTTCTCACTCCCAAAATTATAAGAAATCCTTCAGATACCAAGGGTGTCCTTAATAGCCGTATTGACAAACGCATTGACTTCATAAAATCTCAAGGAGGAGTTGATCCCTATGGAGGAGTTATTGATGAGGTTCAAAAACGAACTACGCAACTTAATTCAGAACCTTTACAACCAACATCACCTTCTTCTTCGGAAATAAAGGAATAATTTAAATCATGGCTACGGATTCTCAAACCTTATTACAAAAGGCTACAGGTTTAACCCCAGAACAGGTGAAAACTCTCTGGAGTAATCCCTCGCTTCAACGTAATGGCACCATCGGATCTGCTCTTTCAGAAAAAAGTTTTCAGTCTGGAGAAGACGTACTCTCTGAGCTTTGTAAAGAAATGGGTTTGGATTTCTTAAAAGATATTCCGTACAATGATATCTCTTCTGATTTGATTCGCAACATTCCTATCAATTATTCAAAACAAAACTATATTCTTCCCTACAAAGAAGAACAAGATGTGATCCACGTACTTATTGCTAATCCACTCAATTTAAAAAGTCTTGATGATTTAAGAGTCATTTTCGGGAAACGTGTACGTCCCATCATCACCCCTGCTGGCAAGCTCATCGATGCCATTAACCGTGTCTATGAAAAATCAACAGCAAATCTTTCTGGCCTAGATGAAATCGAGGAAGAAGAAGTCGATCTAGAAGACGGCATTGTCGATCTTCTTGAAGCCGGCGAAGATGATGCACCAGTTATTAAACTGGTAAATTCACTCCTGTTTCGAGCTGTTAAGGAAAAGGCTTCAGATATCCATATTGCACCTTATGAGAAAGACATGGTAGTCAGGTTTCGCAGAGATGGTATTTTATTTGACGTGTTTAAACCACCAAAAAAATTACAAAATGCAATCACCTCAAGAATTAAAGTTATGGCTAATTTGAACATCGCTGAAAAACGTTTGCCTCAAGATGGACGAATTCCCTTAAAGGTCGGTGGTAAAGATATTGATATCCGTCTTTCTACTGTTCCCACAGCTCATGGTGAGCGTCTAGTCATGCGTCTTCAAGATAGATCTAATGTAATTCTAGAACTAGAACAACTCGGTTTCTCTGAGCAATCTTTAACTAAAATTGATGAACTCATCGAAAGAACCTACGGCATTATTCTGGTTACCGGCCCAACAGGATCCGGTAAATCAACTACGCTTTATGCTTGTCTTTCAAGACTAAACTCTACGGATGTAAATATTCTTACCGTAGAAGATCCCGTCGAGCAACGTGTACATGGTATTGGGCAAGTACAAGTTAATGCCAAAATAGGACTTACTTTTGCTGCTGGATTAAGATCCTTCCTACGTCAAGATCCAGATATCATTATGGTCGGAGAGATTCGTGACCTTGAAACTTGTGAGCTTGCCATCAACTCCTCTCTTACTGGTCACTTAGTTCTATCAACATTACATACAAACGATGCGGCAGGAGCTTTTCCGCGATTAATAGACATCGGAGCAGAACCATTCTTGATTGCAACTTCTATTTTGGGAGTGATTTCTCAACGTCTAGTCAGAGTTTTGTGCCCACATTGCAAAGCTCCCTATGAACCAACTGATTTTGAACTTAACAGCCTTGGTTTAACCCGCCAACAAGCCATGAATGGAAACATTAACAAAGCCGTTGGGTGCAACCAGTGTAATCACAAAGGCTATCTAGGTAGAACATTGATTCAAGAACTTCTGCATGTCACTGATGATATACGCTCACTGATCATGCAAAAACGTGATGGAAATACCATTAAAAAACAAGCTATGTTAAATGGAATGGTCACCTTCAGAGACCATGGTATTCAAAAGGTTCTTAATGGAATTACCACTATTGAAGAGCTCTTTAGTAACACCCAGCTAGATATTTAATTTTTTGAAATTTAATTATCCTACTTTTTTAAAAATACCGGCACCCTGGCGGCGGATTTTTTTTAATATTAGTGCCTGATCAATTAAACGATAAGCAGCACTTTTTGAAACTCCTAGTTCATCAATAATTTGGGCCACTGAAAACACGTGGGTTGAGACCTTTAACAACTCTACTTTTTTTTGAACTGGTTCAACTTCTAGTACAAAAGAACTTAATACCATCCATGAAATTTGTTTTTTGTCCCAATGAACTTTCAACGGTGCTTGCTCCTGCTTAAGCTCTTTTTTTAAACGTCTAAAAACTTGGTACAAGCGTGGCAAAGAGGTTTGCGGGTTAAAATGTTCTTCTGGATAAAGTTCCTTAAACACCTCACCTAATTGAATTGGTCTATAATAATCTGATAATATAATTTTGAATAACAGCCTTGATGTTTTTGTCAGATTCAAGTGATCAGGATTAAATTTTTTTGAAGAATTCCCATCTCCAAAATGACATTGAAAATGACGTGGGACCGATTTCTGAAAACCAAAAAGACTTTTAATTCTTTTTTTATATCCAGTGAATCGGGTTCCAGAGTATACTTTTAAAAATGCATTTTCATCCCTTGTAGCCAAAGAATGATAAAAATCTAATTCTCTGAGAGCTTCGAAAACACGTTTTTTTTGAGCAAAGACCTTCAGTTGAGTTAACTCTTCTAAATCAACTGATTCCTGAAGAATTTTTAGAATCAACTTCCATTTATTGACGAATAGTTCATAATCACTTCCTGAACTTTTCAAAATACTCGCAGACTCATTCAAATAAAATTCAGCTTTTGAAAAGTTTTTTTCATGCAAACAAGATTGAGCTAAAATTTCTAAAGTATTTGCCTTAATCAGAGGAAACTGATTTTGTCCACAAAATGAAAGTAGTTTCTGGGCAGACTCAGAACCAATACGTCTTTGATCCGTGTTTACATAGGCTGCAGTCAAATTTAAAAGTCCAATCAAATACGAATAATGTCCCACTTGAAAAAAATGTAAGTACTTCTTCAGAGGACGAATGGCCTGATCATATTTCCATTGCCAAATATAAAGTAGTCCTAGGGCAAAAAATTTATCAGCTTGCTGATCCGGTAATTCTTGCAAGAGCTGTTGCGCTTCATGAAAAGCTCCAATCCGTGTCAGTCCGACCGCAAAAATAGACTTTTCAGCATCCGTTGCAGGTGGTGAATTCTCTGTTTCTGAACGAACTATAGGATAAAGCCAACGCAAAATATGATACGGTTGATTTAGTCGCCTTGCTATCTGACAGAGCTCTAATAAGTGCTCTCTTGGACACTTATGTCGAGCTAATTCAAAAAATAATACTTGAGCCTGAGAAAAACGAGCTTCCTTTAAAGCTAAATCAATTTGTCCAAGACGAGATTTAAATTGTTCCACAAGCTCAGTTTCGGAAATTTAATATAAACACTTAAGATTTTTCATTCTGAGACATTATTTTGAAGCTTTTGATTTTACTCCCATTTTTAAAAATAATTCCCACATTTTGTAAATTCAAACCATCGACAGTTCCTTGCAGAATAGATGGTATAGGAGAACATTATGATTAAATTACCATTAGCCGTATTGATCGCTGAAGCAAAAGAAAATACACCCATCGAAAGACTTCCTGAACCAGATCTTATAATGGAATCAGAATCTCAAGTTGAGGCCTTTCACAAAGGAAGTTCTTGGGGTGGAGTTATGGATTCTATCCACATCTTCAATCTTTGTCAGCTTTCAAGTCTTGTTCGGCCTGGAGATCAAGTTTTAGATTTAGGCTGTGGACCTGCAGACTTTTTATTAAAAGCGGCTGCTCTTTTTCCAAAATCTTTCTTCACTGGGGTTGATCTTTCTAGTGAAATGTTAAAAATTGCAAAAGATAGAGCTAACAAGCTTAATATAAAAAATATTCGTTTTATTCAAGGAGATATGACAGAGAATAACTCACTTCCTACTCATTCCTTCGATGTGATTATGTCAACTCTGGCTGTTCATCATTTACCAAACAAAGAACTTTTTTTAAAATTCAAAAGTAATGTTTTTTCCCTATTAAAAGCTGATGGGGCTGTTATGATAACTGATTTTAGTCGTGTTAAATCTAATAAAACCATATCACTTTTAGCCGACGATATGAAAAAAAGACAAGCGCCAACTATTTTAGTTGAAGACTATATTCATTCTTTAAAAGCTGCTTTTTCAGAAGAAGACTTCCAAGAGTGGATTATACAAAACTCAGGTCACAATATTGAACTCGTCAGTACTCAATTCACAAATTTTGTTTCTATGATCAGAACACCTAGTCGTATTCCTTTTTTTAAACGCCAATCTATATTCAACCTACCACTTTTAAAAGTTACATTAGCCAGTTGGTGCGACTATTTGTCACTTAAATTGCTATGTACTAAAAAATTTAAAATGCAAAAAAGTGCAGAAAGCTTACCCTCTAATCAAAGTACACTTCATAAAGTTTTCTAACATCTTGGACTTTAAACCAGCTGTCCTTTAATGAGACAAGAAAAGTTGAGGAATTTTTTGTAGTGAATTAAAACGATTTTAATAAATTCATTGGAATAAGTATGAGCAAGGAATATCATAATATCATGGGGTTATCACGTCATTTTCGAAGGAATTTTTTAATATTTTCCATCATTGGATTACTGATTATCAGTTTTCAAAACTGCACACGATTTAATTCAAAATCCAACGAAAATAGTCAACAAAATGATACTACTGAAGGCAATGGCCAAGGCTATGACGGCAAAATCCGAATCGTACAGCACTTTGACTCCACTCAAAAATATTGGTGTAAAAATCAAGAGGTACCCGAGAGCATTCTTTACCAAAAATCAGAATCTGATGGCTGGTACTTTATTAAAAACTATACAGTCCCATGCCAATCAGCACCAGCAATTAAAGTCACAGGTGTTATCTATGATGATTCTCTAAAAAAAGCGACCTATTTAAACAAAGAATACTTAGCTCCAAAACCAATTTTGGTTACCTCCAATGAAGATGCTAATTCTCATGACGTTAATGTTTATGATGGAGTTTGCCAAGGTGAAAATGGCCTTTGCTCTCTTCGTGCTGCTATAGAACAAGCTTCGGCTAACATTAATACCAGCGATGTGGATGTCGTAGTTCCTGGAGGAATTTATAAATTATCTGCTCCTCTGATTCTGCATTTGCCGATGTACAAAGATCCTCACCAGCTAAACATCAAAGGAGAACACCAAAATGTCACTTTAATTGATGGACTCGGCTTAACCAATATCTTAATCATTGATGGAGATTCTGGTACCGCTAATATTTCTAATATCACTTTCCAGAATGCCAGTAATTCTAAGGGAGATCTTGGAGCTGCAATCACTCTCACTTCCTCATTCTATGCCGAACTCAACATAAGTAACTGCCGTTTTGATGGAAATGCCAATAGCCATGACATTTCTGCTCTTTTATCAGCTGGAAAGCTGAATATCAGTCAATCTCAATTCACAAATAACAAAACCAAATCTGTAGCGTCTATTATAACATTTGGAACTAAATTGCATATTGAAGATTCAATAATTTCTAACAACGCAGGATTTGGAGTTATTGTCCAAAACCGAACTTATAATGTAACTATCAACCGCACTTCTATTTTTGACAATGGCTCTATTGGAGTTTATTTCTACGAATGCAAAGATTGTCGTATAGAAAACTCAACGCTTTATCGAAACAAAGGCGGCTTGTTCGTAACTACAGTCCATCCCAATCCTGATTCAACATATTCTATCAATGTCATTAATTCTACATTGGTTGACAATGGCACGATGGGAAATATCAATTTGACTCTAGCTAATCCCTCGACACCTTTATTATTGACTAACTCTGTATTAGCTAATCATAACACAGCACCGAATTGTGCTAGTTCCAGTGTCATCCACCCGATTGTCAGTACCAATAGTCTTATTGATGATTTAAGCTGTTCAATTTCAGGCTCTGGAAATTTAACTCAAATAGATCCTCTACTTGGCCCTTTAAGTTTTTCTGGAGGTCTAACTCCGACTTTATCACCTTTAGTTGGAAGTCCCTTAGTTGATGCCGGCGATAACGCGACCTGTTTATCAGCAGATCAGCGTGGCCGTTCACGTCCAATTGATAAACTAGGCTCTGGAGCTCTTTGTGATATTGGAGCTGTAGAAGTTCAGTAGTTTAGTGCAAGTCTATAAAATTCGTTAAATTTAAGGCGTCTGAATTTTGGTCGACGCCAATTTATCTTTAGCTTTATTCAATATTTTTTTAGCATCTGGATTTTGAGTGATCGTCACTAATTGATCGATAACTTCAGGATCAATTCGACTTTTACTAGCAAAATGAACCCATGCTTGTGCCTGATCTGCGTATTGAAAGCCAAGTGTAGGTTCTTTCTGAACATCTTCAGGAATAACAACGTGACTTAAGAAGTAAAGAACGATTTCTTCTTTAGGAAGATAGTTTTTAAAATGCCATGTAATTTTATTTTTCTGCAGATGATACCCTTGAGGTAAGGGAATCAGGAAGTGCGGCGTTTTCTGTAGCTTTTCAGGAATATCAAAGCTAATAGTGGCTTCCCCAATAGGTCCCGACCAAGTTTGTCCTGTCGTCGTGATGTACGCAACAGCACCAACCAGTGCATCAGAAAAATCTATATCATTTTTTCCAACACTTCTGGCTCTCCAAAATGGAAACTTTTTTTTAATTTTTGGATAAGTAGGAGGCATATGCTCTAAAACATCAAATGGTCCATTAGATGAAAAGCCACCAAACGAAAATGTGTTTTTTACAACTAACCGACCTTTGGGCTCAATATCTACTGGCCACACATAAGCACCATCAAATGTCGCTAACGATTTTGCCTTCCTTCCTTTAGGAATCCATGGGCCTATTTGATTTTTTTTGGAGATGTCTTTGAGTGCAGGGGTTACAGGTTTGTCATTTATATGCGTTGTAAAGTTGCTAATCACATAGTCCGCATGATCAATTCCATCACCAAAACCTTTCCAATTAGGAAAGCCCATAGTGAAACTGATTTTTTCTGTGCTTAAATTTTCGAATTCAAATGTGCAGTCGGCCTTCCAGCGTAAGCGATTTTTTCCAGAATCATCATAAGTAATGATAATATTTTCCTTGGCCATTCGGACACGACTTTCTTTTGTTGTATAGACGGTCGCTCCATCACCGATGAATGAAGCATCGTTAGCCAACACAATCATTGCAGATGTCACCATCGTAATAAAAATCTTTATAAAATTCATACCAAAGCTCCAATCAATTTTTAAAGATATAATTTAATGTACTATTAATCTCTAACTACTGACTCTTTCTACAGAAAGAATACCTTTAATCTTTTGAAACTCAAAAATAGTTTGATTCAGGTGCGAAGAATCTCTAACGCTAATATCAAACAAGCAAATGGCTTTTTTATCTTTAGTGGTTCTAATATTAGCTGATTGAATATTAATTCCAAGACTAGCAAAGGCTTCTGTCATTGTCTTCAAAAGGCCAGGTATGTCTAGACAAGTCACTTTTAATCTGACAATTCTCTCAAGTCCTGCTTCAGCTTGTTTTGAATTCCAACTCACATCCACTTTGCGTAACTGATCTAATTCAAAAACCTTCTTACAACTACTCTGATGAATACTTACCCCACGTCCTCTAGAAATAAATCCAACAATTGGATCTCCTGGAATTGGTGAGCAACACTTTGCAAAATGGACCAGAACATCATCCATCCCATCGACAGTAATAAGAGATTTACTTCGTCGCATTTTTTTTGCAGCGCCTGAAACCATTTTCTCCATGAAACTAGCTTCTTCTTTTTTAGCGACAAGACTTTCATTTTTTGGAACTAATTTTTCGATTAAATGCTTAGGTTCAAATTTTCCATAACCCACTTTAATGTAAAGTTCATCAAGACTGTGGACACCACCTTCCTTAAGAACTTTATCAAACTCTTCACCCTTCAAAAACCTAACAGCTGCAAAACCAAATTTTCTAAACTCTTTCTCAATTAACTCTTTACCTAATAACCAACTACGCTTTCTTTGTTCTTCTTTAACAAAGACTCTGATTTTCGATTGAGCCTTACTAGTCACACAGAACTTCAACCAATCTTTTGATGGCGTCTGTGTTTTTGAGGTCATAATCTCTACCGTATCACCATTATTAAGCTTGTATTTAAGAGGAACCATTTTACCATTAATTCTTGCCCCAACACACTGGTTCCCTAGATCAGTATGAACGGCATAAGCGAAATCAATAGGAGTGGCACCTTCAGGAAACTCCTTTACATCTCCATTAGGAGTAAAAACATATATTTCGGAGTCAAACATTTCTGTTTTAACTGTATCTAAAAACTCTTCTGGATTTCTAACCGTTTGATGCCAAGCTACTAAATCCCGCATCCAATTGGATTGATTCAATGATTCATCATTGATTTTACCTCGCTCTTTATACTTCCAGTGAGCTGCAATTCCTCGCTCTGCAATTAAGTGCATTTCTTCAGTTCTAATCTGAATCTCTATTCGTTCTCCACCTGGACCTATAACGGTCGTATGCAGCGACTGATAGTTGTTGGTTTTAGGCATAGCAATGAAATCTTTGAACCTTCCAGGAATTGGTTTCCACAGAGCATGGATATGGCCTAAAACTTCGTAACACTCGGAAATATTTTGAACAATCACTCTAAATGCTAAAACGTCATACACTTGATCATAATCTATATTACGACTTTGCATTTTTTTATAAATTGACCAAAGATGTTTTGATCGTCCATAAATCTGGGGTTTTACTGCCGTCTTCTCTAAAGCTTTAAGGATAAGTTTTTTTACATCATCAATATAGCGATTAGTTTCAGATTCCGTTTTCTTCACCCTTTGGATTAACTCATAGTACATATCAGGACGGTAATAGCGAAAACATAAATCTTCGAGCTCAATCTTAACCGTATTAATCCCCATTCGACCAGCAAGAGGAGTGTAAATTTCTAAGGTTTCTAAAGCAATTTTAGCTTGTTTTTCATAGGGCATATGATTCAAGGTTCTCATATTGTGTAGTCTATCTGCTAGTTTCACTAAAACCACGCGTACGTCTTTACCCATGGCAATAATCATTTTCCTGACATTCTCACCTTGTTTTTCAATAGAGTTTTTAAACTTAATCTGAGAAATTTTCGTAACCCCATCAACTAGAACAGCCACAGTTTCGCCAAATTCTTTTTTAACATCTTCCAAGGTCACATTGGTGTCTTCAACTGTATCATGAAGTAGACCTGTAACAATCGAATCTAAATCTAGCCTAAGATCTGCTAAAATTCCTGCAACGCTTAAAGGGTGTGAAATATAGGGCTCACCACTCCTGCGAAACTGCCCCTCATGAGCTTTTTCAGAAAATCGATAGGCTTTTTCAATAATGGAGGTATCAGCCGTAGGATGATACTGTAAGATCTTATTCTTTAGATCATCTAGGGTCTTAATTACCAAAGGCTTTGGATTTTCATCTGTTATTAAAAAAACTTCTGACATCTATCTATTATTCGGAAAAAACTAAAATAAAATCAACAGATTAGTACCATTATTTTCTATTCATCCCTTGGAGGTTTAGTATTCTTTTTAAGCGATGGATTTATTATGTTTCTTTTTGATGGTTTATCTGAACTTATTCTCTTTATCCATTTAAAACTCTTAAGTTTCACATGGAAGACCCACAACATCCTTTTTTCTGAAGAAATCATCCAACTTTGTTTTAAAATCTAAATTAAAGTAATCTGATTTAAAAACGAAATTAATCTGTGCTAAAATAGCTTTATTGAGCTCTGGAAACTAAGTTTTTTATTTGCAAAGAAAGTACATTTTTTGAATAAAAAAATACTTCTTAGGTAAAGAAAAAAATGGCAGCACTAACAATGACAAATATATTAATACCTGAGAAATCAGACCCTGTATGGAAAAAAATAGTTTTAAATTGTGATAAACTTTTATTTAAAGCTCTTGCGACAAAGCTTGTAATGATGCGAGTTAAGATGATCATTGATATTGATAGCGAAAATGAAATTTATGATAAAAGGATACAATTATCCATTGAAGTTGCTTATGACTTTTTCTCGAAAAACAAAAACATTGTTCAAGACGATATAAAGTATTTATTTAACAAGGATGAGTTTTAAATGAAAACTTTGTTTACTATAGCCGAAACTATCAAACTTATAGAATCTAAAAAAAAAACTTATTACTAGCTGCTGACGAAAGTTTACTGGTACGACTGCCTAAAGGCCAATGGATTGGCGGCACAATACCCTATTTTATGGACGAGAATGGTAGTCTTTTTTCTAAAGATTTTATTCAAGTTTTTATTTTACCAGATTTTGTATGTCTAGTAGAAGCCAAATTTTATTCAGAAGAAAATCTGGCTCAAATCCCAAATGACTACCCCTGAAAATGGCTTTAGTTTTATTCCTATTCCAAGCGGATCAAAGACTCATTTAAGTTACGCTGAAAACTGCAGTGGATGGAGAGGTTTTTACGATCGACCAATTCTGGGTTGGATTACATAAGTTAACATAAAAGAAATTGGTATAAAAAAAGCTAAAGTTTTCAATGAAAGCAAACTAAAGAAGATGCTTTAGTCATGCATTTCAGTTTACCAGAAAATAGATTCAGCTAAATTAACATTTTAAACTTATTTACCCAAGGCGCCGGTGACGAAATTTCTTTTAACTCTTCAGGATTTGAAATTAAGACCTGTTTAATCAATGAAAAGGAATTCATTTTTTGCGATTATTTAGAAGAAATCAAAGCTGACATCCAATTACTGCGCCTTTAAAAAACTATGCAGACCAGTTTGCCACTGAAGTTCTTAAGCACAACACTGCTCCATATTTCTCTTGTAACTGCATTCTAAATTACATGTATGCTCAGCTCAAAGGTAAAAAAACTGGAGAATAGATCCAATGACCTTTGGAGAAATAGCCTATATATTACTAAATCAAACCATGGTCTACATGACATTTGAAATAAAACAAACTCTCCGTGAGTAAAAAAATTACAGAAATTCTATCTTGAATATTTAAACTTATTTTTACAATAACAGGTCTTCAAAAACAGGACTTGGAAAAGCACTGCAATCAAATATTTAAGATATACAAGGGAGTTTGTCTGTTAACAACAACTCCCCTAATACTAGTTTTATAATAAAACTAAAAAAAAATATTTAAAATTAAAGAAAAAGATTTTAACCCTCTTCTTCTTCAATTTCCTCTTCCACTAAATCAGGCAAAATTTCTTTTTGCTTCTTAGGATTTTTCTTTTCATATTCCTTAATCTTTAAGGGATCTGGAGCTAGCAGAGTAAACATTTGCTTACCCTCAAACTTAGGCGGTGTCTCTATCAGAGCTAAATCTTCAACAAATTGAACTGCTTTTTTCATCAAATTCATCCCAAACTCTTGATGTGCTAGTTCTCTTCCTAAAAATCGCATATTGATTTTAACTTTATCACCATCCAAAAGAAAGTTACGCGCATGCTTCATTTTGGTTTCAAAATCGTGTTGGTCTGTGCGAGGTCGCATCTGAATTTCTTTAACAACAATCACCGTTTGTTTTTTTCTGGCCGCAGCTTGTTTCTTTTTATTTTCATATTTCCACTTACCATAATCCATGATCTTACATGTTGGAGGCTGTGCCGTCGGAGCAATTTCTAATAAGTCTAAGCCTTTTTCCTCAGCGAGTCTGAGAGCTTCGGGAACTGTCATAACCCCAAGCATTTGCCCGTTGTCATCAATCACACGAATTTGTGGGGCTCTGATTTCTCGGTTGACTCTTAATCCGTCTTTATCTTCTTTCTTCTTGAAACGGTCAAATCCACCCTTTTTAAAATCACCACGATTCTCGAACTTATTAATGGGAAACCTCCTGCTTTTGCATGTATTTAGATGTTAAACTTCTAAGTTTAATATCCGTTGTTATATCTTGAATTAATTGCTGAATTTCAATCTCTGGATGCATTTTACCATCTCGAGTTCTAAGTGATGGCTTTCTAATTTCAGCCTCCTTATCTCCTACGATGATCATATAAGGAATTTTTGCCATCTGAGCTTCTCTAATTTTGAAATTCAATTTTTCATTTCTAGAGTCGAACTCAACACGAACACCCTTTTCTTTAAGGGCCGCTAAAATTTCGTTACAAAATGAATTCACTCGATCTGTCACATTTAAAATCACAACCTGTGTAGGACACAACCAAGGAGGTAAATGCCCCGCTGTGTGCTCCAAATACACTCCAATAAATCTCTCTAAACTTCCAAGAACGGCCCTATGAAGCATCACTGGACGATGTTCCTTGTTATCTTCCCCAGTATATTTTAAATCAAAATTTTCAGGTAAGTTGAAATCACACTGAAGAGTGCCTAATTGCCAAGGTCTTCCAATAGCGTCGACAAACATAATGTCAAGCTTAGGCCCATAAAAAGCACCATCCCCAGCGTTGACTGAAAAAGGTAAACTCAGTTTTTCTAAAGCTTGAGACAAAGCCCCTTCGGCCTTATCCCACACTTCGTCACTACCCATGCGTTGCTCTGGGCGAGTGCTTAAATAGATCTTATAGTTTTCCATCCCCAAAGTGTGATAAACACGGTTAAGCATCGTCATAAACTTTTCAATTTCAAGTTGTAACTGATCTACACGACAGAAAATATGCGCATCATCTTGGCAAAAAGTTCTAACCCTTGTAAGGCCATGCATCGCTCCTGATTTTTCATAACGATGAAGACGTCCAAAATCGGCAATTCTTAAAGGTAAATCTCTGTAAGAATGTTTACCAGAATGAAACATTAAGCAGTGGGATGGGCAATTCATTGGCTTAGCTGAAAAATCCCGTTCATCCACATTCATAAAATACATATTTTCTTTGTAGTTCTGATAGTGTCCAGACTGATGAAACAAATTAACATCAAAAATTTGCGGAGTGATCACTTCCTGATATCCAAACTCTTGATATAATTCACGCATGTAATTTACTAACTGATTATAAATCAAAGCCCCTTTACCCGTAAAAAAAGGCGATCCAGGAGCCCATTCATGAAACATAAACAGATCAAGTTCTTTTCCAAGCTTTCTATGATCTCGCTTTTTTGCTTCTTCTATTTGCATCAAATACTGATCTAATTCTTTTTTATCACCGAAGGCAGTAGCATAAATTCTTTGGAGCATAGGATTTTTTTCATCACCACGCCAATAAGCTCCAGCCACACTAAGTAGTTTAAAAGCCTTCACCTGACCTGTGGACTGCACGTGAGGACCCCGACAAAGATCGAACCAATCTCCTTGATCGTAAACACTTACTTTGGACTCACCCTTAGATTGCAGGTCTTTGATAATTTCTACTTTGAAGCGCTCGCCCATTTTATCAAAGGTAGCTACAGCTTCAGAAATTCCTAATTCTTTTCTTACAAGCGGGTAATTAGCATCCACAATCTTTTGCATTTCTTTTTCGATTTTTTCAAAATGCTCTTCGGTAAAAGAAAAAGGAGAGTCAAAGTCGTAATAAAAACCAGCCTCAATGACAGGACCAATGGTTACTTTGACTTCTGGCCAGTGCCTTTGAACAGCTTGAGCCATAATATGTGCACAACTATGACGAATAACTTCATTGGCCTCAGGACTTTTGATTGTGATGATTTGAAGACGAGTCTGGTCCTTGAGTCGAGTTCTTAGGTCTACAATATCTGAACTGCCATTGATTTTTCCACCAAGAGTATCTTTTGCAAGCCTAGGACCGATAGACTCGGCCACTTCCAAAACTGTGGGTTCATGATCAAATAGCTTTTGCGAATTATCAGGAAGAATAATTGAAACGTTTGACATCATCTCTAATCTAATAACATAAAAAGGCGCCGTGCCAATATTTTTTCATAAAAATTGACTATAAGCGCCACCTCAGACAGTCCTTAAAAAAACAGAGATGATTCCTAAGAAAGTAATAAATACATAGGAAGCTTTCAACAACAGCCATTCGTTAACTAGCCCTATCCATAGTCACATCAGGCTCTCTTTTTTCCTCATGGGGAGCTGATACCTCGCGAGAGTGCGGGTCTGCATGATCCTCCTTTGGCCTTCCCTGTACAGATACTATGAGATCCACAATGGCCGATTTCAGATGAGTTGCCTCCTGAGCCAACTCCTGTGCTGAAATTGCAGCCGCCTCGCTAGACGAAGCATTTTGCTGAGTGACTGTATCGAGTTGATTCATGGCTTTATTAATTTCTGAAACCCCTTGGGCTTGCTCTTGACTCGCCTGGGAAATTTCTTTTGATAAGATAGATACCTTTGAAACATTATCCACAATTTCATTCAAAAGCTCAGAACACCTTCGTGCTACATTTAAGCCTGAATCTACCTTCTCTTTACCTTGCTCCACTAACACTTCAACATTTCGTTTTGTGTCCTTAACTATGGCATCCACCTTCGAAGTACTTGCATCTAACATATTTGAAATTTCCTTAGCTGCATTACCACTCATTTGCGCAAGATTTCCAACTTCCTCGGCAACAACAGCAAAACCTTTGCCATTTTCTCCTGCCCTAGCGGCTTCCACTGAAGCATTAAATGAGAGCAACTTAGTCTGAAAGACAATTTCATTGATCACTTTGGTTTTATTACCAATTTCTTGAATCACTTGCACAATCTCATTCATTTGCTCATTACTTTTATTTACTTGATTCATGATGGCTTCATTGCTTTGGCTGATCTCTCCAATTGAGTGCATCATTTGATCCACAGCCTGCTTTCCTTGTTCCGCTTTAGACTGTGAAAACTCGGAGCTTTTTGCTGTCATATTTGAGCTTTCAGCAGCTTTTGAAATCATTGACGAGATTTCCTCTAACGAAGCCGCCGTTTCCTCTAGCGAAGCCGCTTGCTCTGTCGTTGATTGAGACAAGGCTTGAGATGAGGCCGCAATCTTCCCTGACGTAGCATTAACTTGTTCACTTGAGGTGGAAATTAACTCTGTAATTTTCATTAAGTTTTTTGCCATAGTTGAACTCATAAAATAGGAAACTAAGGAACTTACCAACACAGCACAAGCCATCAATAAGGGAACTAACCAAGAAAGTAAATCTGAAAGCTTTGATGCCTCTTTAACTTTTCTGTCGACTTCTCTCTCTTGAAAAGAAATCAACTTGTCGAATTAAGCAGGACGTTCTTTTAAAGCCTTAGCCCAAATTGTAGCCGCAAATTCATCCCTTTCCTTTTGATCATTCTCTTTTTCAGTGGCAGAAAGTTTGATAATTTTACTTGCATGACTGACATAGCTAGCCCAAAAGTTATTTTTAAAATCTTTCCAAGCCTCTTCTTCACCCTCAACAAAAGGCAATGATTCATATTCTGCTGAATGTTTAGCAAAGTTTTTCAAGATGGTATTAAGTCGCTCCTGCGCAACAGCAGCATCCTTAGGAGTTGTATTGACACCGATAAGTAAATTGGCAGCAGCCTCGATTTCTATGCCTGCTTTCTCTAGTTCACCTAAATCAATTACGTTTTCGAAATTCACTTCAGCTACAACTTTATATAGATTAAGTGCTTTTTGAAGCTGCATACTTCCAAAATAACTAATAATTAAACACAAAAAAGCAGATAACAAAGAAACAGATATGATCTTTCCTTTTATTCCAAAGCGCATGACCGACTCCCTATTTTTTCATTTCTTTGGGCTCATCGGGAAACAAAAAAATAACTTAATATATTAAAGAAAACTTAATTTTATCTCTTTTTAGCATTATGATAAAACGTCGGAAACAAGACTAAAGTTTTATAAATAAAATAAACTATCTGGCTATAATCTTCTTTAAAAACGAAAAACCCCTAGCTTTTAGCTAAGGGTTATTGTTTTGATACATAAATACAAGAATATATTTCTAGTAAGTTACATGATGATCAATGGCTTCATGCAATCTTGGATCTTTCAGAGGAACCAAAGAAAATTTAGTAAAAAATGTGGTTAAGGCCAGTAAAAATAGGCCCAGGAAACCTAGAAATACACCTATCTCTACAAATCCAAATGTGACATTACCTTCGTTAAAGTTAGGGTATACCATCCAGTAAATATCAAGATACTGCATCGCTAAAATTAAAATAGAAATCATAATGACATGATTATCATTTCTTTTCAAACCTCTTGGCAAAAGAGCAATGAAAGGAACAATAAATCTAAAGATTAACAACACCATGGAAATCACTAACCAACCATTTTGCGATCTCATAATATAGTATTCTGTCTCTTCAGGAATATTAGCGTACCAAATCAACATGAATTGAGAGAAGGCAATATAAGCCCAAAATACAGTAAAGCCCTTCATAAACTTAACAATATCATGTTGATGTTCGACGTTCACATAACCCTTCACAAAACCCGATCTTCTCATAAAAATAATGATCAAACTCAACACCGCAAAAGTACTCTGAAATAAACCCGCAAAGCAGTAAATTCCAAAAATAGTAGAATACCATGTTGGCAGCAAAGACATTAACATGTCCATACTAAACAAAGTAAAAGTGATCGCAAAAAATAAAATGAAAGCAATTGATAACCCTACATTCTTAAGAGTTAGCTTTTCATCTCCTGTTTTATCTTGAGCTAATGAATTACCAACAATGAACCACTTAAATGCAAACCACCCAAGAGCAAAAACCAAAATTCTTATACCTAAAAAAGGAACATTCAAATAAGCCGTTTTAGCTTCAATAAGAGCTGAAGATTTGATTACATCCTCATGAGTCCAAGGAAAAATAGATTTAGCCCCAGCTAATAAAACTAAACCACCAATAAGAATAAACGGTATAAAACTTGTCATTGCTTCGGCGTATCTTCTTACTGAAGATGACCAACCCGCCTTAGTTATATGCTGAATAGCAGAAAAGAAAAGTCCGCCTAAACCTAAACAACTAAAATAAAAGAATGAAACAAGATAAGATGTCCATGCTCTTTCCGAATTTAAGTATTGTCCTAAGCCAAAACTAAGTAATCCAACACCAATGAGTGCTATAATCAACACTTTTAATGTTGAGGGGGTCGTGAATGCTTTGACTTCAAGATGATGATGTCCATGATTTGCCATAAATTTACCTACTTCTTAACTTCTTTTTGTAAGTGCCTAATATAATTAACAACTTGCCAACGATATTTTTGAGGAATGTGGTGGTTATAAGGGCCCATAAGTCCTTGTCCTTTTGAAATCACAAAATAAATGTGCGCATCAGTCCAACCAGTAATTTTCTCATTGTTAATAGCTGGTGGTTTTAAAGGCATTAATTCCCCAACAGAACTTTTTGCCTCAACCGCACCCTCACCTTTGATTCCATGACAAATAGAGCAATTAGTAACAAAAAACTTCTGCCCAGTCATAAGAACATCTTTTGAACTATCTCCCGCAAAAGGATTTTTCAATTCTTTTTCAGCAATAGTTAAATCTGCAAGAGGCTCCTTAACATATCCTACAGCCAAAGTTCCCTCAACTGGCTCTCTCATCGCAATCCCGTTAGGAGCAAAATCGTCTTTCTCCTGCGGTTTAAGCGCTGGAGATTCCATCATATCTTGAACTAGCTCAATATTTGGAACCGATTTATCAATGTTACATCCCACGATTAAAAGGGTGGAAGAAAAAATCATTAATTTAAAAATTCGAGATGAATTTGAATTCATTTTAGTACTCCGCTACTTTCTTAACTTCAGTGGCTCCAAGTCCTTTATAAAAAGACTCAAGTTTTTGTACATCGTACCCAACTTCATTTTCAGGGACAAAAATCGCAAACTTGTGAGAAGTCAAATCAGGATCAATCACTGGTGGATTTACCCGTGGAATCCCAGTAAGGTAAAACAAAGCCGCCACTGAGCTTAGAGCTGCAAATAATACCGTCAATTCAAACATAATTGGAATAAATGCAGGCAATGAAAATAAAGGTTTTCCTCCAACATTAATAGGCCAATCAACAACAGAGGTGTACCATGTAATAAATAATCCTACTGACAAACCTACAAGGGCTGCTCCAAATGTTATGTAAGGAATTGCAGATCTTTTAATTCCGCAAGCCTCCTCCATTCCATGGATAGGATAAGGAGAAATAGCGTCGAACTTAGTCATTCCAAGATCTCGCGACTTTCTGGCAGCCTCTACAACTTTATGCTCTTCTTCAAAAATAGCAGCTATTCCAGGTAATGATTTAGCCATTAGTGGCCTCCTTTATGGTCATCACGACCCACTGGCAATACGGGTTTAATTTCAGCAATGGAAATTGCTGGGAACAATCTTAAATATAAAAGAAACAATGTAAGGAACATTCCAAAACTACCTAGAAGAACGCCAGCATCCCAAATACTCCAAGCATAATTTCCCCAATTTGAAGGCAAGAAGTCATTATGAAGAGAGGTGATCGTAATCACAAAACGTTCGAACCACATTCCAATATTAACAAAAATACTTACTATGAACATAGTTGGAATACTTCGTCTTGCTTTTTTGAACCAGAAAATTTGTGGGATGATAACATTACAACAAATCATCATCCAATAAGACCAAGCGTAATCACCTGAAGTTCCAGGAAGACCAGCCCTATTCATGAAAACATATCGCTCGTATGGGTTTCCAGAATACCATGCAATAAAAAATTCAGAAGCATAGGCATAACCAACCATCAACCCCGTAGTCATGATAATTTTATTCATCACTTCCATATGATCGATAGTGATATAATCTTTAAATTGAGGAAATCCAATTCTAACAAAGGTCATCAGAGTTACCACCATTGCAAAACCTGAAAAGATAGCTCCGGCAACAAAGTAAGGAGGAAAAATTGTCGTATGCCATCCAGGAAGGCCCGCTACGGCAAAGTCAAAGGATACTATGGTATGAACTGAAAGAACTAGTGGCGTTGAAAGTCCTGCTAAAATAAGATAAAGCATTTCATAATGACTCCAGTTTTTAGCTGTCCCTCTCCAACCTAAGGAAAGAATGCCATAAACTGTTTTTCTAATTTTATTTTTTGCACGATCTGCAATGGTAGCAAAGTCTGGCACCAAACCAATGTACCAAAACACAATGGAAACCGTAGCATATGTAGAAACTGCAAAAACATCCCACAGTAAAGGCGATCTAAAGTTTACCCACAGAGGACCACGCTGATTAGGATAAGGAAACAACCAAAAATCCAACCAAGGACGACCCGTGTGAAGCAATGGAAACAGACCCGCCGTCATTACCGCAAAAACTGTCATCGCTTCTGCTGTTCTAGCAACCGAAGTTCTCCATTTTTGTCTAAATAAGAACAAAATTGCCGAAATCAGAGTTCCAGCATGGCCGATACCAATCCAAAAAACGAAAGTAATAATCATCGTTCCCCAAGCATTGGGATGATTCACGCCCAGAAGACCCATACCATTTGCCATGACCATACCAAGGACAAAAAGATAAAAAATCAGAAGTCCTTTGGCACTTAAAAACAGCGCTACCCAACCTTTACCTGGCAATGTCTCTACCGGCGCGCAAATATCATCGGTTATGTCTTTTAGGTTTTTATCTCCTAAAATCAGCTGATTTCTTTTCATCATACATGTCCACCCTTATCTTTTCCT
>JABWCN010000052.1 GCA_013359135.1 Pseudobdellovibrionaceae bacterium | reverse complement strand
CCCAGGTTTTAAATTTTTCGAAGTCTATGTGTAAATTTTTAAAAATAAAATACCAGGTAATTAAATTCGCATGCCCCAAAAGTACCCCAGCGATCCTTACAAGATGTCCATAGTTTTCAAATGGATGACCTAACTTAAATAACCAGGCTATCATTGGTGGATGATCGAAGTAACTTAATTGAAGATTGTGGGACCATACCCAGTAGTAAGACTCATCTGGTAATAGTGGTAAAAAATAGCACAGAATTAATTTTAAGATCAGTGTTATACTGAAAAATAAAATTAAAAAAGGCACTAAAATGAAACCTTTTTTGGTTTTCCTAGATCACCAGGAACCCCAACATCTTTACCATTGACTGTTAGATTAACAGCTCCCCCATTACTAAAGTTTAATTTAACTCCAGTTAGAGACTTGATCGTTTGAGTTTGCGAGGCAGAAAGTTTAATCACCTCAGACTTACCATTAGGCATAGTGATTTCTATGTTAACATCATCAAAAGCCTCTATAACTACTTCAACATTTTTTGGCTTTGTCGTAGTTGTTGGTGTTACAATAAGAGTTGGTGTTGGAGATTGAGCTATAGGTTTAGCTGAAGGTACACTTGTCGTTGTAGTTTTTTGAGGAATTTGTAGATTTGAAGCACTTGTCGTTGGATTAACTGTAGGATGAGGCGTTATTTGAGCAGAGGGAGCCTGAGGTTTTGTCGCAGCTGATGTTGGCGTTGAGGTGGTTGGTGACGGAGTTATGGAGTTCAAATTTGGAGTCGTTGCTGAGGTGTTGGTAGCGCCTATAGTTGGTAATGAAGTTGTTGTTTGAGGTGTTGGAGTTACTGGTGCGGTTGAATTTGATGGATTATTAATTTCAGGATTGAGAGGATTATTTTTTGAATCCATTATGATAGTTGTGTTTACCGATTCTGTGCTTGGATTTTGTGGAATTTCAGATTCTTTTTGATATTTTTCTACTATTTTTCTAACACCAATAAGACTTAGTAAAAGTAAAATAACCAAGAAACCAATTCCAAAATTTTTAAACTCAAATTCTGCTTTTGAGGAACTGCCGCTTGATGGAGATGTGGTTCTATTAGCATCTTTAGGAATTTCTGCTTTTGTGTCAGAAATAGTTAGTGGAATTTTGTTTTCAAGACTTGGAGTTGCTGGAATGGATTTTGGCTTTGTTGAACCCATTTCTTCCGAGAAAATTTTAAGAACTTCATCGGAATCAAGCTTAAGATAGTTGGCATATGACTGAACAAAGCCTCTTAAGAAAGTTTTTGCAGGGAGGTTATTTTGCTCTCCATCTTCTATTTGTCTTAAGATTTTAGGGTTAATTTTTAGAGACAAACCAATTTCATGAAGAGAAAAACCTTTCTCTTCTCTAACTTTTTTTAATAACTCACCAGTACGTTTCATCTATTCAGCCTTCCTAAGTATAGCTAGCATGCCCTTGGACTTTTCATTATACTTACCATTTGGATATAATTTAATTACTTCTTCAAAGCGGATAATTGATTTTTGTATATCCCCTTTGCGGTAGTATGAGAGAGCACTAAAATAGTGCGGTTCATCGATTAGGTTTTTTTGACAAAACTCGATTGCACGATCAAGAGAGTTGCATGCTTCTGAGTAATCCTTTTCTTCAAAAAAACTTCTTCCATAATAAGTTTGAGAAAAACAATTGTCAGGTTGATTAGCCAAGGCTTTTTTAAAAGCATCGCGTGCTTCGGGATATTTTTTTTGCATGAAATAATTGTAACCTAGATTATTGAAAGCTCGTTCTATGGAGCCATAGGTTAAATCAGCTAATACTATATTTAGTTCTTTCTGAGCCTCTTTATACTTGTTAACTTCGGTATAAGCTCGCGCTAGATTATTTCTTGCATCAGTAAATTTATTGTCTATTTCGATTGCCTTTTGAAAATGTTTAATTGAAAGATCATATTTTTCTCTCATGAAGTATGTGAGCCCTAAACTGTTTTGAATATTTGAGTTTTGATCATCATATTCTTGAGCCTTTAAATATTCTTTTAAAGCTAGAGGATAGCTACCATTTTGATAATATGAAGAGCCGATACTGTAATGAAGATTAGCTTTTTCCTGATTTGCCTTAAAAGTTGAGCACGCGGAAAATAAAAGGAAAAAGAGCAATGAAAAAATCAAAGGAAACAAATACTTACATAAAAATAAATTTAATTTTTTCATTATCTTAAAGTTAAGGTTTTACAGATGTAGTGTCAACCATTCATGAAATAGAGAGCTCCACAACGACTTCAATATGGTCAGTTTGGGGAAACATATCAAAACATTGAAGAGATTGGAGATCTAGTTTTAAGCCCCAACCCTCTGCTGTGGTTTTTAAAAGTGCTAGATCTCTAGCTAGGGTTACATAATTGCAACTGACATAGACGATTTTATCTCTTTTCTGGGCACCTAAGATTTCTATGGTGCTTTGATGACAACCAGTTCGTGGTGGGTCTAGCAAGATTTGATCTTTAGGTAAAACTGATACCTGTGAAAGAAAATACTCGACTGAAGTATTTATAAAAGTGATTTGTTGTTTATAGTGAGATTCCTTTTTTTTCAGATTACCAATTTTTACTAGCTCCGGACTTAATTCTACAGCCATCACAGGACTTTTGTTTTTCGCTAACAACATTGGAAAACTGAAGTTTCCTGAGCCAGCATATAAATCAAAGAATCTAATTTTTGGATCATTTGGAATAACTGAAAATAGATTCACAACGGTTTTTATAAGGTTTTCATTCTGAAAACGGTTCACTTGAGAGAAAAAAGCAAAAGACTCGCTATCTTCAGTTTCTGAACGGTAGTCCACACCAAAGTCTGGAGTCAAAAAAAGTTCAACTCTATTTTTTAGAGGCTTTTTACTTTCTTTTGAAGAGCCTAGCGATTTTAATTTGTCACTATTTGAACTAAGAAAATAATTTAGTGGCTCTTCTGCAATAAGACATTCTTTGATGTCTAGAATTTCATGAGTTTTCCTTTTGTGAAAACCTATAGTATTTTCCTGGGTATGAAGCTGAATACGATTTCGATAATTAAAATGTTTTGGTGATGGAACTGATTCTTTAAAATTTAAATCAGAGATTTTTAAAAATCGCTCTAGAGTCTCTTTGACTAAATCTGTTTTAATTCTTAATTGATTTTCATAAATGAGGTGCTGAAAGTTACAACCACCACACTGACCATAGTAAGAACAAGGAGCTTGTGCCCTCAACGAAGAAGCCTTTAAAATTTCTACAATTTCTCCTTCACAGAAAGATTTTGTAACGCGTGTAACTTTAACTCTTAGGGTATCTCCAGGTGCTGAAAATGGAATAAAAAAAACTTGCTCATTATAACGACCAAGACCTTTTCCTTCATTTGCCATCTTATCAATTTTGATTTCAATTATGTCATTTATTTTCATTGTTCGATTCTAACACTAAAGAGCGTCAGGGCAAATAGCTTGTATGAAATTTTTAACTGAAGGCTTGTTAATGAGTAACAAGCCCAAAGTGTACAAACTAAGAAGGAATTAGTTACAAATTTCGTGTTTATCAAAAAATATCGCAAGTTCTCTTGCCGCAGAAGCAGCAGAGTCTGATCCATGAACTGCGTTTTCGCCTACATTGTCACCGTGTTTAGCTCTTATTGTTCCAGCATTGGCTTTTTTAGGATCTGTAGCGCCCATGATGTCACGATTTTTCAGAATCGCATTTTCACCAGCAAGACACAGTAAAACCACAGGACCTGAAGTCATAAACTGAACTAATTCACCAAAGAAAGGTCTTTCTCTGTGTTCAGCATAAAACAATTCGCATTTTTCTTTTGAAATAAGGCCTAACTTCATTGCAGAAATTTTTAATCCGTTTTCTTCAAATTGTTTAATGATATCGCCAATAACGCCCTTTTTTACAGCGTTAGGTTTAATAATAGAAAATGTTTTTTCAATAGCCATTGTGTCCTCCAGATGGGTTTAGTTATTTTAATAAAAAGAGCCAAATTTTCTGAATTTGGCTCTTTGTTTGATAGTCTTAAAAATGAATTATTTCAACATGCTTTTTAAAGTGACACCTAAATCGGCTGGACTTCTTGAAATTTTACAACCTGCTTCTTCAAGAGCTGCAAACTTAGCTTCGGCAGTACCTTTTCCGCCGCTGATAATAGCTCCAGCATGTCCCATGCGTTTACCCTTAGGGGCAGAAGCTCCTGCGATGAATGCAGTCACAGGTTTTTTAAATTCCTTCTTAATATAAGCGGCGGCTTCTTCTTCTGCAGATCCACCGATTTCGCCAATCATTATCACAGCGTCAGTATCTGGATCTGAGTTAAACATTTTAAGAACATCGATAAAATTAGTTCCATTAACAGGGTCTCCACCAATACCAACACAAGTAGATTGACCTAGGCCAACTTGAGATAATTGGAAAACAGCTTCGTAAGTTAAAGTTCCAGATCTTGAAACCACACCAATACGACCTGGCTTATGGATATGTCCAGGCATGATACCTATTTTACATTGTCCAGGAGTTATAACGCCAGGACAGTTGGGACCAATTAAACGAGTTTTTCTTCCTTCCATAAAGCGCTTCACTTTTACCATATCAAGAACAGGAATTCCTTCAGTAATACAAATTACTAAATCAAGGTCCGCATCTACAGCCTCCATAATAGAGTCAGCGGCAAAGGGAGGAGGTACAAAAATCATCGATACGTTGCAACCTGTTTTTTCTTTTGCATCTCTGACTGTATTAAATACTGGAATACCGATGTGAGAGGTTCCACCTTTTCCAGGCGTTACTCCGCCAACCATTTTGGTTCCATAAGCAGCACATTGTTCGCTGTGAAAGGTACCTTGAGCACCAGTGATTCCCTGACAAATAACTCTTGTGTCTTTATTTATTAAAATTGCCATTTCAAATTCCTTATTTTTTTATTTAAATTTTCCTAGTTTTTATAAGCTCATTAGATATTTATTTTGCAGCAGCAACTACTTTTTTTGCAGCGTCTGTTAAATCATCAGCAGGAGTGATATTCAAACCACTTTCTCTTAACAATTTTTTACCGAGCTCAACGTTAGTTCCTTCAAGTCTTACAACAAGAGGGACTTTCAATCCAACTTCTTTTGAAGCTGCAATTACGCCTTCCGCGATCACATCACACTTCATGATACCACCAAAGATATTAACCAAAATGGCTTTTACGTTCGGATCTTGAAGAATAATTTTGAAAGCAGCAGTAACTTTTTCTTTATTTGCCCCACCACCAACATCAAGAAAGTTTGCAGGATAAGCTCCATGTAATTGGATAATATCAAGAGTTGACATGGCAAGACCAGCTCCATTTACAAGACAACCAATAGTTCCATTTAACTTAATGAAAGCTAAATCATACTTGGAAGCTTCAATTTCAGTTGGTTCTTCTTCCGTCAGGTCTCTCATTTCAACAACTTCTGGATGTCTATAAAGGGCGTTTGAGTCGAAGTTCATTTTAGCATCTAGAGCGATCACATCACCTTCTTTGGTAACAACGAGAGGATTTATTTCTGCAATAGAACAATCAGTTTGGATGAAGGCATTGTATAAACCAGTAAAAAACTTAGTAGCTTTATTAACAACGTCTGGATTCATTCCAATTTGGAAAGCCAGAAGACGAGCTTGAAAAGGAGATAAACCAACAGCTGGGTCGATATCTACTTTTTTAATAGCTTCAGGGTGTTTTTCTGCGACTTCTTCGATATCCATTCCACCCTCGCTAGATGCCATCATGGCTACGCGACCTGTGGCTCTGTCTACTAAACAAGCAACATAGTATTCTTTAGCGATGTTGCAACCTTGTTCGATAAAAATTTTGTGAACTTTTTTACCTTCTGGCCCAGTTTGATGAGTGACAAGAGTCATTCCCAAAATTTGCTGTGAAATGGTTTTAACTTCATCAAGAGACTTTGCTAATTTCACACCGCCACCTTTTCCGCGGCCACCAGCATGAATTTGGGCTTTAACAACCCATAAATTTCCACCGATTTCTTTGGCAGCCTGAACTGCCTCGTCGGGGGTGTTTGCAACCTTACCCTTAAGGAGGGTCACATTGTATTTTCTTAAAATTTCTTTGGCTTGATACTCGTGAATATTCATGGGTCTAAAACTCCTATTAGTTTTGCATTTTCAAGATTTTATATCTAAACTTAAAATGACTTTTAATACAAGTCAGATTGAGGCGAGTCATAATGAGTGAGGCGATTTTGTCCAACGAAACCAAAGGATTAATAAACAAGAATGTAATTATTGAAGCTAAAAACTTAAGCGTTGCTTTTGAAGCCCACACGGTTTTAAAAAATGTGGATCTTTTTGTGGAAAAAGGAGAAACATTAGTCTTAATTGGTCCAAGTGGCCAAGGAAAAACAGTGTTGTTAAAAACATTGGCAGGTTTGATCGAGCCAACAGCAGGAACTTTGAGCTTGTATCACAAGCAGTGGCGTGGTTTGCCCGAAAATGAAAAAATAAAAATTTTAGATAAAATGGGAATGTTATTTCAGAAAAATGCTCTTTTTGATTCACTTAGCTGTGGAGAAAATATTGCATTTCCTTTGCGTGAAAAAACACAAAAATCTGAATTGGAAATTCAAGAAATTGTAGATTATTTCTTGGAGTCGGTAGGAATTATTCACGCTAAAAACCTCTACCCCGAAGAAATTAGTGGAGGTATGCAGAAGCGTTTAGGTATTGCAAGGGCCTTAGCTTTGATGCCAGAATTGATATTTTATGATGACCCTACTGCAGGTCTTGATCCGATCACTTCTAAAAAAATTATTGAGTTAATTTTAGAGTTAAAGAAAAAAAATAATGCTACCGTGATCGCTATTACAAATGACATGAATCGCGCTTACCAAATGGCAGATCGAATTGCCATGGTATATCAACAAAACCTAATAATAACCGGTAACGTTGAGGAAACAAAAAAGCATTCAAACCCTGCTGTTCATCAGTTTATTAAGGGCGAGTTATTGGGCCCGCTTAACTCTTCTTTTGAAAATCTATGAAAGATGTGAATTAGTTTTTTTTAGTTCTCTAGAAACATGTTCGAGAATTTGACAATACTTTGGATAAATATTCTTCAGCAGTATAAAACTTCATGTTGAATTAATAAATACAACAACATGTGAAAGCGAGTAAATGAAAAAAGGCTGGACCTTGGTGTTTAATTTGAGAGAAAGGTGAAATGAGTTTTGCTCCCAGTGATGTAATTAAATATTCTGGAATAGATGCTTGAATATCGTAACCTAGTTAAAAAATTTGGCGAGAGAACCATTCTAAAGGGAATCAACTTGAAGATAAATCAGGGTGAGATTGTCTTTATACTTGGTACTTCGGGCACGGGAAAATCAGTATTGCTTAAAAACACTGTGGGACTTTTAAAACCTGATGCTGGTGAAATTTGGATTGATGGAGAAGAGGTAGCTGGCTTTTCAGAATTTGAGTTTCTTAAAATAAGAAAAAAATGTGGAATGGTATTTCAGCATCCTGCATTGTTTGATTCACTAACAATCTATGAAAACATTGCGTTTGGCTTAAGAAAACACTTCAGCTTATCAGAAAGCGAAATTTCTTCACGAGTTAACAGGGCACTTAAATTAGTTAATATTCATGATATTAATGACAAAAGACCAGCTGAAATTTCATATGGCATGCAAAAACGTGTTAGTTTGGCTCGAACCGTGGCACTTGAACCAAAGGTGCTGTTGTTTGATGAACCAACAACAGGATTGGACCCAGTTACAACAAATGCCATCAATGAGCTCATTAAAGATCTTTCAAGAACTCTAAAAACCACATCACTAGTTGTGAGTCACGATATGCCTTGTGCCTTAAGTATTGCAGATCGAATTGTTGTATTTGACCAGGGGCAGATTGTAGATCAGGGAACACCTCAAGAATTACTCAACTCAAAAGTTAAATTGGTGCAAGAGTTTTTGGCAGAGGCCAAAGAAATGCTTGATCACGATAGTAATGTTATTCGAGGAACAACGTCATGAAAGCCATTTTTTTCTTCTTTGATGATTTTGGGAGTTCAATTATTTTTTTAAAAGACATTCTAAAAACCATGATTTTTAGACCCTGTTCAAGACGACTTGTCTTTGAGCAAATTTGGCAAGTGACGATCCAAAGTTTGCCAACAACGGCAATGGCGGGCTTTTTTGTGGGCGCGATTATGACAGTGCAATTTGCCATGCAAGTCAGTGAATTTGGAGCTTTACCCTATTTAGGAGGACTGGCAACTAGTGGGACTATTAGGGAAATTGGACCTTTGCTCATTGCTTTTATGTTGTCGGGAAAAGTAGGTGCATATACTTCTGCTGAACTTGGTACCATGAGGGTGACAGAGCAAATTGATGCTATAAGATGTCTAGGTGCTGATCCAATTCAAGAAATAATTTTGCCTCGATTTATAGGTATTATTATTTCTTCCTTTTTTCTACTAACAATTGGTTTAATTATGTCAGTTGTTGGAGGGGTAATTCTTGGTTATTTTTTTTCTGGAATTAATCCAGAAGAATACGTTAGGCATATTCCAACCATTTTAGCCTGGCCTTCTTTACTAAGTGGATTGATAAAATGTCTTACTTTTGCAGTGGTGTTGGCGACCATCTGTACTTATAAAGGATATTTTACTACAGGAGGAGCTAAAGGTGTGGGGCGTTCTGTAGTATCGACTGCTGTGACGACGATGATGTCCATAGTGGTGGCAGACTGGGGTACGAGTTTTGTCGGAGAAATCATAATCAATATGTGCAAAGATTATTTTTTATAATGTGAAAGAAGGCTTAACATGACAACAATATATAGAGATGTTTATAGTTTTCTAGAACTTGTGAAAAAAACAGTGATGAGTTTATTTCTAAAGCCGTTGCGAGTTAAAGAAACCTTTCAGCAGTTATATTTTGTGGCTAACGGCAGTTTGTGGATTATTGTTTTTTGTGTTTGCTTTGCGGCCGTTGTTACTATTCTAGAGTCCTCATTTCATATGAAGTTGGTTATCCAAAATGATTCTATGGTTCCTGGATTTGCTTCACTACTTATCTTAAGAGAACTTGGAGCCGTAGTGACCGCTCTATTGCTAACTTCTAGAGTGGGTGCTGGAATTGCGGCAGAAGTTGGTTCTATGAAGGTAACAGAGCAAATTGATGCCTTAAGAATGTTAGGTATTGATCCAATTCAATTTTTATTGATTCCAAGATTAATTGCTACAACTCTTGGCTGCATGATTTTGTGTGTAGTTGCTAATTTGATTTGTATTTTTGCAGCAATGATCATTTCAGACCAAGTGTTGGGATATACTCCCAGTATGTTTTTAACGGCAATGAATCGTTTCGTTCAATTTAGGGATTTAATATTTTCAGTGGTTAAGGCTATGTTCTTTGGAATGACGATTCCAATGATTAGTTGTTTTTTTGGATTTAGATGTAAGTCGGGTGCTGATGGAGTGGGTTCGGCTACCACCCAAAGTGTAGTCTTTGCTTCTATTTCTATCATATTTCTTGATTTTATACTGTCCTATACGTTCTCATATTTCTATTAGGGGAAAAAATGAAAGTTGAAGCAAAAGTTGGACTATTAGGTTTTTTTTCATTGGTATTAATTGTCGTTTTTGCTTATCTGGTTGGATTAATATCCCCACTCAGAGACACTTATGATTTAAATATCATGTATAACTATGCTGGTGGTATTGAAGAGGGCTCACCAGTCAGGGTGATGGGGATTAAAGTGGGAAAAGTTAGAAGTATTTCTTTCACTCCTGAATATAAATTGCCCAGTGGTGAAGAGGTAAAACTTAAAATCAACATAACAGTGGATAAAAAAGCCTGGAAGAGTATCAGAAAAGATTCTAAGTTTTTTATTAATCTAGCTGGTGTTATTGGGGAAAAATTTTTAGAAGTGTCTCCAGGCACTTTGGATCAGGAAGAATTTAAATCTGGTGAGTATGTTAGGGGTGAGGATCCACCTAGAATTGATCAATTAATTTCGCAAAGTTATGGGCTAGCTGGCAAACTGATTGAAATCTTGAACAAGAATGAGGGATCAGTGACAAATATGATCACACAATTGGACAAGCTCACAACGAATTTCAACAAAACTCTAACTCTCCTTGATAAAACTTCAAAAAATAAAGACATGGTAAGGCTGTTGGATAATGCGGTAAAAATCAGTGATGATCTTTCTTATTTAACAGCGGGTCTTCGTTCTAAAAAAGCCGAAGAAAGTTATGATATTATGCATAAGTTGCTTTTCCGACTTGAACCCCTTGATGGACCGTCTATAAGAAAGTTTCTTCAATCTGAGGGAATTAAGGCTAAAATTTTTTAGTTTAATCTTAGTTAGTAGTTAAAATAGTTTAAATAGGATTATGGCTTAAAGAGCTTCGATACTATCAGATTGTTGGCAAATGACTAATTGCTATCATGTAGTAAATTAGTTAAACGACTATTGTGGGGGATATATGAGTCAATTTTTATTACTTGTTCTTTGTCTTTTTTCATTGAAAACATTTTCTGAAACGATTAGCACGCAGCAAATTCAGGTGACGCCCAAGGTGGTGCGAGAACCAACCAGTTTTCAAAACTCTTCCAATCAAGTGAGTATTCATAACGAATCAAATCAATACATGACCAATTTTGAATTGCATAAAGAAAGAAAGCTAGGCGCAGGATTGGGAGTCTTAGGTATTTTTGGATACATGGGCGGTGTTGCTGATATCAACTTCGATCAAGAAAATACAGCTCAGGTGAGTTTTGGAAAGGGCCATGGCTATAATACTTTCTTTGCTGGTTGGAAGAAATCTTTCGAGGGACAGTTTTTTACTCCCTACTTTACTCTTGGGTACTCACGTTTTTATAATTCATTAGCTCAAGATCTACGTGGTAACTCTTATATAATTGATCAAATTTTATCGAAAGAAGAGTTACGCCAAGGTCCATTTGGAATTGATTTTTTGAATTCTCATTTTGGAATGCAGTACAATCAGCTTTCTGGAGAGTACACTGGAAGTTCTTTTTATCTTGAATTCAATTTTTTATTAAGTCCTAAAAAAGGACTCATTATCCCAACGGCGTCTTTGGGAAGTATTTATTACTTTTAATAGTCACTGCTTTTGTGTTTTGGGCAAAAAAAAACCCTCAGACTAGCTGAGGGTTTCAGATACTTGGCTCTACCAACTATCTTTTTTTAGCAGCTTTCTTTTTAGTTGCTTTTTTCTTAGTAGCTTTTTTTGCAGCTTTCTTCTTTGCCATATGCTCCTCCTAATTAAGAGTTATTTTTTATCGTGATCATCCACGATATTTTTTGTTTACTTTTTTATAGTGTTAACCTAACGACGACTCTCGTCAACAAAAAAAATCGCTTGCATATTTTTTGATACAACTTTTTTTCGTTGAGGAGTGAAGTATGATTTCTATCTCGGTTTCTTTTCTCGGATTCTTAATAATTAAATTCGAATTTGAAGAAATTTTTCGTGATTTTGGTCTGAGTGAAGATTTTTTTTTAAAGGTTATCATTGTTTGTGCTGTTTTAATTTTGTTTTTGTTGAAAAGTTTCTTTCACCAACCATTTTATAATTGGATTTCGATAGTCATTATATATTTTTTGGTTTATTTTTTTCCAATATTTTTAAAATGGAAGTTTGAAAAAGAAATTAAGGATGAATTTATTATTTTTTTAGATAAAGTTTATCTAAATTTACAAAGTGGAATGCCACTAAAAGCCTCAATGGCAAAGGCTTCTGATGAATTCAATGGTTGGAAGAAGAATCAAATTAAATACATCATTACAAGTGTGTTTTTAGGCCAAGAAAACAAGCAATTTCAGTCAAAAATTTTACAAAAATTTCAAAAAGAGTTATCTAAAATCGAAAAATCAAAAATAAAAACTTTAGAGCAGATTAAAAGTTTAAGAGAGTGTCTTAAAATGGAACAAAACATTCGACATAGGTCGAGACAAGTGACAATGAATTTGAAAATTCAGTCGGTGGTGATGACGATAATGTATTTTTTAATCGCTATTTTTATCAGTTCTCAATTTGAAATGAAAAACTCAAAGCTCATTCTATTTGTGTCATTTCTTTTTTTCGCGACAGGTCTGGTTTTAACTTTTTTAATAGGAAAAGGAATGAAATGGAAAACATAGCACCACCATTAGTGCTTATTTCTTATATAAAAAAAGTTATTGAGTCTGGTAAATCTCCTCGAGAGGGTATTATTTTATACCTTAGTGAAGAGACTGATGAATTTTCAGAAAATGTAAGAATGTGGTTTGTAGATAGGGAGCAAGGAAAAAATTCACTGCAGCTTTCTTCTTTAAAAATTTCTAGCCACAGGAAGAGTCTTCTGCAATTGCTGCAAAGGGGATTAGATAAAGAATCCATTTACCAACAATTGTTGCTTTTGGAGAGTGAAACCCTTGAAGCTTGTTATCAAGAAATTAATGAGAAAATGACTAAACTTCCTTATATCATGATGATTCCAGTCTTATTTTTTCAATTTCCAGCTTTGATTTTGTTGATTTTAGGGCCGCTGATTCAAAATTTCGTTGAATCCTTGCAATAATTAGTGAAAATAGAATTGCCTATGAAAAAAGATAAATTAAAACTTAGTATTGAGCGCATACCAGATTCACAGCTAAAACTTTATGAAGAGTTGGTTGAAGAAGTGATGAAAGAGGAACCAGATCAGAAGTACATTAGAGAGCTTTGTATTGGTCTCAAAATACCATATTCACTAAATTCTTCGACTCAAATAGGCCATATCTTTAAAAAGTTGCAGACTTTTAAGCCTCAAGTTATTAATAGGTAATGAATAAAATATACAACAATATATCAGAAACCATAGGCAATACACCAATTGTTAAACTAAATCAAATCCCGGGTGTAGATTCAATCCATAACTTTTTTGTAAAGCTAGAGTATTTTAATCCTGGCGGCAGCGTGAAAGATCGCATTGCACTTTCTTTAATCGATGGAGCAGAGAGGCGTGGAGAGTTAAAACCAGGAGGAACAATTGTAGAGGCTACCTCGGGCAATACAGGACTGGGACTGGCCTTTATTGCGGCAACTCGTGGATACAAATGTATTTTTGTTATGCCAGATAAAATTAGCCAAGAAAAAAGAGCTATTCTTGCCGCCTATGGCGCTAAGGTTTTGATAACTCCAACAGCAGTTGAGCCCACGGATTCAAGATATTATGTGAATGTTGCTAAGAAAATTGCGGATAATACAAAAAACTGCTTTTATGCGAATCAATATCATAATGCAGACAACAGAGATCAACATTATCGAGTCACTGGTCCAGAGATTTGGAGTCAGATGAATGGTAAGTTAGATGTTTTTGTCGCAGGAGCTGGAACTGGTGGATCAATCTCTGGAATTGGTAAGTATTTAAAAGAAAAAAATCAAAATATTAAAATTCTTTGTGCTGACCCTTATGGTAGTATTTTGAGTGATTTATTTTATCATCATAAAGTTATCACCCCAGCACATAGCTATAAAGTAGAGGGCGTTGGAGAAGACTTTTTACCAGAAAATGTACAACTGCAGTTTATGGATGATTTTGAAAAGGTCACAGATCGAGAAGCGTTTCGCATGACAAGAGAATTGATTCAGAAGGAAGCACTTTGTGTGGGGCCATCAAGCGCTATGGCTTTGGTGGCGGCAATTAATTATTCTAAAAAATTTAAAGAACCTAAAAACTTTTTAGTGTTGATGGCAGATAACGGAAAAGCCTATTTGAGTAAAGCTTTTAATGATCAATGGATGCTAGAAAATGGTTTTATAACTAAAGAAGAGCTAGGAAGTGTTTTTAATCAGGTTACAGATTATCAAAACTATTATAAGGAGTTAGGTTTATGAAAAAGCAAAATTTAAATTCAAATAGGAATCTTGGTTTTGCTACAAGAGCAATTCATGCAGGACAAGAACCTGATCCTTCCACTGGTGCTATCATGACTCCGGTTTATTTGACTTCGACCTATGTACAGGAATCCCCAGGAGTTCATAAAGGCTGGGAATATTCTAGAACTCATAACCCCACTAGAAAAGCTTATGAAAACTGTATTGCTAATTTAGAAAATGGTAAGTTTGGTTATGCTTTTGCGTCCGGCTGTGCTGCTACAACAACAATTTTGAGCCTTCTTAAAAATAATGATCATGTTGTCGTGATGGATGATTTATATGGTGGAACCTTTAGGCTTTTTGATAAAGTTTTTAAACCTTTGGGTTTGAGGTTTACCTTTATAGATTTAACTCAGTCTGAAAATTTTTTAAAAGCTGTCGAGAAAGACACAAAAATGGTTTGGATGGAATCCCCAACAAATCCAACATTAAAATTGGCTGATATTGCAGCCATATCAGCCTTGGCAAAATCCAAAAACATTATCTCAGTAGTTGATAATACTTTTATGAGTCCTTTTTTTCAAAAACCATTGGATCTTGGTGCAGACATTGTTGTCCACTCAGCTACTAAATATATTGGTGGACACTCTGACATGGTGGGTGGCGTGGCAGTTACTAATTCCAGTGTGATTGCTGAAAAGTTAGCATTTTTAAGTAATTCGATGGGTGCGGTGCAAGGACCTTTTGATTCCTTTTTGGCATTAAGAAGTTTGAAAACCTTGCCATTAAGAATGAAGGCTCACGAAAGTAATGCTCAAAAAATTGCAGAGTTTTTAGAAAAACATCCCAAGGTAGAAAAAGTTATTTATCCAGGCTTGAAAAGTCATCCTCAATACGAATTAGCCAAAAAACAAATGTCAGGTTTTGGCGGTATGATTACCTTTTATATTAAGGGTGGACTGAATGAAGCAAGAAAGTTTCTGGAAAAGGTGCAGGTTTTTGCTTTGGCAGAGAGCTTGGGGGGAGTAGAGTCGTTGATCGAGCATCCTGCGATCATGACTCACGCCAGTGTTCCACAGGAAAAGAGACAAGAACTGGGGATTAGTGACACGCTGATAAGACTTTCTGTGGGAGTTGAAGATATTAAAGATCTAATTAATGATTTAGAAAATGCTTTTAATTCTTGACAAGAGTTATGGACATCGGTAACTATTTTTTCTCACGCGATTAAATCAAGATTGGCCAGGTAGCTCAGTCGGTAGAGCAGAGGACTGAAAATCCTTGTGTCGGGGGTTCAATTCCCTCTCTGGCCACCATTTGTCAAGCGTCTCGAACGGGCGTCCGCTTGAAAATGTAAAAAATTTTGAGCCCCGATTAGATTCGACTTAATAGCCTCTGAGATTAAAACCTCAGGGGCTTTTTTGTTTTTAAGGCTAAGGGTTCGCCATATAGCCCTATTTTTTTGATTCCCACCGGCACCACCAGAAAAAGACACAAAAAAAGATGCGCTAGAGGAATGATCCCCTAACGCCGATTTATAGTGAGCTTCGCCCACGTGGAAATGAATTTCAAAACCATCTTTCATGATTTCAATTTTATGTACGATTAATTTTATAATCTTGGACCTCATTTCAAGGTCCAACTCTCCTTTACTAATTAATTCACTTAATCCTTTCCTGAATAATTTTAAATCCTCAAGTTCAATTAGTTTTTTACTTTCTTCAGAAGCTGGTTTGTTAGCTTTACGGTCTTTTTGAATATGCTGCTGAGTTTTTTGTAAGTCTCCCAGCTGATCAATCAACGGTGTTGGATCAATCGCCTCAGGCAATTTTGCAATCCGTTCAGCCAAAACTGAAATCTGCCGATCCAGCAGTTTTGATTTTTGATCCAATTCCTTTAGACGCAAATCCTTTTCATCAACGCCTTGAAGTGATTTTGCTCTACTTAAAAGATCATTCACAAATTCATCACTCATTGTGAACTTCTTAACTTCATCCCAGACCGCAGGCTCAATCTTAGCAGCAGGAATTCGTCTTGGCTTATGTGCAAGTAATTTTTGATTTAACGAGGCTTCATTTTTTCTTGTCGCTAAATGCTCATAATAACCAACTCGTTTTCCCGTGCCACCAGTCGCTGATGCACCTGACATACTTTCGCCACATTCTTTACATATTAATAATCCTGTCACCGTAAATGGATATTTATTGGGATGAGTTTTTCGGCGAGAACAATTATGATCGAGCATCTTTTGAACTCGTTCGAACGTCACTTTATCAATAATTGGTTCCCACTGGGCTTTAGTTTCTTCCCAGCCATTTTTAGTTTGATAGCGCTTAACACCAATGTAAGATTTGTTTCGTAAAACTCTGTAAACCGCATCATAGCGAATATGTTTTCCTCTGACTGAACCGCCACCGCGCACAAGCTTGGGGGTCATGACCCCCATGTCATTTAAAGCTTTTGATGTAGAAGCTAGAGTTCCTTCTTTGATAAATGTGCGAAAGAATAATTTAACAATCTCAGCTTCTTCTGGAACAGTTTTTAAAACACCAGGGCGATCTGGATCAGTGGTGTAACCTAGCGGAAGACTTCCGCCATTATAAAGACCTCGTTTTGCACGTGCTAAAAATGAATGTGAAATTCTTTCAGCCGTTTGGCGTCGCTCAAATTCTGCAATTGAGGCCATCAAATTTAAAACCATACTACCTGCTGCGCCCGAAGTATCAAAATTTTCACGAATCGACATAAACTTACAATCATTGTCCTCTAAAAAGTCCTGCAAGATTGCAAAATCTTTTGTTGATCGTGAAAACCTAGATAGCTCTGTCACCAACACTAGATCAATTTCTCTTCGTTCAATGGCTTTAAGCATTTTCTGAAAACTAGGCCTGTTCATGTCTTTGGCTGAAATTCCAGGGTCAGAATAAACAACTATGATTTCACCAAAGGGCTCCACCATATTTTTAAGTTTGACGTATTCACGAAGGCGCTGTTCTTGGTTTTTAATAGAACCTTCGGGATTTTCAGCTTGCTCTTCAGTTGAGACGCGAACGTAAGCAGCGATCCTAAAATTATTAGACTTGCTGTTTTTAGTTTGTAGAGATTTATGTTTTGTATTTCGTTTAATACTCATCTTTTGCTCCTTTTATTTGTTAAAAAGGGCTCTGATGATTTAATAGGAACAAGGCACTCTTGGGAACGTGGAAACTGGCTATTTCTTTGTAGCAATATTTCCCAAAGTTCGGCAAGTCTTTGTTCAAGTTCTAGATCAGATATTTTATTTAGTTTTCGTATAATTTTATCGCAAGCCCATTGTTTATGGCTTTTACCCATCCACACCTCGTTTGTATTGATTTATATTCCGAGTCATAGTGTCTTTGAGTTGAGTTACACATATTTGTCCTTTCAGTTGTTTTTTGATTTCATTTCTTATTTCTTTTTTAATTCTTATCTTCTTACCAATTCTATCTATTCTTATACTATTTATTTTATTTATTCCTTTCTTCTTCTCTCTCCGTAGTGGTCCGTGTCGCTGACCCCTTTCAATCGGAGAGTGGGAGGGGTCAGCGACCGCAGAGGACCACGTAGGAGAGAGGGCTGTTTTGCAAGTTTTTGATTTCAGGCGTGAATTTGTATTGTTGAACACCTGTCGTACCCTATGCAGGGTCAAACATGCAGTTTGACCCTGGGTTTGGGGTTTTATTTCATTTTTAGTTGCAAAACTACTCACGAAGCCGCCGTAAAATTGACTTTAAAACAATGTCACCAAGCACAGCACCTATGATCCAGAGCCATACACCATGACCTGTTTTATTCCAAATTTCTATCAAGACATCTGTCACAAACATTTTCTGCTTTGGATTTACAACATCAGCCAGAAGCACAGTCTCTTTGTAAAATCTGGCAAGCATCACGATAAGTAAAACCACCTTTAAATCCACAAACAAGAAAAACATTTCAAATCGAAGGAGCATAGATTCATTTTTGTTGATCATTTTTTGCCTCGCTTTCTGCGCCAATTCTGGTGCTTTTATGTTTAAAATTTTCTGAGGTTGATCCCAGAAAAATCGTATCTAATGACAAAAACTGAAATTTTGATACCATTCCAGCTGTGCCTAAAATGTTTTGAATTTTATTGCGAATGACTTCACTTGATGTCACGTAAATCACAGACTCAAAATCTTTTGCCAATCGATACTTTAAAATTAACTCACGATACCTTCGCTCAGACTTTGCCGTGAGTTCTAATTCTAATGCTATAGTCAATTTGCCATTGGTATCACTTAAGATGGCATCGGGCTTCACACCCAAATGACTTTTGCATCTACAAAAATGTTCACCCAGTACAAAATTCTTGTCTGGCTTTTGATATTTTAAAGTAAGTAAGACATCCACCAGAAGTAAATCATGCGTTATCGAAAATGGCTGAAGTTTGACTGGCTCTGGATGAAATTCGACATTTGAAAATCTCTTTTGCAGTTCTCTGATGCCAAGTCGACTTATTTGATAAACCACCGAGATGACAATTTGATTCTGTCCTGTGATAAACCGTGGTAGTTTTGTTTTTGTTATCAGCCCACATTTTTCTAGCTTTGATAGCCTATTTATAATTGTTGGCTTTGCTTTATCTGCAAAGAACTGGCTCGCTAGTTGTGGAAAACTCATCACAATAAAATCATAAAGCCCTTTCAAAATAAAAATATCCCGCTCCGTGAGTAACACGGACGTTTTTTGATTTAGTGTTTGCATTTGAATTACCCCTTAAGCCTAAAAGGTGATCTTAAAAATTGGATCTCTTCAGCAATTGCATCACCGTTATTGATAAAGCTAATGATACCCTTGCCTTGTGAATAGTTTTTAAGATTGTTCGGGTGGATCTTGTAAGCTTCACTTTGGCGGATGTTAAGACTACCTGACTTGTCATAATCACCAAATAAATCTTTCTCGGCGCGCTCGGTGGCCTCAATAATATCTAAAGTACCAAGGTGTTTTGCAAAAAAATCAGCTGTGATGGGGTCATTCACACCAAGGATGCATTTAATATTGGTGTTGGTATGAATAGCTTGAGCAAACGAATCACTGACCTCAGACAAATCCCCCAGGCTTTGATGTGAAATATGCACGGCAAGTTTTGCACTTCTGGCTTTATTCAATAACCCTAAAAATCCTGGATAGACAAAACTTCCAAACTCATCCAAAAATAGACTGGAAAATTCTTTATCACCTAAAGCTTCACGACTTGCAATGCTCCAGGCGATTTCTTGTAAAAATATTTTCCCCAAAATACTTGCTGACTGTTGGTACAACAACGTTGGTAGCAGTAAGACTGCTACCTTTGGAACATTACATGTCATTTTTGAATGAACTTTATTTGAGAGATTATTTTTTCTCACCTTGGGGCAAAATATTTCACTAAGTGAGAACTCAGCTTTTCCATTTACGCTTCCGTTAATGATCTCGGCCAATTCACCGCAAGCCAACGGCGAAATTTGTGCTAAAAAGCCTGAAACCTTTTCTTGACGATCAGAAAACTTTTGATTTAAAAACTGAGACATATCACCTTCAAAGTTTTTTGATAAATTTTCCGATACACCCAAAAATAGCTCTGATAATTTACTGTCATCCGTTAATGAATCAAAAAGAGTTTTAAATTTGACCTCCTGGTTTTTAACGTCATTTTGTGCGTGGATGAGCTTAATCACAAAGTGGCAAGCATTTTCAGAAACCACCTTAAAATAGGAATTATCAAATTCAAGGCTTGAAAAAATCCGATCTACCAATTGCTGACTTGAGCCGTATTTAAGTGGGTTTGTGGTCATTGATGAGCTGATATTGGCTATATCGAAGTAAGCAAGAGTTTCATTTAACCCCTCTTCACGGTTCACAGCTTCAAGCAATGTGTAAATGGATTTATCGCCCTTACCATCAATTAAAACAGTGCAATTACCTTGAAACATATCCTGCATCATCCAAGGGATGATGACGCTTTCGGTTTTTCCACGCCCTGTGGCACCGATAACCTGTACGTGACCGCATCTTAAGTTATTTGGAACCGCGATCTTGATTCCATCATTTGTTTTACCTATTAAAATTTCGTTCATTAGGCTCCTTTCGTTGATAGTAATTTTTTGTTGATTGGTTTGCTTCAATAGCTCTCATCTTTCTTAAATTCTCAAAGTAGGTTTTTTCCTTCTTTTTAAATCGATGCCATAGATATAGACCAATTAATGCCAGTAAGCCGGCACCTCCTAAAGCTAAGTAAAGTGTGTTTTGATAAAACCATAATCTGATTTTATCTTCGTTCTTCCAGATCACAGCTCCCACGGCCACCAAGCCGATCATTCCAAGCTGAGCATTTTGCTGATAGTCGCTTTGACTTTGTTTGTTTTTATCGTTGTTCATAGTTTTCACCTCCGTTTTCGGTTAAGTTAGTTTGATAGATTGCAATTATTTTTCTAAAAACGCGTAGCTTATAATTTCCAATGACATAGTCGAATAACATCATGGTCAGCATAATGACTGATCCAAAAATGTTCATAGCGATGAAGCCTGCCAATATTGAGTTTAAAATGGGCCAAGCTTCAAAGTTCTGAAATTGGTATAATAGAACAACCAGCACACCGTAGAACACGAGTACGCTAGAATAAGTTTTAAATTCATTCTGGTTAAGTTCAGCACCGAGTTTATAAATTCGTGAAATAGTTGGAATCATTTCTGGATCAGTGTTAAAAATATGGCTAAATATTTTTCTTTCTGTATTTTTAAATAACAAATTTCTCTCCTTTAGTTGAATTCGTTTTAAATAAATATTTTGTATTTGTTTTCATAATCTGCACCTCTCTTGTTAAAAGTTATTGTTGCTATAATCATTTTTGATACCTCCTAATTTTGTTCGTATTTACGAACGAGGGGTTAATATAAACCTTCATTTTTTCATCCTCCTTTACATATAGGAAGAGCCATAGGGGTATGCAATTTTTCTAGTGACGATTTAAGTCATTGAAGTTAATAAAAATTATCTTTTTTATAAGGACCCAAAATTTCATCTGAACTTTTGGGTAAAGGCTGTAAGATCCTTTTCCATGGCGGGGTTTGAGGGGAATAACGATAATGATTTAATGAGACTTGAGTCTCAAGATACAGAAATTGTGGATAGCAATTCTAATGACCAACTTTTAGCCCAAAAAGGTCTTCATACAACAACAGTTCATAAGTGCTTAAATGATCCTGAGATTGAAAAGGCTGTCGATGATTACAACGCTCTTTCAACAGAAGAAAAGCATATATTTGATTTAAAAGTTGATAAAATCATTCGTAATTATCATAAGAAAAAGGGCGAACAGGGACAGCCTGTTAATTTATTTTTTGCCCTGCAATCAAACAACCCGAACCACTATGATTTTCAGGCCTATCTAGCACAAATAACAAAAAAACTTGAGGATGAGGGCTTATGGCTTGAGGAGCCCAAAGAAAAGCTTGAGTCAGAGATTTTTTTACCCAGTGAAGAAAAAGATATCGATCTTGATCGAAATTTAAACCCAAAAAGTCTCACTCAGATTTACACTAAGAAAAATGGCGGCGTGCCTTTAAAACAAATATTTGAACCAAAGGATCATGGGCTTGAATGGAAAGAGTCCGAAGATTTTGAAATTTTTGATTGGCCGAAGATGACAGAACCTGTTAGTCATAACTTGCTACGCAGAAACCCCTGGTCAATAGAGGAAAAAGTAGCGCGTCTGATGGTTGATGGGCATTTTTTTAAAGAGCACTCCGACATTGAAAAATTATTTCCATGTGCTTATTTTTTTTCAAAATCAATTTTTGATCGAAAGCTGTTTATTATAGCTAAATATAAGGCCTTTGAAAATACACCTTATCAGAAAAGATTTAGAAGTTACTCATTTCATCGCTACAAAAAAGATCAAGTGATTTTAAAATCAATTATTGCTGAACTTCTAAAGTCTTGGTTTCTTAAAAATAATGCTGCTGTTGAATCTGTAAATGACTATGTGACAATAGAAAACTTGAATAAACGAGAAATCACGCAGTTGATAAAATCCATATGGAAAAGATTTTCAGAAACTTTTGATAGTCTCACTGAAAAACAATTAGAAGCAGTTGAGGCGGTTTATCTGGATGTGCCACCAATGACATATTCCGAAGCGGCTGAAATGCTAAAAATATCACGAGACTCATTTCAAGACCGAATTAAAGGTGCTGTTAAAAAATTTAAACAGGCTTTGCCAGAGCTGCAATTTATTAAATCTGTAGATGAAGTGAAAACACCAAAAACGAAAGAGATCATGTACAATGGCTTTTTTAGAAAAAGTCACTCTGAAAAAATTCACGATCTTTTTCGAATTGAACCAGAAACAAACAAAAAAACGAAACTACCAATCCGCAAAGCACCGTCAAAGCAAAAAGAAAAAGTGAATCCAACAATCATTCGAGTCTGGGCTATCGCTTCAACACCAATACCTGATTTTGCAGAGACAGATTATTATCTTGGGCTGTATCCAGAGGGCTATATCAACAGAAGGAGGAGGTAGAAAATTGAGAATAATCATTCAAAATCTACAAAATCAAAACAAAAAAGGCCTGACAAAAGGTACAACAACAATCGACAATATTAGTATTTAACATACCGCCGTAGGTCTAGTTGAGTTATTCAATTATAAAGCCGAAATAAAAGTGATTGAGGAGGTTATTATGACAAAGCAAGTGAATGTATTTTTGATAATTCTTTATATTCAGGGGGCGTTATTTGCAAACGATCAAGTTCAAAATGAAAGGGAGATAAAGGAGACCTTGGATTCAACTTTAGCAGGGATAAGTCAAAAAATAAAATTGGGCCGTAATGATGAAGTAGGCTTAATTGTATATAATGATCAAGCAGTGTTTATTTCAAATGACTATCCTGGGTCTGGGAATAGGCAGGTTTATTTTAGAGACAAGAATAGCATCGCGGTACTGAAAAAAATATTTCAGGAAAAAGATTTGCTAAATAAAACAGTTAATGAAAATTTTCAGGAAGAATCATCAACTCTGATTTGCATTGATCGAGGATTAAAAGAAATTTCAGATTCTTTTGATAAGCATCTCTGCCGAGGTGGAGAAAAAGCTGATAGGCAATTTGAAGTATTAGTTGACGAACGAGCGAAAGAAGATTGTATAGCTGTTGATGGCAAAGTTTTAATTGAAAATTATAATGGTGATTCAATTACATACACAAGAATGACATATAGTTGTGGAAAAGAAAAAAAGCGACATACAATAACATGTAAAGGTAAGTGGGCCGGCGATTTAAAAGGATGCTTAGAAAATAAATTTACACTTACAAATTGGATTAATAAGTCAGAAAAAATAATTTTTAAAAAACAAAAACAGCAACGTGAATTAGAAGATAAAATTAACGGCGTTACTCGATAGTTCGTTCAGTTCAGTTCAGTTCAGTTCAGTAAAAAAATGATCTCTGAAACTTTAAAAGAAATTTTTTATTCTACGCGCTCACAAAAACGAGCGCTCTACTTTTTAAAGGCCAGTTAAGGTATTACCTATCTACCTCGAATCAAACCTATAGGCATTGTTACCCATCTATCTTACGTGATTTCTTTTTTAAAAGTACCAGTCGGTCTTTAATAGCTGATGGGCTCACAGCAAAATAATCAGCCAATCTTTCAATTTTCCAGTGTTCAATCCATCGAAGTCTTGCCAGTTCCGTTAAATCGAGGTATTCACGTTCCCAAGAGAGCTTGTAAGCTATTGAAACCACAGGCCCGCTCAGTTCTTGTAGCTTGGCGTAGCCTCCACCACTTTTTATAGCTGAGATCTTCGTTAATTTAACGTCTTCTCTAAATATGAAAACCGCGCATTATTTCGTATGGTTCCTTTGGTTTTTTTTCTTTATTATTTTCACGTAATGGTTTTGAATTCAAATTTTGCATGTCGTTCATTTGAGCTGATGCTGTTGTCATATTTAGAGTATCTAAAATAGTAATTATGTTTTGTTTGTAATCTGTCAATGGTTTTACAAACATCGTTAGGGTCAAAAGCTGACTTCTTAAAAGTTCACTTTTTGAGTTGATAAAATACTGCTCTGCAGGAGTGTGTTCAGCAGATTTAGCATATTTATCAAGGCCTATAATGTACTGATCCAAAGCATGTGACAGAGTAATGAGATCTAATTCAATAGCTTGATGATCTATAAGAAGGGCAAATAACTTGTCTCCGTAGAGTTCATTTAAAGTT
>JABWCN010000006.1 GCA_013359135.1 Pseudobdellovibrionaceae bacterium | reverse complement strand
AAGAAAGATTTTTACTCTACATTGACATTAAAAAAAAAAAAGTTCCTAATGGATTAGATGATAAAATTTATTTTCTTAATATCAGCTTTTACTTTGATGCTAAATAGTTGTTCTACTCCTGGTGCGGTGATAAAAGAGTCGAACTTTAGCTTGTCTGAAACAAGAAAAACTATAGTTAAGTTGTTTGGTGAGCCAAGAGTCGTTTCTCAAAATGGACGTGAATTAACTACAGATTTTATGGATAAAAAAGGGCGAGTAATTGAAACTGCCAGAAAAGCCAAACAAAGACGATATGCACATATAACGATTTTAGGCGAGCGCAGGCCTTATGACGTGGTTCTTAATGTGGTGATCGAGACTCAAGTCGGTCCAGGCCAGTACGAAGAGACAGATACAGATGAACTTTTGTCCGAAGAGCTAGCTAAAAATCTACATCAAGAGCTCCTCAAAAGTCTCGAAAACCGCAATATAATTGACGATTTTAAAGCTTTTTAAGATTCTAAATAAGTAATGACTATTTTAAAAATACTTGTACTTACATTTTGCTTCACAGCAGTCTGCCTTTTTCCCTCGACGATCGATGGCGTGAAGGTGGTTATGGTAAATCGACAAGTATCTATTAAAGCTAATAAAAATTTTCCACCTTATGTCGCTTTTATTGCAATGACAGGAAGACCAGCACCAGAAGAAACAGCTAAGGTAGAGAAGAATAAATCTAAATCTTTTCGTGAGATTGATCTTGCTGATGAGAAGACTGAGCTAGACACGATGGATCCCCGCCCTAACTTGGCAAGAATGGTTTTGCCTACACTGCGAATTGTTAAAGAATCCAAAATAATTTATCAAGCTAACTTATCCAGTAACAATGACCGGATTGAGCTTGATAACAAGATTGATTCCTATGGAAATTACTTAGACCCCAGGGTGGCACGACAGCAACAGACTTATAATAAAAATGATGAAGAGTCATGGTTGCATGATTTAAAACCGTTTATTAGAAAAAAGTTTGGCTCTTATTCAGATCATGAAATTGAAGAGATGGTAGCTGATCCTGTTATTGAAACAGAACCAATGGTAGCATCAAAAGCAGAGTTAGTGAGTATGGGGCTAGCCTCGGCAGCACAAAGTGTTCTAGATAGTAAGTCTAAAAATTCCACGGAGTCCTCAGCTGGAACTTTGCAGGCCTCACAAAAAACATCAGCGTATGTCGCTAACAGTGTTGTTGGTTTACTTGAAATTAGAGATGGGCTTGCAATTACCAACGAGCACCACATAGAAATTCGAAGATATGAAGAAGGCTCTTTCAAGGAAAAAGGAACAGTTAATCTAGTTAATGGCACATACCAACTACAAATCGAAAATCCTAAGGGTTTTATCCTTGCAAGACTTGTGACTTCTGACGGAAGAATTTTAGGAGAAGGTATTGGTCGTGTTTCTGAAGTGGTTTGGAACAAGAACTCTTACCACACAGGACCCAAAATAAATATTAATAAAAAGATAGATGTTAAAGGTAAAACTGTTAGTGCTTACCAAATCGAGCAAAAAAATGCTTCTATAGAAAAAGGCAGTGCTAGTTTGTTTAATAACTATTTAAATAAAAAAATTGAAAAAGATGGATCTGTTGGTTTTGACCACGTTGTTGCAGGCTCATCTACAGTGCTTGTTAGTGAAGCTAAAAATCATGTTCCTTCACAGCAAATTATTCTAGCAAGTTCAGAGTTTGAAAATATAATTTATCCGCAAAAAATGATAGATGCTCTAAAAGCTATGGTTTCAGAGCAAAGACAGCAAAATTTAAACGATAAGAACTTATCAGTCATTATGGGCCAAGTGCTTTTTGATAAAAAAGCTATATCTGGAGTCACAGTTGAAGTGGAAAAGTTTGTGGATATTGAGCCAATCTATTTTAATTCTTTTATGTTGCCAGATAAAACTTTAAAAGTAACATCTGAAAACGGATATTTTGCATTTATTGGAGTTCCAGAAGATTTACACCATATTGTTGCCAAAAGAGGAGAAAACTATTTTTCTCATGTTAATATAACAGTAAATCCAGGTGTGGTATCTTACGCAAAGCTAGAGAGTTCAATTAAGACTGAAACAGTTGATGTTAAAGTATTTGATGCTTTTGTTGGAGACGCAAAACCAGCTGAGTTGAGTTTGCAAAGTCTACAGGAAAAAATTGAAGTAGATAAGGAAGGGTTTAAGACTATTTTTTTGCCTTCTTTAGAGCGTTGGAGTTTGTTGCATGCTAATCCTGATCCTAACTATCTACCAGCGTATTATTCTTACATAGATAAAACTGACTTCATTAACGTCCCGTTGATTTCCAGAGGCTGGCTTAATTATTTATTTTCTGAGCTAAAAATAAATATCCATCCTCAGAGTGCTATGGTTATTGGCTTTGTTCATGATGAAGATTTCACGGTTGAGCTTCCAGAGAATGAGCATTTAAAGAACAATATACTCTATTTTGACTATGCTGGTAGAATTACCAAGGCTAAGAATGGAAATTTAGGGGGAGGCTTTATATTGTTCAATCTTCCACCTAATGTTTATGAAGTTTTAGTTCTTGGTACTAAGTCGCAAAAAATATATTCGCGTTTGGCGCCTCTTAAGAGCCAAGAGGCCTTTGTCTTTAACTTTAAATTAGATGTGTTTTAAAATAAAGCTAAGAACGAAAAAATTTCTGAAAAATTCTCATTAAAGTAAGTAGTTTTAATTACTAGATCTGATAAAAATCATATCCCTATTAGAAATCTCAAAACGATCTGTTCATATTTCAAGAAAGCTACCGAATTAGTACTTACTATTGATAGCACCTCTTAATTCTTAATTGTGACTTTATCTAAGAAATAGAATGGAGTTTTTATGAAAATTTTTAAAGGTCTTAGAGGAAAGTTGATATTATTAGCTGGTCTTCCTGTTGTGGGTCTGATGGTAGCAGCTTTTATAGCGATCAATGGCATTAGATCGTTAGAAAAAGTAATCAATGGTTTGAGTCAAAAAAGAATTCCAATTACTCAATTAATTGGTGATGTCAGAATTCACAGTAATGCAGTCTCTCGCTTAATATGGCAAAATATTGCAAGTAGCTCAACACAAGCACAAAGTAAAGTTGATGAACATATTTATAAAAGAATCTCTGATTTAGAAAAATGTTTAAATGAATTAGAAAATATTGGTTTGGTTGAAGAAAACAAGAGAAACTTACAGAAGCTCAAAGACCAGTGGAGTAATCAGAAACAAAAGTACTTGTCCCTACTGAGTGGTTTTTCTCGTTTAAATAATATTGAACTACAACATAAGATGATTGAAACGATAGAATCTTCAAATCAGATGACAGAAGTTTTGTTAGCAATGGGAACAGTTATGGTAAACACTAATAAAAAAACTACAGAGCAAGCCGATGAGCTAACGTCTCAAGTAAAGATGATAATGGTTTTATGTGCTATAATGTTTTCCATTGTATCACTTCTTTGGGTATTGTTTTTGAATAAACAAATAAGTAAACAGTTTACAAAAATTTCGGACGATTTGGGACTTGCGGGCACTCAGGTAGCCTCTGCCTCTGAAGAAATGTCAAAATCAAGTCATATGTTATCAAGCTCATCTATTGAGGGAGCGGCATCTTTGGAGCAAACAGTGGCTTCTCTAGATGAAATTAATACTCAAATCTCACTAAATACAGAAAGAACTTCAATGGCACAGAGCTTGGGATTTTCAGCTAAACAGCTCTCTCAATCTGGTGAGTCTCAGATAAAAAATCTTTTGAATTCAATTAACGAGATAGATAAGAGTTCAAAACAGATCCAAGATATTATTGGAATTATTGATGACATTGCATTTCAAACAAATTTACTGTCTTTAAATGCGGCTGTTGAAGCCGCCAGAGCTGGTGATCAAGGAAAAGGCTTTGCTGTAGTAGCTGATGCCGTTAGAAATCTTTCTCAAAGAACGGCCAACTCAGCTAAAGAGATAAGTAAATTGATCTCAGAAAGTTCGGAAAAAACAGTCTTCGGAGTTAACCTTGCAAGTTCAAGCCATCAGGTGCTCAAAGAAGTTTTCCAGGTGATCGCTAAGTTAGCAACTTTAAATGATGAAATCGCCGTTTCTTCTAAAGAGCAATCAATTAGCTTGCAACAAATTTCAATCGCTATTTCTCAGCTAGATACAACAACTCAGTCTAATGCCGCAGCCGCCGAGGAAACGTCCTCAACAGCAGAAGAATTAAGTGCACAAAGTAGAGAGTTGCATAAGCTAGTGAACCATTTGGTGCAAGTGGTTTATGGTGAAGTGGATAAAGAATTTTCAATAGATTTAAAAACTGCCTAAAAATTTTTTAAAGATTAAAATGTTTTTTAAAAAAATCTCCACGTTCTTCAAAATTTTTAAATTCATCATGACTTGTTCCGCCAGGGCTAAAAAGTAAAATATCCTTTGGCTGTAATAAGGTTTCAATATTTTCTAACAGAGTATTTAACGTATTGAAGTAAGGACCTTCTATATCAACAATACTTTTTATGGCCAAACCACTATATCCAAAATAGATTACCTTTACTTTTGGATTTTGCAGAGTGGATTTAAGTTGTAACCAAGGAAGTTGTTTGTCTTTGCCACCCAAAAGTAGCAAAACTCTTTGGTAAAGTCTTTCTTCAAGACAAGAATTAACAGCAGTCATAACACTATCAATGGTAGTTGCTTTGCTGTCATTGACGATCAAGATATCCTTAGTTTTTTTTATGACTTCAAGACGATGACTGAGTCCAGAAAATTTTTTCATTGCATCGATGCAATTCTGATTTAAACCTGTCGCCAGAAGTATATGAGCAGCAAGAGCCAGATTGTCTTGATTGTGTTTTCCTAAAATGTTTGCTTCGGTTAGAGAAAAATCCTTTAATTTCATATCATTAGGATCTGCCCAGATAATTTCCTGTTCTGCCCTTGTGTTATTAATTGCAGAAATTTTTTTATTAGCAAAGGCAAAAAGGTCACCACCTTTTTTGTTTAGAAAAGCTTGAGCATGACCGTGATTAAAAATACTCCATTTTGTTTCATAGTAGTGTTCCAAGTTTTGATAACGTTCCAAATGATTCGGAGTTAAATAAGTGATGGCAGCGATAGCGAGCTTAAGCTCAGACATATTTTCTAATTGGTAGCTTGATAACTCTAATACAAGCCATTGAGCTCGAGATTTAAAACTACTCTCAACTAAATTTATAGCGTACTCGCAAAAAGGGGTTCCTAAGTTTCCCCCGACAAAAGCCTTGTCGTCGATTGCTTTCAAACCAGCACCAATAAGAGAGGTTGTAGTGCTTTTTCCAAGAGACCCGGTGATGCCAATGACGTTCTCGTTTTTCAAGAAGAAACTAGCTAAGTTGATTTCACTTGTGATCTTTACGCCCTGCTCTCTTAAGGATTTAATTAAGGTATGTTCTAAAGGGAAACCAGGGGATACAATAACACTTCGAACCCCAGACTGTGAAAGAAAATCTTGATCGCAGCTATAGTCTGGGGTGTTAGCTGATGAGGCACCCGAAGGGTTGTTATCAAAAGTAACTATTTCTTTTGATGAGTATCCCACGAGAGAGAGAAGTTTTTTGGCGCTAAGTCCACTTTTTCCTAGTCCAATAATTCCAACTGGAGGTTGTATTTGAGTTTTTAAATTTGCTAGCATAGAATAAGTATTTATGTCGGATACAGATTTCAGTAAAGCAAAATATACAGCGATTATTAGTGATCTTCATCTATGTGATGCAGAACCTATTCGTCCTAAATATCCGCTTTGGAAGAAATATAAAACGCGAGAGTTTTTTTATGATGATCAAATTCAATTATTTTTAAAAAAAATTCAGGCTCAGGCTAATTATGAGCCTATTGAATTAGTTTTAAATGGAGATATTTTTGATTTTGATTCAATTACCAGTTACCCATTGGATGCCATTTATAAAATTTCTTGGCTTGAAAAAATGCGTGGATTAAAGCCAAGAGAAGAAAGATCTCTTTACAAGATAAATAAAATAATTACTGATCATGATCTCTTTTTTAAAAGCATTAAAGAGTTTATTGAGAGTGGAAATAAAGTCATATTTATTTTTGGTAACCACGATGTGGAGTTGCATTTCAAAGTAGTTCAGGAGGCAATTTTAAAAAGCTTAGATCTTAAGGATGATCTTAAAAATCAAATTCGTTTCAATGAGTGGTTTTATATTTCCAATAAGGACACCTTGATTGAACACGGGAATCAGTATGATCCCTATTGTGTCTTTGATGATCCAATTAATCCGTTCGTTAAAGCATATAACTATTTATATATGAAGTTACCTTTTGGAAATTTAGCAAGTCGTTACATCATGAATGGAATGGGTTTTTTTAATCCACACTCTGATAGTAATTATATTATGGGATTTTTGGATTATATAAAAATGTTCATTAAATATATGGCTAAGGCTCAGCCATTTTTAATTTTGACATGGTTTATGGGAGCCATTTGGACTTTATTTTATACTATAAAAGACCAGTTTGCTGAATCTATTCGCAACCCATTAGCCACTGAAGAAAGGGTTAATTATATTGCTTTTAAGTCCAATGCGACTCCAAGGCAGGTGAGAGAATTAAAAGAGCTGTTTGTAGAAAATGCCAATAGAGATCCATTTTTGATTATGAAAGAGCTATGGCTTGATAGAGCTTTTCTTATTTTTATTTCTTTCTTTGTTATTTTTCAGATCTTCTCTGTTTTGAAAAATATTTTTGGGATCTCTTTGTTTTGGGGATTTATCCCTTTGTTTATGTTGGTACCCTTTTTCATGTTTTATACAAAATCGATAGTTTCCTTGGTCTCAGGTTATAAAGAACCTGACGAAAAAATATTGGCTACAGCAGGATATATAACAGGAGTTTCTAGAATTGTTTTTGGTCACACACACATTACGCGACACGAAATGATTGGTTCAATTGAGCACCTTAACTCTGGAACGTGGTCGCCAGGATACTTAGATATCGAGTGCACACAACCAATTGGTCAAAAAAACTATGTGTGGATTTATCCAAACTCTGAAGGGTCAGCGCGAGAGGCGAAACTTTTAAAACATACCACGCACCGCGACGGCGGCTAAGATTTCTTTGTCTGTAACACAGACTTTGTGTGAGGATTGAATATATGCGTTTTTAAAACGAATATATTCAAATGGAGGCAAGGATGTCAGAAGAATTAGTGTTAGTTGTTACAAGTAAAGTTAAAAAATTAATCAAAGAAAAAGGCGATATGAACACATCAGCAGCTACTATCGAAGTTTTAAGTAAAGCTGTGGAGAGACTTTGTTTAAAAGGTATTGAAAGCGCAAAAGCTGATGGCAGAAAAACTGTTATGGATAGAGATATTGTTATAGATCATATTTAATGTTTGGGCTCTAAAGAGTTTTTTAAATTCTTTAGAGCATTTTTTCGACTTCATTCCAATTAATAATGGTTACTTTCAAGTTTTGGGCTTTTTCCAGTTTAGAACCAGGGTCATCTCCTACTACTAGGTAATTAAGTTTAGAAGAGACTGAACTTAAAATTTTACCGCCGTTTTTTTCAATGATGTTCTTGGCGTCATCTCGTGATAATGGCAAGGTGCCAGTAATAAGGAAGCTTTTCCCTTTTAGCGGGCCCTCTGTGTTTCTGGTGACTTCTTCAAAACTAACACCACAAGCAATAAGAGACTTGATTTCATTTAAGTTTTCTTTGTTTAGAAACCATTCGAAAATAGCTGAGGTTACTTTAGGACCAATTTCAGGAACTTGTCGCAGCTCTTCTTCCGAAGCATTAATGAAATTATCAATTTTTATAAAGTGATTAGCTATATGTTTTGCCGTTGTTTCTCCAATAAATCGAATACCTAAGCTAAAAATAAATCTAGCCAAGGTTGTTTTTTTACTTTTTTCAATACTAGCTATCATATTGTCCGCAGATTTTTCGCCTTGGCGCTCAAGTTGAAGTAGATCTTCTCTGCGCAGTTTGTAAAAATCAGAAAAATGTTTTACCAGACCTTTATCAACAAAAATATCAATCCAACGATCACCAAGTTTTTCAATATTCATCGCTCTTCTAGAAGCAAAATGTTTCAAACTCTCTTTTAATTTGCCTGGACAATGAGAGTTGGTGCACCTGACCGCAACTTCTTCTTCGGAAAAGCTTAAGGAATGATGACAGCTTGGGCAAAAATCAGGAATTTTATAGGGAATACTATCAGCTTGTCGCGCAGACAATACAACCTCAACTATTTCTGGAATCACATCTCCAGCTCTTTGGATGATAATAGTGTCACCAACGCGCACATCTTTTCTATCAATTTCTTCTTGGTTATGAAGAGTTGCATTTGAAATAGTAACTCCAGCTATTTTGACGGGCTTCATGATTGCAACTGGGGTGATGGCGCCGGTTCTACCAACTTGACAAACAATTTCTAAAATTTGTGTTTTTCCTTGCTCGGGAGGGAATTTGGCAGCGGTTGCCCAGCGCGGACTTCTGGCTAAAAATCCAAGCTCTTCTTGTAGTTTCAAAGAGAAAACCTTAACAACGATGCCATCTGTATCAAACTCCAGGGAGTGACGTTTTTCCATAAAAGAGTTGTAATACTCAACAACCTCAGTTGCTGAATGACAAATTTGAGTGAGGTCTTCTTTTGTTGGTAAAGAGAAAGATTTAAATAAGGAATAAATATCGGATTGAGTTTTAAACTCAACACCTTGATAGTCGCCAAGTGCATATGCATAGAATTTTAGAGGGCGATCGGCAGTAACTGCCGTGTCAAGTTGTCTGACCGTACCAGCAGCTGCATTTCGTGGATTGGCAAAGGTTTGTAAGCCAAGGTTTTCTTGAGATAGATTTAAATCAAGAAAATCTTTTTTGTGAATAAGAACTTCTCCTCGAACTTCGAGCAAGGCAGGAGGATTTTTTATTTTCAATTTGTGAGGAATAGATTTAATTGTTTTTATATTTTCAGTGACCAATTCGCCGATGAGGCCATCGCCTCTAGTGATGGCTTTAGTCAAGAGACCATTTTCATAAACTAATTCCATTGAAAGACCGTCAAATTTGGGCTCACAGAAGTAAGTAATTTCAGTCTCTAGATTTAAAAACTTCCTAACGCGCTCATCAAATGCTAGTAAATCTTGTCCATTATAACTATTTGCAAGGCTTAACATGGGTTTTCTGTGAGAAGCTTTTTCAAAATGAGTTAGGACTTGTCCGCCTACTTTTTTAGATGGAGAACTTGGAATGATCCAAGTGGGATTAAGTTTTTCAACATGAAGTAGTAGCTGATAAAGACGATCATAGTCAAAATCCGTTAGAATTGGTTTGTCTTGTTGATGGTAAAGCTTATCATGTTGTGTGATAAGCTCGCAAAGAAGTTTGTAGTCGGTCTCAGTAAAGCTTTTTTCCAGATTTGCAATAAAAGTAATTTTAGCAGAACTCCAACGCTCAGAGCCATTTTCTTGAGCGCTGCCTGAAGAATCTGTAAAGTATTTTTTTAGGAAGAAGTCAGAGTTTTTAAACAATTGTTCAGTATTAAGAGTTTTAGACATAGTCATAATACACAACAAAAAATCTATGAAATCAACTTAGAGTTAGGTTTACAGGGCTTGGTTTTTAAGTTAAAAAAAGCCCATGTTTAAAAAGCACATCTTGGCGGCCTTTTTTGTTTTGCTCAGTGTATTGGGGATTTATTTTCTTTTGCAAGTGCGTAGTTTTCATCCAGAACATAAAACTGCAGAAATTGCTGATGATGTTGAAAAGTATATAGAAAAATCAGAAAAAGCGTTTAAAAATCTTAAAAAAGATTCAGAGAAAAAAATCATTTGGACGAGTGCAGATAAAAAGAAAACTAAATACGTGTTAGTTTACCTCCCCTCTTTTGCGGCTGGAAGAAAAGAAATTTATCCTGTTATTGAGACGCTAGCGAATGATTTAAGAGCAAATGTTTTTTTTACTAGATGGGCTGGTCATGGTGGGCTTGCTGAAGATTATAAAAATTTATCGGCTCAAGATTTATTTGATACGGCCCAGGAGGCACTAACGGTTGGAAAGAAACTGGGAGATGAGGTTATTATTGTTGGAACTGGATTGGGTGCAAGTATGGCAAGCACTATGGCTATACTTGATTCTAAATTAACTGCCACCCTGAAGGGAACAGAGCCAGAGAGTCATCTTAAAGCCGTAGTGCTTATTTCTCCGATTTATTCTATGTTGCCTGATAAACTCAAGTATCTAGCCTCGCCTCTTGGGCCATTACTTGCGCCTTTTTATGCTAATGAGTTTATTGAGAGGCGGCCAAAAAATCCAGATATTTTTAAATATTGGGACACCAAATACCATCGTGATGGGTTGATACAATTAGCCAAGACTGTTGAGGCTATTAACCGCATGGATCTGCATGATTTGAAATTGCCAACGTTAGTTTTATATACCAAATTGGATAAAGAGGGCTTGCCGTCCTTGATAGAGGCTAAGTTTAATCAAATTGGTGGGTATGAAACCACTGATGATTTGAAAAACGGTAATTCTAATATGAACTCATCTCAAATTTTGACTAAGAAAAAATTGATATCCATATTGACTCCTGACCCGATTTTAGCGGGTGAGTTCACTTCCCCACAAACGACTCAAACAGTAATCAGCGAAATTAAAGATTGGCTTGATTCCGTGGGAATTAGCATGGAAAAAATAACTAAATAGACCATAGACATGTTAAAACTAACTCAGTAGACTTATTTTGTAGGTGCATTACTAGGAGTTAGTATGATCGATAAAAAAATCATCAATAATATTGCTAAATTAAGTCGTATTGAGCTTGATGAAGTTCACGCAGTTCAATATGCCAAAGATTTATCTAGAGTTTTAGAATACTTTAATCAGATATCAAATATTAATACCAATCATATCGAGCCTATGACAACTCCTTTGGACCAAGAGAAAGTCTTAAGGAAAGATGTAGTTAATAACATATATACTCCCGAAGAAATGTTGGCCAATGCTCCAGCTAAAGCAGGAAATTTGTTCAAGGTTCCTCCCGTTGTTTAGCCAAGAAATTTGATTAACAAGTCTGAATTTATAATAATACCATTTCAAAAAAGAGAATTTATATATGGAAATTGAAAAAGCTTCTTTAAAGGAATTATCTTCGGCTATAAAAACAAAAAAAATTTCATGCTTTGAGCTTGCCAATATTTTTCTTAAAAGAATTCATGAGGTTAATTCAATATTAAATGCTTACATACACGTGAATGAAGATGTTTTGAATCAAGCAAAACAATTAGATCAAAATAACAACGAAAAAACTAATTCAAAAGAACGTCTACTTTTTGGAATACCTTTGGGCATTAAAGATATGCTTTGTACCAAGGGAATCCCAACAACTGCAGCATCGAAGATTTTACAAAACTTCATCCCCCCCTATGATGCCACTGTAGTTAAAAAAATTAAAGATCATGGTGGTTTGTTGTTGGGAAAATTAAATCTGGATGAATTTGCCATGGGAAGCTCAAATGAGACTTCTTATTTTGGAGTTTGTAAGAATCCATGGGACTTAACTCGCGTTGCGGGAGGGTCGAGTGGGGGCTCTGCAGCAGCGCAGGCTGCACATTTAGCAGCCGCAACGATTGGAACTGACACTGGTGGATCTATTCGCCAACCAGCAGGTTTTTGTAATGTTGTAGGGCTAAAGCCTACATACGGTAGAGTGAGTCGCTTTGGAATTGTGGCGTATGCATCTAGCCTAGATCAGGCTGGGCCAATGACAAACTCTGTAGAAGATGCGGCTGTAATGTTAGAAGTTATTTCAGGGCAAGATCCATTAGATTCCACCTCTTCTGAAAAACCCGTTGAGAAGTTTTCAGATAACTTAGCCAGGGATTTAAAAGGGATTAAGATTGGAATTATAAAAGAATTTCATTCTGATAAAATAGATCCTGAAGTTACGAAAACTTTTAATTTGGCACTTGAAAATGCAAAAAAATTGGGAGCAGAGATCATTGAAATTTCTATTCCGATGATTGAGCACTCAATTCCGATATATTATTTAATTGCTTCAAGTGAAGCCTCTTCAAATTTAGCCAGATATGATGGTGTGAAGTATGGCTATAGATCTGAATTTAAAGACTTATCTTCTATAGATTTGGATAAGTTTTATTCTCAAACAAGATCAGAAGGTTTTGGAGATGAAGTCAAAAGAAGGATTATGCTTGGAACCTACTGTCTTTCTTCTGGCTATTTTGATGCTTATTACAAGAAAGCTTGTCAGGTAAGAAGATTACTTAAAAATCAATTTGATGAGCAATTTAAAAGTTGTGATGTAATTTTATCACCTGTGACCACCTCACCTGCTTTTAAAATTGGTGAACGAATTGATGATCCTTTAACGATGTATTTGAACGATATTTTTACCGTGGCCACAAATCTTGCTGGACTTCCAGGAATGAGTTTACCTTATGGGTTTTCAAAAAATAACCTTCCAATTGGTGTGCAGTTGATGGCAGCACCTTTTCAAGAAAAGAAAATGTTAGATGTGGCTAATGCCCTTGAAATGACAACCAATGCTAGTAAACAAATGGTAACCTTGAGTTAAAAGCAGCTAAAATTAAGTCAAAATATTATATTAATTTATTAGGTTAGTCTTAGTGGGAGAATGAATTTATGACAGACATACAAGCACAAAGCCAAACAATCCAGGCGCCTATCTATAGAGGATTTTTAGCAACCATTGGGATAGAAATTCATGTTCAGCTTAATACTCTGAGTAAGATATTTTGTTCTGACGCTACCACATTCAATTCTGGAGATAATGAAAATGTTTCTCCTTTGACGGCGGGGATGCCAGGAACCCTACCCGTCCTAAATGAAAAAGTTGTTGAGTATTCTGTAAAAACAGGAATGGCTTTAAATTGTGAAATTAGAAAAAAATCAATCTTTGCTAGAAAAAATTATTTTTATCCTGATTTACCTAAGGGGTATCAAATTTCTCAGTATGAAGAACCCATTTGTGAGCATGGGTATATTTATATAAAGCTAGATGATAAAGTTAAAAAAATATCAATTACTAGAGCTCATATGGAAGAAGATGCTGGAAAATCCAACCATAGTGGTGAGTTCACTCTGTTAAATTATAATAGGGCTGGAATTCCTTTACTTGAAATTGTCTCAGGTCCAGATATGAGCTCTCCAAAAGAGGCTGCTGAGTACGCTAAAACTATCAGACAAATTGTACGTTATTTGAACGTTTGCGATGGCAACTTAGAAGAGGGATCTCTTCGTTGTGATTGTAATGTGAGCGTTAGAAAAGTAGGACAAGAAAAACTTGGCACTAAAGTAGAGTTGAAAAACATCAATTCTTTTAGATTTGTAGAAAAAGCTATTGAATATGAAATAGAACGTCAAATTGACCTTGTAGAGAGAAATGAAAAAATAGTCCAGGAAACTCGTCTTTATGATCCAGACAAAAATAGAACTTTTTCCATGAGAACAAAAGAGGATGCTCAAGACTATCGTTACTTTCCAGATCCTGATCTACTTCCTGTTATCATTTCTGAGTCCTACATAGAGGCTATCAGAAAAACCTTACCCGAGTTGCCCACTCAAAGAATGTCGCGCCTACAAGCTGATCACAAGCTTCCAGAGTATGATGCTGCGGTATTGACAGCTGAAAAAGAAATTGCGGATTATTACGACGAAGTGGCGAAGTTTTGTGGTAATTACAAGGCAGCATCAAATTGGATCATGACAGATGTTATGAGAGAGATTAATTCTGATCCTTCAAAATTGTCAGGTTTTATAATTACTCCAGCAATGTTGGGGGAACTTATTAAGATGATAGATAGTCAGCAAATTTCTGGAAAAATAGCAAAACAAGTATTTGCAGAAATGCTTCTTTTAAAAAAATCACCGAGTGAAATTGTTAAGGAAAAAGGGCTAACCCAAATAACAGATACAGGAGCTTTGGAAAAAGTTGTAGATGAAGTCTTAGCAGCTAATCAAAACTCCGTAGAGGAGTACAAAAAAGGTAAAACTAAACTTTTAGGTTTTTTTGTTGGTGCTATTATGAAGGCTACCAAAGGTCAGGCAAATCCTGATCTCGTAAATGAATTACTTAAAAGAAAGTTGTCGTAAATGAGAATCGCGGCACTTGATTTAGGCTCTAACTCTTTTCTCTGTCTTCTAGCAGAGGCTAATCATCAAGGTATAACGAGAGTTCATAAAGACCTTGTGGAGATTGTGAGATTGGGTAAGGATTTAAACAAAACACAGGTTATTTCTAGAGAATCTCTGCAAAGAGCTAAGGTATGTTTGGAAAACTTTAAGAAAGAAATTGATTTGTTTAATCCAGATAAAGTTTTAGCCTATGCAACTTCTGCAGCTAGGGATGCTACAAACAGCGAGGAATTTTTTAAAATAGGCCGAGACTTAGGAATCCATATCGAGATTATCAGTGGAGATAAAGAAGCCTTAACCACCTACAGAGGGGTCTTTTGGGGATTCTCAAGTGAATCAAAAATGTCAGAAAAGAATCTTCTAATTGATATAGGAGGTGGCTCAACTGAGGTTATTTTGGGCCAAGAGATGAATCTTTTAAATGCAGTCAGTATTGATATTGGCGCAGTTCGTTTAACTGAAAAATGGTTGACTGGTTATCCAGTAAAAGCAACGGAACTTCAGTTATTAAAGAGCCATGTACTGGAAGAAGTTTCAAATCAGCTTAGCTGGGTTAAGCAAAGCCCTCCACAGAGAGTGCTTGCTGTTGCGGGGACGCCAACAACTTTGGCTGCAGCTGAATTGGGTGGGTATGTCCCAGAAAAAGTTGATGGTTATGTTTTTACTCCTGAGATGTTGGAACGATGGATAGAGATTTTGTCGAGTTCGAATTTAGAAGAAATTACTACTAAATTTGGCATTCCCAGAGGCCGTGCGGACATTTTACTATCGGGAATTGTTATTTTAAAAACAATTCTTGAAGTTTTTAAGTTACCAGAGGTTGTGGTGTCAACTCGTGGAGTACGTTATGGAGTTGTAGCTAATTTTTTTCTAGAACAAATTAGGGAGTGACTAAAATATGTTCGTAAGAGAATTTTGTCAAAAAAGTTGGGTTTTAATTTTTAGTGTTTTTTTTCTTTTTAGTGGCCTTTTTAAGGTAACAGCCCAAGAAGAAGCTCACCGCTTAACAAAAAAGAGGAATTCTCATCTGGGCGCGGTTCAAGAAAAAGTTCAATTTAAACAAGGAACGATCAAAATTAAAAACAAAAGCTTTAGCGTGGAAGTCGCTGTTACTCCCGAACAACATGCATATGGATTAATGAATCGTCTTAGTCTGCCAGAAAATGGAGGCATGTTATTTGTTTTTGAAGAGGAACAGCCGCGGTCTTTTTGGATGAAGAACACGTTCGTTGAGTTATCGATAGCGTATATCGATAAAGAAAAAAAAATTATTGATATTCAGGATATGAAAGCAGTTAAAAGCTCGCTCGACGATAACCTTCCAAACTATCCTAGTCTGGGTCCTGCTAAGTATGCGCTAGAAATGGGACAGGGGTGGTTCAGAAAAAACAATATTAAAGTCGGTGATAAATTCAAAGAATTTTCCTATTAAGGTCAAGAAATCTAAGTCCTTGGTATGAATTTAAGTCTAGATTTATAAATTAATTGATTGTGTTTATATATGTGATCTAATCAGAATGTAAGAATGTATGAAACAGTAAGTTTCAAATCTACATCAAGGATGAATGCATGAAAAAACAATTGATAATTTTTTTAGCTACTATAGCTATGATTGTCTCTCACACAGGTTGTACTTCTTCTGACACACAGGCTGAGGGGGGAGAGCAAATTGCAACTGAAGGTGGAGACACAGCAAATGCGGAATCAGCTCCTGTAGAAGGTGATACCGCTGCCTCAACAGATCTAGGCTCCCCTGAAACTGTTTCTGAAAATAGCCTCACAGATCCTAATGCTCATCCTGCGGATCAAAACACAGCTCAGGTGACAGATGCTCCAGCAACTGCGGCACCAGATCAAAACTCTCAAGCAGCTCTAACCGATCCTAACGCTCAAACGCAGCCGGCTCCCACAGAATCACTAGCAACGAATGAAGCTAAGCCTTCAGATACACCAGCACCTGTTGAAACAGTTCCTCATGAGACTCTACCACCAGCAACAGTTACAGAGACTGCACCACCACCTGCTCCCGTTGAAGCAACTCCTGTCGTTAAAGCTGAATATAAAAAGATGGAAACCACACCATGGCCTGTTGGCGGCAAAATGATGAACACTGTTTATTTTGCAAGACCCGGAGATAATTTTAATTCCGTTGCTGAAAAAATTTATGGTGATAAAAAACGCGCTAAGGACTTGAAGAAAGCAAACACTGGAATTGCAAAGCGATCTTTAAGACCTGGAGATAAAATATACTATAACTCTCCTAATCGACCAGATGATTCCTCTAAGATTATCACCTATTATGAAGATAAAGGAATGCAGGCGCAGACATACACTACAAAAGAGGGTGATAATTTAAGAACTTTGGCTAAAGAATTTCTTGGATTTAAGGATGGTTGGAAAGAGGTTTGGGCTTCTAACAGCTTTGAGTCTAATAAAAAACTTGATCCAGGTGTAGAGATTAAATATTGGAAAGACGAGGCTCCTTCTGCGGGATCTCTGGCCCAAAACACTCCAACAGAAAATCATTCAGCAAGTGGGACATTGCCACCTCCACCAGATATGGCGAACTCACAGCCACCACCCCCTCCCCCTCCAGCTAATGAGATGACTCCGCCGCCACCGCCCCCCCATCAAGAGGCTGCAGTAACTCCACCCCCTCCACCGCCAGCATCTGATATGCCACCGCCGCCACCACCACCAGATGTGGCAGCAAATCAGCCACCACCGCCGCCGCCACCAGATATGCCACCACCACCTCCACCACATGAGGCATCTGTTGAACAAGAAGGAGCTGGTCAGGTTAAAAACAAGCCGGCATCTGAAGAACATGCTGGGGGAATCGCGGGAATGGATCAAGATATGATTATCATGGCTGCCGGAGGAGCTGCAGTACTACTAGCTCTGGCGATATTTCTAGTGAGAAGAAAAAATAAACAAAGAGAACAATTCGAACAAGCAATGAATGAAACACAAGTGGGTTAATTAACCCACTTTTTTAAAGATTTTATCAATAACGCTTCGTCGGTCGGAGCGTTGAGTTTCTACAAAGTAAATAAGATCATCAATGATTTGCACATCTCTATTGTTTGTTGGATTGAACTTAATACCACAGCCAACAGAGTTAGACCATATTACGGTTGCTGATAGCTTTCTTTCTCGGCCCGCTACCTGAAGATAGATTACAATTTTTTCGTGGGACTTGAAAACCTCTTGAGTGTGTTCTAAAAAAGCTCCAGTTAAACTGATGTTTCTAAGATTTCCTTTAGCATCCTCTCTTGAGTAATTCTTTTTAAATGAAACCGGCAATAAGAGTGGGGTTCTAGGTGCAGGAACTTGTTCTGAAGAGTCCACTAAAATCTCCTTTCGAGATAAATAAACTTGTAAGATTGGATCTAATTTAAAATCGGTTTTGTGGAAAAAAACTTTACATATTCTCGAAAAAAAATTGAAACATAAGAAACTGTGGTGTTTGTATGCGTATTTAAAATTATTAATTATTTCAATAGGTTAATTTATAAAAAAAGAATATTTGTACTATTGTTTTAATATGATAAAAAACCAAACTGGATTTTGGTCTTGACTAAAAAGTCTAATTCGATGATAATCTTTAACAAGCATATAGTACTTATTTCAAGAAAATCATCTGATAAATATATCACATCTTTAAAATCAAAAAAATGTACAACTAAAGATTCTAAAGAAAAAATTATCATGGTTTTCCGTCATAAATCTTTATTTCCCAATATCAAGGAGAGTTTGTTTGTCTGATTCTAAAAATCAAACCGGCGAGTCAAAATCATCAGCAGAAGTTATTAAAAAAAGAGGCCGTCCTAAAGCCGCAGGCGATGAGGCCAAAAAAGCTAAAGGTCATACAGAGAGTGAAGTTGTTGAAAGTTCAGAACCTAAAAATCAACCATCAATAGCAATGGAAAAGAACGTGGAAGTGGAAGTTAAAGTTGAAAGCGAAAAGGTATATGCAAAACCACAAGAACAAGTTCCTGTTGCTGAGGTAATAACAAATGTTGTAGAAAAAAGCACTCCAGAAGAAAAGGTAGCTTCGGGTGAGGTGACAGCTAAAGTAGAACCAACAGTCCCACAACAGGGTAATCCGAGTGGAAAAGCTGAACGCCATCATGAGCACAAGCAGAACAAATACGACAATAATCGAAACAATAATAACAACAACAATAACAATCGCAATAATTACTACAAAAACAATCACAAGCAGCAATACGATAATCGCAATAATAATAATCGCCGTGATAATAATAGAAATGATAATCGTAATGATCGTTTTGACCGTAATGATAGATATGATCGTGGCGATAGAAATGATCGAACAGATCGCAAAGAGAGAGAAGAGCTAAGAGAGCAGTATTTGCAACGCCAACAACAGAGAAATAATCCAGCCTATGATTCAGAGAATCCCACAGCAGCTGTTCCAGCGAGTAATCCAGCTGAGGATCTTAATTTAAAGCAAAATCCAGAAACAGGTGAAATCGATGTATCTGACATCAATTTAACTGAAGAGGAAAAAAGCTGGCTTTCTTCTAAAGATTTAAAAACTAAAAACATTCAAGAGCTAACGGGTTTGGCCGTTAAGTTGAAAATTGAAAATGCTGCAGGCCTTAGACGTCAAGACATGATCTTTGAAATTTTAAAAAGATCAGCTAAATTAGGTGTTGATATTTATGGCTCAGGAGTTTTAGAAATTCTGCCTGATGGTTATGGTTTTTTAAGATCTCCTGACTATAATTATTTGCCAGGACCTGATGATATTTATGTCTCTCCTTCGCAAATAAGACGATTTGGCTTAAGAACCGGTGACACGGTAACAGGCACTGTGAGACCACCCAAAGAAGGAGAAAGATATTTTGCCTTATTGAAGGTGGATTCGCTTAATTTTGAAAACTCAGAAACTGGTAAAGATAAAATTCTTTTTGATAATCTAACTCCTCTTTATCCTCAGGAAAGATTAAAGCTTGAACATGGTCCTGGTGAATACACAACACGTGTTGTTGATTTAATGAGTCCATTAGGTAAAGGGCAGAGAGCATTAATAGTTGCGCCACCAAGAACCGGTAAAACAGTGCTTCTGCAAAATATTGCTAATGCGATTACTACGAATCATCCAGAAGTAAAATTGATTGTTTTACTTATCGATGAGCGTCCCGAAGAGGTAACTGATATGCAAAGAACAGTGAAGGGTGAAGTGGTTTCATCGACCTTTGACGAACCACCTACTCGACACGTTCAGGTTGCAGAGATGGTGTTAGAAAAAGCGAAAAGACTTGTTGAACATAAACATGATGTCGTGATTTTACTAGATTCAATTACACGTTTGGCGCGTGCTTATAACACTGTTGTTCCTCCTTCTGGAAAAATTTTATCAGGTGGTGTGGATTCGAATGCTCTTCACAAACCAAAAAGATTCTTTGGTGCTGCTAGAAATATTGAAGAGGGTGGATCTCTAACGATTATTGCGACAGCATTAATTGATACTGGCTCTAGAATGGATGAAGTTATTTTTGAGGAGTTTAAAGGAACTGGTAACTCTGAAATTCATCTTGATAGGAAATTAATGGAAAAAAGAATTTTTCCATGTATGGACATCAATAAATCAGGAACTAGAAAAGAAGACTTGTTAGTAGATAAAAATGATCTAGCAAGGCTATGGATTTTAAGAAAAGTTCTTGCCCCAATGAATCCTGTTGATGCCATGGAATTCTTATTATCCAAAGTAGCTCAAACTAAAACTAACACACAATTTTTGCAAAGTATGAGTGGTGGTTAAAAAGTAAGGATTAGTTTTGATAGAAGAAAAGTATCATCAAGAGGTCCTTAAACTTTTTCCCGACCTGAAAGAGATGTTTAACTCATCTCTTTCCGTTTCTTTTAAGCAACAAGCTCTGGTTCTAAAAGCAAAACCTGGAGATCAGTTGTTTGCTGAAACAGACCCTGTTGAAATTTTTCCCTTAGTACTCTCTGGCAGTATCAAAGTATATAAAATGGAGCCTAATGGTAAATCTGTAGTGCTTTATGAAGTAAATCCTGGAGAAGGATGTGTGCTTTCAACAAGCAGTTTACTTGGTAAGACAAATTATCCAGCTTCAGGCAAGGTTGAAAATGAGTTGGTTGCGATTGGGGTTCCAAAAGATTTATTTTATCAACTGGTTGATAAAAGCACGATGTTTAGAGAGTATGTATTTAAAATATTTTCTCATCGGTTAAATCATTTATTAGAAATGATCGAAGAAGTCAGTTTTCAAAAACTTGATCATCGACTGATTAAATATCTTTTAGAAAAAGCACCTGAGCTAAAATCAACACATCAAAAAATTGCTGATGACCTGGGAAGTTCCAGAGAAATTATATCTCGTCTTCTAAAACGCTTTGAAAAAGATAATCTTATTGTCTTAGAAAGAGAGCGTATTCTTATATATAAAGATAAGTTATTGAATTTAAACAATAATTTTTAAACAAAAGAAAGCCGCGACTCTGTGATCAAAATCACATACCATAGGAGCAGCTTCGGTTATTCTGTAATCAAGAAATCTAATATAAAGGAGTAAATTTTATGAAAAAAAATGTTGGAAACGTTGATAGAATTTTGAGAGTGATTTTAGGACTTGCGCTTTTGGCATTTGCCTTCTTGGGCCCAGAAGGTATAAGAATGTGGGGATTTATTGGTGTTGTGCCATTAGCAACTGGGATTATTAATTTTTGTCCACTTTATACATTACTTGGAATTAACACCTGTAGTTTAAAAAAATAAGAATCATTTTTTGATTTCAGAGATAAAAATAGACTCAATACTACAAAGCGAATCTACGGTTACCAATGCAGAATAGTTTTTATTGTTGATGTAACCGTAGAACTCGAAGGTTGTGGTTTGTGTTCCATCGTTTTTTTCTTTAATCTCAACAGGGTCAGTTATCAAATCAGAGGCTTCATCACCATAAGAGATAGCCTTTAGGTCCATGTTAACTTTTGCAATTTTATAAGCAGAATTAATACATTCGTTTTTTGCAAAGGATATAGATGATATTAAAAAAAACGGAACAATCAAAAAAGTTTTCATGAGAACTCCTAAAACTATTATTATAAGATGAATACAGAAGTAATATTAAACTTTCTTTAGATTATTGAAAGTGAATTAAAAAAAGACAGTAAAATCTGCAAGGTGAACGCTCATTCGTTGATTTTAAAAATAACTTGTTGCCAGTGTTAAGAACACAGTCCAACCACTGTATTGCACTTGGTCTTTAGAGGAATCAACAGTTTTTCCAGATCTTAAAATAAACTCTCCTGATAAAGTCATATTTTGAAAAATAGGATAATCGTAGCCTAAACCAAAACTGATATCATTAATTAATGCTGAAAAGAAATAATTATCAGCAGTGTTATTATCTGTATTAAATTTATTAATATTAATATTTACTGGAGTAAATCCAGCATAAATGTAAGGCCCTGGTTTTGATTTTTGAAACAAAACATCATCTTTAGTTAGCTCGTATCCTGTGGTTATACCAAGAATATGATAATAAGCTGATAAGCCTATTCCAGACATAGGAGTTAATCCATAGGGGCTATTAAGCTCCATCATATAGTGTATCCCAAAGCGAGAACTAAAGCTTGGAAAGTCCCATAATACTGATGGGGTTAAATTTACCATAGAGTTTAATTTTTCCCCAGAAAGTCTGTCTCCAGAGGTGATAGATAAACTAGACATACCTGTTTTAAGTCGTAAGACAGACGTCTTTGCATACAGAAAATGAAAAGGCAGAAAAAGAAAACAAATTAATTGTATACTTAAGAAGTTCGTTGATACCATACTATTGATAATTATGATTTTATTTATAAGTAATGCAACTTTTCTTTTTTTTAGAGTTCTTGTGACAATGCTCTTAATATCAAAATTAAGTCATGCTTACCTGACTTCCAGTTTTGATATGAATATAGGGCAATCTAGTTTTAGTGCAAAAACTAGTAATGACAGTAGGACTATTGGATCTTTTTCTACCATAGAAATGAATTATTGTTTAAGGAACTCCTCTATGGGATTGGCTTACGCTATGTCATTTTTTGAGGTTGTAAACTCTAAAGAAGGCGCATTGGCATTAACAAGATTTTCTGTGGGGCCAAGATATTATCCCATGGGAATGAATGGCAATAAGGTCATTATTGATAACGACGTGGTCGCAAAAATTTGGAAAGCTACACCTTATATTGGCGGAAGCATGGGGCTGACTAATATTTCAACTCAAGTCTACAACGCATCCATGTTTGATTTGGGATTTCGTTTTGGAGTTGAAATTCCATTAACCCCAAGACTGCTACTTAATGCGCAATATGGTTTTAGTGAAAGTTTTGGAAGTTCCAGCGTTGGTGATGCAAAAAATATAAGTTACTCAGGAACAGTAGCTACCGTTGGAATCATCATTTCCGGCGTTGGAGAGATGTAGCTATCTTAACTTTATTTCTTTGCTTCTTGTCTTTTTTTAATTTCTAGGGTTGATGCTGGCTCTCTTAAGTCGGCGGCAGTTTCCACTAAGGGTTGAACATTCATTAACTTGTAGACGCTATTAAGATACCTGAAGGCGGCCTTATTATAAGGATCAAGCTTTAAAGTTCTTTCCCAGGCATTGCGAGCACCTGTATAGTCTTTTTTCAAATAACTTGCAGAACCTTTTAGCAACCAAGCATTTGTTGAATACTCGTCAAGCTGAAGAGCTGAATCAATAGACTTCAGAGCTTCATCAAAACGCCCTAGACGGATTGATTTTTGAGCATCAAAAACATGGGCAATAACCCTTTCTTTTCTGTCTCTATCTTGAGAGCTAACACCACCTGATAGTCTTGGAGAGAAAAGAGCTTCTTTAGTAAACGAAGAAGTGTTCTCCAAAAGAGCAACTCGAAGACGAAGATCTTCAAATTCTTTTTGCCAATCTTTAGGTTCTTTTTCTTTGTTTGGAGATCCTTGGTTTTTTTGATCGTCATCCTTTTTTTTGGCTAGATTTTGGTTATCAAGATCTGCAGGAGATAGAGGGTCCATTTTAGCAGAAATTGAAAGACTTTCACCTTCATTGACCTTCACCATAATTTCTTTAGGTTTATAGTTATCCTTTTCAAGAACAATAAAAAAAACTTCTCCTAACTTTCCATCTTCTTCGATTTGAGTTGGAGTATTTCCAATGAGTTTCTTTTCATTGGTGTTAATGTCTTTAAGGTATAACTTAGCATCAGCAGGAAATGATTTAACTATATATTTTCCAGCGCATGCATTTAAAAACAAACTTAGTAAAATAATTAAAAAATGACTATTTTTCATACGCGTCTATTCGGTACAATTTCACTTTGCTACAGTCTAGAAAATCTATTACAACGTTAGTCTAGTAATTTTGGACGAAGGTTAGATGAAATTCACTCATTTTGGGCATGTCAAAACAATGATTTCCTTTTTGTCTTTAATTTGAATATCAGGAAAAGAGCATTTGTCATTGACGTGAAAAGTATAAACTCCATCTTTTAAAATCGCCGTGGTATTTGATAAGTAGTTTCCAATATCTTTTTTACTTTCATCATATACATAAATCCCTTCAATGTTTTCAGAATTAATTTTTACGGCTCCTACACCGGAAACATTAAACTCATGCTTCCCCATGGGGTAAATGTAGTAGTTGGGTAAAAGATACTCGTAAAATGGATCTTTAAATATTCTTATTTGCCATTTTCCTGTTGGGATAAGTTCTGGCTTATCACTCTTAAAACGACTAACAACTCTGTTGTTTTTATCTAATACCTCGACATTAACAAGGTGATTAAAATAGTTAACAATAAACTGCCCATCACCAATTGCCTTAAGTGTGATTTTTTTATTTGGTGGAATTGTAAATTGTGAAAATTTGTAAGCGGGTTGTAAATTAATAACAGCTTCATATTCACCAGGGGGAACGGTTTGCTGAGAATAAGCATAAAAAACTTTGAATAACTTTTTTTCTTTTCCTTCAATTTTGTACAAATAAACACTAGCTCCTGGATTTGGACTAACGACTTCAAGATTTGTTTTGTTACTAAGCTTACTTCCAATCTGAGACATGGCATCGTTAAAGCTTTGGTCATCGTTGGCTACATGAGTATCTCCAATACATTGAATTTTTTTAAATGATTCAGAGTCGCCCTTGAAGCCCAAAGCAATCACATAAAACTTAAGATCAAGATTCTGCTTTTTCCACTCTTCTACTGTTTTACAAGGGTCTCCGCCACAGGTATCTTGTCCATCAGTCACAACAACAACTCTTTTAGGACCTGAAAATGTCTTTAAATCTTCAAAAGCATATTTTAAACTTTCATGCAGAGGTGTCATTCCTAGAGGACTAAGGCTTTGAACTGCTTTATCCATCTTATCTATATTTGTCTGACCAAAAGGAACGGTCATTCTGATATCAGTACATTTATCTTTAGTGATTCCACTATAAACTCGTAACCCGATAGTATTTTTTTCTTTCCATCTTGCCTTAAAAAATTCTTTCATCAGTTCTTTTAAATAATACATTTTGGTTTTATTCTTCGCAAGAATTTGTCCCATAGAACCGCTACTATCAACAACTACCTCAATTTTCATAGGAGTTGTTGCCTTTGTAAGATCTTCCTCGATTCTTTGAGCTTTTTGATTTGCCTCTGCTTTTAATAAAATATCAGAATCTTTTACAAGCTCACTTTCGTCTATAGAGATAATAGGATTTGCAGTTAATAGCTGAGAAAAAAATAAAAAAATAAAAAAACTTTTCATAAGACCTTTCAGATCTATTTGGTTCTAGGTTTAAGTGATCGACCAAACCAATCTTCAAATTTTAATCCAAAGACGACGCTAATATAATCATTTTTTTCACTGTAGGAACCACCCTCAGGAATAGTATAAAAATTAGAGCTTACATTTTTTGTATTACCATTAAATTTAATATTTGATGTACTTGTAGTATATCTAATTTCAAAAAAATACTTTTTAAACCAAGGAATAAAATCATAATAGAACTGATGTATATAAAAAAGAGAAAAAGTAGTGAAGTTAGAACTAACACTGGCCGAGCCTCTTTGAATATAGGGACCATCGATTACGATGAGAGTGGGTTGGTAAAAAAGCTCTAAGTAAATTCCTAAAGGTTGTCCCCATAAACTTGTTTTTGAAGTGAGTAAAGACTGTCCCTTTTCGTAGCCGATCTGCCCACCAAATCCAAAACCTGCATTATTAGAAGTAATCACGTACTCATCAGCATTTTCTGTTTTAAACTCTTGATAGTTTGATTGTAAAAATATTTTCCATCTTATTTTATTTGCTTTGACACGATTTCGATAAGAAACGCGCAAACTGGTTAAGCTGAGAGACGAAGATTTTAATGAATTAAAATAGTCGTAGATAGGGATATCCATACTTGTGTGTGAAAATTCAGCGCCATAATTTGGTAGAAACTCAGGGTGCCATATAAAGTGAAATCCAGTAAAATCTTTATAGGAGAAAGATTTATATGAATTTGCTCGGTTACTAGATGTTGATGAAAACTTTCCTTGGTCGTAGGAAAAACCCATTTGCATAAACCCAGGCTCAGGATCTTCAGGATTATTAGATTCAGCACTATAGCCCTCTAAACCAGATTTGACTGGTGGAGTGATAAATTTTTTAGGTTGCCCAAGAAAAACAGCAAAATCTGTTTTAGTTGGGAATTTTTTTAAGGTGTCCGTATTTAGACGCACGATACTTGTTTTAGAACTTGAGATACTAACGATACCATTTGCAATAACCTCAAACTCTTGGAGCTCTTCAATAGGCCTGACGAAAAGGATTTTTTGACCTTGGGCTAGATCCCCAATAGATAGAATAACGTTACCATTTTCTTCTTTAAGAATTCTAAAAGCTTTTTGCTTTAGTAATGCAAGATCTTCAGCCTGAAGAAAAAAAATAAAACAAAATGAGATTAATAGAAAATTGCTAAGATGGCTAAAAACCCGAAAATAGTCCTTCATCTAGTTTATTGTTTTAATAGAATGCCGAAAGGTCAATTGATAAATTTAAAAATTTGAATGGAGAATCAAATGAATTTTGCTGGTATTTTAGGTATTATAGCCGCATTCAGTATAGCTGCTTTCGCTATACTTGATTCCACAAAAAACCCTAAAATTTTTGCTGATGTTCACGGGATTGTTATTGTTTTGGGTGGAACTATCACTGTCGCCTTACTCAGCTTTACCTTTAAACGTTTGGCGAGTGCTTTTAAAATTCTCGTCAGGAAAATCTTAAGCAATGAGAGCGATGATTATTTAAGTGTTATCAGTCTTGTTGTTAAACTTTCTGAGACATATAGGACAAATCCAAAAGGTTTAGAAGCATTACTTCCTCCAAAAGCACATCCATTTCTTCGGGACGCAGTTCAGATGGTTTGTAACTATGGATTCAATGTAGACGAGTTAGATGACATTCTTTCTAATGCAATTAAAGGAAAAACAAAGCGAGATGAAGACGAACTAAAGGTGTGGCATACGATTTCTAGATTCCCACCAGCCTTTGGTCTTTTGGGTGCTACGCTTGGTATGATTTCATTACTTCAAACGCTAGGTGAACCCGGAGCTCAGTCTAGGATAGGTCCAGCTATGGCAACGGCATTGATTGCAACATTCTATGGTCTAGTTGTGGCAAATTTAATTTTAATTCCAATCAGTGAAAAATTAGCAGCACTATCAACCTCGGATAAAGTTATGAGGCAGATCATTAAAGACGGTGTCTTAATGATAGTGGAAAAAAAGCATCCTACTTATATTGAAGAATACCTAAAATCGTTTTTAGCACCAAGTTTACGTGGATCGACAAACTCAACAGAATCTGGAGGAGCTAAGCGTGCAGCCTAGAAGAAGCGCTTCAAGACGTAATAATAACCATGAAGAACACAGTTCTTCTAATATGGCACATGATGAGTCAAATTGGCTGGTTTCCTATGCTGATATGATGACCCTGCTATTTGGTTTTTTTGTGTTGATGTATGCTTTTTCAAAAGTTGATGAAGATAAATTTGAAGTCGTAAGAAAAGATTTGGTGAAGTATTTTGGAGGAACTTTGAAAGAAAACCCAGGAGCTTCAAATTTAAAAAAAGTTCTTGATGCAGAAATATCTAAAATGATGGGCGAAGGTGGGTTTAAAGATCAAGTTAAAATTAAGATCAAAGATAATTATATTCAGATGAATTTTGAAAGTCAGATTCTTTTTAACCCTGGCTCTGCAGAGCTAACGCCTTTATCGGCAAAAGTTATTGACAAAGTGGCCACAGAAGTCAAAAAGTTGCCTGTTGAACAAATTGAAGTTGAAGGTCATACCGATATAGATGCGATACAATCAGCTTATTTCCCTTCTAATTGGGAGCTTTCAACGGCTAGGTCATCACGTATCGTAAGAAGATTTATCGAAAATAGAATGGATGATAAATGGTTTACTGCTGTTGGATATGGCTCCTCTAGACCAAATGCTCCACATTTAGATCCAAGCGGTAATTCAATCCAAGAAAATAAAGTTAAAAACAGAAGAGTTGTAATTAATATCAGACTCAAACCAGACGGAAATCTTTCTTTGGAAGAGATGAACAAAATAGGATTTCGTACAGTTAGTTCTGAAACACCAGAAAGCCAAGAAGCAAAAGAAGAAATTAAAAAAAGTAATGATAAGCTAGCCGAAGTTAAGAAAAAAATTGAAGAGGCACAACAAAGATATAAAGAAATGAATGAAAAATTGAAGGCAGCAAAAGAATTAGAAAAATCAGTAAAAGAAATGGATAAAATTGTTAAGAAAACTGAAGAACTTGAAAGAAAAGTACAAAGCGTTGAAAGCCAAACCAAAGAATTAAAAAAAATTGATAGTGGACAAGTAGAGAAAAAATAGTACCATGATTCTTAAAATTAACTTAAGTTTTAAGAAGAAAAAAAATGAAAAAGAAAAAAATTATTTTTGAAATTGTCGCTATTTTAACACTAGCTATCGGGATATGGTATTTTCAAGTAACTCAGAAAAACCAAAATGTTGAGAAAAACTCTGTAATCTCAAAAAATAATGAAAGTCGTAATTTAAATCCTTTAGTCGCTGAAGACCAAGGTCTTAATAAAGCCAATATTAATATCCCCTCTGGCGAAATCGTAGAGGCAATAAAAAGTAATAATATTCCATTAGTTGAGAGCAAATTAAAGAATATTCAGTTAAAAGCCAATGAACTAGAAGGCTATCTCTCCCAGGTGATATTTTGTCTAGACTCTAAATTAATTGATAGTAAAAAGGGAGGTTTTTTGCTGGCTCCACTGTTGGAGCAGCTTAACCAGAATAAAGATTTGTCACCCCGAGGAAAAATTTTATTGTCAAAAATTATTGGCAAGCTGGAGTTAGATGTGAAGCAAAAAAAAGTAGTTCGTGAAACTTATGGTAATCTAAAACTTTATGAAAAATCTTTGTGGCTTGATACCTCGATTGAGTGGGTTCCTATGATGGGTGAAACAGAAAAAACGCTAAAGTCCTATGTAAAACCTAAAAGAAGTGATTTGATCTCTGATTATTTTTATTATTTACAAAAGACCAAAGATACTAATGCAAAAATAAGACTCATTGATTATGTGAAAAAAAACTCTAAGATTCTTGAAGTGAGTCAACAGCAGTATGTAAAATCCCAATTATCAGGGCTTAAAGGTCGAAAGTAATGTCCAAAAGGAATGTAGCAATTATCTTATTGTTTGCTGGTGTGAGTGTAATTATTTTCTTAGCCGCAATGATTCTTAGCGAGCAAGAAGCAGATAAAGAAGTGGTCGCATGTGAAAGGAAAGTCAATACAGTTTTTGATGAAAATAAGAAGACTCTTTGGAGTGACTCAAAATATTTTATTCAATATAATACCAAAGACTTTCAACTGGGACTTTACAGTTGGGCAATAAACTCAGAAAAATTTTTACCTAGCAATATATCTCACATTAAATTAGCTTGTGAAAAACCAAACTATAACTGTTTATCTCAAAAAGAAAATATCAATGTAAAGTTTTTTTCACCACCAGTAGGTTTGCTGCAAGCTAATAATGAAAAGTTATTCCCATTTACTTGGAATAGTCAAAAAGAACTAAGGATGGGGGCACCTCTTGCGCTCTGTAGAAAAGAACTCAGTCAGATAAAAAACATTAAAGTATTCAGCTTTGGTAATCATTTATTTGTATATGATTATCAAAGAAATATTCTTGGATTTTATGATGCTAATAAATTCTCCGGCGCAACAATGAGTTCAGGTATTGTTGATGCAGAAAAGATATACACTATTGTAGATCAAGGATCTTTGCTAGTCTCAAGCTGTGAACACGAGCTTGCTAACCAAGTAGATGTCTACAACATAGAAAGTTCTAAAAATCAGTTGTTTGTTTTTAAGACGAATAAACCTGGATGGATATATTCCTATGGCCAAGATTTTATTCCAAGAATAAAAACTAAAAGCTCTGTATTTTTAACAATGAAAGATGAAAAAAATGAAGCCTTTTTATATACAGACTTAAAAAATATCTTTATTACTAATGTCGTCGATCAAAGTGAAGTTATACTTGATAAAGTAAGCTCTAGCTTTTTTGAAAATTTAGCTCACGAAAACATAGTCCAAATTAAAGCGCTAAGCTCTATGGATAGTATTTTGATTTATACAACAGGTGGGTTTTTATCAAAAGATAAGATTGAAATGTTTGACTTAAAAAATAGTGCCATTAGAAAGATACCGCTTTATCGTAATTTTTTTAAGAAAAAATTTATTCAATTAGATCTTAATTTTTACTCTCCAAAACAAGGATATGTTTTTCTTCAAAGAGAAGGTTCTTCTGGTTTCTTTTCTTCTTTTGAGTGCAAGTGATATTCTTTAGGAAGATCACTTAAGAATTCATAGGTGTCAATTTCAAGAATGTCTTCGTTTTTTAAAACAAAATCATTTTTCATAGAATCAGATCTTGATTTTATTGGGCTGTAAACAATTTCTAGCAGCTTATTAGAAACTTGAGTTTGTGAATCTTCGAAGTGTTCGTTAGTTTGTTGATTTTTCGTCGATTTTTTAAATGTTGTTTCGTTGTTAGATTGAGTCCAAATTTTATGAATTCCGTCAAGTTCTTCATTTAATTCCACAATTTTATTTTTTAATTTAGCAATTTCTAAATCCTTTTTTTTTGAAGATTTTTGCAGATAAAAAATAAAATTTGTTTTAGATCGAAGGTTCTTAAAAAAGCCAGGAAAGCTTTCAGATATAAACATCCAAATTGGTCCCGCAAGCATAACTAACAAAACCCAGAGGCTCTGCACAGGCCACTTATTTAAGAATGCGGTTAGAGTGTAAAGCACAATCATTGGTATAATAAATAAAATCCACGTCATACTTATAATTCTAAAAGAAGTTAATAATGACTTCTATATGGAATCACTTTAATTTAAAAATCTGGCCCAAGGTGCGACTAACACCATAAACTGACTGGTCGTTATTGAATGATATTATGGAGTCTAAACCTCCACTTACGGTTAATGGTTGTACCTGAAAAGTGTTGTTGTAGACATTTACACTAAAGACCTGATTAGAATCTTTACTTAGTCCATAAAGTAGTTTTGAAGTTGTATTATAAACTAATCTTCTACCAGAGTTTGCACCATCTGTTGGTGATTTTCCAATGGACCCTGTGTTTCCTATAAAAGTTATATCAGTAACAACTGGAGTAATAGTTCTGTCAGGTAAAATAGCTAGTCCTCCAGTGCCTGGAAGTAAAATATAGAGTTGATCAATGCTTGTGCCATTAACGGTATCGTTTACTAGCACAAGGTCTGAGGCTTTATTATCAGGATCAATACCATCACTAATGTTAAGAGTAGCTAATAAAGCTGGGTTTGAGCCCGTTGTTATGGGATATGAATCAAAAACAAGTAGTTTGTTAATACTGTTTGCAACATCTCTTACTGAAGCATAAATTCTATGATATTTACTACTCACTGCAAGTCCGGCAAAACGAAGACCATTACCGCATCCAGCAAAGCCACAACTTGTAATTGAAGTAGCATCAAAAAAAATTGTTGGTAATCCAGAGTTTGTCCACTGAATAGTTCTATAGTCTTTTGTTGTTGAAATATCATAAGAGATACCACCAAATTTATAAATGGCTGAAACAAGATTTCCATAAGAGTCTTCATTTTTATAAATCAATCCAGCATCAGAAGAATTAGAACAGATATGTGAGGGATTAAAACCAGAAGTGGTTATAGTCAAAGCTTGTGGCAAGCAAACTGCATTTGTTAATCCAGTTGTGAAAGACCCAGCTCTATCTTCTAGTGGGGTGAGTAGAATATTAAAAGCAGTACCACCACCAAGCTTGTAAGAAATTCTCTTTGTTTTTTGACCAGCATTCCAAGGAAGTGACTCAGCTAATAGTGGATTGCCGGTAGATCCAGAAGCGAGAGCTGGATTAATTGATCCATTTTTAAGCTTGAGATTATAGACAAATTCATTATTAGTTCCAGATTTGGTGTAACTTCCACTAAAAAGAATCGAATTAAATGTATCACTACCTGATTTGGTTTCAACTTTAGCTTCAGTAGCCCAAATAAGATTAGTAATAGTTTTTCCTAGTTTAGAGGAGTTGAAAGTAGCTAAATTAAAGTCAGGCACACTTGCATCAACTATATTTGGAACGGTGTTTCTGACATTTACAGTCCAACTCGTTGTTTCAGTATAATATCCATCAGTAACATCAACACGAATAGTATGTGGACCAAAGTCATTGATTCCTGGAAAGTAGTCAAAGCTTGAACCTTCATCATATTTTTTAATATTATCGACAAACCAAGAATAAAATAAACGATCAGAAGTATTTGAGTCAGTTGCTAACACTGAAAAAGTATTGTGAGTCTTTTCATCAACAGTGACAACTGCAAGATTAGGATTTTTTGTTAACGTTGGTTTACTTTGAACTGGGTTCAATGGGTCTTTGACTTGAATTTGAAAAGTTACAGAGTCTGATTCGTTAGCGTTAGTTGTGTCAGTAACCGCTAATCTAACAGTGTGCCAAGTAGCTGTATTTGCAGTTGAAAGCTGTTCCGCTGTGGGAGTCCATTTTAAACCAACACCAATGGCAGAGTTAGTATCGTTTTTTACCAGCAGATTATTATCTAATGTCATTCCACTTGGATAAGTTAAAAGTTCGAATTTAACATTCCCTTTTTTTGAGTTTAAAATCAGCGTTTGATAGGTAAATTGCTTACCAATGAAAGCTTGGTTGGGTGCATTTACAACAACATTGCTATCATTTTTTTTGGGACTTTTGAAAAAAATGGGAGCTACCACATTTAGGCTTAAAGGACTTATCAGTTGCTGTTTTGGAGAACTTTGATTGTTTCTGTCTTTATCGCCATTATCGTTAAGTTGAAGATATACATTGTAATTTCCAATGTGTCCGCGTTGAGAGCACCATTCAAATTGATAAGGGTATTGAATTTCTTTAGTAGCCGAATTAAAGCTTGATGTAAGTCTGGTTAAGTAAGGTAAAGCTAAAGTTGCATTTAAATTAGCGCCAGAGCGGCATTGGGTCACAGATGAATTTCTAATATAGAGTGGATCATAGGTCTTTAGTTCATCTGGCCATCCATCCAAGGGAGCTGCGCAATTAAATGTAGTATCACTTTTGCACAAACTTAGTGAGGTTGTAAAATTAATTGGAGCTGCTAAAGAGTTAAAGTCAGAGTCTGTCAAGACAATCGCAGATGTGTTTTTAAAGTACTGGTCTGTTGTTACAGTAAGGGAAACAGCTGTTTTTAATTTAGGAGGATTGTTAATATTTTTAACTGTTACTTTGTAAAAAGCATACGCTGAAAGAGGTGAGCTTGGTGAGGTGGCAGCATCAGTGACTTTGACTTTAATGATGAAGCCAGTACCAGCCAGTGATTTAGCTTCTTGGTCATTAGGGGTCCATGCTATCCTAGCGCGGTATTTTGAGCCCCAATTACCACCAAAAGCATTTATTGAAATAGGGGCGTCGGTGATAATCGCAATTCCTGAAGGCCGAGTAACCCATTGATTAGTTGTTAAGTCATACACTTGTGGCTCAAGGCTGAATGTTAGCGACTTATTATTTAAATTTTTATCAGTATCCATAGCGTAGACTGGAAATTCAAGAGTTGTTTTCTCTACGAAATCTCCGCAGCTTGTTCCCCCGCAGACATAGGGAGATACTTGTGAAGAACTAATTGTGTTCCAACTGCTATCAGTAAAATAGGGAGCATCGTTAGTTTCAGTTACTTTGATAGTCAAAATTTGCTGATTATCATGAGCTTCACCAAAGTTAAGAGGGCTATTGTCTTGAGCAGTTACAACATAAGTATAAGATTGATCAATATCAGTTGTAGTGTTGTGAGTAATGCTAGGAAAAAATCTAATATAGCACCTAGCAGAATCCCAATAATCTGTAGAAATAGGGGTGTTGCAAGGGGTACAAGAAGGAGATGAAATACTGACAAGACTGTCACCTTTTTCTCGACAAAAAAGCAATTGACCATTTGGTGTAGTGCCGCCTTGTGGAGTGATTGTGAAAGAATGTCTGTCATAAGGATCATTTGGAAATCCAGGATTACTTTCATTATCATTAACTTCCATCAAGAAATCATTTATTCTATCACCTTCATTAACAGTTAAATTTAAAGCACCTACAGGCGAAATAAAAATTGGTTTAAAGTTTTTGTCAAAAAAATCAAAAGAAATTATTCCAACACTTAATCCATCTTTGTTAGTCAATGGGTTTGTGTGATTAGTTCTTTTTAAATTAGCATTCACCGTTGTGGTGTTTGCAGGAAAATTAATGTCTTGATCTAAAACATACTTAGTATTGTTCAAGCTATTAAAAATAGTAGATGCAGCAGTTAGTGTTATTGCAGTACTTAATGGATTAGTTGCTGAACCTAAGCGTTGCAGTTGACGGGTTCCAAATAAAGTTAAATCAGTGCCAACTAGTTTATATTGATCTCCATTTTGATCCTTCAAAATAGAATTTTGAGATAAAGTGAATGAATCTTCGGCGGTTACCGTCAGAGATCTATTTGCGGATCCATTGATAGGATTTAAAGAAAAGTTAGTATAATTATAAAGGTTTTCATAAGAAACTTTTATTGAATTATCAGATAATGTTGAACCCAAGATCATTTCATTTTGTGGAGTTCCTATCGCAGAGGTGATACCAAAATCAATGTAAGGAATGAAGTTCTTATTTACACTTAATGTATTTGAGCTAGAAAAACTATGAGTTAAGTGATTTTTAAATGCTGAAACACTGACCGTAGCACTACTTTGTCCAACGGCGAAATCAACTTTAGCAAAGTTGTAAAAATGCATTGTACTATTTGATGGTATAGACTCATCACTACTGAAAAATTCCATATACTTTGGTAGTGATAAGCTAGTTGCGGTACTCACTCTTGAAATAGTTATTGTTCCAAAATCAGTTATGGGTGATGAATTAGTAACAGATAAGCCTGCAGTTGTTACGGAAATACCATCAATAGTGGTAGGTTTTATAGAGTTTAATTTGTTTACAGCAATCGTTTGATCATAAACGGTAACTGGTACCCACACCTCTAGATCATCTTTTTCCATAGTAACTGTTTGAGCTGTTTTGTACTTGTAGTGTAAAGTTGGCAGCAGTCCGGCATTAGTTTCAATTGGAAAATCTTGTGGAATGGTAACATCAGAAGAGAAGGTAGTGGATCGATAAAATTTGACTACACCACTATAAGGAGATTGATAGTTGACCCGAAGATTTACCTTTGCACCACCAGGGGTATTTAAGTCAGTAAAACGAGTTCTATAATGAGCTTTATTTAAAGTATTTCCAAAATATTTTTTTCTAAAAATTAATGGTTTTGAAGTGTTGGAATCATAAAGGAAGGGGTAAACATCGCTTGAATTTGAAGATTGATTTGAGGTAATTGAAACAAATGGCACATCAAGATCAAAATCATCAGCATTTAGAGTGTAATCATATTGATTTTGGTTTAAACTTAAGGATCTTCCATAGGCACCAGGAATATCTCTTACGCATGGTTTTTCATTGCGGTCAGAAGCAACGAGAGAAATTTGTCTAAGTTCGGAAGTTCCTCCATGATCATCTTTAAACGTGAAAGAAAGAGTACCTGTTTTTTTTGATTCAGAAGCCTTCCATCGATAACAGAAATATTGCTCTTGTGGAGTGGAAATAATTCCAGCTGGACATGTAATCGCTTCAACACAACCATCTCCCGAGCAGCTGAGTGAACCACCTAAGCGAGGAGTGGAAATAATATCAAAACCACCATCAGCTGTGGCGGTGATATTGTCAGGATCTTGAACTTTAATAGAGAAATCAAAAGGGATCAAACCACCATCGGGATTTTCTAATGCACAGTAATCCCACTCATGATCTTTGTCTGGAGTTATTTCTGTATAAGTTCCAACAATATCAGGGGGTGAGTTGATGTCCTCAATTGAAAAAGCCAGAGGAAAGTTACTTGTTCCTCCACCAGCATCTTCAACTTCGAATTGAAAATAAGCAGATCGTGCTAATGCGTCTTTGTTGTTGGGGGTAAACTCAAAATCAACTGATGTGGTATTATTTATTTTGATGACTCTTGTAGAGTCATCAGTTTTCAATGAGTTGATTGTGGCTCTTGAATTAACTCCTGTATCTCTGAGGCTTATATTGGTAGCTTCAGAGTCAAAATCAACAGCCGAAATTTTACATTTTACGGTTTGATTTTCTTTTATTTCTTTGGGGCAGTCAGACGAAACTTTTGGAAGTCTATTAAAATTTGCAATTTGAACATTCCACTTAAGCGCTTGTTCTTTACTGCCATCAGTTATCACTAAAGACACAACATATGGAGTGGCTCTAAAACCATCATAATCTGGTGTCCAACGAAATTCTGTTTTTTCTAGTGTTTTCATAGGAGCTCCTTCTAAGCTCCATCTATAAATTAAAAAATCATTATCTAAGTCAATTCCTTGACCACGAATAAGGACTTCTTGTTTTTCTATACCATAATATATTTTTGATACAGGAGTTGAGTTAGACATGTCCAGAGAGGGAAAATTATTTTTAAAAGAAAATGGAAAGGGCGCAGAACTTACAATCCCATTATCATTAAAGCTAAAATTAATTTCGTAGTCTTTTAATAAAGAAAGGAAGTCGTAATTAGAACTAAGACCATTCTTCATGAATTTGTATTGTACTTCTAAAGTTTGATCCTTAATTTCAGTATATTTGTTATTTTGAGTGAGTATGTATTCTTTTATGAAATTTTCAATGGCAATGACAGTATCTTCACGATAAGTATCGATTGATTTATTAGAATATTTTTTAATGAGTTCGACAGCAAGAGTTGTTGCCATACTTGGAAATGTTGTTCGTCCTGGAACAACAAAGGCTTCAAAGTTCAATGGTTGTCTTGATAGATTAACTTTTATAAGAAAAATACCAGCTGTGTTTTTATCTTTTGGAAGAACATAAGATACATTTTGACCTAGGTCTAAGTTTACTTTGGGGGTAATATCAGAAAGAGTGTTAAAGGTTTTATCAAGGGAGTTATATTGTTGCAGTTCTACTTTGTAATAAGCCTGAGATAAGCTAACATAGTCATTTGTGGAGTAAGTAACTTCAGTACCTGGAGGTAAAACAATAGGAGATGAGGAATCTTTTTTACAAGAAGTTACAAGTAATGTAGAGACTATTAAAAATATAAAAAATAAATATTTTTTTACGGCTTTCAATTTTCCCCCAACGTACTCAACTTAATTAAATATAAAAAACGTTCCTAAACTGACTCCTTTAAAGGGAGTTTGGCCATTATAGTGTATAGATGGAACTAAAATATCCATAGTTCCATCGCCATTTATATCACCACTGGTACTCATTTTGATAAAAAACTTCGAGTTGGATGGATAATTAGTCGGTACTATGGAATAAGGTCGTATTTGATTTGAGTTTGTAAGTACCACTGAAGTTGCTGGATAATCGTTGGTGTATAACCCAAGAGGACTTCCAAAAAATACAACTCCTTGACCTATGTCCACAAGATTTCTGACGACATCATTATAGTAAGGCGTTCCTATGATTATGTCATCATATCCATCCCTGTTAAAATCACCTTTTTTAGGTTTACCGGCAATAATCGAAAGACCCCACTGTTCATTACTTATAGCGCCGTAAACGTAAAATTTTTGAGGCATTGGCTTCATTTTAGTAGAAGCTCCTCTAAAGCAAGAATTAGTTATTGTAGTGTCGGCTATCGTGATATTTGATTCTTGAGTTGTCGAAGCACCAACTGGCAATTGCCCTTTAAAAAATTTTTGAATATTTAAATTATCAGCATTTTGAAACTCATCAGTAATTTGATCATAGTTATCAGCAGGACAAAGTGGCCCATAATAGATGTAGGCAGATCCAGCTTTAGTTAGGGTCGTAAAGGAGTCATTTGGAGTAGCAATAATAAAGTCATCAAAACCATCACCATTGACATCTCCTGCAGACATTAGAGAAAATCCAAAATTTCTTTCAGTTTTGTTATTTGCAAAACCATAATCCACTAACGTTGGCATTATAGCTCGCACTTTGCCTCCGTTGGTATTTTGCAGAGCTTTGTCTGTTGCAAAAGTTCCTGGACAAGGGGCTGTCAAGTCAGCAGTGTAGTACTTCCTTGCGGTTGTGGCGAGCAAGCCGTATTGACTGCCGTAGAATACATAGACTCGGCCATAATTACTATAAGTTGTTCCTGAATAACAGCTAAGATCTTCAAAACCAGGAGCTGCCACCAACAAGTCAAGATAGCCGTCGTGATTTACATCTGCAGTGGTGATGCTGGCTCCAAAATTATGTCCTAATTTATCATATCCAAAACTGATGTTTTCAAAAACAGGATTATCCATATAGGTTGGTTTACAAATTGGATCAGAATTATTAGCACTTGATTCACAAGGCTTGCTTGCCTCAGCAGCTTCTTCAGTTCCTTCCATATTTAGAGGGTAAGGTTCACCACGATTAATATCTCCAGTGGAACCATTTTTCTTTGGAGTTTGGTATCCAGAAGAAGACCCATAAAGAATTCTGATCGAACCAGCCCAAGGAACCGCATCTCCATTTGTGCATGATGAGTAAGTCACAGAACCAGAACATTCCCATCCAGTTCCTAGCGCTTTTGATGGACCACCAATAAGGCCAGCTGGGTCAGGCGTGTCACCAGCAGTCATATTCATTCTTCGACTGCTAATATAGGGTAAGCCAAAAGCTAAGTCGGAATAACCGTCACCATTGAAATCTGCGGCTACGAAGGGTGATCTGTTATTTGTAGATGAGTTTCCATAAGTATCTTGTCCATTTGCAGTTTGTGCAGTTAGGATGGCACTTACAATTTGAGGATCTCCAGCTGCAGGAATCCATGATGGATCAACTACGCTAAGCAATCCAGTTCTTGATCCAAAATATAAAGAAGAATATTTAGTGGTGGCTCCTGGAGCTGGAATAAATAAAACATCAGCAAAACCATCGTGATTAACGTCACCCGCATCTATTCCAATAAAACTCCATAAGGGATCTAAATTTGATGGGCGCTCAATTTTTTGAGGTAAAGCGATATCAAGATTTGTAATTCCTTGAGTTGGAGATCTTGAAGGATAGCAGTCGGCTGTATGGCTTCCAGATTTGAAAATCTTAGTTTGATTTGCCAGACAAAAAGAAGTGGTTATCAGCCCAATCGAGCTTCCATAGTATATAACCGCATCGTAGGTTTTTTCGCCTTTTTGGCCAAAACTAGTTACTTTAGAAACAGCATCAACATAACCATCATTATTGATATCGCCAACAAGTTTTGTTTCTCCAAGTCCATACTCAGTAAATGAAGCTAAAGATTCTGTGATCAATTGCGTATGAGTACTTAGTGTAGAAGGTAAAGCTGTGTCTTGTGTGTAAAATCCATAAACGGCTCCACCACCTGGACGTGAGATTTCATCATTAGGTGCACCAGCAAAAAGATCTCCATAAGGAAAATCAACAAAAGGTGGAGTGTTATTTCCTTTAGCTAATTGATCATTACTCTTGTCACCATTAAAATTTCCAATAATAACAGAAGTTCCAAAAGCATCAGAAGTATCTGCAAATGTTGTATAAATTTTTCTATAAGTTGGACTCAGACCACCATTTTTAACACTTGCAAAGACAAGGGCAGCTCCCGAACCAGTACCGATGACATTTTCTCCAGGAGCACCAACAGCAAGATCTAATAAACCATCTCCTGTTACATCTCCAACAGCAAATTGTGATTGAGAGCTTCCAATAGTAGCACCTGAAGAAAGGGATGTTGAGCTTATGATCACAGGTTTACATAGTTGCTTAGATGTAGAGTTGATAGTGGTAAAATCAGAACAGGTAACTGAATTACTTCCAGAGTCACTTAATGGATTAGTATCTGAAAAGAGGTTGTAAAGATCGCTTGGGTTAAACAGCCGAGAAGAGTTTCCATAGTAAACCTGCAAAATACCGACTCCAGTTTTACCACTGACAGTAGTGCTTGGCGCTGAAACAACCACATCAGCAAAACCATCTTCATTTGAGTCAGCAAAATACTGTTTTGGATTACCAGGTGTTGGAGCAACAGTTAATATGTCTGTTCCAGAGTTTTCTTTAAAACGAGATTTTGACCCAAGAACTGCAACTGCTGAGCCAAAACCAGTGATATTGGTAGCTACACTTGATTTTCTTGGAGTTAACATTTTGACATTTGAATTATCAAACAAGCAGGAATAATGTTCATTAACTGACATTCCTCTTCTACCGCATTTCCAAAATGCAGAACGGCTTGGAGTTTCATCAGATGAAGGAGCAGAAGAGGCACTTCTTCCAAAATAGATGTAAGCTGCACCCACAGAGCTAGTTGATTGTGGGAATCCATAGTAGTTAGTTCCAGCTGATAAAGAAACTCCTCCAACATCCCACCAATTCCCCGAAGGCGAACTCAAGATACTATTAGAATCTTTGTCCGTACCTACGGTGTAAGGAGATGTTGCAAGTAAGTTTGTATTAATATAGTCCGAGTATTTAAATCCAGGAGAACCAACAACAAGATCACCACCACCGTAAAAATTAGCTCCACCGTTAGCTCTAATTTTATATCGACCGTCAATATCTCCACCACCAGCCACAGCAGCACCAAATAAAGCATTAGCTTGAGGAATTGGAGCGTAAATTTTCAAATACCTAACAGCAGCATCTAATACTGTTGGTGTAGAAGTGGCAGCTGGGTATTCATATCCAAGACCAAACTTCGAACCAAAGTAAATATAAACTGCTCCTGCATTTTCAATTAATTTAGAAGTAGTGGGCAAATTTGATAGTCGCCCATCATAGTGAGCGTAAGGAGCACCTATAGCGATATCATCATATCCATCAGCATTGAAATCACCGATGAAAGTAATAGAGTAGCCAAATCTTTCCCAGTTGCCATTTCCAGAGAAACTTTTATTTAGCTGTTGGCCACCAGTTAGACTTGTTGGAATGGTCATTGGATTTTCAAAAAGTTTTACTGGTGAACAAATTGCATTATTTAAGCTTCCATCACAAGTTGAAGTATTTGAAGCAATATCGGAAATATGTGATGCTGTAGACAAACCTTTTGTACTTCCAAAGAAGACATAAGCAGCACCATTTTGTGCTTGGAAGCTACCACTCACACCCACATAATTTGAAAGTGAATAAGGCGCTCCTACGATAAGATCATCACAACTGAACTGACCATTTTTATCACCATTTAAGTTTCCCGAAGCTAAAGAATAGCCAAATTGTTCACGCTGAGTTAAATCATCAAAAGTAATAATTTGAGGATCCCCCGACGCGGGATTAACAGAAGGTGTTCCAGTTGTGTTTAATTGTAACACTCCTGGCGATGTTTCCTTAGAGTAGTAAACGATAACAGCTCCAGCTAAATTTGATTTTACGCCTAAATCGGCCACAGATACATCTGGCATTCCAATAGCTAAATCATCTAAACCATCACAATTAAAATCACCTTTTGCTAAAACTTTTCCCATATAGCTTGAGCCTTGAGCAAGGGAGCTAGTGGCAGGCGTTTCGATGTTTGTAGGGATACCTTTAATATAGGTTGTTAGTCCCTCAATTGTCATACTTTCAGATCTGTTTCCATCAGAGTATTCAACTTTTAGAGCTAAATTCTCAACTTTTCCCAAGGGGAGGTTGGCATTCGCAGAAAGAACAACTTGGCCTTTTCCAATAAGAGGATCTGAAACGGCAACTCCATTCCACAGGACAGTAGTTTTAAAAAAGTTTTCTCCATGCGTAGTATCTTCTGTTGGGTCTACTGTTACCGTTGGAACATTTCCAATTGAAACTTCTGAAATTGTATACGTTGGGGCAGCAAAACTTGTTTGTGTTGTGACTGAAATTGATTTCGTTGTGATTTCTTTTTCACCTTCTTTATATACAGCATGAACCATAAAATAGTATTTACTGGCGGTATCAAGACCACTAATAGAAGCGCTGTTGGTTGTTGATTCTACGTTGGCAGTTTCCCAGTTGTTAGTAGATGTTGCATCAGGTGCAGAATTTTTTTTATAAAAAATTAAATATTTTTGAGCTGAGTAAGGAAAGTTCCAACTAAGTAAAATATTTCCTTGATTGTCTGCACTTGCTGAAGTCACACCAGTGAACCTGGGCCAAGTAGTCGCTTGCATTTCCTTATCTGCGCCAAAAATATTTGAGTCAGATGTTCCAATAACTTTGAATGAATAAGAAGTTTCTGGAGTTAGATTTTCAACGACATAATAATCAAGAGCTGTACTTCCGACGGGAGAAGTACTTGAGTTAATATAAATTTGATATTCTTTAGCAGAAGAGTTTTTCACCCAGCTGAGTTTAATACTTGTTGGTGAAAGAACGGTAGCTGTTGTAACTCCACTAAATGTGGCGGTGGAAGAACCTGTTTGCAATCCTCCATCTGAACAAGATGTTAGAGTAAGTAAAAACAATCCAACAAAAGCTAATGTGCTGCCAACGTGAGTTTTAATAAAGGACATAGATAACTCCTGTTGAAATACCTTTTCCACTTGGGTGAGATCTTCCTGCTGCTCCAACAACTAAATCAGGAAGACCATCACCGTTTAAGTCGCCCACAGAGAAAGGATTAATATGAGTAAAATCATTTTCTGAAAATTGTGGCAAAAAGACTTGATATGGATCACAAACTGCAGATGTACCTTGATAACATCGAGGATAAGGAGTCGGAGTAATTTTACTTTCTTGAATTTGCAAACCATCTGCACTTCCAAAAAAGATTAGAACATAACCTGTTTGAGAAACATTACCACTAACATTGTAATCTCCATTAGAGACGTTAATAGCTAGATCAGCATAGCCATCGCGATTAAAGTCTCCTAACCCAGTCATGCCATAGCCAAAGTAGTCTGTAGAAACAGAAGATACTGGATTGATGACTTGTGGTTTGAAGTCTGTAGAAATTTGATTATCTAAAATGGCTGGCGTCCAGAAACTTGTATCAGATAAAGAATCTGTATTAGCGCCCCCATAGGCGGATTGAGACTGTACTTGTTTTCCAAAAAATATCGTAATAACTTGAGCACGAGTAGAAGAACTAGGTACGTTGTATGCACTCACGGCGATATCTTTTTTTAAGTCTCCATTAATATCTCCAACTTCAACAATTGTGTATCCAAAGTTAGTATTTGTGTCTCTTGGAGTTAAGTTTTGTATAGGCACTGGGTTAAGTCCTCTTACGTCTCCTTTAAAAACATAAACAATACCAGCATTGCTATTATAAGTTGGATCTGAAACCAAAAGACCATCATATTCACTGGTTGCGACACTATAAAGGTTTCTTCTAGCCAGTGAAAATCCAAAATTCAATGAACTAGCGTTAGGTGATGTCAACATTTGTATCTTACAATTGGAGTTATCAAGAGCGTCGCAAGGATTGGTACTAACAACATCCGCAGGGTTTCCTGATCCATCCTGCAGAAGAATTCTACCAGTTGCTGTGTTGATTTTTGGACCAGAAGAGCTACCATAGAGAATAAATACACGTCCTGTTCCCGAATAATTTAAGGAACCACTTTGGATGCTAGCAGGAATAGTATAATTATCTCGAACTCTAATAGCGATGTCGTCGTAAATGTCGTTATTAAACTTACCCACTGTAACAGATTGGACTTTGCCATTATAAGATTGAACAGCGGTCATTCCATTCTGCTCATAGGTGATTTTGTTAATATCAAAAGTCACTGCGTTAGTTCCATTAACAGCAAAGCGAAGGGGATTTTTACCTACAGGAGAGATATCTGGTTCAACATTTGTAACTAAACCATTTGATGAACCATAGTAAATATAGCTTCCAAGACCATTAGAACTCAAAATTAAGACATCTGCATAGCCATCACCATTCAAATCTCCGGCTCTAAAAATTTGTTCGCCAAGTTTAGTGTCAGTTATAGACTTAAAAAGTTTTGGTTGAGTTCCAACTGCGTTGTAAGATGGTGTTGGGGATTGAATTAATCCATTGGCACTTCCATAATAAATAGCAACAACCCATTGATTATTATTATTAATGTGAGTCATGACATCATCATATCCATCACCATTAATGTCACCAACGACCTTTGCCTCTTCAAATTTATAGTTCCCCTCAAGGCTTTGATTTGTGTTAATAGTCAAGCTGGGAGTTACAACCGTTGGACTAAAAGAACCTGCTGTCGAGAAAAATCCAAACAAACTGCCATTTGCGGTAGAAGCCGTGTTGTCATTAGGGGCTGAAACAAAAACATCTGTTTGCGTGTCATTATTAAAGCTGTAATCAGCCAGAGAATTAAAACCAGCAGCTCCACCAAGTCCAAGATTAGCACTAGTTGAAACAGTATTAGAATAAACGATAGTGCTACCAAAAGGACTCACTCCGCCCGAAAGCCAAGTACAATCTCCATTACTACAAGCTGTGAGCTTGGTGGGGTTATATTTTGGTTGAGTGATTTCAATACCGTTATCGATTTGGTTCATAAAAGTAGAGATGTCTCCACGGAAAAGATATAAAGCACCAGCATCAGTAACAGTTTGTCCACTGGTATTAATGTTATCTCTGTAAGGAGAGCCCACAGCTAACATCGGCATCCATGGATCATCACTTCCAGCTTTTTCACCAACAGAACTTAAAGTAAATCCAAACTTCATACCCACTTGGGCCGGTGAAGGATAAATTCTTTGTACAACACAAGTTGAGTTAACGCGATCACAAGGAACAGCATTATCTGCTCCAACAGTGTGAGCTCCTCCCGCAGAACCCAGAACTGTTTGAATTCCTTTGCTCACATTATTTCCATTACTATCGGTTAAATAATATCCATAAACACTTCCAACATTAGTTTGAGTATTGATAGTTGATGATGGGGCCCCAACGAACAGAGCTCCCCAGACATTTGGACGACGAAGGCTCAGCGCAGTTCCTAGGACGTTCGGTCCAACGGGATAACCATTTTGATTAGCAACACCTACTAAAGAGTAACCGAAATCAGAAATTAGTTCACTAGCTATGGAATTGGGATAGTGTTCTCTGCAAGTCCAAGAGGTGATTTTTTGTTTATCTCCTACAGTTGGCTGACTTCCGCGACAGCTATAGATGGAACCTGTATTAGAACCATGAGCTTTCTTCGGAGAGCCAATAATTAAGTCTGCGCATTTTGTGGTGTCTAAGCCATTAATATTTTGATTTGATCCATCAGAAAGAAATTGAGTTCGGTAAACAGAAGATGCTGGACTACCGTTTTTACAGAGTCTTGAGTTGGGAACTGCTGTAAGTGAAAATCCGAAGTCATTAGAAGAAGATGAAATGATTTCAGCACCTGCTAATCCAACACTTGAATCAGCCCTTATATTACTAAAAGAATAAGAGCTTCCATAAGGATAAATCCCAAGGCTATCGCCTCGATAAACCAAAATGTCGTCAATATTTGTTCCATTTAATGGAGCGGAAACGGCGATATCGTCAAAACCATCATTATTAAAATCTCCTACGGCAATCGCACGGCCAAATGAAGAACTATTATAACCTGTAGGGACATTGTATTTTGAGGTTCTACATGAAGAAGATGCCGAATCACAAGTTTGTTCATCAGAACCTGCCGTATTTGACATTGATCCTGAAACCAATCCCAGAACTGGGTCTCCATAAACGACATAAAAATACCCCGCTTTAGTATTAACAACTAAATCATCGCACTTTTTAGTATTTCTTATCAACTGAGCTGTCGGAGTGGTAAAGTGAGTGTAGATATAATCACAGTTACCTCTTGCAGGAGAACCATTTGGTGAAGCCGCATCGTAACCTTTTTGGTAGCAATCACCATTGAAGTTACCAACAGCGAGTTTAGTTCCAATCGATGCAGAAGAGGTGTCTATAGGATAGGATATAAGTTGTGGATTAGGAGCTACTGCAGTGGCAGAAGGAGCCACGTCTGTTTTTAAACCATATTTGGTAACAGGATCGCCGTTAGCATCATTTTCAATATATTGACGAGTGTAATAGACAGTTACAGAGCCTATTCCAGAATAATGCTCCTTGGTGCTAAATGGGACCGAAGCGTTAGCAGAAACCGCGATATCAGGAAGACCATCACAGTTGAAGTCACCACTTACAACTTGAGTACCAAGATTTTGAGGGCCTTTTCCATCAGAAAGAATAGGCGGAAAAATGGGTCCAATACTGCCAGTGGAATTCATTTTTCTTACTGCTGTTGAGGTGACAGCTTTATTGCTAATAATATTTAAATCAACGCGAGACACATTTCCTGTGGCATTTGAAACAAGAGCATAAAAGTTTTTATTTCCTTGATTTAAACTAACTGTAGAACGGAAATAACCATTTCCAATACGACTGGCAATACGATTATTTGTAGAGGAATCATAAATTTCAGTTTTGTAAGTGGTATCTCCATTAGCTGTCCAAAACCATGGAAAATCACCAAAGGTAACTGAGTTGATACTTATTGTTGGAAGTGATGGCATTGGAGCTGTAATCAACTGACAAGGAGCTGCTGAGTTTAAATCAGCCTCAGAGGAAGCTGCTGGTTCTGAAGTTCCATCAAGATATTCAGCTTTTATATAGAAGCAATACTCTTGTCCAGTTGTTAAACCAGTTAATGTGTATTGATTATCATTTTCTACAATTGTTGCAGGAGAATTTAGGTCCCAAGTTCCAGTTTTATTTTTATAGTAAATTTTAAATTTAGTTGTTGCAGAATTCATAGTCCAAGACAACTTGACTTCGTTGCTAGATTTCAAAATGATTCCATCACTTTTTAAACCTGTGAAGTGATTCATGGTCATAACAGAAATTTTATCACCTACAAAATTTTCTCCAGCAGCCTCAGAATATCCTGAAATAAGATAATAATAAGTTGTCCCAGCTTGTAGATTACTAACTGTTGTCATTCCAAAGGTTTCTTTTTTAGCTGGTGTCACGGCGTCATTTTCGTAAATACGATATTCTGTGTATTTTGCATCCAGACCCCAAGTGAGTCTAATAGAACTTGGGCTTAGGGCTTCAGCAGAAGAAATTCCTTGAAACTTGCTATAAAGACTTGTGCCTTGTAATCCAGAATTACTACAGCTTGTAAGTGCGCCCAAAGACAGCACTATGGGTATTAAAACCTTAATGAGGCCGTATTTTATTTTAAAAAAAGAGTCTAAATTAATTTTCATTAATTATGCCGCCTTTGGACGTTCCATTTTTGGTTTAGAGCCAACTATTTTATTATATTTGGAATCTTTTAATAGCTCAACCAGCTCAAGATTTTTTGCCTTAAGGAGGGCTGTAATCGTTTTTACAATTTCACGTTGAGACAAAGCAGATTGTCTGTCGCTAATCGAGACATCCAATTCGAGATCTCTTTGAATCATGTAAGATTTTTTTGGAGGTAGAGCTTTGAGAATATATTCTTTAGTTTCTGGATTTCCCTTTCTAAGGGCATTTACTAAAACACTGATGTCTAACATTGCAGAAACTTCAGAAATAATATCTGCTGGGACATATTTTATATCTGCATAAAGTAAAATTCTTCTTCTCACTTTTTCTGCATCAACAGGATTTTCAAGGAGTATTTTTTCAAAAAAAGCAGATTCTTTTTCGGCTGGTAATGCTCTTAATAGATCAGATACGATTTCGATACCATTAGCTTTAACCTCAGGGTTTTCTTTTAATTGTTTCAGTTTTTTAATTAGAGAATCGTTGACCGCTCGAGTTTGTTGTTCATTAAAACTTTGCAATCTAGAAATACACACAGTAACAGCTTCCTGAGTGATGGGATCCAAAGATTCCATGATTTCTCCGACTTGCTCACTATCGCCATGCGCACAAATTAATGCAATATTTTGAGCAGATTCATTAGCCAGAAGTTTACTGCGGTCATAGGAACCTAACTTCCAAATGAAAGCGAAAGGATTTTTAGAATCAACATCACCAAGCTCTAAGAATTTTTTAAGAATATTCTTGTTACAAACCTCTAGAGCTTTAATCATCTTATTAACATCAGGTTTTTCTTGTTCAGCAATTAACATGTGTCCCATACGACCCCATATACGGGGAGAAAAACCAGCAAAAATTTTCTTAGCTAATTCCCAACCGAAAGCTTCACAAAGATAAAGGACATCATGTTCATGGCCTTTTTGAAAGTGTTCAGTAAGCGCTTGAATGGTTGCCTCAGGATATTGAGAAGCTAGTGAAAGTATTTGTTGTTTTTGCTCAAACATGATTTCTGTGGGATCTAGTTCAGGCAAAGTGTCATTGTCTTTATTTTCAGCGGTGGCTTCATTGGCGTCAGTTTTTTGTTTTTCTAAATCTGGTTTTACATTTTCTTCTTTATCTTTTTTCTCATCTTCTTTTTTATCAGACTTATTGGTTTTACGACTTAAGTAGAAAAACAATCCTGACAACAAAAGTAAAATAGTTGCAGTGATCATGCCCCACATTTTCCAAGATAATTCAGGCAATTTAGTAGCACTAACTTCTTCTTTTTCTGAAGGTAGTTCAGAGCGAACAATCGTTAAGGAGTCTCCATTTTTCTCGTCAAGATGAAGTTTCATTTTAAGCAAAGAGGAAATAGTTTCTTCTTTTTCTTTAGTAATTTTATTAGCAAGGACAAGGTGTATATCTACTTTACTTTTCATTTCATGAAGTTGATTAGCAATTGCGGGATTTTCAGAGTTAATTCCACCGGGCATTCCAGGCAATAGGTCTTTTTCAAATTCTTCTTGAAGCTTAGCAAGTCTTGTTTCATCTTTATCAATGTCAACAGCAACGACTAGTGAATATTCATAAGGTCTTAGCACGGTATTCACAACAGCTCTTGCACGCGATTCATACATAGTCTCGAGTGTTGCCATTTCCTCTCGAAATTGAGCAATGGCCGGTGAAAGAACTAATAAAAGAACTACAAGACAAGCACTTATAGTACTGAATCGCGAAGGATTCTTCATTATTTTCATATAACCACCTAACGATATTTTTTTCATCACATATCGTTTCGGTAAAGCAGAAAAAATCTCAATATGAAATAGGTCTGGAATGGATAATTAAATGACAAATTTCAGATAAGAAAACAGATTTGATCAATAATAAAAACTAGAAACAGTTTTAAAGTCTAGAAGAAATCTTTTGACCAGGTAAATCACATTTAAACTACAGTTAAGTAGGTAAGTCGTATATAACTATAACAAAAGTCCTGAAGCCATGCTACTTCATGTCTATTTTTAAAAATAAGGTATTCTAAAATCTAACAAGAAAATATAGTTGAATAAATTGAAAAATATTTTTGATTAGGAACGAAGGATGTTTTTATGAAGTTTTTTATCTTCTCTTTTGTTGTTTTGAATTCGATCACTTCCTTTGCTGACGAAGGCATGTGGCTTTTAAATAATTTTCCAACGAATACGGTTCAAAAAAAATACAATTTTTTAGCAACTCCTGAATGGCTTGATCATGTTAGGCTAGCCTCTGCTCGCCTGGCCGGTGGTTGCTCAGGAAGCTTTGTTTCTGCGAATGGACTGGTTATGACGAATCATCACTGTGCCCATTCATGTATCGAACAGCTTTCGAATGCGAACAAGGATTACGTCTCTGAGGGGTTTTATGCAAAAACTGAAAACGACGAAGTTCGTTGTCCTGAAATTGAAGTGAATCGATTGGTTAATATTTCAAATGTTACCCAACAAATCACAGCAGCGACCAAAAATTTAAAAGGACAAGCCTATAATGATGCGCAAAAAGCAGAAATGGCTAAAATTGAAAAAAATTGCTCGGGTGGTGACGACAATATTCGCTGCGATGTTGTTACGTTGTTTCATGGAGGGGAATACCATTTGTACAAATATCATCGATATCAAGATGTGCGTTTAGTTTTTGCTCCTGAAATGGCCATTGCATTTTTTGGTGGAGATCCAGATAATTTTAATTTTCCTCGGTATGATTTAGATGTTTCATTTTTGCGTGTTTATGAAAATAATAGGCCTTTGGTGAATAAAAACTTTTTTAAATGGTCAAATGATGTCGCTAAAGACGGAGACTTAACTTTTGTTTCGGGACATCCAGGTAACACCTCAAGATTGCTTACAGTTGCAGAACTTGAATACCTGCGAGATTTTGGCTTAATTCGTAACCTTTTAAGCCTATCTGAATACCGTGGATTTTTAAAAGAATATGGCAACCGCGGAATTGAGCAACGTCGGACCTCTGAAACTGATTTATTCGGTGTTGAAAACAGTCTGAAAAAGACGAAAGGAAAAGAAGAAGCTTTACTAGATAAGAATTTTTTTGGAAAAAAGGTTGCTGAAGAAACCAAATTACGTCAAAAGATAAATATGAATCCAAAATGGAAAGTTGCATATGGTTCTGCCTGGGATGAGCTTGCTAAGGCTCAATTAGCTTTAAAAAACATAAAAATTTCTTTAGAAAAAATTGAACAAACAAGTTATGGATCGGATTTGTTTTGGAAGGCTAAGAGATTGGTTCGAGCCGCTGAAGAATTGCAGAAGCCAAATGAGAAAAGATATCGCGAGTTCAATGATTCACGTTTACCTCAGTTGAAACAAGAATTGTTCAGCGAAGCACCTATCTATGAAGAATTTGAAATCGCGAAAATGACTTTTGGGTTAACAAAAATGAGAGAGGATTTAAAAGCAGATCATCCGTTTGTAAAAAAGGTGCTAGGTCTTAAGTCTCCTGCGACATTGGCTCAAGAGTTGGTAAAGGGTACTAGATTAAAAGACCCAAAGGTTCGTAAAGAGCTTTTTGAAGGCGGGCAGAAGGCGATTGAGTCTTCAAAGGATCCAATGATTCAATTGGCTCTTGCTATTGACCCTGATGGCCGAGCAATTCGGAAAAAATTTGAAGATGACATTGAACCAATTATTAAAAAGCAAAGTGAGCGAGTGGCTCACGCGCAATTTGCCGTGAATGGAGCCAATACATATCCAGATGCAACGTTCACATTAAGGGTGTCCTATGGAAAAATTCGTGGTTATGCAGAGGGCGCTACTCAGATAAATCCGATCACAAAAATGCAGGGAGCATTTGATCGTCATACTGGCAGCGATCCATTTGCATTACCCAAATCATGGTTAGATGCAAAAACTATATTGGATTTGAACACACCTATGAATTTTGTTTCAGACAACGATATTATCGGTGGTAACTCTGGTTCTCCAGTTATCAATAAGAACGCAGAAATTGTAGGTTTGATTTTTGACGGAAATCTTCAATCACTAGGTGGTGATTATGGCTTTGATGATTCAGTCAACCGCGCTGTTTCAGTTCATAGTGCGGCATTAGTCGAGGCATTGAAAAAAATTTATAAAGCCGATCGAATTGTAAATGATCTACTAGGTGCCCACTAGATCAAGATTACATACCTAACTTACTTGGCTATTTTCTTTACAATAGCGAAATATCACAGAATGAAATGTCACAGGCTTAACCAAACAGCGCTCGTATATTTTTAATGTTTATTAGCTTTTAGTCTCTCTGATTTTTCTAAATAGTAATCCCAGGTGCCATCATAGACGTTCAGAACATTTTTATCTAGCTCAAAGACCCTGGTCGTGATTTCTCGTAGGAAAAAACGATCATGGCTTACGATTAAAACAGTTCCTGGAAAATTTTTAACTGCCTGAAGAAGCACCTCTCTTGAGGTAATATCCAAGTGATTTGTTGGCTCGTCTAGAATTAATAAGTTGACTGGCTTGGAAAGAATGGTTGCAAGAACAACCCTGCTTTTTTCTCCACCCGAGAGGATGGAAATTTTTTTATCAGCCTCTTCCCCTGAAAATTTAAAAGCACCAAGAAGACTACGAATATAGCCCAAACCAGCTGTGGGAATATGAGTATGAATTTCTTCAACAATAGTATTTTGAGGATTTAAAACATCAAGTGAGTTTTGACTGAAGTAACCAATATCTATACTTGATCCAATTTGAATAAATCCACTGGTTGCTTTAGTGTGATTTGCTATAATTTTTAAAAGTGTAGATTTTCCCGCTCCATTGACTCCAACAACAGCAACTCTGTCTGATCTTTTAACTAAGGCGCTGGCATTTTTGAAAACAAGTTTTTGTTTACCCTCTGGAGTTTCCCAAACTTTTTCTAAATTTTCAAATTTGACAACTTCATCCCCGCCACGCGGAGGAGTAGGCCAATCAAATTGAATTTCTTTTTCTTCGATGGGAATTTCAATGCGATCAATTTTTTCTAATTTTTTTACTCGAGATTGTACTTGTGCTGCGTGAGAAGCGCGAGCAGCAAATCTAGCGATAAATTCTTCCTCCTTGGCGAGCATTTCTTCTTGACGTTTGGCTGCGGCAATAAGTTGTTCTTTTCTTATGGCTTTTTCTTTTTCATAAAAATCATAATTTCCCGAATAAACGGTTATGGCCTGATAGGCTACTTCGACGATTTTACTGACTAAGCGATTCATAAAGTCTCGGTCATGACTTGTCATAAGTACAGAGCCTTTAAATTGACGAATCCATTCCTCCAGCCAAATGATAGATTCAAGATCAAGATGATTCGTGGGCTCATCCATCAAGAGAACGTCGGGGTTCATTAATAAAATTTTAGCTAAAGCAATTCTCATTTTCCATCCGCCGCTAAAACTTTCTGTTGGGCGATGATAATCTTCAGGACCAATTCCTAAGCCTGTCAAAATTTCTTGGGCTCTTGACTCAAGGTCATAGCCACCAAGACGTTCAAAATCCCCTTGAGCTTCTCCATAGGCTTCAAGAATTTTAGTCATCTTGTCTTCATCTAAATTGGGATCTGCAAGTTGTTGTTCGTAGTGTGCAATTTTTTGCTGAAGTTCGCTAATTTTTCCAGCAGATGAGATAACTTCTTGAAGAGCAGACTTGCCTTTCATTTCTTCAATATTTTGAGAAAAATAACCAACAACAGTTTTTTCTGGTTTGCTAATGGTACCAGTGTCTGGTCCTTCCTCGTTGACTATGATACGAAAAATTGTGGATTTACCAGCTCCATTGGGGCCAACAAGACCAATTTTTTCGCCAGGATTTATTTGAAATGTACCGTTTTTATAAAGTATTTTGTTACCGTATTGTTTTGAAATATTAGAAATATGAATCATAGACAAAGGTATTAACAAATCTTTTTAACAATAGAAATAAAAAAATAAGTATCTCTAGGGTCTGTCCTCATTTCCTCGTTGAGGGTAGTCCAAATCAGGCACTTCCTAATTTGATCATCTCAATTTGAGCTTTTTGTTTTCTCTACTGTCTTGTTTAGTTTAACTTAAGGTGTTTGTACCTAACTCAATTGAGGAAGCTTTAGAGCCTAAAAGATTACTTGAGGTTAAAAAAAATTTACCGAAAAAGGAATGTGTTTTTACGAAATTATAATTGTTTAGTTCTATTTTTATTTTTGTTTTCCTATCAAAACTCCAAAGCCTCTACGGTCAGTGCTTTGGAGTGTGTCAATGGGGCTAGACCAGAGAACCGTCGTCTTTATAATGATTTTGAAAGGAACCTTGATTTACCGAAATCTTACTTTGTGATTACAGAGCTTAGAGATAAAAATAAAGACGAGAACTCAGAAAGTGCTAACGAGAATGATTTTAAAATGGGAGATGAGTCTAGTTGTCAGTTAGTTCCTCAAAGTAAAGACCAAATTTCTACAGTTATTGATTTTTTTCAAAACTTATTAAATAAAGCCAAGGCTCAAATTATGGAAACGATCACTTTTCCTATAAAATTGCCGCAGAAGCAGGTAGATTTAATTGGGAAAAAATATACGCCCTATGAGTTTATTAAACTGGAGTGTATTAACAATGCTTTGAAAAGAGACACAAGCGGAGATGGTTACAGTTGTGAGTCTAACAATAGACGAAAGATTGCAGGAGCTATTTTACCTAGCCAGGGCTTAATCCCTAGGTCTTATGGAAAGTACGCTGGAAATGAAAAACAATGTGTAACAGAAGATATGTCAAAGTACACTCAGTTTGTTATTAACTCGGCTCTGGATTGCTTGTCAGATAAGTATGACATTGATCCATCGGCTATTTTTAGAAAATTTAATAATGAGTCAGGATTTAATTATAGCATTGCTAGTTCTAAAGGGGTTGGTTTTGCGCAATTAACTACTCCCGCTATTAAAGACATGCTTGATACAGAAATAACTCATGGAAGAAAAATTTTATCTACAATTGCCGAGAGTGATAATCATAAATGTGACGCTTTTAAAAAGATAGCAAAGAAAGATCTGACAGATCCTCCAGCGTTTAATGCTGGTAATTACTGTAGTTGGATAGCCACGGGAAACGGTTTGGCTAGAAGTGCAATTTATTCTATAGGATATTATATAATTTTACGAGAGCGATATTTAATTCCACAATTGAAAAAAAGAAATTTAACTCATATCATTAATAATGAAACTTTGCTGAATAAACTAATAGCGGTAGCCTACAGTTCCGAGGGAGCCAAAGAAGTGTATAAGTTTTTGGATATTAATAGGTTCTCTTCCCGAACTCCGGCCGCAATTATTGGTCAAAAATTAGATCAAAATAGTCAGTATTTGAAAAATATTAAAGAAAAAATGCGTGAAGTTTTGTGTCTTCGTGATGGCATTAGCCCAGCTTCAAAAGAATGTCAGGAAAGAAATTATTCACGTAAGCAGTTGTTAGGTGAGGATTGTGTTGGAGGTACAGAGTGAAGCAAATAGTTTGCATTGCATTTTGTCTTCTTTTAATTGGTGTTGAGGTAGTTAAAGCTGACGACTTGACTTCATTGAGCTTATTCAAAGAAAACTTAAATAAACGAGTGGAAAATTTTATTAGCTATTTATCTCAGGATTCAGAGATAACTCAAGCGGTAAAACATGTTGAAGAGCTGAATCAAGAGTGGAAAGAAAAACTAAAACAGTTTAAAGAGAAATTTCCAGTAAAAGGACCCGCTGAGGAAGAAGTCTTGCTGTCTTTTGTGTATAGCTTTAGTCCTTTATTTGAGCTAGCAGAAAATCTGCCCAAAGAAATGACAGATTTAAAGATAAGGTGTGAAAAGTTAAAAAACCAAATTTTACTTGAGGATGAAAACCATACCTTAAAAATTAAAAAACCCAGCTTTGAGGCCCAGAAAGCTATTGAAAGTTTGGATAGTTTTTGCTCTAAAAAACATTAAAAATACTTAGTTATTTCAATAAGTTAAAATCACAATAAAAAACTCTTCATGCTTAAAAATTTAGCTCGACAAAGGGATTTTGACATGCTAAAGCATTCAAGCTTATATTGTTTTTTTATTTAAATTTAATGAGGTAAAAAATGAAAGAAAATCTTCACCCTAAAATTAATACAGTTGTTTTTAAAGACATCTCTTGTGATTTTGCGTTTTTAGGCACAACAACTTTAACTTCTAAAGAAACTATAAAATGGGAAGACGGCAAAGAGTATCCTTTAATTAAAGTAGAGATCTCTTCAGCTTCACACCCTTTCTATACTGGAAAACAAAGAGTTCTAGATACTGAAGGTCGTATCGATAAATTTAAAAAGAAATACGGCGCTCAAACAAAATAGTTATTTTCAGGTTTTCTTTGTCAAATGCGGTTAGTTGTTCTAGCCGCATTTTTTTTTAATTCTACCCTAGGTTTACGATTTTTTTTCCAATCCATAGGAAGTATATGTTTTCAAAATTAGATGAAGTTGAATCACGCTATGAACAAGTGAATATGTCTTTACAAAGGCCTGATATTGCTTCAGATCAGAAGCAATATCGTTCCTTAATGAAAGAACTTGCTGATCTTGAAAAGGTTGTTGTTGTTTATAGAGACTATAAAACAAAGGTAAAGTCTTTGAGGTCTAGCAAAGAACTACTAACTGCCGAATCGGATCAGGAAATGAAAGAACTGATCAGAGAAGAAATAAGAGAGCTCGAGACGGCGATTCCAACAATTGAAGATAATCTTAAAATTTTATTAATTCCAAAAGATCCCAACGACGAAAAAAATATCATTTTGGAAATTCGTGCTGGAGCAGGTGGAGATGAAGCTTCTCTTTTTGCTGATGAGTTATACAGAGCCTATGGCCATTACGCTTCTAAAATGGGATGGAAAGTAGAGTTACTTTCCTATGCTGATGGTAATGTTGGTGGAGCAAAGGAAGTTATTGCTACTATTGCTGGCGACAGTGTTTACAGTAAGTTAAAGTTTGAAAGTGGAGTTCATCGAGTGCAGCGTGTTCCTAAAACTGAAGCCGCTGGACGAGTTCATACCTCTACGGTGACTGTTGCTGTTATTCCTGAAGTGGAACAAAGCGAAGTGAAAATTAATATGAATGAAATCCGAATTGATGTGATGAGAGCCAGTGGGGCTGGTGGTCAGTCGGTAAATAGAACTGAGTCGGCAGTTCGGGTAGTGCACTTACCTACGGGCATTATTGTACATTGCCAAGAGGGTAAATCTCAGACTTCAAATAGAGAGCGTGCTTTTCAAATTTTGTATGCTAAGTTACAGCAGCTTGAAGAAGAAAAAGTTCGCAAAGAAGCTAGTGACACTCGCTTAGATCAGATTGGAACTGGAGACAGATCAGAGCGAATCCGTACTTATAATTTTCCTCAAACTCGAGTTACTGATCATAGAATAGGTTTGACCTCTCATCAATTGCCTGAAATTATGAGTGGATCGATGGAAATACTTATTGATGCTCTTAGCGCCCATTATCAAGCTGAGGCTTTGAAAAAACAAACGAGCGGATCATGATATTAAAAGAAGTCCTGGATAAAACCATCAACTTCTTCAAGCAAAAAAGTTTTGAAACACCAAGATTAGATGCCGAGTTGCTATTGGCTTATGGTCTTGGAATTGAGCGAATCCAACTCTATTTAAAATTTGATCAACCGTTAAAAGAAGTTGAATTAGAAAAACTAAGAGAGTTTGTAAAACGTCGTTCTCAAGGAGAGCCTTTGGCTTACATTGTTGGGGAAAAAGAGTTTTATAAATCTACCTTTAAAGTTACACCAGCAGTTTTAATTCCAAGGCCCGAAACAGAAACATTAGTAGAGCTTGCCATAGAATTTCTGGGAAACTTATCATTAGATAAAACAGAAGATTTAAAAGTTTTAGATTTAGCTTCTGGGTCTGGTTGTATTGGTATTTCATTGGCCAAGGAGTATCCTCAGGCACAGATTTTTGCAGTAGAAAAGTCAGCTGAAGCAATAGACATTCTTAGGCAAAACGCGAATTCAATTTTGGAGACAGAAACACAATCTAGATTTACTAGTCTTCTTGTTGATGCTGAAAATTCAGAACAAATCCTTGGGCAAATAGGTAGTTCTTTTGATTTGATAATTTCCAATCCTCCTTACATTGAGAAAAATGATCCTGAGCTTTCTGGTGAAGTTTTAAAGTTTGAGCCATCAATGGCTTTATTTGCAGATGAACGTGGATTGTACTTTATTCTTTCATGGGCCAAAAAGTATTTTCAAGCTTTAAAGCCAAAAGGTATTTTTCTTTTTGAGATTGGTTATAAGCAAGGTGAAGAGTTAAAAAGTAGAGTGAATGAATGGCAACTTTATTCAAAAATTGAAGTCTTGAAAGATCTGAGTGGTAAAGATAGATTTCTAAAGTTAACGAAATAAAAATAGGAATAGTTTATGGATAAAATGGTAGTTGTCGGTGGAAAAACTTTAAACGGAGAAGTTAGAACTAGTGGCGCAAAGAATTCAGCTTTGAAAGTTTTATTTTCAACTATTCTAGCAGAAGGAACACACCAATTTCAAAACGTGCCTGATCTTAAGGATATTCAATCTACAAGTGAGTTGTTGGCCAGTCTTGGGATTCATTGTGAACGCAATGGACAAGATTTTTTGGTACATTCAGGATCTCTAAAAAGCATGGAAGCAAGTTATGATCTAGTCAGAAAAATGCGTGCAAGTATTTTGTGCCTGGGTCCAATGTTAGCTAAGTATGGCGAGGCCGTAGTGTCACTACCTGGAGGTTGTGCTATTGGCTCAAGACCTATCGACTTACACATCGAAGGAATGAAAGCGTTGGGTGCAGAAATTGAACTTAAAGAAGGTTATGTACGAGCTAAAGCAAAAAAACTTAGAGGAACGACATTTTTATTTGAGAACATAACCGTGGGTGGAACAGAAAATGTGATGATGGCAGCAACTCTTGCTGAAGGTACGACAATTTTAGAAAATGTAGCTAAAGAGCCAGAGATTATTGATTTAGCTGAGTATTTAAATAAAATGGGAGCTAAAATTTCAGGCCATGGCACTGCTGTTATGAAAATTGAAGGAGTTGAGAAGTTAAAACCAGCCTCACACTCTGTAATGCCTGATCGTATTGAAGCTGGAACTTTATTAATTGCTGGAGCTATTACTGGTGGTGAGGTAACTGTCATGGACTGTGTTCCACACCACATTGAATCTTTAATTTTCAAACTCAAAGAAGCTGGTTTTAAAATTTCTACGACAGCAAGTTCTGTAACGGTGCAACCACTGAAACAGTGGGATGCCGTGGATATCACAACCTCTCCATACCCTCAGTTTCCTACTGATCTACAGGCACAGTTTATGTCGTTAATGACTGTAGCAAATGGAACCAGTGTAATCTCTGAAACTGTTTTTGAAAATCGCTTTATGCACGTTCAAGAGTTGATGAGACTTGGAGCAGATATAACACCCAAATCTCGAGTGGCAGTGGTCAGGGGAAACCCCAATGGTTTAACTGGTGCTCCAGTAATGGCTACGGATTTAAGAGCTAGCGCTTGCTTGGTTTTGGCTGGACTTGTAGCCAAGGGCGAAACGACGATCAATAGGATTTATCACTTAGATCGTGGTTATGAAAAGATGGAAATTAAACTAGGCAAATTAGGCGCAAGTATTTCCAGAAAATCATAAAAACTAGAGAGTTATTGTTCAGAAGCGTTGAAATAAATATCAATATTTTTTAAAAGTGTCATAAAATTGAACATTTTTTTATTTCTAAAGTTAATAAAATGAAGCTCAGTTGGCTTCTTTTTTGATATTTATCAACCTGATGATTTATGTTCGTATTTTAGCATTTTTTATTTTTTTAGTTATTTCAGCTCATGCCAAGTTACAGTTAATGGAGTGGCATAGTGATAACTGGCCAAGACCCTTTCTAATACCAGTCAAAGAAGGCAAGACTCCTCAACAAGTAGTAGCTCAATATCTACGGCTGATCGATACAACCCCTGAGTTAGCAGAGTTATTGTGGGATGCGAAAATTGACCTTGGTTCTTCAAGGTTTTATCCATTAGAGATGACAGGGAGCAAGGTTTTATTACTTGCAAATCGAGCACAAGACTACACTCAAAACTCTGAGAGAGTTAATAACCTTAGTAAAATTTTGGTCAAGGACAAGCGTTCAACCTATCTTTTACCAGTCGCTATAGTTGGAATTCTTAGTGGGAAAGAAAAACAAGAATTTTATGATTTAGTTGCAGATAAGTTTCCTGTCGCATTTGCTTTAGGTGGTGATGATGTTGATCCAAAGTATTATAAATCTAAAAATTTTCATTCTCATCCTCAATCAACAGTTAGAGATCAACATGAAATTAGTTTTATACAAAACTATTATCGTCGCGGAAAGGGGTTCATCTTTGGAATATGCAGGGGCGCGCAGCTAACTGCGGTTGCTTTAGGGTATAAACTTATTCAAGATATTCCATTTCAAATTTTGAATCCCATAAAACATCAAAATGATTATCACGCTTTAGTTTTTAAACCGACAAGAAACCAAATGTTGTCTTTGGCCGTTGGAGTCGATAAAAATGTCAATGTTAAGTCAATTCATCACCAGTCAGTGCAATTTCATCATGATGGCCCACTAGAGATAGCAGCATTAAGTGAAGATGGAGTGGTTGAGGCGCTTGAAGATAAGCATGGAAAAGCTCTATTAGTCCAATTTCACCCTGAACTGATGATTGAGCCTATTGGTGAAAAAATCATATCACAAACACTTGAACAAACAAAAAAGAATCAGAGAAGAAGTTGTTTTAAGTTTTACTGAAAATAATATGATATTTAAACTACCAACCTCTGGTGTTGAGAATTAATTGAGCCTGCTCAAGGGTTTTACCATGGAGAGACTTGTTAACAATAAAGTTTATCTTTTGTTGTAGATCCTTAAAATTGGTTTTTGGTCCCAACAATATCAAAGTATCAACGGCAAGTTTACCGGCGGTTGTGTCACCCAGTTCCTCTTTGAGTTGCCAGAACAAACCAGAGACGATCGAGCTGTCTCCATACAAACTTCCTTTTTTATCAGAAAGTTTAGCACTGTTTTTAACGGTTCTTTTAAATGGCCCCTTTAAGTAGGCAACTTCTCCAAGATTAGGATTGTTGAGTTGTAAAGTAGTTAAGAAATCAGCGAAACCTTCATTGATGGAACCACCTTCATTTTGAAATGGAAGATTGGCAATTTTATCAATCAAAGCGTGATTTCCTTCATGAATAATAATTGAGGGATCTTTAGCAATTTGTGCGTAGTAAACTTCATCGCCAGAGCCAAAGCGTATTTTGTTGGAGTAGTAAAAAAAAGTATTTGTTTTTTCAGGAGCACCAACATTAAGTTCTACTTCTAGAGATAGAGGAATATTGGCGGTAAATTCTTTTTCAAACCAATCAAAGGAGTTCTGTAAAAAATAGCTTACTTGAAGAAGATCAAATCTTGGATCATCTGGAGTGATAGAGAGAATTTCATTTTTAGTTATTGTTTTGATGTTTGAACTAGAGTTTACAGTAATTATTTGATTTTTAATACTATTTCCAAGCTCAACATTCTTCAGGGTTACATTTTCTAGGGTACTTAATTTAGGGCCTCTGGGATAGAGCTTGACTAAGACATCACTAAAGCAAGAGCCAACTCTTTGTGAGCTAATTTGGTTTAGCTTGTGGTCAAGAATTAACTCTTGCATCTCTAAACTTTCAGAAAGACTCTTAACTAAATATACAGGAGTGATTTTTTTGGAAAAAGCATAATAAATCCAATCGAGTTTAAACCACTTGTTGTGATTGAATTGGGGATATTTTTTTAAAATCTGCTTTTTTACTTCAGATAAATCTTTCTTTTCAAAGATCTCTTTCAGTGAGTCATCAATTTTATGATCACTATACTCTGCAATGAAGGCTGCTTCCTTAGTATCATCAATTGTGTATATACGCTTGATGAAACTCTTATAAATTGGTCTGTCGTTAATACTTTGAGTAAAAGTGGTTATTTTGTATTGATTTATTTTTTGAAATTTCTCTTGACTTAGGGCTGGAATTACAGGCTCCGTAATTTTTTTTGTATTCAACCCAACAACAAAGTTACTTGATTTGGTTGCTGCTCGTTGGCTACATGCAGAAATTAGAAAAATTACTACAGATGAAAAAAAACAAACAAAAATTCTAAAGATTTTAGCGACAACGATTACCATTTTTTGACTCCATTCAAAAATTAGATAAGCGGAAAACCAAAAAAAGAAAGCCCGGCAGAGGCCGGGCTGCATTCCCAGAGATAGATGCCGAAGGCACACTTCTTTGGAATTTTTTTCGCTTCATTATATTGAAGCATAAACTATTCTTCCACTACCATGGTTTTCTCGATAAAAGTACCATCGCCACTGACAAACTTAATGGAATGCTTGCCAGCATTGAATCTACCGAGACGGATTTCCTTATTAAAAGGAATTAGAACCATTATGCACATACCAGGCTGTACGCTGGCGATGGATTTAATTTCATGATTAAATTCATCTACATGCCTTACATCTGCTCGACTCCATTTATAACAACCGTTTGGAAATATACCGCTTGCTATAACATAGGTATCAGAATAGATGTCAAACCCTCCAGGTATGAACGCCTCGTTTATCCCCACCACTACTTCTCTTGTTTGTGCGGCCATTGTTGCTTTTGGTAAAAGCACAGCACCAATAAAAAATAATATGGAAAAAAAACTTGTGGCTCTCATAAATCACTCCTTGATAATGGTCGTCGTCACTTTTTTGTTCGGACACCATTCGTAGAGAGCATTTATCAGACCAAGTGTAGACTAAATAATTTCATTGTCAGATGAAGATTGGGGCAATTTGTCCCAACCATAGTCTCTTTCTTTCCTATAAAGAGTTTTTCGGTTAAGACCTAAAATTTCGGCAGCTTTTTCTTTTTTGTAGTTAGTTTTTTTTAAAACAAACTCAATATAACGTTTTTCTAATTGTTCTAGGGTTGGCAACTCAGACTCAAGTTGTGAGAGTATAATGTCATTACTTCCAAGCGCCGAGAAGTGAATGTCTTTTAATTCAATTTGTCTAGTTTTGCACAGGACTACAGCTCGTTCAATAGCATTTTCAAGTTCTCTGACATTACCAGGCCAAGAGTAAGTATATAGAAAGTTAAGTGCAGGCTCAGAAAAAGTAGAAATGTCTTTGTGATTTAATATCGCAAATTTACTTAAAAAGTGGTGCGCGAGAAGAGGAATATCTTCGGTTCTTTCACTTAACGAAGGCAAGTTAACTGGAATGACGGCTAAGCGGTAATACAAATCGTCGCGAAACTGTTGATTGATAATTAAATCTTTCAAATTTTTGTGAGTAGCACAAATAATTCTAATATCAATAGGTCTAAAATGATTATCTCCAACAGCTCTCACAGTTCTTTCTTGTAGAACACGTAGTAATTTTGCTTGAAGATTGTGAGGAAAGTCTCCAATTTCATCGAGGAACAAAGTGCCGCCATTTGCTTCTTCAAAAAGGCCTCTTTTATTTTGTGTAGCTCCTGTGAAACTTCCTTTGATATGGCCAAAGAGTTCTGATTCTAGTAAATTCTCTGGGATTGCAGAACAGTTAATCGCAACGAAAGGTTTGTCTTTTCGTTCACTCAAGTTATGAAGAGCTCTAGCTATGACTTCTTTGCCACTTCCAGTTGGACCTTGAATGAGTATGTTTGCTGTCGAGGGAGCTACTTGCTTTATAAGTTCAAAAACTTTTCTCATGGAAGAGCTTCTACCGATGACACCTTGGAATGTATTTTTGCTTAGAAGTTCTTTTTTTAAAATAGAAATTTCTTTATTGATCATTTGATAGTTGATGGCGTGTTCAAAAAGATGAACTATCTGAGAAAACTCAAAAGGTCTTATTAGATAGTGAAAAAAACCATGATCAAGAACTTGGCTTACTTTAGTCTTCAGTTTTTCGTCAACAATAGCTATGAATGGGGTTGCGGGCAAGAGAGCTTTGAGTTCAGAAAGTTGTACTAATTCCTTGGGATCCAAAGTTTCAATTTCGCAAATCAGGAGGCCAAGTTCAAAACAGCCAGGCAGAAGTTTAGTCTTCAAATAATTTAGTCCATCCTCCAGATTCGCGGAGAGATGACAGATGAAATCTTTCTTAAAAAAATAAGAAGTAAAACTCTCTGCCACTGCAGGGTTTTTTTCTATGATAAGAATATGTTTCACTTTTTGTAACGTCATCATTTGTGTATTTATTTTTGCGCGCTTTTAAAACAAGTGTCTAGCAAAGAAATGGCAAAAAAAAAGCCTCTGTGGAGGGGTCCAAGAGGCTTTGAAAAATCAATCCTGGAGGGGTCCAAGGGACTGAATTTATAAGATTTACTATTACAATCTATAAGAAAATCTTTCTAATGCAACAAAATTATTCACATCCCAGTTATATGTTGACATTAGAGTATTTACTTCTATGTGTTGAAAAAGACTCAGTAAATTTAAGGAAGGGGCCGGGGGGAATTCTTTACTGGTCTTTATCAACACACAATTAGAGTTAAGCAAACTCTTTGCCATGAAAATTTTACTTCAAATTCAAATAAAAAGATTTAATTTCATTTGGTGATTCCAAATTGGAACTTGAAGGACTTTGATAAACTCATTTTGGATCTGCTAAAGGGACTTTGGTTTCAAAGCAACGCCGTGTAAAATTTAGCCCTAAGGTCTAGTAAAATATTTTTTGGTTATCTCCTGAGTGGCCTTTTTTTATGATTAAACATGGCAAAAATTTCAATGACTTGGATTGTTAAAACCAGCAAAGGACAAATCAAAGGTCCTTATACGACCCAAGAAATTATTAAAAATATAGAAGATGGGTTTATTAATGGAGAAGAAGAAATAGCTCAGTACCCTAGTGGACAATTTCAAGCTATTACAAAAGAAAAATTATTCTATGAAAAAATATTGGAACAGTTAGAACTACAAGGCAGTTCCGAGGTGCAGAATTCGTCTGCAAAAGAAGAAGATAAAAAACATGAAAAAAAAGCAGAATCTTCTGCTAATACAAGTGAAGAAACTGTAATTATTCCTTTTGAAAAAAGTCAGTTTAAAACAAAATTAACAAAAGCATTGAAGCCTATAGAAAAAATTGAAGCAGGAGATCCTGGAAAGAAAAAAAAACTAACCCCTGAAGAAATTAGAAAAATCAAAGAAGAACTTAAACCAGAGGTCATCGAGCTACAAAATATTACACAAGAAAAAATAAAGAAAAATACAGAAACCCTGAAACTTCCTTTTATATTGTTTGGAGCAGTTCTTGTTGTAGGTCTTATGTATTTCTTTTTTCTGGAAGAGTCGCCAGAAAATGAAGGAACAAAAATCAGGTTACTAAGTCCCAAAAAAAATATTAATCAACTTAACGCTCAGCAAATTGAACAAAGAACTCAGCAAGCGCTTCGATTGATTGCATCTGATACAACAGAAAACTACTTGGCAGCGCAGAATATACTAGTCGATACGATAGAAAACTCATTGAATAATTTGAAACCCAGAATGATCTTGTGTGAAGTTTACAAAGAACTTTGGAATTATTCTTATCAAGACACTCAAGACATGAAGACAGTGTCTAACTTAGCTAAGTCAACTAAGTCTTTAAATAAAATAGAGACTAGTGGTTTTTTTTGTGAGGCTGTGAAGCTATATACTGAAAGTCGCTTTAAGGAAGCACTAAACACAATAGACACCATATTATCTACGGATTATTCCAATTTTCTACTTTATCAGTTTAAAGGTGAGCTTTTAGAGCTTGAAAAAGACAATTTGATTGCTGAGTCTTTTTTTCAGAAATCTAGAGAACTCTCAGGGCAGTGGATAAAACCAGTATTTTCCCAAGGTATGATTAATTTGAAACTGAAAGAATTTTCAAAAGCTAGTGCTTTTTTTGTTCAAGCATTGAATGAAAATCCAAAACATAAGGCCAGTCTTTTTGCATTAGGTATTCTTGAGTTTTATCGCAACCAATATGATAAAGCACTTAATTACCTTAAGTCAGGACTTGAGAATAAATCTAAAATTGATAAGTCTTTAGAGTCCAATGGCTTAGAGGCCCTATCTGAAATTTATTTAATTAAAGGGAACAAATCAAAAGCTCTTGAGATTGCTAATTTGAATTTACAAAAAAATCCTTCAAAAAAATCAGCTGTAGAATTGTGTCATCGATTGGGAGGATGTGATCAAAGCCTTTCGTCTCATTCAAAGCCTGATGAAGAGTTACTGTTTAACTGTCAGTCTTTACTTAGGCAGAAAGATTATCTTCCAGCACAGGCCGAGTGTAAAGCTGCTTTTGAGCTCAACAACCTCAATTCCACTGCAGCACTTAAAGCAAGTGAGGCTTTATGGAATTTGGGGCAAGGACTTGAAGCGATTGATTGGGTAAATAAAGCAATTAAGGCAGATCCCAAAAATGTTAAAGCTTATTTAAAAAAATCGGAGTTTTTGATTCAGCGCTATGACTTTAATGAGAGTGAAAAAACCTTATTTCAAGCAGATTACTTAAGTAAAGGGAATTATGAAATTCAAAAAGGTTTTGCCTACCTAGCTTTTAAGAAAAAAGATTGGCAAGGCACAATGAAGCTCGCTGAAAGGGCTTTAAAAATTTACGATTCAGATATTGAAAGCATTATTCTGTATTCTTCGGCAGCTAGAGAGCTAGCTAAGCTGACAATAGTGACCAATCAAAAAGATCAGGAAAAAAGGATTAAATTTGCGAATGAAGCCTTTAATTACGCTTTGAAAGCCGTAGAGTTAGATTCAACTAACGTAGAGGCCCACGTTAATTACGCTAAAATTATTTCTACTCGTCAAGGGGTTGATAATGGTATCGATTATCTTCAAGAGTTAATTAATAAATACCCTTCAATCTATGATTATCGAATTTCTTTAGGAGAGATTCTGATGGAAGAAGATCGCTACAAGCCAGCAGCTGATATAATTGATAAGGTTTTAGCTTTGAATGAGAGCAATAAAAAAGCTTTCATGTTAGGTGGTAGGTGCTATTATCAGTTAGGCCAAATCGACAAGGCAATTGGGTATTTTTTAAAAGCAAGTTTTTTGGATCCCTCTGATGCAGAGCCTATCTTCGAGGTTGCTAGAATTTACCTAGAAACCTCTAGAATTACCGAGGCTAAGAATCAGCTGGAAAGAGTCATCAACCTAAATACAAAGTTTCCAAGGGCACATTTATTTTTGGGCAGAGCTCATTTGATGAATGGTAACTTTGTAGAGGCAGAAAAAAACGCTGAAATTGAAAAGAAAAACTATCCAGGATTGATTGATTCCTATCTTCTTGTTGGCGAAATTAAATTTGCAAGTAAAAATTATTCTGAATGCGCAAGCGAATATGCTAGAGCAACTAACGTAGGTGCCCAACCAGTTTATGTTTATGTCAGAGCGGCAAGATGTTACCGATTGTCCGGACAAATTGACATGGCTCAAGGATTTTTAGATATTGCAGCAGAGAGGGAAAGTGGATTTGAAGATATTTACAAAGAACAAGGGGCTTTATTTGAAGCCCGTGGGGATAGGGCGGCCGCGATCAGATCCTATTGTAAATATTTAGAGTTATCACCTAACGCCAAAGATAAGGATGAATTTTTGAAACAAATCAGGATCATAGGAGGAGACTGTGGGGATTAAGGATCAAATGATGAATGTGACTCATAAAACACAAGAGGGAATCAAAATGACGACAAAAACTTTGACCCTGCTAGCGATCAGAGGATTGAGTGGCTTTTTTCTGGGATTAACTTTAGCTTTGATTGGTCAAGAATTGACTCAGTTTGGTTCTTTTTCATTAATTTTTATGACAATTGTAATCATGGCAATTTTTATGAAGCTTTCGCAGGGATGGTCCTTCACGAAGATTTTTATCTTTGACCTTATCTGTCTGCTTGTCATGCAAGTTCTCAAAATGTATATATTAATCGCTCCTTGATTCTGGCGAAGACGCACCTTTGAGCAAATTTTAAATTCACTTAGGATAACATCATGATAGATATTAAATTATTAGAAAAAAAAGCAGAAAATGGACAACCTTCTTATTTTGATCTTTATAAAAAGGGTCTTGAAAATCGTGGGGCTGACACTTCGATACTAGATCAAATCATGGATTTGAACAGGAAAAGAAAAGAGCTTATCACTCAAGCAGAGTCTGCAAAGGCTAATCAAAATAAAGCGAGTCAAGAAATTGTGATTTTAAAAAAACAAGGTCAAGACACTAGTTCTTTGATTGCTGAGTTAGGAAAAATTTCGGCAACTGTTAAAGAAATGGAAACCAAAGCCTCTGAAGTAGATCAGGAAGTTTATAATTTATTATTAACTATTCCAAATAGGCCTCACGAGTCTGTGCCCTATGGTAAGGGGTCAGAAGATAATAAAATAGAAAAAACAGTTGGAGAGAAAACAGTTTTTAACTTTAAAGCCAAAGAACATTGGGAGCTAGGTGAAAAATTGAATATAATTGATTTTGAAAGGGCGGGCAAAGTTACAGGAACTCGCTTTGCCTTTCTTAAAGGTGCTGCGGCCAGAATGGAACGTGCCTTGATTCAATTTATGATGGATTTACATAGCCAAAATCATGGTTACACAGAAATGATTCCGCCTTTTATAGTTAACAGTCAAAGCTTAACGGGAACTGGTAATTTACCTAAATTCAAAGATGATTTATTTCATCTTTCGGGATCAGATTACTTTTTAATTCCAACTGCCGAGGTACCTGTTACGAATTATTATTCTCAGGAAATTTTAAACGAAACAGATTTGCCTAAAAAGTTTTGTGCCTATTCTCCTTGCTTTCGTTCAGAAGCAGGCAGTCATGGTCGCGACACGAAAGGTTTGATCAGGCAACATCAGTTCAATAAGGTTGAGCTAATGGTTTTTGCTCATCCCAATCAGTCTCATGAATTACATGAGGCCTTAACCTCACACGCAGAGGAGGTTTTAAGCCAATTAGGCCTACCTTTCCGACGCATGCTTTTGTGTACTGGTGATATGGGTTTTGGATCAGCTAAAACTTTTGATCTTGAGGTCTGGTTACCGGGGCAAAATGAGTATCGTGAGATCAGCTCTTGTTCGAACTTTGAAGATTTTCAAGCAAGAAGAGCTAATATTAGATTTAAATCTCAAGGCGGAAAACCACAGTTTGTTCATACGTTGAATGGTTCAGGCCTTGCTGTGGGCAGAACTTTAATTGCCATTCTTGAAAATTATCAAACTGAAGCTGGGACAGTGAAGATTCCTAAAGTCCTTCAAAAATACATGGGAATTGAAGAGATTAAAATTTAAGCAGATATTATTTTTACGACTTACTAACGCGGTCTTTAAAAAAGTAAAATCCATTTGCCTCACGGGGTCATTTCCAATACAACTGACCCCGGAGCGATGGTAGAGCGGTTGAATACACCAGTCTTGAAAACTGGCAGCCCTTCGCGGGGCTCGAGAGTTCGAATCTCTCTCGCTCCGCCAATTTGTTCTTAAAAAAATTAAATCTTCAAAATAAAATAAGCCATTATACTGTTCCTAATATTGATGTAGACCCATAAAATGGGACTTAAAAAGTAAAATATTACTAGCACCAAAATGTATTGATCATTAAACTCAAAAAATAATGGTATTGAATAAATCGGACATCGAAAACTACATAAATCAACAAAACATTCCAGCACTTACTGATTTGGTACCTATTGCAATAAAAAGCCCTGACCAATTTGATAAAACACGCCTTTCAGATGCGATAGACGGTATTTTGAACTATTGGATGTATGATTTTTCATGCAAAAAAGGTGGAGACCCACGTGAATATCCATTCGAAGAAGGCTTGAAGGCTATACACGAGTTGACTCAAAAAGACGTTTTCCTTAAGGAAATAGAGTATCAATTAGCCTGCGGTGACTATTGTCGAGATAAAAATGATTTTGCGATAGCACAAAAATTTTTCTTAGATGTGAGTGATCGTTTAGTTAAACGTTTAGATTCTCAACCTTGGGACAATCAAGCCTATTCGCGATTGGTATACACATATCAATGTTTTCCAACTGAAAACGAAAAAGAGAAACTATCTTATTTTGAAAAAGCACTTGAAGTGATCGAAAATAGATTCCTTTCTACTAACGCAGACTTTTATTTCGTAAATTTAGATTTTTTATACAGGGGACCATTTCCTTTGGAATTTGAATCTCGATTAGCAATTCAACGTCGGGTCTTTTTCAAACCATGTATTCGGAAAGCATATGAGGATTCATTGTTTGCTCTTGAGCTTGCAGCCAGTCTTCATCACTGGCTTCGTTATCCCCATAATCCTTTGACCAACGAGATTTCTGCAGATTTTATCCAGATAATTGAAGCCGCAAGTCACTGTGTTTCCAATCCGGGAAATTTTGATCTAGTTACTACCGGCCAAATTTTTGCCCAAGAAGGTGCCCGTTTTGAAAGAATTGATTTTTTACATACGGCTGAAATTCTTTTCGAAAGAGCTTTGAAACAATCAAGCGCCTTTTCTCTAATCCATGTATATATCGCCAATAACAAAATTCAAGAAGCGTTGTTGGCTGAAAAATCAGGTGATCTGCAAAAAGCCCAATCACTTCGGACTTGGGTTAAAGAGCGTTATCTGCAAGATTGGAGGCTTCATCAAAATGATTTAAGCTATCTTAGCCATGCTACTGAGTTTTTATTGAATTCAGTTGAGGCTGATCCAAATAACGAAATGTCTAAAAACATTCTTAGCGAAATTATTCTGATGGCTCTTGCGTCTGAAAAAAAAGGTGACACCCATTATTGGTTTCCTTATCTTCATTTAATTCAGGCATATCTTTTGTTGAGTGAAATTGAACAAGTAAAATTTTGGTTTGCTCGTGGTTACCGAGCCCTAAACATACTCGTGGAGAATGAAATTAAAGATTTTCATAAACAACTCATCAAAAACAAATCTTCTGAAGAATTATTACAATTTGTGGAAAAAATTATTTTTCATTTAGATAATTATCTCGACAAACGATGTTGGAATGGTGGACTTTCTTACAGCGATTTGACTAAAATGACTCTTTCGGATTTAGAAAATTGGATTGAAGCGACATCGAAATAGAACAATTTCTGTTCTATTTAAAAATAGCGAAATCAATAGAAGCTATCTAAGTAGGGTTTGATTTTCAGTAGTAAACAAAACCAACATTATTTGATTTAGACATATTATTTATGTTGTTCTTTTGTAACTTAAAATTAAAGTAGTAGCTCATTTTGTTGTTAAGTGTATTAAAATAAGACACTCAAGTAAAAAGTAAACTTTTTCTCTTTGGCACAAATTTCGCTAGGTAATAAAATGTTGATATCGAATTATAGTATTTTAATTAGGGAGAAGAGATGAATTTTAAAAAAAATATAATCAAGTTTGTTTTTTTAATGCCCACGTTAGTCATGGCTAATAGTGAGAAGTGTATGAAATTGTATAATACTACACCCAAAATTATTTTAAATTATTTTCATAATCTTAGTTTTATGAATAAACTAGAAGACTCAAATGAATTTTATTATACACCAGAGTTCAAACTATCTGTAAATGGTATTGAACGTGAAATTAAACCAGGTGATGTTGTTAAATTAAAGCCTTGGTATGGATCTTGGCCTCCTCCTGCAGATGGACTCGTTCATAGTATTATTAAATCTGAAGGTAGAGTTGTGGGCGCTTATTTGAAATATAGACACCAGTTTTATAGAGGAGGTAGTGTTAAGCATTCAGAGGAATTAAGTCTTGTATGGTTAAGTGATTTTAATCCGCAGGATTCTTTCATACTTAAATCTTCTGCTAGTACTGCTTCTAGGGCAGATAGTATTATTGATATTAAAAGTCTAAAATTACCTGAAGAGTCAGGTAATTTTAGACTACCTTTTGGAAATAAATTCGCCCCAGTTTCAGTCGGAGATGTGCTTCAAAAGAGTTCTGCACCAGGAGTTAACTATCAACCTTTATCTAATTTTGTTGTCACAGGTTTTACAAGAAGCGCAAAAGGTGAAGTCCAAGAAATTGTAGGAGTTGAAATACCGCTAGAGGTCTTAAGAAACAAAGAATATGGGACACTTTCTGTAATACATAAGGTGGAGTATGGGGACAATGGAAAACCTATTTCAGTGTTGTTTCATGGGGACTCAGCTATTAATAAAGGAAACATTAAGAGAGAATTTTTATCAAACCGTCCAGAAATTAGAATCAAATTAACTGATATAATTCTGGAACAAGGTAGTAAAAATGGCGGAAGTATCTATCTTTCATTTAATGATTACTTAGGTCAATTAATTACTAAAGATGCTCCTGTTGGTGGCGAAGGTTTTTTTGTCCCTGATACGGCAAGAAATCCAAAATCAGGAGTTCGATTTGACTCCGCATTAGTACTAGAAAATAATTCTCTAGTAGAAAAGCCAAGTTCTGTTAATGTAACAAATAAACCAAGCGAAGGTGCCGATAAGCCTAGTTTTTTTGATTATAAACCGCCTAAATATGTTGGTGAAACGGAAAGAGAAAGATTTATAAGAGAGTGGGTTGGAGACTGGGTAGATTCTCCTGGCCATGGACTTCAGAAATATCAAGAGGCTGAAAGAGAATGGGCAAGAAGGAATGGTGGTTGGTAGAAAATATTTTTTAAAAATTATGCCTCCCATAAAGCCGTTGGTGGTTAAGTGTAACAAAAGGTATGAACGAATCCGTATTTTACATCCTTCGAAACATAGGCTTTGTGGTGAGCTGTTCTAAAACATTTTCTTAACTCAAGTTGTGTTAACAACCTCTTGAGTACCAACCAATAATTTTCTTCTTAGTTTTAGGGTCTATGTATGGAAGCCAGCCAGTAGCAATAGGCTTTGATTCCTCGCCAGAGCAATGAGGCTCACTTCTGACAGTGACTTTTACCCAAAGAACACCATCGGACCACTTGGTTTCACCTGATGAATCTAGATCAAGATCAAGAGGTTCGTTGGCAAGTAGTTTTAAATTTTCGGCTAAAATGCGATTTTCCTGTGCTGAAGTGACTGACGGTGGATTCAAAAATTCAATTAAAGTTTTCATTCGATCTGCTGGATTCAAGTGAACTATTGTGTAAGGAATATCTTTCTTATTTAGCCAAACTATTCGCTTTGATTTATCAAGAACTACAAGTTTCATTCGAACCCAGTCACCTTGCTCTTCAAATATCAAAAGCTCTTCTGAGTGCTCGCTGGGATTTGGTTTATTGGTTTGAACTGAACGGCCTTCAAGATGAGCCCAAAGAAGAGAGGCTTCAATAACCTTTTCAGAGTTACGATCAGGCTTTGCATAAGCTGTTGCTTTTCCTGGAGGTGCGCATGAACCCATTTGGGTATTAGCATCGATTTTTTTATATGTGCATGGTACTGAAGTCAAAATGTAGCCGATAGGAAGGGACCACTGCTGTTCAATCAAAAGTTTATCAATGCGTGACTGTCTGACACTGGCAAGTTGTTCCTTAGAAATATTCAACGGAGTTTTCAGATCGTCCTTGCGAAGTAAGGGTATAAAGTCTGTTTGTTTACTAATCATCCCATTTTTGAAAATTTCCTCAATAGATTCATAGCGCCAAAGCGAATAGTTGACGTCGTCAGCCGCCATCTTTTTGGGTAACGCGTCTTTAGTTTGGCGATTTAATTCTGCAAGATCTATGTTGATTTTTTCGCCAGTCTTTTTTCTTATCTCAAAAGTATCATTTTTCCGTTGGAAAACGGCGAAGCCACTTTCTTCATAATGAACTTCAAGTGCTTCGAAGTCTTTAGAATTTTCTCGAGTAATTCCTGCAGGTTTAATTTTTTCAGCATTTGGGCAAGGGGTTTGAGCTCCCAAGAACCAACACTGAAGTGCACCGCCAATAATAAGATAACCGATCTCGTGAAGAACCATGATTAATTCTTACTTTCATGATTTCAAAAGTCCAATAGTTTGAATTCAGCTGAGCCTAACGACTAGGACTTTTAAATTCAAACTCATAGGAGTTTTTCATAGAGAATGAATAAGAAATACCATGACGGTTAGGTGAGGTTATCATAGTCTATTAAAATGAAGAGAGTTCATTATGATCAAAATTGAAGGAAAAAAACACGATCTTGGAGGGGGCATGATTATTTATCGCATTCTTCCAGATAAAAAAAAACGTATGGTTGGGCCTTTTTGTTTTCTCGATCATATGGGACCAATTATAATCAAAGTAAATCAAAACACAGATGTTCGTCCTCACCCTCATATTGGACTTTCTACATTGACTTATCTTTTTGACGGAAATCTGGTTCATAGAGACAGTGTTGGTTCAGTGGCAACGATCTCTCCTGGTGAGGTCAATTGGATGACGGCAGGAAGTGGAATTTCTCATTCAGAGAGGAGTCCTGATCAAGACAGAACAATTTCACGTCCATTTCATGGGCTTCAATTTTGGGTTGCGCTTCCTGATGGCCAGGAAGATATTTCTCCAAGTTTTTTCCATTATACAAAAGATCAAATCCCAGTTGAGGAAAATGAACAGAGAAAAATGACTTTAATTGTAGGAGAAATTTTTGATCTCAAGTCTCCAGTTAAGACCTACTCGCCAATGATACTTGCTATGATTGATGCAAAGAAAAAATTTTCTTTTGAGTTTAATTTTTTTAGTTTTGAGATAGCCATCTATGTAGTGAATGGGGTTGTCAAATATAAAGAACAAGAAATAACTGAACGTGAAATGATGGTCATAGATGAAAATGAGTTGGCAAAAATTGAGGTGAATAAAGGAACTAAATTCGCCATTATTGGCGGTGAAAAATTTATGAATTCCCGCCATATTTGGTGGAATTTAGTTTCAAGTTCAAAAGACAAAATAGAGCAAGCTAAGAAGCAATGGAAAGAGGGTAGTTTTCCTATGGTTCCAGGAGAAAAAGAATTTATTCCTTTGCCTGAATATAAATGACAAAAACTTTCATCATTAGCTTGTAAGGCAAAAATACTATTAGATTATATTTCTAAAAGTTAAGTTAATTCTAGATCCTACTTCTTGTGTCGTTTTTGGAATGCAATGTTCCCAAAATTTTTGAGTCTCTCCTGCCATAATGACTAAACTTCCAGAGGGTAAGTTGATTGCAATTGGTTTTTCCTTTTTTTCTCTGTCGCGAAGTAAAAATTTTCTTGTAGCACCAAGGCTGATTGAGGCAATAGTTGGATTCAATCCTAATTCTTTTTCATTATCTCTATGCCACCCCATGCTGTCTTGACCGTTTCGGTATTGATTTAAAAGAACGCTGGTGAATTTCCAACTGCCATAAGTGTAAGTAGATTCAATTTTGTGTTTAATTTCTAAAAGATTTTTTGTCCATGGAGTTGGAGTTAAAGTAACTCCTGAGTAGCGGTAACTTTTGTCATTATCTCCATACCATGCGGTTAGTCTTGGTTGTAAGACTCTTTTTCCAAAAAGAACTATATGTTTTTGATCCCACATAATTTCTTTTTGAAGTGAACTAAAATAGTTTTTAGACTCTTTTGTTGAAAAAAAATTTTCAACAAAAAAAACTATTCCACGGGAAGGTAGTAGGTTTGTAAGAGGGATTTTGATAGAGTTCATGAGGCTAAAGTAAACGATTTATAAAATAAAAATCAAACTATTTGAGAGAAACTCTTTCAATAATTAAACAACTTATAGATTGTGTTCTAGAGGTCCTTTCAATTTTGATTGATGAGATCTTGAATTTAGTTCGTACTTTGTTTGCAAAATCACTTAGATTTGAGTTCACTGTTCCTAGACGATCTACAGAAATTCTATTTTGATTCTGATTGTCAGGTGAAAGTGACTCACCTAAATTACCACAAAGAACAGCTGTACCAGCAACTAAAAATGTTGAAGCTGCCTCTTTGATATAGTCGTCATGAGAAATAACTCCTACTGCAGAAGCAAAATGAAAAGATAAAAAAACAATTGATAGTAGTATTTTCATAAATTATTATTGATAAAATTTTGGGTATTTAATTCCAAATTAATAGATTATCAAAATCAATAGTCATTTTAACATCTGACTTAGTTGCGCAGACTTTATTCTTAGTTAAATACTCATATAAGCTTTCATATTTATATTTTGAACGTCCTAAGGTCCCATCTTTCTTGAAAAGAGTAACTATACCGTCAGAAAAACCAAAACCTCTTATTTGACTAAGTCTTGCTTTGTTTGTATCTGCAGAAGAAGCAATTTCAGAAAAACAGGGATTCTTCATGAACTTTATACTTTTAGAGGACATTAATACTGAAAAATTATCTATACCATGTTTTTGTGAGTAATCTGCATTCGAAGGCACGTTTGTATTTTGAGCTTTAGCAAAAGACAAGAGAAGAAAGCAAATAGCTAAAGCAGATTTAACTTTAGAAATGTTGTTAAAAAGATCGTTCATTTTCATTGGGATTCCTTGCTTTAAATTGTCTAAAAGTATCTATATGCTATTCTTGTTCCAGTGGAGGATCTTTTAAAGCTGTGAAGAAATAAACAAAAAGTCATAAGTAACAAAAAATGGGAGTTCCTGAATAAGAAATTGACAGTTATTAAAAGTCCCAAATTTTTATAAAACGAGGAACTTTGCAAGCAAAATTGAGTAAATTATATAACAGTCTTTTTAACTCAATGAGAATGTTTTTTATTAAAAAGGATGATATAAAATATATCATCCTTTGAATTATTTGAATAATTAAATATGAGCTGCGTGAAGGGATTTTACAGATGTTGAACTGTAGTTTTCAGAGACAAAATTCCAATTAATATGAGACCAAAAAGTTTCAAGATATTTTAATCTTAAATTTCTGTAATCAACATAGTAAGCGTGTTCCCAAACATCAGCTGTCAACAAAGGTCTTGGTCCTGAGTTTGTGAAGGGTACTTGAGCATTTGATGTAGAGACAACAACTAATTTATCGTTTTTATCTGCACATAACCAAACCCAACCAGATCCAAAAGTTTTAACGCCTTCTTCGACGAATTTAGCTTTAAGAGCATCTAGGCTACCAAAATCTTTTACAATAGCTGAAAGAAGTTTTTCTGAAGGCTTAGTCGAATTATTTGCGGTATTCATTCCAAACCAGTAAAAAGTGTGATTCCATATTTGAGCTGCATTATTAAAAATGCCACCAGTTGAAGATAAGATGATTTCTTCCAAAGATTTTCCTTTAAGGCTAGCATCTGTATCTAGAAATTTATTTAAGTTGTCGATGTATGCCTTGTGATGTTTTTCGTAGTGAAAAGTCATTTGCTCTTCATTAAGAAAAGGAGCAAGAGCTGTTTTAGCATAAGGTAAAGTTGGTAATTTGAACATATTTCCTCCATTATTTATAATTATCTTATAAGCCGCTAAGATAACAGATGAGAAAAGAAAAAATTCCTAGTTCTCTTTTGTTTCCAACACTCTAAACTATTTTGGAATAAAGACAACACCTCAAGTTTTACTGTGCTTGACGGCAATATTTTATTGGGGAGGTTCAGGTCTAGTATAGACATAAATGGCACAGGAAAGAATAAACAAAGTTCCACAAGATTTTCCAATAAGCCCAGCGGGAGAGATCATTAAAAAAATAAATCCCACCAGCATTCCTGTAAGAGCGGCTTTTTTGGCTGCACGACTCATAGATTTATAAAGTCGCCAGTTGACAATTGAGGGGCCATATTTGGGGTGGCTTAAAAGCCATGCTTCTAATTTCTCAGAGCTGCGTCCAAAAAAATAAGCCGCCAAAATGAAAAATATAGTTCCCGGCATTACTGGCAAGATCACTCCAATGATACCTAAAATAACACATGAAATTCCTATAAGCAAAAAAACAGATCTTTTCAAATTTCCCTCTATAAGAGGCTTATACCTTTGCCCTTAAAAAGCAGCAAGAATAAAGATAAAATCTAACACTTCAAATATTGATCTCTTGCCCTGATTTTTGGATTGTAAAGAATCTAATTGGAGAAAAACTTAAGAATAGATTTTATAGTTTCAGCTCTATTCATAGTAAAAGAGTGATCAAGCTCCAATTCGGTATAAGTTACATGAGAACCTAAATAAGGTAGCAGACTCTTTGTAGTTACTTCTGGAACAGCTAAGTCATTTTTAGCCTGTAAAATTTTTATTTTTTGAGAGATTGGTTTGTTTTTGAAAAAAGCTACGAGATCGTATTTGTCTTGAATGAATTGAAAATCTTTTAAAATTTGTTTTTTATTGGTCTCATAAAAGCAATGAGGATATTCAGTAAAAAGGGCGTCGATAAATTGATTTAAATTTTTATTTTTTGGAATTTGATTAAATGGTGATAAAAGGACTAGCCTTGCAGTTTGTTTGTTAAATTTTCGCAGAAGATTTAAAGAAATAAAACCTCCCCAGCTGTGGCCCACAAAGTGTATTTTTTTATAATTTCCTAACTTTAAGTGATGCGCTACAAATTTTTCTGCGTTGGTTAATGATTTAATGAAATTGAATTTCCCAAGAGATTCCCCAAGCCCTTCATAGTGATGAACTAAAATGTTGTAAGGTGTTTTTGTTCCAAGTGCATGCGCAATATCTTTGTTACGATTTTTTTGTGAAGGAAAACCATGAAAAATAAATATAGCTTCGTCGTTTTTTCCAGTGTACTTGTATTGGAAACAATTTTTGAAGTGATCAAGTCCTTGATACATGGTTAATCCTTAAGTAATTATAAATCCGTTTACTCTTTGACCGCACTTTGATAGTTTACGTTTATGCAAATAAAAAAAAAGCATAATCTTCTGTGGTTTAAAATCGGCCTTTATCTTTTCCTATTGTATGTGGTTTTTTCTGCAATGCAATATTCTAGATCTACAACGTTTACAGAAAAATTAGTCCTCTTTTTTGGTCCATCGCCTTTGGTCGACAAAAGCCTAACTCTTAAGCAAAATCAGTCTTGGTGTGTAGAGAAACCAATTATTATTGCCTACCTGGAAAAAGATATCTTTATAACAGATCGAGAAAGTATAGAATGGCTATGTAATATAATTGGAGAAAGTTATCAAAAAAGCGAACTTGAGGGGTTGAAGTGGACGATAAAACTAGAGTCAAGAAACTCGCAGGGGCAAGTTCACCAGATTAATGTAGATTCCACGTTAAGCTATATAAAAACTAAGGAATTGATCTACAAGACATCCAAGTTCAAGCATGATTTCGAAAAAGTTTTTGGACAAAAATAACCTAAATTCTTGACTTAGAAATCAATTTAAAATAATTTGTATCTTCGACCATGTTCAGGAGTAGCTCAGTTGGTAGAGCAAGCGGCTGTTAACCGCTTGGTCGGGGGTTCGAGTCCCTCCTCCTGAGCCACTTTTCTCTTCGTAAGTATTTGAAATTACGGTGTTTTTTTAAATTCAATTTACAATTTGGTGCAGAAGGTTCACTCGTAATTCCCGATACTTAAAATGAGGGGTAGCGAGTGGGAATTTTTTTGGATTTTCCAAATGAAAATTCTCTGTCAATTAGAGAGGAGAATGTTTTTTTGTGAAATGGAATGATCTCGATCTAGAAATTCCGCTATCTGATTCGCAAGTCGGATCAATTAGGCCTACGATCGAAAAATTCCTTAGAGAGAGCCGGCATCACTTTTGCGAACCAAAAATAGAAAATAGTTTTCTACGAATAAATTCGAGTGACCTCATTAACCTTTTGGACCGAGCTGAATGTCTAAATGAGTTTGATTATTTTCGATTTAGATCTCTTGCCGTGAAAGCTATCTCAAAAATTGGAAGACGAAAAAGAGATCCACTCATTGTGCAGCATTATAGACGTTGTGAGGAAATTGTGAGAAATTTAAAATCACAGGAGTGAAATGAAGTTTGCATATGAGGATTTACATCATAAACAGTTTGAAGAATTAGTAGTCCTAATTTGCAGAAAATTATTTGGAATTTCAGTTCAAAATTTCTCCGATGGCGCTGATGGCGGAAGAGATTCTCGATTCTCAGGTACAGCAGAAAACTATCCGAGTAAGGCAAGTCCTTGGAATGGCAAAACAGTCATTCAAGCTAAACACACAAATGGCTATAATAAGTCTTTTTCAGACACAGACTTTTTTAGTAAAGAATCTGAAAGTTGTGTCGTCGCTGGTGAGATTCCAAAGATTAAAAACCTCAAGTCAAAGTCGGAACTTGATTTTTATATTATTTTTTCAAATAGACGCTTAACTGCAAACGCGGAAGAAATTATTCGCAAAGAAATATCGCAAAAAACGGAACTTCCCGATTCCTCTATTGGGCTGATCGGCATTGAGACGATTGAATCATATCTCAAGTCGTTTCCAGAGATAGCTTCTCAGGTAAAACTGGACCCTGTTGATTCACCTCTAATAATAAGTCCAAACGATTTGTCTGAAGTCATTGAATACATAAAGGCCAACATAGATTTAAGTAAAGAGGCCGTAGATAAGGCGCCAACTCCAAGGACACCATACGAGAAGAAAAATGAAATAAACAAAATGACCACCGATTACGCAAAGGATCAGCGAAAGCGATTTCTAAAGTATACTGACCAGGTGAGAAAATTTTTATCTGCTCCCGAGAACATCGAAATAATGAACAAGTACTCGGCGGTCGCAGAGGAATTTAATCTGAAAATACTCTCAAAGCGAAAAGACCACCAATCGTTCGACGAAGTAATGGAGTATATTTTTGATTTGTTAGTGAATCGCGATGAATTATTGCGGGGAAATAAGCGCCTGACGCGGATCGTACTCTTCTACATGTACTGGAATTGTGATGTGGGGTTAAATGATGAGACTACTTAGGCCCACTAAACATTCGCATCCAGACAAAACCGTAGTCGCGGTTTCGCTTTTTATTTTCAAAAGATTAAAGAAAAAGCGGACGGAAGAGTTTGAATCCTTAAGGGCATACCTTCGCTCTACAATCCCAGACTGTGATAGTTTTTTTATACCAGCTCTCAATTTTTTATTTTTAATTGGCTCAATTGATTATAATTCTAAAAATGATTCTTTTGAATTTTTGAGGCCAACATGAGGTTATCTCGACTTTATACAAATAAACCAGACGCATTTCAGCCAATAAATTTTAATACTGGATTAAATGTAATTTTGGGAGAAATTCGCAAACCAGAAAACAAAAATAGAGACACACATAATTTGGGCAAGAGTACATTCGGAAGAATTTTAGACTTCTGCTTTCTACTAAAGCGTGACAAAGACTTTTTCCTTTTCAAACACCCCGCTGCTTTCAATGATTTTGTTTTTTATTTAGAAATAGACCTGGAAACAGGGAAGTATCTCACCATTCGCAGATCTATCGAAGAAGCAACGAAGATCAGTTTTAAAAGGCATGACATTCCAAAATCAGATTTTTCTAGCCTTTATGAAAATGACTGGGATCACTGGAATGTACCATTCGATCGTTCTAAAGAGCTTTTGGATGGAATTTTAAATATAAACCCAGCGAAGCCATACGATTTTCGAAAAGTTTTTGGTTATCTTCTGCGCACACAGGATGATTACGGAGATGTTTTTCAGCTCAAAAAATTTCAAGGACCGCATTCTGACTGGAAGCCATATCTAGCTCATTTGTTAGGGTTTGATTCGCAACTTATTGAGCAGCATTATGAGAAAGAAACTAGTCTTGAAGAGCTAAAACAGAAAGAAAAAGTGCTTGGTACAGAAGTTGGTGGATCTATCCAAGATCTCAGTAAAATTGAAGGTTTACTTTTGCTAAAGCAGACAGACCTAACGAAGAAACAAAAATTTATTGATGGCTTTGATTTTAATTCAGAAGATAAGGAAAAAATTAAGAACCTGGTTGAGCAAGTGGATATTAAAACAAATGAACTGAATTCAAGACGATATTCCCTTACTCAGAGTAAATGGAAAATTGAGCAATCGCTTCAAGATGAATTAATTAAATTTAGCGTGAGTGAAGCTCAAGAATTATTTAAGGAAGCAAAATTATTATTTGACGGACAAATCAAAAAAGATTTTGAACAATTAATTTCCTTCAATAAAGCCATTGCAAGCGAAAGGAAAGAATATCTACTGCAGGAGCTTCAAGATATTAATGCGGAGTTGGTAAGTATAGGCAAAGAGAGCGAGGCTCTTTCTAGTGAAAGATCCAGGGCATTATCATATTTGAGTAATTCTGATTCTATTGGTAAGTATAAAATTCTCTCTTCTGAACTTGTGGTACTAAAGGCTGATGTTGAAGTTTTGAATCACCGTAGGGAGGCAATTCACAAACTTCAAGAGTTGAGAAAACAAATTCGTTCAGTCTCAGACGAAATGGAAGTTCTACAGACAAAAATTGAAGAAGATGTTGAAAATAAAAACTCAATGCCGGGGCTCTTCTCATCCATTCGACTTTATTTCAATGAAATAATTGAGGAAGTGATTAACCGAAAAGCTGTTTTAAGTGTTTCCCCAAATAAAGAGGGACATTTAGAATTCAAAGCAGAGATATTGGATTCGGCTGGGAATGCTACTAGTGCAGACATCGGCCATACATATAGAAAATTACTTTGCATTGCCTTCGATATGGCAACAATTAGAGCATATTCAGACAAATCATTTCCGCGGTTCATTTTCCATGATGGTGTTTTGGAATCATTGGACGATAGAAAAAAAGAAAAACTTATTAGTGCTCTATATTCATACTCAAACTTTGGCGTTCAACAAATTGTAACATTGATTGATTCTGATTTACCCGCAGAAGAACATATGAGAAAGAATGTCTTTAACTCTGCAGACATAGTTCTGAATCTTCACGATGAGGGAACATCTGGAAGATTATTTAAAATGGACTCATGGTAAAATTCAACTAGCCGAAACCACGACGCCTATTTGTAAAACTGGTACTTGGCGTTTCTCTCCACATTCAGAGTTGCCACAAGTTCTTTGTTGCCCTCTAAGTAATTTCGCTTGAAGACAAAAGTCATCCAACCAACAACCAGCGAAGCTGTCAGTATTCGACGAAGTCGATGGTTTCAATTTTCAAA
>JABWCN010000051.1 GCA_013359135.1 Pseudobdellovibrionaceae bacterium | reverse complement strand
CTGTGGGGTGTGCTGTACTAAATAAAATACTGTTTGTGATACATTAAAATCATGGAAAGATTCAATTTCTTGTTTGGAAAAAGATTTAAAATCTCTGGCCAGTTGTGCTTCCTCTACAACATTTCCTATAAATTGACTTACTAAGGGATCTTTGCCTGTTTGACCGATCTCTACCATCGTTCTTGCTCCTGCTAGCAAACCTAAAATACTTTGCAAAAGAGTTCTGCTTTTGTACTCACCAAATAAGTAGGTAAATCTTTTTCGAAATTGTCCTTTTTTTAAAATCTCTAGCATTGGTTTTAAACCACCAACTTGAGACATATTGTTCTTGGTATTTAACTCAATTCCTGCTTCCCAAAGCACTCTTTTTACTTCTTCTTTTGACATCTTTTTCATATGTCAATACTCGGATATTTGAGTGCAGCGTCAACTACTTAAATACAGCGTCCAGCAATTAAACTGAATTTTATAGGAAAAATCCCGGACTTAGGCAAGGTGTACAAAAATATTACAGATGTATGACTTCAAAGAATTTTTCTTTCAAATTTGTTTGCTAAATCTAACTAATGAAACTTGAATTGGATGTGTCTTTGCTTGTTAATTCACTGTATCGATTCTTAAGGCGGTGTTTTGATGAAGTTATTATCGTTTTTAACTATAGCTCTCATGTTATTTAATTTTTCTGTCATGGCAAATACTTCTCTTTCAGTATATAAAGCCTTGTGTGTTCAGAATTATACTGGTAGCTCGCACAAAGTACATTTAAACGAATTCACTGTTACAGTTTACCCTCAAATAGATTTGAATGATGTGCACCTTATGTCAACAGGTAGATCACTTTTGGCAACAAGTGCAGATAAAAAATCAGTTGAGATGTTACCACTAAGGGTTGACGGTGAGATTGATTACTTTCTTAGATATTCGCGAAGTTTTTCTCGTTTAGAGTCAACGGATTCACTTGAGAGGGAAAGATCAGCGACGGTTAAGAGTGTGTCATCTTTTAAAAGACTTATTCGTGGTAAAGAAGAAGTCTTTGTTGGTATCCATTGGTCAGACGCTGTTGTTCAATTTTATAGAATAGATGCTGGTTCAAATTCGTATGGAGAGGCAATTGAATTTGGTAAGTTAGTCCATTCAGATGCACTTTCAATCAATAGTACAAACGATTTAGTAAAGTATTTTGACGATATGGTACTTCTTAGTTTAAACTTAAATATTAACACACTAGACCCAGATGCTGTTCGAAAAAGCTACGCAGAAAAAGGTATGAATTACAGACCTTTGGGGGTAATAAAAAAAGCTGAAAATCCTATTGAAGTGAAAATGAAAGCCGATGGCAGTCTTGAATTAAAGAGTAAAGATAGTGATTGGATAGAGAGGGTGGTGCTCGAAACAGACTATAATGGCCACAGTATCATTAATAATTACGAAACCTACAAAATTGAACGATCAAAAAATGGATTTTTCGTTGTAATTCACGGTGATGCCACGACGTTACATATTGCAACAGTATCGTCTCGTCCTAACGGTTCTCGTATTAATTATTTTTCTAATCGTTTTCATAAAGGGGAGGAGGTTGATCACAATCGTCAATACTCTAGTTATGGGAAAAAACAAGAGGTTAAGTCTAAGGGGGCTAAATTTATCTACATGACAAATAGTTTTGGCACTGAACTTGAATTTGTAGCATCTATTTGGTCAGATGGAACATTCGTAGTTCAAGCTATGAATTTAAATCCCGGTTTCGGAGCTAATGCAAAAACCGTTTACACTGAGGTAATTAATCAAAAATGGATGGAGGAAATGCTACAGGAAAAATCTTCGGATGAAGTTATCAATCATCTTTTTAATACTTATTTTCGCGAAGCGGCGCTAATTTTAAAGCCTTCGTTTAAAACAAATTGATCTTTCTTTGATTTAATACTCACAGCAAATATTTCTTTATTGAGTGAGATTTTTTTAACATTTTTCAATCAAGGGTTATCTTTAAACGAATAAAATCAGATTCATTTTCTACCTTGCTGGTGTTTTAAAATCTGGTATTTTATCACCCCGAACCTGCTCTATGAATCGGTCAATGGAGTTCAAATTCCACTGAACAATCTGACTCTCTTGGTTTTCATTTTTTTGTGATTTCTTGCTTACGAAATTTTTACAGTTTTGTGCAAACTGAATCAATGATTCCTTTTCTCCTTCTTTGGCCAACAGAAGCAGGTACTTATTTAAAAAATTAGCATTAAAAGGGCCAAATGAATCTAACTGTGGTGATCCCGGTGTTTGTGATGCTTTAATTAAGTGATTTCTTGCTGTGACTTTATCACCCTTAATATAAGCCATCTCAGAAAGTGCCATATTGGAATCAAATATAGCATTTCCGTAATTCCAGTTTTTTTTATATTTTTCCGCTTCCGTTAGGTAAACATGAGCGTAGTAAGCAACCTTATCCCAATTCCTAAGTTGATGAGCTTTTTCAAGTATTTCACCTAGGCCGTAAAACTGATTTTCGTTTTTCTGACTTTTTTGATATTCTTCTAGTTTTTCAAGAGTCCAATTTTTTTGTTCTTTAATCGAAACTTTTTTTTCTTTAGCTTGGACCCTATTAACTAGGGAAAAACAGATTAATAGGATCCAGAATAGTAGTCTTATTAAAAAAATCATAAAAGATCCTTTCTAAAGGTTCGGCTAAAAATTTCAAATGATACCCTATACTACAGAACTGCTATTTTAATTTCAATACAAAATACGTCATCGAACCTTTGATTGATAAAGTAATTTGAGTTTTTCTTTGTCGTATAAATTTTGAGGGTGGCAAATAACCTCTATATCGGCAGAAAAATTAATATTATTCTCTAAGTCGATTTTATTAGGAATTTCAGTCAGACAATCAACAGTTCGTAATTTAATATATAAACTAGTAAAAATATTCTGAAGTTTTTGTGCCTGTTTTTCAGACGAAAATGGAATTGAAATTCCATAGCGTTCTTTGACTGAGTCTACAAACCGTTTAAGGCGAAGTTCATTTATAAAAGGCAGAGGGCTTCTAATTTTTATATTTTCTGAATTTGCTAACCTAAGAAAGGCACTAAAAGCAATTGGACTCAAATAAGTATAATGTTGATGACTGTCAATATGATTTGGTTTTTGACCTGAGAGCTGCACGAATTTCTCTAGCTGTGCTTTCATTTCAACGTATAGTACTTCTTCTTTTAAGTTTTCTTCATCCGAAAGAAGCTCAATTGCAGATTTAAAAACTAGATTGTTATCTATAAGTCTTGCTATTTTAAAAGAGTGAGAAAGAGGTTTTCCTTGTGTTAAATTAATATGTAACCCGAGCTCTAACGGATATTTTAAATTTAAAAACTTTTTGAACTGATCATGATCTAAACCATTAACAACGGATATACTAGCTGACTGAATAAGTCCGCAATTTGCCGCTGATAATATTTCATTATCAGTATGCGTACTCATCCCTAGGTCATCTGCATTAAAAATTATTTTTGTTTCCTTCATAAATTTGAACCAACGATTTTTTTAAAAATGTCATCACTGATGTTTCCGCCAGAAAGAATAGTGACGACTTTCTCTGATTTCTGAGAAGCAACTTTTTTTGCTGCAATGTAAGTTGCACCAGCGGCACCTTCTACTCGCAGTCCATAGTCTAGGTATAGTTCTCGAATGCCATCTCTAGTTTCTTTTTCTGAAACAAGAATGACTTCAGGTGAGTAGTGTTGAATTCTCTCGAACACAGGAGGTAGAACTTCGGGTGCGCCCAAAGCTTCAATAAAACTTTGAAGTTTTGGTGATGGCATAGGTTGCCCATTTTCTAGCGAAGTCTTTAGCGGGGAGTGCCCCGATATTTCTGCGATATAGATTTTTGTTTTACGGCCTCCATTTCCTATTGCACAGCCATGAGCAAGAGAAACAGCTAGACCTCCAAGTCCGTAAGGAATCACCAAAGCATCATAAGTGGGCAATTGCTCTCTAATTTCTAATGCCATCGTCGCATATCCACACAACAGAAGGGAATTGAGGGGATGTAAGTACTCACCTTCTAGTTGATCGGGTGCTGTATTTACTAAGTTCCACAAATTAGCAAATGGAACTTCTAAAATTTCTGCTCCATACTCTTGAAGTTTGCGCTTTTTAATTTCAGAAACACCTATTGGGACAACGGCCTGACATGGTAGTTTTCTTTTGTAAGATTCAATTGCCGCAGCTAATGCAAGATTACCCGCGCTAAGAACTTTTATTACGTGTTTCGAAAGCTTAATTTGCTCAAAATACTCACGAACACCTCGAATTTTATATGAACCTCCAAGAAGTGTGTTTTCTGCTTTCAAAAACAGATTTTTATTTTTGCTATCGACTAGTTCGCTGACAATACCCTCTTTTTTGAGTCTTACATAGGCAGAAATGATTTGTGTTTTACTTGGAAGTTTCATTCTATCGTTCTTGATATGATATGCTCTAAAAAGTCGATTGCAGTGGTTGCACCGGAATATTTTTGATACTCTTGACGGGTTTTTTCAATAAAAGTGTGAACCTCATTTTCTTTGTTGGACAAATGCAAGATGGCTTCTGTCATAAGCGACTCATTTACACTTCTAGGTTCTATAGAAATCCCAGCACCTAATTTTTTTAAATAGTGTGCTTGGATAGGTTGGTCAGTTGTAAGTGGAATAAGTATTTGCTTAGCACCAAGCAGTAAAGCTTCAGAAAAAGAATTTGCTCCACCGTGGTGAATGTAAGCTTGTGCTGATGTAATAATAGCAGTTATAGGCAGATACTCATAGGCTTCTACATGATTTGGTAAAGCTCTAGCGGCGGCCATTTTCTTTGAGCTTACAATCAGTTTAAACCCAATTTTTTTGCAGACATTGATTATGGGGCGAGTGATTTGCGGAAAATCAGCTGGGTCAAGAACACTACCAAAACTCAAAACCACATATTCATCTTGAGGTAAATTGAATAATTTTTCTTTCAGATCAGAACGATCTTTTGAAATAGGCAATGCCCCAGTAAAGATGGTTTTGAACTTTTTAGAATGCTCGCTTGCAAAAAGACTTTCAGGGGCGAAAATAAACTGCCCATTCTTTGACAAAAGCTCCATATGATGAAAGTGTACTTGATCGGTCATGGACCTCACAATTTTGTCGCGACGGTTGGTTAGTTTTTTTGCGATCTCTGTATAGAGGCCAAGTAATGATTCTGGGGCAATTAACTTTAATCCAGAACAATATCCAACATCAGGTATTCCGAGTCTTCTCCCAACTAAGGGAACAGAGTAAACGAGCAGATCATAAAGAATAATTTCAGGTTTAAACTCTTTTAGTATTTTTTCAATTTCATTCTTTTGAAATTCGATGGGTTCAATAAGAAAGGAAGAGTAGGCAAGGTACACTTGGGCAGAATCAACAGCAAGTTGAGCTAATTCATTTGGAGTTTTGATGATTGATTTTGGTAACGAAGGTGGTGAAATATACTGAATATTTGCGCGTTGAAGTTGGAGAGTATCCTCTTCACCCAAACTGCTTGGTAGTGGTAGAATTGCAACTTCATGACCTTTTCTTTTTGCTTCTAAAGCAAGTTCAACGGCAGGATGTAAATGCCCTTTTGACCCGCTTAAGCTGACTTGTAAGGATGCGATTAAAATTTTCATAACTATTCTTTATGCTCTTGGTTGGATGTTGCAGAAAAATAAGATTCACAGTGCTTTTTTGCTATCGACAGGATTTTCTTCTTTGAATAACAAGTATTTCCTAACAAAGGAGTGAAGTTAAGTGATGTAAAATCCATTCTTCCTCCAGTGAAGCAACCAAATTCATCGCAATAGCCCGACAAGTACAGAGGTCGCTTAGTTGCTAAAGACTGAATGAGATCGTTGAGTGCAGTAACTCCACTGACTATGGGTGGACGATAGCCTTTGAATTCACTTTGAATTTTTTTTTGAAGTGCTAAGTATAATAACTGAATTGTCGTCTTTTCATCGTGTGTTGAATCGGGTGGATGGAACATAGGGTAGGGAAAATCATAGTGATTTCCAGAAATATAAAATTCTGAATTCAAATGTAAAAAATTTGACTGTTTTATAATTTCTGAATATCGTTTTTGATCAGTGTTTAGTCCTAAGGCATAAACTCGTTTGTTTCCAGTCTTACGATAAATAAACTCCGCGATAATCTCGCTGGGATTAGTCAGAACAAAGATGATTTGATCCTTAAAAATACCTTTCTGTATTAAATCGTTTGTTATAGCTAGGTTTTCTTTGGCAATGCTTAGTCGAGCATGACTGTGTGAAGTTTTAAGAATACTTTCTTCATCAGTGGAAGCACAAAGAAGCAAAATTCTACCTGATGTCTTAAATATTTTGATGGAACGAGCCAATTTGTCTAATTTTTTTTTTCCTGGTTGGTCGTAAATTCTAATATCAATGTTAAAATTTTTCTTTTCTAAAAACTGCTGCACGACTTTTCCCGCACCTACAAAATCGATTTTAATTTTTTCCACTGAATCCATATACCACCAATTGCTTTCTATTAAATGCCGTAAAAAACTAAGATTCACAGAAATAAAAGTAAACTAAAATAAATGTTTCCATTATCGAAAATAAGTAATATATTGTTTCTTAAATGGAAATTAAGAGACTTAAGCAGTTTAAAATCGTCGTCGAAGTTGGTGGACTACTAAAAGCCAGTGAGGTTTTAGGTATTAGTGGGGGAGGACTATCTAAGTCACTTAAAGCTTTGGAGCAAGAGCTTGGCTATGCTGTTTTTGAGCAGAGAGGCCGTGGTTTAGAACTAACCGAGATGGGAAGACATCTATATGAAAGACTTCCATCGGCTCTTCAAACAATTGATGATCTGCTTCAGCTAAAAGAGCTAAAAAAAACAATCACTCCACATTTACGTATGGTAAGCTTTGAGGTCTTTACGACTTATTTCTTAGGAAAGGTAACAGCAAATACCTATCAAGGAAGTACAGTTGAAATTAGGGAAGCAATTCCTGGACAAATGGAACAACTTATCGCTGAAAAACAATCTGACTTGGGTATCACGTACCTACCAATTCCTCATCAAGGAGTTGAATTCACTAAGGTTGGAAAAATTAGAATGGCGATTTTTGGGCTTAAAAAATTCCGCAAAGGTTATTCGCTAAAAGAACTTCCATTCGTCATTCCCATTGCTCCGATTCAGGGGACTCCTTCTGGAGTTCGCGGTTTAGATGGATGGCCTGAACATTTATTTGAAAGACGAATTCAATTTCGAGTCGAGATGATGGAAACTGCACTTCAACTATGCCGTCACGGAGTTGCTGTCGCATTCCTTCCAGAATTTGTAGTTTCGCTTGTAAATGCACAATCAAGTAATGATCTTAAGCTTGAAGAACTGAATCAGCCCGCGGATTTCGCGACAATACAAAGAGATATTTTTCTGATCCAGCGTAAAGGTGCTGAAGAAACTAAGATGGTCAGAGAAATCGCAAAGGCACTTAGAAAGCTTTCTTGATAGACTTTGCATCACTTACTGAAGGCGACAATTTTTCTGTCGCCTTCCTTCACACAACTTTCTAGTGTTTTGTCTAACGATGCAGGGGTAAAATCAAAAATTTGATAACTAAACCTTTTTTAAACTGGATTCCTAGAGAATCATAAACACAATCGTCGCGTTGAATTTCGCATAAAACAAGGTCTTAAAAAATTGTTTTTACCCCTATTTTATTTCTAAAATCTAACTGAAAAAGGCACTTTCGTTGTGGCACTTCTTTGCATCAACAGATCACCAAAAAACCAACGTTCTTGAAAGTCAGTTTGAAATATATAGTTACCATTTTCAATTTTTACAGAGTCATGGCCATCATTATCTGTCGCGACCTCAATATTCATTTTTTCACTGTTGTCAGGACAAATTTGCGTGTTCCGCCAAATAAGATTCTGATCCTTTTCCTTCTGGTTCCACAGCTTTAAACTTCTCTTACGGCTTTCAAACCCCTGAAATTGGGAAGAGATATAGTTTTTCCAATTAACAACCAGGTGAGCAGACTTATAGACTTCACCTAAATATGGTGAAGTGATTTTAGGAGATTCATTGACGCTCATATTTCTTAATATAAACCATCCTGAAATTTTAGCTTGGTCTTTCATTTTCACATCAATAACATACAAACCCTCTGCCGGAGGCATCGTAGATTCATCAGACCAGAAATCAAAACTAAATTTTGGTTTCGACCACTTTAAACCATCGCTCCATAATCCTATATTCTTTTCTTTGTTTAACAGAGCAGATCCACTTGAAAATCTTTGGACAAACACTTGCTCTGGTTGCGAGCTCCCTTTTTGCAACCATCCATAAAGTCCAAAGGAGTAAACGGGATTGTTCTTAAAGGCATTTAGTTTTCTATCTACCCCAACAACTAAAGTTACAAACTCTTTAGGTAAACTCCATCCTGTGGGAATCACTTTACCCTGCTCTTGCTGATAGGATTTTAACTTATCAAATATGATCTCTAGATTAACTTGTCCTTTTGCCTGCTCGATCAGCCCCTTAGGAAATCTATCCTTTTGGGCAACTAATAAAATCTTATCATATAACTTTAACAGATTTTGCATAGCGACTTCGTCTTCTGGTTTTGCCGATTGAGCTATTTCCAGAGCTTTACGTAAAGATAACATTAATGATTTAACAGCCTCTTCTTTTTTAAAATCCGTTGTTAAAAACTGCGTGTGAATCTGCTGGATATAATCTTTTTTAACATCAGCCCCTCCCACAGAGGTAAGAAATAAGGTTCCTATTATAATAACAAAAAAAATCTTTTTAAACGACATACTTTTCCTTTCATGAAATGTGTTTTGAAGAAGTATGCCCTTTTTAAAAAAATCCTTGTCATGTTTTTGTAATTTCCTTGTCATTACTTCGACACCTTGAACCGGTAACCAATACCACGAACTGTTTCGAAAAAATCAGGATGAAATTTTTGTCTTAATTGCAGAATGTGATTATCAACGGTTCTTGTTGTAGGATAGCTTTCATACCCCCACACCTCGTTTAAAAGAGCTTCTCGCGGAAAAACCTTGTTGGGGTTTTCCATAAAAAGCTTCAAAAGATGAAATTCGATTTTTGTTAACTCTTTTTTCTGAGACTGAAATAAAACCTCCAACGTCTGTGTATTCATAGTTATTTCAGCCTCCTGAAGCAAATAGGATTCTTTCACCGCTGTCAGTTTCTGGAAAGAATTTTGAGTCCGCAACTGAGTGCGAATGCGCGCGACCAGCTCTCTGGGTTCAAAGGGTTTTGTCATATAATCATTAGCCCCAGACTCAAGGCCCAAAACTTTATCCACCAAATCAGCTCTAGAGGTTAAAAGTATTAAAGGCGTGATCACACCTATAGATCTTAACTCGCGAATAAAATCAACTCCTTGCCCATCCGGCAACATCCAATCTAAAACAATCAAATCCGGTGAAAATAAAGTCAGGATGGTAAACCCCTCGGATAAGTGACTCCATATCTTAATTTGAAATCCTTCTTTGCTCAGGTATTTTTCCAGCGAATCTGCTAAGTTTTTATCATCTTCAATCAATAAAATCTTTTTCATAACTTATCACCAATTTTAAAACCAAAAAGAGTGGGGTTGGTATTTTGCAAAAATTCACCACCCATTTCAGTGATCACTTTTTTAACAATAGACAGACCTAATCCCATACCATGATGAACTTCCATAGAGTTTTCATCGGCCTTCTTACTATAAGAGCGCAGCACTCCAAAGTCTTTCACTTGAAAGACGATTTTATTTTCACAAACATCGGCCAACAAACTGATGGTGATGGGCTTTGCACCATGATGAATGGCATTTTCTACCAAGTTTTTTAAGCACAATCCTATCCAGTAAGAATCTAAATGAAAGGTCTGATCTTGTTTCAAAAGTTCAAAAGAAATTTGATTTTTATAGGGGTCTAACACATCTTGTACAAACTGATTAAGAGATTCTATTTTTTGAAAATGAAACTTCATCATCTGCTTTGTTTCTACATTCAAATACTGTCTGCTAATTTCCGCTAGCCTCTTCAATCTTTGAACGTCATTGGCAATTTTTAAAGTTTGATTTTGCATCACTTGAGGTAGCTGATCATAGCTATTTAAAAGATCTTCAATGGTGACCATAAGACTGGCTATAGGTGTTCTTAGCTCATGGGTTAAGGTTTGCAATGCAAATTTCTTTCGTTCTTCTTCTCTGCGATGGGTTTGAATTTTCTTTAACACCAACAAAATGGAAATAAATACCACACAAAGCGATCCTACAAAAAGAATAAGACTTTGTTTTTGAATGGGTCGATAAAGATTTTTTTGATTAGCGATCCAACAAAGAGCGCCCTCTTGCCAAAGACAAGCTTCATTCTGCTGAACTCTGATAGGCACCATCGGACTGTCCTGAATCAGCTCATTCCAGTCAGACAGCGAATAAACTTTATAATTGCCTAAAACCTCTTCAGGACGTGAAGCTTCATTGATTTGGCTGCGCTCAAGTTTTTCTTGAATTAAAACAAAATCATCGCCGACGACAAAAGGTTCTTTTTGAAAAACTCCCCGTAACGAGATCTCATCCAACATAGCCATATTTCCATATTCTGACGGTAACGAGATATTGTCCTTAACTAACTCTCGTAACTCTAGAACATGCATTAAGTGCAGATGAGAAAGGATCCAAGTCCTATCAAACTGAAATTTTTCTTTAAGTTGAATAGCCTTAAAGACATACGAACCACCAAAAATACTGGTATAAGGCGACCTATTAAAAAAATCTTCTGGTAATATTTTAAGATACTCACATTGAAACTGCGACCAAAGAAATTCTTTTTGCAGGCTCTGGTCTAATTTCTTTTGCTTTAATTGCGCGTACAGATCAGACGAACAAGACACACGAAACTGATATAGATTTCTAATTAAATCTGTATCTTGCTCAAACGTTCTAGGCAACATCGTCGCCGCATCGAATAGCTCGGATATCTCTTTGAGGGAGTACATGGAAACAGAGTTGATTCTAAACTGTTCTTTTTTGGTAGTTTGGATTTTTTGCTTTAACTGGTTAACTTGTGTCACTGGCGAGACATTGGGCATAGAAATTTGAGGAATTTTTAAAGACAAAAATCCGGCACCAAAGGACATCAAAATGGCTAAAGAAAGTAATATTCCGTAAAAATACATTTATTGGGTCATTAAATAGCAAAGACTTGGGGTCTTTGTCATGGGATTGTCTTTTTTTAGTCATTTATTCATCTGAAAAAGGAATTTTCTGTGACCAACATGATTTACTTTTGCGCCGCAATAAAAATTCGAAACAACAACAGTTGCGGACTTTCTATGATAGCATGGTGAGACAAGCATGACTCACTCATCGCAATTTCAAATTCATGACCGCAGGATCTCTTACCGCCGGCTAGGACAAGGGAGTAGAAAAATTTTATTCTTCCATGGTTTTCCTGGATCAAGTGCTCAAGCTTTGCCCTTTCAAAAATACTTAGACGAATTTGATCTTGAAGTTGTTTGCATTGATAGGCCTGGTTATAGTCAGACAGTCTTGGGATTAATAGAGCCTTTCGAACAAGCCACTGAAGATATTTTCCTATTGCTTAATGAGCTGAAGTGGAAAAATTTTGAAGCGGTCTCTGTCAGCGGAGGGACTCCCTATTTATTTTCAATCCTTAAAAAGTATTCATCCCTAGTTCATCGAGTGAGTATCATCAGCGGTCTTGGCCCTATTGCTCAACCAGATTTTAGAGAAATTCTGCCATCGACATCCTTGCTATCTTTATTCTTACTACCCCTAACTCCAGAAATTCTATTCCAATGGCTGACAAAAAAACCCAAATTAATAAGACTTTTTTTAAAACCAGCACCCTCTGATTTAGCCGTTCTAAAGAAAATTGAAAATGTAAAAATTTTAGAAACGGCATTGCATGAAGCTTTCATGCAAAATGGTGTTGGTCCTAAGCAAGATGCCAAAGCTTTTCTAAGCCCATGGACTATAGACTCCCGTATATACCCCAACGATTTTCAAATATGGCATGGACAAGAGGATCAAATTATTCCTGTGAAGATGGCAAAAAAATTAGCGAAAACCATTCCCCAAGCGAAATTAAATATTATTCCCAATGAAGGGCACTACAGCTTAGCCTTTAATTTTATTGATAATATTCTAAAGGGATGAACTACAAACACTGAATGGGCTTAAAAAGCTTATTCAATCAGAGCTCTGAGTCTTGCCTTTTTGATTGTATACAAGATGGAGTCATCTTATTTGTAAAAAGACATACAAATTTTCTTTTGAGAAAAATGAAAAACATCATCTGGAATTAACTGCAACGTTTGATCGCGAAGTTTTCGATTGGCAATATTTTTAATGTTTTTTATAGATTGTGCTATTGCATAGTGACTTTTGATAATACGAACAAATTGACGTCCATCTTTAAATTTTCCAGCTCGTACTAAAATTCCTAAGTAGTTTCCATTGATATCAAAAGCGCCTCCTCCACTAAATCCCACAGAGGCACTTCCTAAAACTAAAAACTCAACGTGTTTATTGTAAGGCAATAGTTTTTCTTCGCCCTCAGCTGTCTTTAATAATTCTGCAGCATCACTATCGTTCAAAACTGTTCCGGTAGAATAACTTTGTCCATTTCTCATCTCTAATCTATTTTGAATTGATGGGTCAATGTCGTTCTTTCTTGGAAATCCAACCAGAATAACTTCTGCTCCTTCGTTGGGGCTCGCAATTTTTAGGTAATCAAGTTTTATAGCTGTCAACGGTTCTGAAGAATACTTTCCAGGAAAAAGTGTAGGCAAAGTACCCATGGAAGGATCACTTGGAACATCTAAATACCATGCATTGACTTGAGGAAGAGCGATCAGAGCAAAATCACTTTTTGGATACCATTCAATATTAACTTTTTTGTCACGAATTTGTGTGTTTGGTTTATACATTGTAAATCCGCCTAAAACAGGAATCACATGCTCTGAGTCCTTTAAACCATCAATTACTGATTTTACTGGATAATTATCTTCTCGATGAATTGGTTGTAGTTCAAAACTCCAGTCGGACAAATTTCTTAGCCCAAGAATTTCTGAAGTATTTAAAAACTTTATACGCTGAATGTGAAGAGCCGTTAAAACTAAACCTTGACCATCAATTGATTTAGCAAAAACAGTTGCTGATCCACCGCCTTCAACTTTTCGGAGTACTAATGGAGCTACTTTTGAAAGAGCTTTGTAATATCTACTGCTTGGATCCATAAGAGTTTTTGATACCAACTCATGGTCTACAAAGACATTTTCATTTAAATAAGTTGCCGATGAAAATACAGAGTAAAAACTAATAAAAAGAAGTAGTAGAGACTTTATAGAGCTCATTCTTTACCTTTCGTGAAGTTTTTAGTATGGTTTCAACTGAAATAAATCCTTAAGATAATATTGTTGCGCTAAGGATTTTAATCTAAATATTGAATTCTTAAAACCTTCTTTATTTTGTACAGCAAAAAATATATGTTTTGTTTTTAGACGAAATGTCCTAATTCAATCGAGTTTTCGGAGCTATGGCTTATTCTAGTTGTCATTAATTTCAATTTATTTTTATACATATGATATAAGCAAGCATGCGCATAATAAGTTGAATATCAGAATACTATCATATTTCTTATCTAAGCTTTTGATCCTATCACCTCTATTGGCTATGTATGAATATAAAAATACACTATAAAAGTGAATAAGAATTCAAATTGGGAACTAATACAAATTCGTCCACCTAACGTTTTAGATATACCATTATACCTGAACTATTGGTATCGTGGTCCCTTTAGAGAGATAAAATCATCATATGTTAATTGGGAAAAATTTCCTAAAGAGTCTGAAATGGAAAACAGTTTAAGAGATAAAATCCAATCAAATGAGCATATTCAGAAACCACTTTTATATATGGTTGAACTTCATGGAAAAACAATTGGAATGCATACTCTCAATGAGGTTAATGAGGTATCTGGGGATATACATGCTCATTATTTTGATAGAGATTGTGTTGGAAAAGGTTTCGGACTTGTTTCTGGAATAAAAGCAGCAAGAAGTTTTTTTGAAAATCATGGGTTTAAATATATTTACGCAAGACCACCTAGTGCAAACCAAATGTCGACCAAAATGATTTGTAAGATTCCTTTTTTAGAATATCTAGGAACAGAAACACTTAAATACACGATCATGAAGCCAGGAACGTTAGGAAACTGTTACAGACTTTCAAAAGAAAATCTTGATGACGTTGAAACTTATATTAAAAATTTAAAATGTCCATAATCATAGTATATTTACCATGTCTGAAATAGACGAAATCAAAGCCTTTTAAAACCATCGATATTACGAATTCCTTCTAGAATCGAGTCCTATTGAGATCGTATTCGAATGTGGCTATGTACCTCCCTTCACATTTACATCTTTTTGGAGCAAACTCAGATTATCCACTCCACAATGAACGCGTAGTTAATACATTGATTTTGAACAGAGTGTGCAGATAGAGATACGACAATTGACTTTGAATAGTTTTTAATTGAGCATGTAATCTATGAAAAGTTTTGTAGCTTTAATTTTTATCATGATGATATTCGAAACAGCTTTTGCTGTGAAAACTTTGAAATTAAAGAGTCTATTTGCCTCCAAATCATTTTTGGTTGAGGGAAATATACTATTGCCTCAAGGACAAAAATTAAACAAAACGGCTCCTTCGAATATTACGGTGTTAGAAAAAATTGATGGACAATGGAAAGAAGTCACGAAGATTGAGTTAACAAAAGTTTTTACCGTTAGTGAAGAGTTTCCATATTCATTTCCAGTTCACACGCAAAGTAATGATTCACCTATAAAAATCACGGCTAGTCTCTATCATTGTGATAAAGTGAAAAACAATTACTGCGTTATTGACGATTTTGAAGGCGAAGTTAAACGTAGTGATAAGTTTTCGCAAAAGAGTCTATCTATAGATTTAAAAGGTAGTTCGCCAAAGTGATTATCATGAGAGCAAAAAACTGCGATCAACAATCCTTATCCATTTAAAAAAATGGATAGAGCATAAAGTTAATGGGTACATTAACGTTGAAGTGATAACCAAATCCTGAATAAACGTTGAATTCAACTATATTCCGGCTGAGGGTTTCTTTGTGGAGGTTGTAAGACATATAAATATTTTTATGATCTCGTGCAAAAGTACTAGATCCTCATGGTTATAACATCCTCAATCAATTTCAGAGTGCGGATTTTTGATTTTAGTAGTAATTGGTGGTTCGCATGTATGGATTGTTTGTGTAGAACAATGGATATTACCTTGGTTAATATGTAAATCAAACGTGTTAAGGAACGTAGGAATCAAACCATTGGTCTTATAGACTTTTTCCATGTATTCATTTACTGACTTATTTCCTGTATTAGGAATAAAAATATTTTTTCCAACCTTTAAATTATTAATTCCATTTGGTAAGATGGCTTCAGACTTTGTAACGATAACACTAAATGTTCTATCTTCTGAGTAATATCGAGATGTATCTATTGAAAAAAGTGTTGGAATCTCGATAAACGAAACGTCACAGTCGGGCCTTCTATTTTTATAGAAATTGAGGATAATTTTTTTTGATTCATTTGTAATTTTTTGAGCATATTCTAATGAATACTGAAGTTTTTCATCTGACCGATATAACTTAACAATATCTTTGTTTTTAATTTGAAAACACTCACTGTAAATATTAGTGTTTTTTTCATTTGCAAAAGGAAGTCTATATTCTATGTATCCTTCTTTAGGATGAATTGGTTCATAATTCGCTTGAGGCTTTAATTGGTTTCCCCAAATGTATGATTTAAATCGCTCGCGCAAATGCATTGCGCAAATTTGACCTAAAGCCGATCTATCATACATTTTAGTATTAAAAAATTGCACTCCCGAATCAAAGAATAAATCTTCAGGATAAACCTCTAAAAGATCTAAAGTTTTTTGAGGTGAACTAATAGCAAATTTTGCATTGCAAGTTTTTTTAGACAAACTAGGTAATTGCTTAATGAGTTCATCAACATGATTGGCAGGCATCCAATTTGTTGAAAGTTTAATTGAATTCAGGGGGCCACCACAGCTTTGCTTAGCAAGGTCTGCCCACTCAGAATCAGTAAGATCAGCATCCCCAATTAGGCAAAAGCCTTCATTGGTTGACTCGATATTTCCACCCTTATGTCCATTTTTCGCTTGCTGATCTCCAATGTTTATTTGTTGCTGATGTGAAATACCCAGACTTTTTAATTTTTCTTGTAGATTAAATTGAGCTTTTTCATATTCTTTAAAATGAGAATCATTTTTTTTGTATCCATTTACCAATCTAATAAAAGCAGATCCCTTCTTATCATTAAATGCCTCGAAAAAATCTTGAGACCACACCACAGCGTTTTGGAATACCGTGATATATTCTAACCACTTATTTTTTAAATTAAAATTCAGACTTTGGTATATGGAATTTGTTTTTCCATCTCTGTCAAAAATAATGATTTGAGGATTTTTTTCATCAGACAAAACTGGCACAATAATTTTAGATAGTGTAATTTCATCATAATTTTGAGCCGAGATTACTAGAGTAATTGTATCAAAATTTTCATTTAAATGTAAACTAGGTCCGTTACTACATGTCGTTTTATCTTGAGACAATGCAAGGACAGGAGCAAAAAATGTTGTACATATGAGTATTTTCAACAAGTAGGAGTAGAACTTTTGGCCAATCATTAACAACCTCATTCAATAAAAATATTTATTTCAAATAATGAACCAGATTTGAACTTTGTCGGGAGTCGATAATGGGTGAAACAATTCAATTTGAATTGCTAACAAAACTAAGCCTGAATGATTGGTATTTATTTGTCAGTTCTCTTCTATTTTGAAATTTTTCTCGCAGACATATGACTAAAATAGGACCAAATATTTCTCAAATCCTCATCGGACAGTCCTGAAGAGTTAAATCCAGGCATTCTTGCTTGTTCCCATTTTCGCAGGTTTTGTGGATTTCTCACAAGAATTGAAAAGTGTTTAAATTGAAGATACTCAGCTGGGCTATATGGTATATTCAAATCAGGTCCAATTTTTCCTACTCCATCTCCGTTAAAGGCATGGCAAACAAAACAATTGGTCATAAATAAACTTTGACCGCGACGAACTGGATCGCTCAATAAAATATTTTCAGCTGGTACTGTGTTAGGGAATTGAGCATCTAAAGATTGATCATTCAATTCAAACCCAGCAAGCTGAAAAGGCCATTCCTCTGTCATTATTTTTGATTTTCCAGGGTTTTCCCAAATCAAATAAAAAGGTCCCGCAGTATCTGGCTTGTCTGGCTTTAGCCTCGGCCATTTTTTATCCTGATCTTCTATAGCTAAATAAGCCACAGCGCCTTGAGGATCTTGATTTAGAGCGCGAGTCTTTGAAATGACTCCAGAAAACCCATCTAAACACTTAAAAGACATTGTTGAAAATGTTTCAAGCCCCACACCATCAAACAATTCTGATAAAGGCACTGCCATGTAAGTCATTTGTTTATTATCGTATGCTGGATCTTTTTCTACGATAATAGTACGTAGTCCTTTTAATCGCATGAGTTCTGAGATCGTAAAAGTCTTCGTCAATCTGGGACCTTTGATAGAAAAATGAAGATTTATCGAGTCGCTGCTTGGTTCACGTGAGAATTCCTTAATACTATTCATTACGATCAAATTTTTAGTGATGTTGGTGTTGTAGATGACGAAGTATACTCCAATTAAAAACAAGCTAGAAATTATAAAAAATGATAATTTTTTCATATGACTGCTACTTCGGAAGTAATGAAGTGAATCTGAACAATAAAGATCTCTATTTCGATTATTGAAGGGCTCATCGCGAATTTATTTAGGATATATGATTTGATCGTTCCCATGGTGCAGAATAAATTAGAATCCCGTCTCAAGCTAAGATTAACTGTACACTGAATCATTTTAATACGCAGTTGTTAAACATTTTTTGAAAAATTACCGAAGTAATATTAGTGAAATGGTTATCTTGTATTGTCTTTTTAATAACTGTATTCTTATCCTTTGGTTGCTCTTTCACTGCTTCAATTACAGCTTTATCTGATAGTCTAAGCACAATTAGCGATAGTCTATTAGCTCCAAATGATAATGCTTCTACGCTAATAGGTGATTTTGAAATTCAAGGTGTATCAGGTCAACTTGATATTCAAATTGATGACCAATTAATATGGTCTACAAACCCAAAAGTCAATTGGACGACACCAACAAATGCCTCTTCATTTGAGGTGAATATTTGGGATGACTCAGTTCAAAATATTTTATGTACAAGGCAAATATCTCAACAAGTAACGGAACTTGAGTTTATGAGTTCCGAGTGCAATCTTGCTGTGAACTCATGGTATAAAATTCAAATGGAAGCAAAAAATGCGTCAACATTTAAAGCTCCTACAAATAATTTTTTACGTTTTTTTGTAAAACCTAATCCACTTTTACTTAACTTTGAGATTGCAAATATCAATGGGAGTAATGGAGCTAGTATGTTAACTTCAGTGACTTCACATTCAATTGCTGGAGGCACTGGAATATATTCTGGTTGGACTACCGGAATAGGTGATTTTAATGGAGATGGTTTTGATGATATAGCCTCAGGAAAGCGTCATGATGATCTTTATGTAGTTTATGGTTCCCCATCAGGAATTCCTAATAACTTGGACTTGAGCACAATGTCAGCGTCCCAAGGCTTTTATCATACAGAAATTGGCAGAGAATACTGGGGATCTGTGGTTTCGAAGGCTGGAGATCTAGATAAAGATGGCTACGATGATTTTTTAGTTGCAGCCACTGATGATTTGAATGGTTCAGGGGCATACAAAGGTTCTGTCCAGATTATTTATGGAACAAGTGATCACACGTTAGGATTATCAACGGCCACCATTAGAACCACCTGGGCTGAAAATCATCTAGGAGGTAGCTTATATCCTTTTGGTGATTTTAATGGAGACGGCTGGATTGATCTCTTACTGGGAGCTGGTGAATTAGCCTGGTCGGATCCAAATGGAAGTCATGCCTATTTATATTATGGAAAGTCCTCAAGGTTTACTGGAAATTACTATACCAATACTCTTAGCGCAGCAGATGGTTTTACTATCAATGACTCTACAGCACCCTCATGGCGATGTACTGTTGCCGGTACAGATCTGAATGGAGATGGAAAGCATGATCTAATTTTTGGTAACTCGAACAATACGGAAAGAGTGTATGTTTATTTTGGTACAAACTCTTTACCAAGTAATATAGATCTTACTTCCGTTGATGGTACAAATGGTTTTTTCATAACAAATGGGCAAGCTAATTCTGAATTTGGATATGATGCTGCTGATGCAAAAGATGTTAATGGTGATGGGTATCCAGACATTATTATATCTGCCAGTGGATTTGACTATGGAGGATTAAATGATCGAGGTGTGGTTTATGTCCTTTTTGGCGGTCCCAATGCACTATGGAATACAGATACAGATGGAGAAATTTCCACATCTCAAATTAATGGAACTAATGGAGTGATTATTCTTGGAGAGTCAGCCAACGATAATCTTGGTGATTCGATTGATGGGTTAGGTGACTTTAATGGTGATGGTTTTTCAGATTTATTGATAACGGCTCCAAATGCAGATGAAGTTAGCGGTATGGGAGTTGATGTTGGTAGAGCGTATATTATTTTTGGTGGCCCCAAGGGGATTAGATTACCATTAACATCAGGAGTTGCTGACTTGTCTCAATTAACCAGTGATTCGGGTATTAGAATTGTTGGAAACACGACTTATGATATAGAGTTTTCAAGTCCTGCAGGTGATGTGAATGGTGATGGAAAGGCCGATGTGATCGTTGGTACTGGAAGTACTCCTGAGGCCGATGGACAAATTTACATTATATATGGCTATTAATTAAAGTAACTTAGTTTTATTTATGATAGTCACTTTTTTTTAGAACAGATTTTTCCTTGTAGAATAGTTGTTTTAGTTGAACAATAAATTATGAAAAATAGTTTAATTAAAATTCATTTTGTTATTATTTTATTAGCATTTCCTTTTATCACTGAATCAAAGTCAGACTCAAAAAAAGAAAAAGGGCTACCTCCTAAAGTGGAAGTGTATCAATCAGTAAAAGGTGATTTGAATCAAGATGGAAACGAGGACGAAGTTATTATCAAAACAGAATGTGGCGATTGTTTTAATTGGGAGGCTGAAAGGCCACCAAATTTAATAGTTGAGTTGTATCTTTCTTTGAGTGTCTCAAAAACACTTGAACTCGCTGAAAGCTCTGTAGGTGCTGTGTGCTATAGATGTGGAGGAATGAAAGGTAAAATGATAGTTGGCCGGCCTGAAGTAACCAAAAAAGGTATACTCAATATGATTTACTTTGGCGGGTCGCGTTTTGTGTGGGATGATATTTTTAAATGGCGATGGAATAAAGAAAAAAAATCTTTTGAACTTATTGGACGCACTTTAGTCAATACAGACACTCTTAGTGAAAATGGAAAATGGGATAGTTCAGAGGCCGGTACAATTGTTTCGATGGACGTTAATTATATGTCAAGAAAATCCATAATAAAATACATTGGAACTAAAAATAAAGTGATTAAAACTGAATGTAAATTAAGTGAAAAATACAAAACTCCACGTTTTTCAGAGTTTGTTTTTGAGAAATTTGAAGATGGAGCCTCCAACTGCATTATGCAGAAAAGTAAATGATACTATTTATCTCTTTTTATAGTCTGTGTTAAATAGATTAATGAAATTGAATAAGGCGGTTTTTCAACTATTAGTTTTCATTATGGTTGGATGTAGCTAGCTTTAAAAAAGCACAGCCAATTCTCCTAGATTCTCTAATCATTTGGTAGTTACATTGCTGAAAAGAAACATTACAAGGCATTAACAATTTATGTCTTAGACATGAGTAACTAATAAGATGAATCAAAATGAGACAAAAATGCGTTTCTAGAGGAATAATATAAGCCTTTATAACCATTAAATAAAGATAATTGGCATATATTTTGATCTTATTGTTTTATATAAATTTTTCAAAGGGAGAAAAAATGAACAATAAGATAATAGTATTATTAATATCTTTCTTTTTGATCATTTGTTCTTCTGAGGTAAAAGCAGTAGAGAATATAGATTTAGATAATTTTAATTATTATTTTCATTGGGGATCTCCTCAAAGAATAGAATGTTATTATCTTTAAATAATATGGGACCAAGCAATTGGAAAAGAATATCTTGGACTGCCGACGAAAAAGATAAAAAAGCTTTATATAGAAATCAGGAGTTTTATGGTTCAGGTTTTTATGCCAGCGAAGTTCCGACTGACTCAACACAATTTGGAACTGAGCTGCTGGTTGCTGTTGCTCCAAGAAGCTCTAATCAGTCAAAGGAAATTTTAACTTCCAACTCATTGAATCGCTGGAGACTTTTTGAGTCTCCAGATGAACAAGTGCGATTTATTTCATTTAAAGAATTTCTTAAACTGTTATTAGTTTCTGATCAGTTAGATAAAATGGATCAAATGATGTTAGTTGGAGTTTTAAATATTTTAAGATTAAATCCTAAGATGGCTAAAGAATACGAAGAATTAAGAATGAAAATTGAAACTGATAAAATTATGAGTTTAAAGTGGATTGATGATGCTTTTTTTAGAACCCAGAATAAAGCGTTAGCTTATACGCTAGATTCCTATGGAAGATTAAAAAAACCAAAAACTTTTTCAGGTAGTTTTCAAGAAAAACCAGAATGGTTACCATCTTGGTATGAAGATAAAGTCGATAAACTTGAACCTAGTATTTCACTGATTCTTTTAGCTCAAAGATTTTTTGATTATGAACATTTGGCAGAATATTATAAAAAAAACCTCCGTTATGCCCCTTTAGATTTTGATAATTTGAGCGCTTCAAAGGAATTTATTAGGTCTTATCCATTTGAAATATATGGCGTTCAGGCTTTTAAAGCTTGGCTTGATGCTTACTATTATATTGAAAGAGCCTCGTTAGGTAAATTGCCAACGTTAGAATCTATAAAAAAGCTACATACTATTGTGTATAATGAACAAGTTGGCGATTTTATTTCTTATAAAAGAATTAGTAACAATAAATCTCAAGATAACTATAATCCTAGAGGTCAATTAAGAAATGGACCGATATACCTGACTTCTCAAGCTCCCGATTTAAATGGAATTCGAACTCGATTTAGTGATGAGGAAATAAATCGACTCTCAAAGAATCCGAATTTAAAAGTAATTGATAGGGGAGGAAAAAAAATAGTCGAGTTACCTTATTCTGATTCTTTTGAGCAAGAAATTGAAGAGTTATTTAAGAAAATGAGAAATGATACAGAAGCATTAGAAAAGAAAAAAAATACTTTGACTGAAATCGCTTTTGCTCAAGAAGGTTATAGAATAGCAGGTGAATTATATTGGGAAATTTCATCTAGGCATATTTTTTGGGATGGTTCTGGAAGAACAGCTAAACTTGCAAGAGATTGGGTGTTGTTATATTTAAATCTTCAACCTCCTCTATCAACAACTCAAAATGACTGGGAAATGAGTAAGGAAGAGTATGTCAAATCGCTAATTATATCATCGAAAATGGGATCTTTAGGCGAACAAACTAGGTTATTCAATTTTTCTGATCATTATTTTTCTGAAAGACCTAGGCATAAATATGCTACGATAAGTCAATCAAGAATTGATCGAATTTCCAAAAAACCAGATACTACACGCGTTGATTCCCTTATACAAAGTAGGATAGATATATTAACAAATTTTTTACTCAGCAATGCTCCTAATATACAAAATAAGTTAGATAGAGTTAAAAAATCTTTACCCCCCCCCCACACGCACACAAAATAAAGCTGCTGATACTTTTGATACTTTGATTAAAGATTATAATATTTTAAATCCAAGGAATGATATATTTAATATTAAAAATAATTATTTACAACAAAATGACTTATCCAATAATAAAAAATTTAATGATGGCATAGGTTCAATAAATAATAGTTTTCCAAGCTTGAAGAGATTTCGATGTTTGAACAATTACAGGCCTAGCTGGTATAATTTGAATTTAGTCAAGCCGTAGACCTGCGACAGAGAAGCTGAACTTAATTATCGTTTAAAGTCACCAAGGGCAGCTATGTTGACTTCGGTAGTCAGATTTAACGGCTAACTTGGCTCAGTCGAGACAAATTGCATAGCATCGATTTTCATTTGATTTCGATACAGTGTTGTCAGGATAATTTTGTTCGAGTAATCTAAACCAAATGGATGATAGAATTTTTGACGAACAAACTGCACAGGATTGGATTAAGGCTGTCGAACGTTCTGGTAAATCCTTTCGTGATGATTATATTTACCCAAAACTAAATAGTTTGATTTGTAAATACTCGCCTCAATCCATTTTGGACATCGGTTGTGGACAGGGTATTTGCTCTGAAAAAATAAATCTAAAAAATGTCAAATATACTGGGATAGAACCGTCTTCATTTTTATTAGACAGAGCAAAACAGCTTTATGTGGATAAGAACTTCCTAATCGGAAATGCCTATGCACTCCCAGTTTCTAATTGTAGCTTTGATATTGCTTTTTCTATTCTTGTTTTCCATCTTTTAAGTGATATTGAAACAGCAGTTACTGAATTAAGTAGAGTGTTGTCTAAGAATGGCCATTTTTTAATTGTCACAGCTAATCCTGATTCTTACTCTGCGTGGGAAGCAATGTATTCTAACAAGAAACTAACTGGCAAAAAACTTGAAGGAACAATGCAACTAGGTGATGCCTTATCTCATGACATTCTATATCTACACACATTTAATGAATTTAAAAAAGCATTTCAAAGTGCTGGACTCGAAATCGAACAAACAGAGACATTCTTAACATCAAAAGACTCTAATCAAAATCTCCTGATTTTAATTCAAGGAAGAAAATCAAATTAGCCCTGAGCTGTCCGTCGAAGGCACTGTTGCCGACAGATCTATCAATATTGGAAGAAGATGTCACATCTACAAATTTGTAAGGCTTTGCAATCGTCTTGGCTCAATGGTTAGGTAAGCATTCGAACTCTATAAAATTTTTACGTTACCTCGATGAGTGAGACAGAGCGACGTGAACATCAGTAGTAGAGATTTTACTTTTTAGAGAAGTTTCACAGCGAGTCTGGGTATGGTGACAGGTTTTCGGTAATGAAATTGATTTTTTTTGGATTGCCAGCCATTCGACCATTTTCATCTAGGGGGGCAAAAACCCATCCTCGGCGAATGTTATGATCGAAACTTTGAGAGTCCGCAATTTTGTGCTGGAAGATTATTAAGGAACCTGAAAATAGACGCTTCTTTTGAGGCGGAACAAGTTCGTCTACGGATGGCATAAGATTTATGGAATAGAGGTTAGCGTAACCTTCCAAATATTTTTTGGCTCGATTCGTGTGATAGGGAACTACAACATCAACAATAGGTTCAAATGAATTTTCAGTTGCCCAGTAGTGTACCATTACCGCGTGGCTTTGAATCTGCATCCCACTATAAGTAGCATCATCAACTAGCGCCCAATGAATTTTGTTTGGATCATTTCCCGATTGAATTTCGTTTAACATAAACGCATTCAGATTCTCGAGTTTCACTATGCGAGTTCCACTATTTGGAAAGCCCTCATAAGGTAATCGGAAACCCACTTATTACTTTTCCCATTGTCTGTGACTACGACAATTTTCGATGGATTTCCGACTTGTTGTAGATATATCTGAAAGTTGGCTTTGAGCTGTTTTTCAAATTCTGATATTGAAATGAGTTTAAGATTTTTGGCAACTATTCGTGCCGTTTCGATTACATAAGGTGGTTGAGCTTCCGCCCATAGATTCAATTTGTCCTTGTCAAGTTGGTTACCAATAAATGTACTCTTGTCATAGTATAGAGAGGCATTGGACTTGACATAGAAATCTATACAATGTGCACTGAGCTGAGTAGATGCATGCGCGGTTAAACTTTTTGACAGCTGTAATATAACCGATAGTGAAATGAACAGTGTTAAATTAAAGAAGTTTTTTAGTTTTTTTTTAATCACTACTTCTAGCACAGCAAAAAACAGTCCAAAGCAAAATGGTGAACGTAATATGAAGGTCAGCTTAAGAAACACTTTTTCTTAACAACGAAATTTCATATTTTTACCTACTAAACCTACTATAAAGATAGAGTTCTGAAATTGAATAGCCAGTGACGGGAGATTGAGTGTATCAAAGTAGAACACTGCTTATTCGCAGCTTATTTAGCCATTCCGGGTTAAAGTGTTTTTATAAATACCCGATAAATTGTAGGTGAAGTATACATTCCTTTGTCTATGTCTAGGATCCCTTTTGGGCTGCACCCTTCATTCAAGCTTTGCCAGCTTGGAGGAAGGTATTAAAGCGCCTATAGCTAGCGGCCCTCAAACAACTACAATCGAAAATCTATCTGCAGCCCCGTCAACCCCTTAATTAAGGACATTTAAACTGCGACGACTTGGGGTGTAATAGTTTCATTTTTTAAACCTTCGATAAACATTTTTGGACTTTTAAAC